>JAYUUB010000300.1:0-21937 GCA_043755175.1 Polyangiaceae bacterium | reverse complement strand
GAGAGCAACTCCGACCCTGCGCGCGTTCGAGAGCTTCTCGTGCGACAAGTCGATGCACCCGTCGAGTGGGTAAAGTCGATCGAGAGGGCGGCCGCGATGGGCGTGACACACGCCCTCGAGATCGGCCCCGGCAAAGTCCTCGCAGGTTTGGTGAAGCGCATCGACAAGCGCATTCGAGTGATCGGCGTGAGCGATCCGACGTCCATCGCGTCGCTTGAGAGTGAGCTTTCGAAGAACGGTTGAGACGTGAGACGCGCGTCCTGGTCGGCGCGCGTCGTTCGAGCAATTGGCATGGGCGCGGCTCGTCGCGCTCCGACGGAGGCACGATGTTTCGCCTGGATGGCAAAGTCGCGATCGTGACGGGGGGCTCACGCGGAATCGGTCGAGCCACGGCAGAGGCTCTGGCCAAACAGGGCGCTTTCGTAATCGTGAACTACGTCCGCGGCGAGGCTGAAGCCAAGAAGACCGTCGCGGCCATCGAAGAGCGCGGGGGCAAGGCCGAGGCGGTCGGCTTCGACGTCGGAAACATGAAGGCCTCGGAGGACGCCATCGCCGAAATCGCAAAAAGGCACGGTCGGCTCGACATTCTCGTCGCGAACGCGGGCATCGCCATCGATGGTCTCCTCCTGCGCGTGAAAGAAGACGACTTTGACAAAATCATGAACATCAACGTGAAGGGGGCGCTGGCCTGCTCGCGCGCCGCGATTAAAGTCATGATGCGAGCGAAGACCGGCCGCATCGTCCTCCTTTCGAGCGTCGTGGGCGAGATGGGCAACGCCGGTCAGGCGATCTACTCCGCTTCGAAATCCGCGCTGCTCGGGTTGACCAAGACCCTCGCCCGCGAATATGCGTCGCGCAACATCACCGTGAACGCCGTCGCCCCGGGCTTCATAGAGACCGACATGACCACGGTGATCACTCCGGAAATGAAGACCGAGATGCTGAAAGGGATCCCGCTCGGTCGCACGGGCCGTGTCGAAGAAATCGCGTCGAGCATCGCATTTCTCTGCTCCGACGAGGCCTCGTACATCACGGGAGAGACCCTGCGGGTCAACGGCGGCATGTACATGTGAGCGACGGCGTCATCGCGTCGGTCGCTCGTCCGACGAAATGCCTTTGCCTCAGACGCGAAAAAGGGTGCCCCTGAACGCAAAACTGGAGTAGTAGGCGCAGCACCAGAATCGGAGGCGACGCGGTCCGTTCGACCCCCGAGCCCAACGTTCGAGTCTTCTCGCAGTTCGATTACAAGAGTCATTCGGAGGCAGCCATGGCGGAAGGTCGGGACATCACGGCCGAGGTGAAGCGGATCATCAAGGAACAACTCGACGTCGAAGAGAACGACATCAAACCCGAGTCGACGTTCATCGACGATCTCGGTGCTGATTCGCTCGGACTGGTCGAGCTCGTGCTCGCCTTCGAGGAAGCCTTCGAGATCGACATCCCGGACGAGGACACGGAGAAGATCCGTACCGTTCAGGACGCGATCACGTACATCGAGACGCACGCGAAGAAGTAGTCGTCCCGGTCGAGCGCGCTTGCTCGCGCTCTTCGAGGTCCTGGTGCGACATCGCTGGTGCCTGCTTCGCGCCTTCAAGCCCGGAGCGAGCACGCGTCATTGGATTGGTCGAGAGCCTAGCGCGCTCGCGAGGGTCGTCGCCCCGACGTTCTCGCTTCGATGCCCCAGTCGCCCGAAGGCCAGTCGCCCGAACGGCTGACTGGGGCATTCGTTCTTGCCGTTTGCTTCACCGGTCGAAGGATCCGCGGCCATCGGCACCCCCGTCCCGATGGCGGGACCGGAACGGGAGCGCCGACTCTTCGGCGTCATGCCTCCCGACCTGCTCCTGCCTCCGAAGACCTCGAATCGGTCTCACGCTAAACGGTGCCTGCAGCGAGTTGCGAGCGCGGTTCTGCGGCATTAGGAGCATCACCATGGAACGAGTCGTTGTGACCGGAATCGGCCTCGTGACGCCCGTCGGAACGGGTACCGAGGCCACGTGGCAAGGAACGCTCGAGGGCAAGAGCGGCATCGGTCCGATCACGCTGTTCGATGCGTCTGCCTACCCCACGACGTTCGCGGGCGAGGTCAAAGGTTTCGACCCGGTCACGTACATCCCGAAGAAGAAGCACAAAGAGATGTGCCGCTTCTCGATGCTCGCGATCGCCGCGGCACAACTCTGCATGCAGGACTCGGGCGCCGAGCTCACCGACGCAGACCGTGAGAAGTGCGGAACGTTCTTCGGCGTCGGCCTCGGTGGCCTCGAAGGGCTTTACAACTGTTCGGTTCTCCTTCACGAAAAGGGACCGTCGCGCATCAGCCCGTATTTCATTCCACAGGTCATCGCGAACCTCGCGGGTGGACAAGTTGCGATGGCACTGGGCCTCCGCGGGCCCAGCTACGCGAACACGAGCGCGTGCGCCTCGAGCGCCCACGCCCTCGGTGAAGCGGCCGAATGGATCCGGCGCGGCCGAACACCGATGATGCTGGCGGGCGGCTCCGAGGCGACCATCACAGGGCTCGGGATCGGCGGTTTCTCCGCCATGTTCGCGCTGTCCCGACGCAACGCCGATCCCCAAAAGGCAAGCCGGCCCTGGGACGTCGACCGCGACGGCTTCGTGTGCTCCGAAGGAGCCGGCGCATTGCTCCTCGAATCGCTCTCTCACGCGAGGGCGCGAGGCGCGAAGATCTACGCCGAGCTCTCCGGGTACGGTGCCTCGTGCGACGCCTACCATCTGACCAAGCCGTCGCCCGACGGTGAAGGTGCGCAGCGCGCGATGCGAATGGCGCTCGAAGACGCGAAGCTCGCTCCCGAGAAGATCGACTACATCAACGCTCACGGCACCTCGACGCCCCACGGCGACATCGAAGAGGCGAAAGCCATGGTGGCCGTATTCGGCGAGCACGCGCTCGGCAAAGACGTGAAGAACCGCTTGTGGGTGAGCTCGACGAAGAGCGTCATGGGTCACTTGCTCGGTGGGGCGGGCGCCGTCGAAGCGGCCCTCTCGGCGCTGGCGATCCACCACGGTCGTGTGCCTCCGACCATGAATCTCGATGAGCAAGACCCCGCGTGCTTGCTCGACTGCGTCCCCAATGCGGCCAGAGAACGAAAGCTGACCCACGTCATGAGCAACTCCTTCGGCTTCGGAGGAACCAACGCGACGCTCGTTCTCTCGAGCCCCGAGGCGCTGCCATGAAATGCCCCTTCTGCGGGCATCCCGAAGATCGCGTCATCGACTCGCGTGCAGGCACCGCGGGAGACGCGATCAGGCGTCGACGTGAGTGCGAGCAGTGCGAGCGTCGCTTCACCACCTACGAGCGGGTGGAATACGTGCTGCCCACCGTCGTCAAGAAAGACGGCCGACGCGAAGCGTTCGATCGAAAGAAGATCGTCCAGGCCCTATCGATCGCGTGCAACAAGCGCCCAATCTCTGCGGAACAGATCGAGAATGTGGCCGACTCGATCGAGCGCGAGATCCAAGACGCCGATGCTCGCGAGGTCCCCTCGGCTCAGCTCGGGGAGCGTGTCATGGCGCGACTTCGTGGAATGGACGACGTCGCGTACGTTCGTTTTGCGAGCGTGTACCGCTCGTTCCGCGACATCAGCGAGTTCGCCGCCGAGCTCGGCCGGCTGCGCGATGATCAGCAAGAGCCCCTCCCCGGCGATACCGCTTCTGCACCAGCGCCTCCGCTCGCGAAGTGAAGTCGACGATCACAAAAACGCAAGCGCCGAGACGCGCGTGGCGAGCGAAGCAGTTTCGACGCGTCGCATTTCTGTGGCTCGAGCCGATCGCCAACCGACGATTGATCGTAAGCTCCGGGCTAGGCACTAGATCGGAGGATCCGTGGCGGCGTACGACATGGTTTGCGCTCTTCGCATCGCCCGGCTACGGACGACCTCGATGGCCGACCAATGAGCTCTGGGAACGAAGTCGAACGGGATGCGGGCTTCATGCTCCGCGCGCTAGAAGAAGCGCGACGGGCGGCGCCTTCGCCCAATCCGCCGGTCGGTGCAGTCGTCGTGAGCGCCGACGGCCACCTCGCCGCCGTGGGTCATCACGAGAGCGCCCGAGGAATGCACGCCGAGGAGATTGCACTCGACGCTGCCGGTGGAGCAGCCGTCAACGGAACTCTCTTCGTGTCGCTCGAGCCCTGCAATCAGAACGGGCGAACACCAGCTTGCACCGACGCGGTCATCCGATCCGGCGTGAGACGCGTCGTGGTCGGGTGCGTCGATCCGAACCCCAACGTCGACGGCGGCGGAATCGATCGGCTGAGGCAGGCGGGCATCGACGTGACGCTGGGGGTCTGCGAAGACGAGGCTCGGTCGATCATCCTGCCTTGGACGACATTCATCACCACAGGCGTTCCCCATGTATCCCTTAAGCTCGCGCTCTCCCTCGACGGGCGAATCGCGACTCGTACCGGCGCCTCGAAGTGGGTCACCGGCCCCGAGGCGCGGATCAAAGTGCAAGAGCTCCGGGCCAAGAGCGACGCTGTCGCCGTGGGTGTCGGCACGGCGATCGCCGACGATCCGCTTCTCACGGTTCGCGATCTCACCCTGCCAGAAGGTCGACGTCTGAGACGCATCGTTTTCGACTCCCGCCTCCGACTCTCGCTCCACAGCCGCCTGGTCGCGACGACACATGACACACCGACCATCATCTTGACGACGCTCGATGCCCCGCGCGATGCCGAGCAGGCGCTTCTCGATGCGGGATGCGACGTCCATCGGATCCCCCCTTCGGGCGAGGGACGCGTCGACATGGAGAGCGCCCTCCGTCAGCTCGCGGCCCTCGGGATCGTGTCGCTCTTGGTCGAAGGCGGAGCCGAGCTCGCCGGAAGCTTGCTCGCGACTCGCTTCGCACACGAGATGCACGCGTTCATCGCTCCCATCTTGCTCGGCCCGCGCGGGCGCCCGGGCGCCGTCGACTGGGCCGGCCCCGACACGCCGGGAGAGGCCCCGCGCATCCTCGACGCGCAGTGGGAGCTGTGCGGACGTGATGCCTACGTGTTCGGTCCGCTCGTCTTTCCGCCGCGCGACTGACATCGCACACCCAACAGGCCGCGAGGACGGCTCGCAATTCGATGAGCCGCAACGCCGCTCGCGGGCGCTGCACTCGGGCTCAAGGCTTGTCTCGTCGCGCTCCAAGCTCAGCACGCAAACGAGCGGCCAGCTGGTCGCCTCCTACCGCAGGTAGGGTCGTGATGTCACCGATGGCCTCGGGCCCGACGCGCCGCGCGAGCAGGTTCAGGAGCAAGAGCACCGAGAGCTCCGACGGACGCTGGAACTGTGTCGACCGTCCGCGGTCTAAAAGCTTCTCCACGCCGGCCATGTCGAGCCTCAGCTCGGAAGCAGCGAGCTCCGCGAGAAAGGCGTCGGCGCTCTGGGGGTCGGCTCCGAGGATCTGGAGGGCGTGGGCGCCACCCGCATCGCTTCTCCCCAAGGCCACGGCCCGCGCCGCGAGCGCCCCGGGGTTGAGAGACAGGCGACGCCCCATCTGCTCGGCATCGGAGACGCGTCCGATCAACAACGCACCATCGAGATCCGAAAGCGTCGGGGCAGGGGGCTTCGGCGCATCCGGATCCGGCCCGCGTGGGTGCTCGGCGAGACCTCGACGCGCGAGCCGCGCGGCAGGCTGGTCTCCCGCTCTCTCCGCGATGGCGAGCTGACTCTTCCATGCCGTGGCCGAGGGTCGACGCGTCGTCAGACCGAC
Organism: Polyangiaceae bacterium; assembly: GCA_043755175.1. Taxonomy (GTDB): domain Bacteria; phylum Myxococcota_A; class Polyangia; order Polyangiales; family Polyangiaceae; genus CAYYKK01. The sequence continues at coordinate 16,225 of JAYUUB010000300.1, read as the reverse complement.
CACCTCACGGAGCGCGCCAGCCGAATCGCCTACGCGTTCGAGCACGTTCGCGCGGAGCAAGACCGCCTCTTCACGGTCGGGGTCGAGGCTCTCGGCACGAGCGCTCGCGGTGAGCGCTCCCTTCAAGTCGGACCGGGCGAGCGAGCACGACGCCCGCTCCCGCCACAGCGGCTCGAACGAGTCGTCGCGCGCCGCCGCTTCGGCGAAGGCAGCGTCCGCCTCGGGGAACCGCTCGAGCCGACAGGCGACGGCTCCTCGTCGGGTCCAAGGCTCGACACCGCGCGCATCGGCGACGGTCGCCTCCACGAACGCTGTCATCGCATCGGCGAAATGGCCGGTCGTCTCGGCTCGTACGCCCCGAGCATAGGCTGCGTACGCCCGACCGGAGATGAACCGGTGGGCGACGATCTCCCCGTCGACGACACGCACGACGCTCCCCACCGTGCAACCAGCCAAAGCGGGTAACAACACCGCAATGCAATAGAGCATGCGATACCATCGTATCGGAGAAGCCGCTCGAGCCGATGCCGAGCGCGCTTCGGAGGCCAGGCGACAGACGAACGAGCGAGGCGACCGGCCGGGCGACATGGAGTGCGAGAGGGCGGACGACATGGCGGTCAGGTCGACCTGGCCCCGAGAACCGTCACGCCGGCTGCACCGACGCGCACGTCGAGGCGTTCGACGTCGAGTCGCGCGAGAATCGCGGCGAAGGCATCGCCGGGCGGAGCGCTCGAGACGTAGATTCCGATGTCACCACCGCCGGCTCCACTCGGTCCGAAGAAAGCTCCCTCGTTCGCGGCGGCCACGTGAAGTGCGTCGAACTCCTCGGTGAAGATGGGCACGTCGGCCTCTTTCGCGAGGACACGCAGCGCCGCGTCTTGCGCGCGAAGCGCGTCGAGTAAGTCGGAAAACGAGCTCGCTCTCGCGGCGCTCTCGGCAGCCGTTCGCGCTTCACCGATGACGGCTGCGTGTCGTGCGGGCTTTTCCTTCTCGAAGAGGCGAACACGCGCGACCATGTTTTGCGTCGAGGCGGGCTGAGTGCTGGCGAAGATATGAACTTGAGTCGAAGGAACGAGCCCGCGCGGCTCGACGTCGAGCGTGCCGGCAGGACCGATGCGGCAGGCGAGGAGACCTCCGTGAACACTCGCCGCCACATCGACGCCGCTTCCACCCTTTTGAGCCGTTCGATGCGCCAAGAGCGCGTCGTCGAACAAGCGGGACCTCCATTCCTCGGCTGACGGAAGGTTCGTCGAAGACGCTCGCGAAGCGGCGAGCGTCGCCACGATGATGGCGGCGCTCGATCCCAAACCGAGCTTGCGCGTCGCCCCCGTCCCGTCGCCAACCGAAGCGCGAAGCTCGGAGACGTCGACGAGGCAGGCTCGATCCAAGAGGCCCAGCGCGATCGCGGCCTTGGCTTCTTCAGAGACGTGAACCGGGGGCTCGTCGCGCACGGCCATCGCGTAGCGATCGACCGCCGTCACCAAACAAGGCGCGCCCCAAAGCACCGAATAGGCCCCTGAAAGAACGAGCTTGCCAGGAGCCCGCGCCGTGACGCGCTCGGAGTCCCCGGCGCGACCGCCACTCGAGGTGGGGTCGCTCACGCCGTCCCGTCCGAGACCACCGAAGCAGCTCCGCCAGGACGGGTGACGATCGTGCGAAGCACACCCGGAACGTCGCGCATCGCAGCCGCGACGCGCTCTGCATCGGAAGCGCGGCAAAGAACCTTCACGTGCGGCCCGGCATCGATCGTCGAATAGACTTCGAGACCTCGTCCTCTCATGCGTCGGACCTCCGCAAGCGCTTCGACCGTGGCGCCGGTCCAGTAGAGGACCGCGGGCGTAGCCGCGATGGCCGCAGCGTGCATCGCGAGAGCGCTCTCTTCGGCGGCCTCGCCGAGGGCCGAAAGGTCTCTTTCCAACACCGCTCGACGAACGCGCTCGAACACACTCGGTGCGCGCTCGACCCACGCCGGGAAATACGGGCTCGTCTTCGCCGTGTGCAGCATGCCCTCGCTCGAGCCTATCTCTTTCGGGCCCTCCCGCGTGACCGCGACGACCACCGAGAGGTCCCAATGATCCCGAGGGGCGACTTCGCGTGCCGACAGCACCACGTCGCCTTCGACGCCGCGGAGCAGCTCGACGAAGCCGCCCAACACCGAGCGGGCAGACGACACGCTGGTGCGGCGCGCGAGATCGCTCAGCTCTTCGTTCGTGCTCGTGAGCCCTGCGGCATGAGAGGCCGCCACGGCGAGCGCAGCGAATGCCGAGGCGCTCGAAGCCAAACCGGACGCTGTCGGAAAGTCGTTTTGGCTGGTGACGCGCGCGAACGACGTGACCTTCGATGCCGCGCGAACTTTGTCGAGGAGCCCTGAGGCTCGCTGGAGAGGGCCTTCTTCGGAGGGCTTGTCGTTGAGAACCAGCTCGTCTCCGGTGAGCGCGGGGTCGAAGGTGACCGTCGTGCGAGTGCACATCCCGGAGAGCGTCACCGAAAGGCTCGGTACTGCGGGCAGGTTGTGCCCGAACGACTGCTTGCCCCAGTATTTCGCCAGCGCGATGTTCGGGTGCGCTACGGCTGTCGCACTTCGTGAGCTTCGGCTCATCGTCGGTCTCTCGCTCCTTCGGGTGAATTCGTCCCGCGCACGCGAGTCGCGAACGCCTTGAAACCAGCAGCTTGCCACGCTCGAACGATTCGCTCGGTGGCCGCACCATCGCCTCCGACCTCGGGGCTCGCGGCGAGCGCGATCACGGAGCCGCCCCCTCCGGAGCCGGTGAGCTTCGCGCCCAACGCACCCTCGGCGCGCGCGATTCGGCACATTTCTTCTATGAGCTCGGTGCTCAGCATCAGCCCGGCCAAGAGCATCTGATTCAGGTCGAGGAACCGGCCGAGTGCCTTGACGTCACCCGCACCGAGCGCAAGCTCGGCGTTGTTGACGAGCGAGGTCACGGCCTCGAGAAATCGATCGATCTGCTCGGGCTTGCGAGCCCGAATCCGCGCGACACCTTCCACCATCTCTTTGGTGGAGCTCGACGTCCCCGAGTGCCCGACCGCCAGATGCAGATCGACCGGAGAAGCGATGGGACGCGCGCCATCGGCTTTCGTGAAGCGCATGAAGGTCCCCGAGTAGGCCGCCGCCGTGTCGATGCCAGACGGGTTTCCGTGAAACACACCTTCCCAGGCGTTGGCGCGGTCGAGCGTCGCCTCCGACAGCTCGAGACCAATGCGATCGACCGCGCGTGCAATCGCCACGGCGAGCGCAGCAGAACAGCCGAGGCCTCCGCCCGGAGCCAGATCGGTACGCGCTTCGACGCGCACGCCCTTCTCGCAGCCAACTGGCAGAGGGGCTCTGTCGAGCAAGGCACGAAACGCTTTCGCCAGATCGTCGTCGGTGTCTCCTGGGAACACCGTCCGGCCGCCGAGTGTCAACGAGGAACCGTCGATCGATGCAACCGCGGTCGCCGATGCGCCGCGCTCGATCCCGGCGGCGAGCCCTGGCACGCCGTACACGACGGCATGCTCACCAAGCAGGATCACCTTTCCAGAAGCGTGGCCTTCGCCCGTTCGTCCGATGACGGAGCCTTCCATTCGAACCTCGTCCTCCGTCAGACCGGCGCGCCCGACACGCGATTTTGCACGGTCGGGGCCTCGGGGCTCGGGATCGCGCGGGTTGCTCCGCCCGACGGTATCGCTCGAAGCGCGTTCGCAGCTTCTGCGAGGAGCCCTCGCGCATCGGCAGAGAACGGAAGTGCTCGAGCGAGGGACTCGGCTTCGTCACACAAGGCGAAGAGCCTCGACTCGACACGCTGTCGCGCACCGCTCGCTTCGATGGCCTCGACCGCTGCAGCGATGGCAGCCCGATCTGCATGGAGGTTGCCCCAGACAGCGTCGATCCTCGCGCGTCCGGCAGCATCGATCGCCGGTAAGCACTCGCGCATGACCGCCGTGTTCTTTCCAGAGCGCAGGTCGCTCGCCTCGGGACGACCGGCTTCTTTTTCGGAGCCGAAGATCCCGATGAGATCGTCGCGCAACTGGAACGCCACGCCGATAGGCGCCGCGAAGCGCTCGAGCGCTGCGAGCACATCGGCGTCTGCACCGGCGAGCGTCGCGCCGAGGAGGAGCGGCCCGCGAACCGTATAGCTACCGGTCTTCAGCGCGTGGAGCTCTTCGATGTCGACCTCGCGACTCAAGGTGTCGAGCACCTGACCGACGACGACGTCTTCGTGGATCTCGCAAAAGAGCTTGAGCGTGAGGAGGCGTCGCTCGGGGGCAACCTCGAGCCGCGTGAGGGTCTCGACGGCCATCGACCAGACCAGGTCGCCCGCGAGAATCGCACCGGACGCGCCCTTCTTCTCGTCGCCTAGGGATTTTGCGAGCGCGACGTGCGCGCTCGGTCCGCCGCGTCGCTCGACGTCGCCGTCCATCCAATCGTCTTGAATCAGGAGGTACGACTGCAAAAGCTCGAGGGCGACGCCACCGCCGAGGATCGCGTCGGCGTCGGGACCTTTTCCGAACACCACCGACTCCAGGTTGCTCTCGGCGCGCCCGGTCGTGACACCGTAGTACGCCGCTGCGAGGAGCCCAGCCCGATAGCGCTTTCCGCCGCGCAAGGTGAGGTCTGACGCAGTAGTCACGACCGCGCGAACCTCGACTCCATGGCGACCGCGGGCACGGAGCTTCTCGTGCCAGAGAGCTTCGAGGCGGGCTTCGATCGCAGGCTTCACGCGAGCGAGCAGCGACCCGAACGAGAGGGGGCCTGAGGTCTGACCGTCGTGGCCTTCGTCATGGGGCTTCGCAGGGCTCTGCATACGAGCGTTCTAGTGGGCATCGCACGTGATTTCATCGGGATTCGACAGTTGCCTTACTTCGGCCGTGGAGGCGCCTTTGCTGGGGTCGACGAAGGGGCCGCTGAAGGTTTACTGGGCGCAGCCAAAGGTCGGGGGGTAGGAGGGCGAGCCTCGGTGCCGACGCTCCGCTTGTCGCGGTTCGAGTGACGCGGCCCGAGCGCCCGAGCGAGCGCCTTGCGGGTCGGGTTTCTGTCTTCACCGTCGACGACGGGATCGACGAAGCCGACGATGTCGAGCAGCGCAGTCACCGTCACGTGTGCCTCGTGCTCCGCCGCCGCATCTCCTGCCGAAAGCGCGACGGCCGCCAGCCTGCGCGACATTGCGAGCGCGAGCGGCAGCTTTCCGAGCGTGATGCTGGCGTCGCGCAGCCGTCGAATGACGGCCACGTCGGTGGGTCTCAGAGCGAGCGCAGCATCGAGATCGGCGATCGCCTCGTCGCCCCGCGACGCTCGCAGCCGCAACGTCGCGCGAGCGAGATACCCTTCGGCGAAGCCCGCGATGTGGTCGATTCCAGCGGTATACGTTCGCTCCGCTTCGTCGGCGTCGCCCATCGCTTCGCGAAGCCCGCCGAGCGAAAGGTACGATGCGCCGAAGGTCGGATCGATCTCGATCGCCTGCCGGTAGCGCTCCATCGCACGCTCGATCTGGCCTGCGTCACGGTGCGAATCGCCCTGCGTCGCCAGCTCGGCGGCGCGCTGCGTGGCCCAGTTCTCTTCGGCCTCTAGAGGCGCAGCACCGGCCATGAGCAGCGCGGCGACGACGAGCGACGCTATCGCTCCCACGAGAGCTCGCTGTCGGCGCGCCATGACGAGAGGGTAGTCGTGTCAGCTCAGAAGTGCCACGTAGCCGATGCCGATGCTCCGCCCACCCTGATCTCGGGGATCGGCGACGCCGGAAGCGACAAGGCACGATTGTCGACGACGGCCCGCTTCTTCATGCCGACCGCGAACAGTGGAATGCCGACGGCGAGGCCTGTGATCGAAAGAAGCGCGAGACCCGCAGCGGGGCCAATGTTCGCATTGCCGCTCGTGACGTAGACGGCATCGCCGATTCCGGCGATCAGCCCGACGCCCATCAAGACGCTGCCCGCCACGATGAGCCCGGTCTTACGCTTCATTTTGGCGCCGGGAGCGATCGGAATCGCAATCGTGGTGGTCTTGCCACCACCTTGCAACACTACATTCGTCTCGAAAGGCTCGCCCTCGTCGCGATCGGTCGACGCCTTGATGTCGTGCTGGCCCGCGGTGACCACGAGCGGAACGTTGAGGCGATCGGGCGGTAGGCTCATTCCGTCGAGCGAGATGGTCACTTTGGCGCGACTCGTCGGGACCGAAATGACCAAGCGTGCGAGGCGCGCCTCCAACGACGCGATGCGCTCGTTGGCGATCTTCTCGCGGTCTGGCTGGAGTGCCGCCTTCGTTCGTTCGACGACCTCCTTGAATTCGTCGTAAGCGAGCTCGAGCTTGCCTGCCTTTTCATGGCAATCGGCCATGTTGAACAGCGTTCCGATTCCAGGGCGCAGCTTCTGGCTCGCTTCGAACTTGGGGCAGGCCTCGGCGAACTTCGACTCCCCCATCAGCTTGCGTCCCTCTTCGAAGAGCTGATCGGCGCGCACTGAGTCGGGCGACTGATCGACCGCTGCATCGCCTTCTCCTGCGAAGGCGATCGACGGGCCGGCCGCCGCCGCCGTAGCGAGCGTCAATGCAACGGCGAAGGAGCGAACGTGGTGAGTGAGGGAGGGCCGCATGGACCCCTTTCTATCGCATTGCTTTGGCGCTCACACCTTCCTCGCAGGATTTCTGCCGTCTCCGAGGCGACGAGGACGTGCTCTTCGACAAGCGTCGCGAACGAGCGCTCGGCAGTGCGCGACGCCAAGGTCGCGGAGCGCGTCAGTGCGGAGTGTCGAAAAGTCCAGGCTTGGGCGTCGGCGTCGGTGTCGGCGTCGGCGTCGGCGTCGGCGTCGGCGTCGGCGTCGCCGTCGTGGGCTTCCCGTGGGGCGGCTCGGCGACCACGACGGGCGTGGCAGTCGGCGTGGCCGAGGGCTTCGTTCCAGGGGCGACCACGTGACCAGGCTTCGACGTGTTCGGACTCGCGGCGACGGTGGGCTCTGCGGGAGCCACGAGGGGAGCTCCGCTCGGGGCAGTCGCGTTCGAGCTGAGGGAAGGCGTGCTGGTCGTGGATGGTGTGGAAGAAGGAAGGGCTACCACGCCGGCGGCGGGCCCTCCCGCCTGCGCACGGTGGTCGCGTGTGAGAATGAACCCGGAAGCCGCGCCGGCACCGATGATGATGGCGGTCAGCCCCACAATCAATGGCGCCCGCGAGGGCTTGGCTTTTTGACCTGAGAACGTGCCGGCCCACGACGCCTGTGGGTTCGCCAGGCCCATCTGCGACACCCCGGGCAGCTCCATCGCAGTCGCGGCGGGAGCTCCGGGCGGAGGACCGAGCAGCGTCGGAGGATGGCCGGAAGAACGAGCGTTCCCACCTGTTTGATAGGCTTGCTGTGGTGCGAGCTGATGAGCATACGGGCCAGTCGGAATCACGGTCGGAGGCACCGGCTCGTCGTAGGGATGCTGGCCGCCCGGGGTCATCATGAGATGCGGCCGCTGTATCGCGGGCCGCGAGCTTTGGCGTTGCCCCGCGAAGGGTTGCGAGCTTTGCGGCTGCGATGGCAAGGGCTGGGAAGAGAAGGGCTGAGAAGAGAAGGGCTGTGAAGAGAAGGGCTGCGAAGAGAAGGGCTGCGAGCCCGATTGCTGAGATCCCATCGCGGCCGGCGACCCTGGAATCGTGGCGCTCGGCAGCGTGCCACGTTGCTGGTTGCTCGACGGGTTGCTCGACGGATTGCCTGCGAGCAAGGCTGCGCTGACACGGCTCAACCCGCCGTGAGCCCGTTGTGGCGCGAACGGTGCGAGGGCGTGCGCGAGGCCCGAGACGTCTTGGAAACGCGACGCAGGATCTTTTTGGAGACAACGCATCACGACGTCGTAGAGCTGCCGCGGAACGTCGCTCCGACGCGTCAGGAGGTCGCGGGGCGCCTCCTGCATGATGTTCACGATGAGGGCCGTCATCGTCTCGCCGTCGAACGGCGGGGCGCCCGCGAGAAGCTCGTAAACGATCGCGCCCAGTGCCCAGATGTCGGAGCGAGCATCGACGGCTCGTGTCGAGCGCATTTGCTCGGGCGACATGTAATAGGGCGACCCCATCACGTCGCTCGACTTGGTCATGCCCTTGTCGGCTTCGTTCGTCGTGATCTTCGAAATGCCGAAGTCGAGCACCTTGATGCAGGGCGCGCCGTCGACGCGGTGCGTGAGAAAGAGGTTTGCAGGCTTCAGATCCCGATGAATGATCCCGAGCGCGTGCGCCTCGGCGATGGCCTCGCAAGATTGCATGACCCACTCGCAGACATCGGGAACCATCTGGGCCCCGCGCTCCTTCACCAAGTTCGAGAGGTCGCTTCCCTCGAGATACTCCATCACCATGTATGGCGTCGTTCCGCCGTCGGGTGCGGTGAACGTTCCGACATCGGTCACCCGCGCCACGTGCTCGCTGCGGATGCGGACGGCGGCCTTGGCTTCGCGAAGAAAGCGCTCGGCCGCTGCAGGATTCTTCGCCGCTTCAGGCAGGAGAACCTTGATCGCGACACGCTCTTCTAGCTGCAAGTGGGTTGCAGCTACGACGATGCCGAAGCCTCCTACGCCCAGCGTTCGATCGACGCGGTACTTGCCTGCGAGAACCTGCCCGGGCTGATAAGCGTATTCGAGATCCATCGCCATGAATGCAAGCCAACCCCCGCGACGCGGCGCGCGTCACTGAGCGAGCCTAGCACGGGATTGGGCTTTCGCCTGAGTCCCGGAGGTCAGCGCCGCTTCTGCGAGGGCCGACACCTCGACGCGCCGCGTGAGCGCGGCGAGCACGAAGCTCGACGGGCTGGAGGCGACTTCGTCGAGCACGATGGCTCGGCACGGGACGAGAGCCGACCGAGCTGTCCGACATGCCCGAAGCCGCGCCCACCGACCTCGTCACCACGGCCGACTGAGACACTTCGACGGCACACTCTGAATTGCAGCTTCGAGGACGGCGGGTCGGGTCGAAAACCTTCTTGAACAGCCTCGCCCGAGAGGCCAGCGCAGAGCTTGGTCAGCAGACGGCGAATGCGCTCACTGCTCGTGAGCCATGCGGTCGCGAGCGCTCCTGAAGTGCTGAAGCGGAGAGTAGGCGCTCAGGTTCGACACGCGCGACGTGTAGAGACACGCATACTCCTCGACCTGATCGCCGAAGCTCGAGCGGTCGTTCGACTCTTTGAGCAGTGAGCCCCAGAACGGATGGAAGTGCGCGTCGATCTCGCGATCCAAATCGGCGCTCTCGGCGTCGATCGCTCGCATCTGGCCCCTGATTCGCTCGACGTTCCGCTTGACCCGCCCGCGCTCGGCTTCGAGCGTTCCACGCTCCGAGGGGTTGCCAGGACCATCGTCGAGCTTCTTGGTGATGTCTTTGAACCGCTGTTGGTAGAAGCGAAGCTGGTCTTCGAGCTCTTCGCGTCGAAGCGCGAGCTCGTTCGCGAGCACGTGCTCCTCTTGGCAAGCCTCGTTCGCCAAAACCTCAGCTTCCATCTCCTGAATGATCATTGCCGTTCGCCACGCGCTCTCGCGGCGGGAGCGAAGGATGTCTCCGTAGATGTGGTCGCCGACGTAAAGGATTCGGTCGCCACTCACACCGAGAGCCTTCTCCAGATCGTGCAGGTTTCCGCCTTCGTAAATCGCGCCTCGTTCGAGTGGGAGAGTCGCTGGCTGCGTCGTCGCGCCCTCGCGCACCAGAATGGGCCGATCTCCTTGGAAGAACGACGGTTTCTGCGCAGCGACTACGACGACATCGAAGTAGTGACGGAAGCTCGGATACTCTGGCATCGCATCGCCAAGAAGGTAGGTCATCATCTTCTCGGTGTATTCCCAGCGGCTGTTCGTGAGCAAAAAGAGCCGTTTTCCTGCGGAACGAAGCTTGTGGAGCGTCGGCGCCAAGAGAGCGTCGCGATCGACGAACCGAGGGAGCGAACGGTCGACGACGTCGAGAATGCTGCCATCGCGGTGCGCCTCGTCGATCGACTCGCGGATGTCTTCGAACAGTTTGGCGAAATCGATCGGAAAACCGCGCGACTCGAGCACGTCGACGACCTTCGCGTAGACCGCCGCTTCACTCAACGCGTAGAGCGTGTCGATGAAGTGGTAGCGCGCGCTCGCGTTTCGGACCCGCTTCGATTGGTAGAGCGACCGAAGCTCGTCGCGCTCGAGACGCCTCAAACCGTGGTAGCCCTTCTGCACGTGCTTGAATCGATCGAGCTTGAGCACGTGTCCGTGCTTCTTGTCGATGAGAAGGCCGCGAATCGGGAAATCGAGCGGGTAGTGGGCGCTCGCCAGCTCTTCGGGGTACCCCCGCGCAATGAGCTTCCGTACGGTTGCGTCGATCGACAGCCGGTCCATTTCGGCCTGGTTGTAGATCGCGAGCGTGTAGTCCATGTCGAAACCGACCCAGTCGATTCCGGCCATTTTGAGGCTGCGGTTCGCGAAGACCCGTTTGCTCCTCGGAATTCGAGTCGGCTTGGTCGCGGGAACGGTCCCGCTGAGGGGGAGCTCGAGCTGTTCACCAGCCACTTGGGCAACCTATCACAGCCAAGAGCGACAGCTGCCTTTCGTCTCGTGCGAGGGACCGTCCCCCGGGTTCCATTGGTAGAGCACGAAGGGGTCGGGGGAAACTTTGCGACGAGGTCGTAAGACGCCCCACGAGCGTGTAGCGAACCCGTGCCAGATTTGTGTATCTCCCTCCCGCGGTTATGCAAGCCGCAGAACCTCGCCTTGCTTCGAACCGATCGACCGGCTGCTCGAACGAGCGCGCCTTCGGATGCTCTCCAAGATCATGTTCGTCGCGCTCCTCGGGTCGGCCTACGCAAGCCGGCGCAAAGCCAAGAGCTTCGACAGAATCGACTTCAAAGAGCTCGCCCAGGCCTACGCCGAGCACTTGGCGGCGCTGTTCGCCTGAGAGCCGGAGCTCGGATTCACCGCGCCGCCGTTCGTGCTCGGCTGGCTCGGCATCGACGCGGAGTCGCTCGCTGAATCGGAGGCGGCACGCCGAGTGAGCGTCGAAGAGGCGGCGCGGTCGATCGACCGCGATTCGACGCTCGTCTCCGCGCTCTAGTGATCGCTGGAATGAACGCGACGCTCTTTGGTTGTTCCGGGGAGCATGCCTCATGTCGACAGTCTGCTGCAGTTGGCGCACCGAGAGGGAGCCAACGAGCTCCGGCTCGGGACCGATCGCTCTCCCGCCATGTTCGCCACGGGGGCTCCGAAGCGTCTCGCAATCCCGAAAACCTCCGCAGACACACTCAAGCATTTGCTCGGGGACCTCATCACGCCCGAAGTCGACGCGCAGCTCCGAACGACGCGGAGAGCCGGGGTCAAGCATCAGGTTCCCGGCCTCGGGACGTTTGCCGTTCGTCTCAACCTTCGTGAGGGGGAGGAGGGTGCGATCGATGCAGTCTTCCTCCTCGAAGGAAGCACCGCGACGCCGCGCGCCGAGCCGGCTCCCGTGGTTGCGCCTTTCGTTGCGGATGCGGCGAAGCCGCGAGAGGGGAGCGTTCAGCCGAATGACCAGCTCATGGACCTCCTTCGACGCGCTCAGGGTTCGCGCGGAAGCGACCTGCATTTTGCGCACGGCGAGCCTCCGATCGTTCGCATCGACGGGGCTCTCTCGGTGCTCGGAGACGAAGGGCCGGTCGACACCGAGACGCTGGTCGGAGCACTTCTCGACGCTCCGTCGCGCGACCGTCTCGAGGAGGGTCGGTCGGCCGACTTCGCGCTCGAGCTACCTCCGCGCAGCACGCCAGGGTACCGGGGCGACGCGCTGCCGGGCGGTCGCGGAGCGCGCGTCCGCGGGAACGTCTACAAGACGTCTCGCGGGCTCGCTGCAGCGTTCCGACTACTACCGCCCGAGGCGCCGTCGCTCGACACCATCGTCCAGCCTGTTCCCCTCGCAGACATCGCGCATCTCCCCAACGGGCTCGTAATCGTTTGCGGGCCCACCGGATCGGGCAAGAGCACGACGCTGGCGTCGCTTGCTCAGGAAGCGCTGAAAACGCGCTCGATCCTCCTCGTGACACTCGAAGATCCCATCGAGTACGCGCTCACGCCGTGCGCTTCGACAGGCGGTCGCGGTCGAAGCCTGGTTCGGCAGAGACAGATCGGACGAGATGCGCGAGACTTCGCGACCGGTCTTCGCGACGCACTTCGCGAGGATCCCGACGTCATCCTCGTCGGCGAGATGCGTGACGCCGAGAGCATCTCGCTCGCGCTCACCGCAGCCGAGACGGGCCACCTCGTTCTGACGACACTCCACAGTCGCTCGGCGGCGTCGGCGATCGAGCGAATCGTCGACGTGTATCCAGAAGGTCGACAAGGTCAGATCCGAAGCCAGCTCGCCGACTCGCTTCGCGCGGTGATTGCGCAGCGCCTCTTGCCACGCACGAGTGGCGACGGTCGCACGCTCGCCCTCGAAGTTTTGCGCGTCAACCCGAGCGTGGCCAATGGTTTGCGGGAGGGAAAGATTGCGAACGTCACGAGCGCCATGCAGTCGGGCAAGCGCGACGGGATGATCACGCTCGAGCGTTCGCTCGCCGATCTGGTCCGACGAGGCGAGATAAGCTTGGAGGTCGCGCGCGCGGCCGCCAACGATCGTGAAGGGTTGGCGAGCTACCTCCAGGGCGCCGGATGAGCCGCGAGAGCGACCGACCGCGACCTGCGAGAGGCCGCGACGGATCGCCCCGATGCCTTAAGGCCATGCTAAGAGGCCACACGTGACGCGTCCGATTCTGCTCTGCGAAGGCCTGACGAAGCGGTTTCGCGACGGCGCCGCGCTCCGAACACCGCTCGAAGGCGCCTCTCTTCGAGTCGATGAGGGGGAGCGGCTGGCCGTCCTCGGCGAAAGCGGATCGGGCAAGAGCACGCTCCTCGGAATTCTCGGCGGCCTCGATCGCACGTTCGAAGGAAAGGTCGAGCTCTTCGGCCACGACCTGCGTGCGCTGGGTGACCGGGAGCTTGCTCGACTGCGCGGCGAGAAGGTCGGATTCGTGTTCCAGGCCTTCCATCTCTTTTATCACCTCAGCGTTCTCGACAACGTGTTGTCGCCGGCGCTCTTTGGCCGTCGCGATCCCAAGCTTCGAGGTCGCGCAGTGGAGCTCCTCGAGCGCCTGGGGATTGCCGACCGAGCGAATGACTCGCCGGTCCATCTCTCGGGAGGCCAGCGACAGCGCGTGGCGATTGCGCGGGCACTGCTCAACTCGCCGCCGCTCCTGCTCTGCGACGAACCGACAGGCAACCTCGATCGAGCGACCGCGGCGAGCCTCTTGTCGCTCTTCATCGAGTTGAACGAGAAAGACGGGGTCACGATCGTCGCCGTCACGCACTCCGATCAGATGGCCGAAATCGCAACACGCACGCTCCGATTGTCCGACGGAAAGCTCTTGGATGCCGCGTCCGCCGCCGAGCCGCCGCAGGCGCCGTCAGCGCGAACCTCCGAGGTCCTCGACGACGACGCGGGTGCGTCGGCCCGAGGTGTCGCGTGAGGCTTCTCTCTTTGGTCGCGCTCGTGCGTCGCGATCTCACTCGCACGCGGGGCGCTCTTTTCACGAGCGGCTTCGGCATCGCCGCGGGCACGGCCGCGCTCGTCTTCTTCCTCGCGCTCGGTCTCGGCGTCCGCGCGGTCTTGCTGGGAGACGTCTTTCCCATCGACCAGGTCGAGCTCGAGCCGCCGAAAGGAGAAGATCCAGGCATGGCCGGGCTCCTCTTCGGAGGCGGCGACGACCCTGGCATTTCCGATGCCGAGGTCGCGACGCTGCGGGCGCTGCCTTCGGTCGAAGTCGTCTATCCCAAGCTTCGCTTCGCATTCCCCGCCGGCGCGTTCGGCGGCAAAGAGCTGCTCGGACGCGAAGTCGGCACACACGAAATGGTGGGTGACGGGATCGAGCCGTCGCTCGTCGGGGCCGAGCTCTCGAAAGCCCCATACCCGTTCGAAGACCCGCTTCCCGCGGCGAAGGGTGCCTGCAAATCGAACGACGACTGCGACGCCGAGCACTACTGCGAGCTCGCCTCGGACGCGGAGACGGGGCTCTGCAGTGATCCGGTCCCGGTGATCGTGTCTCAGTACTTGGTCGAAATTTTCGACAAGTCGATTGCTCCAGCACATCGGTTGCCGCCCATCGGAAAGACGCTCGTCGATCGTGCGCAAGGGTTCACGTTCACGATGCGCCTCGGCGAGAGCACCCTGGGGAAAGCGAAGTCGGGCAAGCCACGGGTCGCCAAAGCGCGGCTGGTGGGCGTATCGAAGCGAGCGATCGATCTCGGCCTCACGCTCCCCATCGGCGTCGTCCGACGGTGGAACACCGAGTATGCGGGCGCCGAATCGGCCGCGAAGTTTTCGAGCGTCGTGGTGAAGGTCAAGGCGAACGGCGATACTGCGCGAATCATCGACGCCGGAAGCGCCATGAAGCTCACGCCCAAAGACACGCGCGCAAGAGACGTGAGCGTGCTCGTCACGAGCGTCATGGCCCTTCTGTCACTCGTCGCCGGTGTGCTGATGGTCGTCTCCGCGTCGAACATCGCTTACACGTTCCGCGTCCTCGTCTCGGAGCGGCAGAGCGAGATCGCCCTTTACCGCGCGGTCGGAGCTTCGGCCGCCGACATGCGCGCCTGGATGCTGGCGCTGGCGGCTGTCGTGGGCGCGCTCGGCGGCGCGGCTGGTTTGCTCTTCGCGCGGCTCGCAGCGCTGGGTGCCGACCGACTCGCCCAGACGCGGCTTCCTGACTTTCCGTTCAAGCCGGCGTCGTTCTTTCAGTTCCCTTGGTGGCTTTGGGCCGCCGGGCTTGGTTTCGCGGCCCTGTTCTCGATCTTGGGAGCCATCGGCCCGGCTCTACGTGCCGCTCGGGTCGATCCTGCGCTCGCGCTCGCCGAACGCGGCTGAGCCCGACCGCGCGAGGACCACGCCGTCGCGGACGACCAGATGCGTTCGAGCGACCCCGTGCGGTTGCATCAACGCGGCCTCGTGCGGCAAGTCCCAAACTGAAAAATCGGCGCGCTTCCCTTCGGAGAGGATCCCGATGTCATCGATTCCGAGCGAGAAAGCCGCTTCACGCGTCGCACCGAGGAGTGTCTCGGCGACCGAGAGCCCGTAGCTCCGAACGGCGAACGCCATCGCGAGCGGAAGACTGTCGCTCGGGGCCGTTCCAGGATTCGCATCGCTCGCCACGCAGAGTCGGACTTTGGCTTCGCGGAGGAGATGGACCGGCGGCGGCGCCTGTCCGAGCGTGAAGCTCGCGACGGGTAACAGGACGGCGACGACCCCGGCTGTGGCGAGGAGCCGAGCGCCGTCGAGCGAGACGTGCTCGAGATGGTCTGCCGACCCGGCGGACAGGTCGGCGGCGAGGCCGGCACCACCCACGTCGGCAAATTGGCCGATGTGGAGCCGAACGCCGAGACCGCGCGAGCGAGCTCGAAGGAGGGCAGGCCTCACCTGATCGACGCTGAAAGCGTTCCGATCGACGTAGGCATCGACGAACCTCGCAAGACCTCGGTCGGCGACGACGTCGACGTCGTGCTCTGCGATGCGCCGCGCGTAGGCGTCGCGATCGCCGTTCGCCTCGGGAGGGAGCGCGTGGAGCGCG
The DNA here is from genome assembly GCA_043755175.1 of Polyangiaceae bacterium. Taxonomy (GTDB): domain Bacteria; phylum Myxococcota_A; class Polyangia; order Polyangiales; family Polyangiaceae; genus CAYYKK01. The sequence continues at coordinate 685 of JAYUUB010000300.1, read as the reverse complement.
AGGTAGGTCGGAACGACGCGTGGCCCGAGGGCTGCGCGAGCCCCTTCGTCGATCGCTTCGAGCTGCTTCAGCTCGCTCTCGAGATCGAGCCCGTAGCCGCTCTTGACCTCGACCGTCGTCACTCCGAGACACGCCATCCGTTCGAGGCGCAGCGAGAGCTCGGCGGCGATCTGTTCGCGCGAGCTGCGTCGAACGGCGCGCATGCTCGACACGATTCCGCCGCCGGCTTTCGCGATCTCTTCGTAGGCTGCGCCGCTCATGCGGAGCGCGTACTCGTCGTGTCGCGAGCCCACGTAAGCGGCATGGGTGTGCGCGTCGACGAGCCCCGGCGTCACGAGCGAGCCCAGCCAGAGGGTCGGCGCGTCGGTGGCGAGCGCGACGATCTCGGCGCGCGTCCCGATGTGCTCGATTCGGCCCTCACCTACGAGCATCGCCGCGTCGATGATGATGCCCAATGGATCATCGTCGGTCGCCCGCAAAGGATCGCACGTGACCAATCGATCCATCGAGAGCACTGCTCGGTGGGGAACGTGGCTCCCTCGATCGAGCGACCACGTCGCGCTCACGGGGTGCTCTTCTCGAGGGCCGTGAGAACCTCGTTCCAAAGTCCGCGCGTGTCGGAAGGGGCGGGCGTCGCCGACAGCTCGGCTGCGCGGCGACGAAGGGTTTCCATTCGGCGCGACGC
>JAYUUB010000299.1:0-22023 GCA_043755175.1 Polyangiaceae bacterium | reverse complement strand
GGTGAGCGCGGTGAAATGCTCCGGGTGCATGATCGCGGGGAGATACACGATCCCTGACGGGCCACGCACGAGCAGCGGCGCATCGCCTGCGAAGAGGTCGGCGAAGATGGCGACGAGTGCGAGGAGCCCCAGGAACGTGGACCCCAAGGCCACGCGCTTGCTCGACCAAAGGTGCGCCCTGAGAATCGCCCCGTGCGTCACGTCCGACCTCGCGCGAGCTTGTGTCGGGTGCGCGGGTCGACGAGCGCGTGCGCGACGTCGGTGACGACCACCGCCACCGAAGCCACGCCGGCGAGGACGACCGAGAGCGCCATGAGGTAGCCGGTGTCGCGCGTGCTCACGGCCTCGATGGTGAGCGCGCCGAGGCCGCGAAGGCCGAAGACGTGCTCGACGACGAAGGCCGCTCCGAGCGCCATCGGCGGCTCGAGGGTGGCGAGGGTGATGACCGGGACGAGCGAGCTTCGGAGCCCGTGGACGACGACCGCGCGCCAGCGCCCCGCGCCGCGGGCGACGGCCGAGCGGACGAATTCGCTCGAGAGCGTCGCGGCGAGAGCTGCGCGCTGGTGCCGCGTCGGCGTAGCCACGAGACCAAGGGCCACGATGAGCGTAGGCAAGACGAGGTGCGACGTCGGACCGCTCATGCGCGCGATGGCGACGGCGACGAGCGCCGTCGGCACCGAGTACGCCGCGAGGACGGTGGTCGCGATGACCAGATCGATGTTGCGTCCACGTGAGACAGCGGAAATGATGCCCAGCCCGACGCCGATCGCGTACGCGATGAAGATGGCGCCGAAGACGATGGTGAACGTCGTCGGTGCGCCTCGTGCCACCCGCACCATCCCCGGCGCCGTTTTCGCTCCTGCTGCGAACGAGGTCACGACCGAGTGCGCCCACTTGCCGTACCGGGTCTCGAGGACCAGCGCGCTCGCGCGACCCGCGCCGTCGACCGTCTTGTAGTCGGTGCCGTAGATGAACCAGAAGGCGCGCCAGCGCTCGATGCAGTCACGGGTCTGCTCGAGATCGAACGACTCCTCGATTCGGTCGGCGCGTCCGGTCGCGTGAGCGAGCACGTCGACGAGCGCGCGCGCGACCTCGATGTCGGCCTCGTTCTCGGGACGTTGCAGACGGAGCATGATCGCTTCGAGAGCGAACGTGTCGAGCTCCTCGACCTCTTCGGCGCGCGTCACCGTGCGGTAACGAGCCAACCGTTCGACGGCGGTGCGCACCGCGCTCGTCGAGAACTCGACGTTGCGGTCGGTCCAGACGCGCGTCCAGAACAGGGCTGCCGTCTCGGGCTGCGCCGCGGCGTTGTTGTTGTGCAGATGCATCCGCGTCGCGATGGGCGCGAGAGAGAGGGCGATGCGCGTCCGGGTGTCGGGAGAGAATGCATCGAGCGCGGGGATGACGTGTGGAAGGGCCGCTGCGCCGAGGCGTACGAGCTCGCGCGACCCGTGCTCTGCCTCGTTCCCGCCTGCCGCGACCTCGGCGACGGCGGCGAGCGCCCTCCGCTTCACGTCGAGCGGCGCGACGTTGAGGAACCTCGGGAGATCGACGAAGCGCTCGCGACGCTGCAGCCGCACTTCTTCGGGCGACAGTCCAGCGCGCACGCCTTCGTCGTCGGTCGGATCGGGGACGAACGACAGAAACAGGAACGACGCGAGCGAGACCAAGAGCAGCGTCGGCACCGTCCAGAAGAGGCGCCGAAGAAGTAAGGGGAGCATCCCTTGCTGCGCCTAGCGGAGGAGGTAGTAGCCGGCGACGACCACGCACGTGACGGCGCTCACGATGAGCATCGTAGCGAGCCAAGAGGGCGTCGCCTCACGCGGAAGATCTACCGGGTCTTCGGCTCGACGAATCGCGTCGGCGAGATCGTCTGGGTGGTCGTCGTCGGAGTCGGTCTTCCCGAGACCGGCCGGGCGCATCGACTTGATCGTCATCGCCCGCGGTGGAAAACCGCTCGAGCGAGAGTCGGGACGCGCGCTCGGATGCGTGCCCTCGGGCAGCTCGTACTTGCGGTACTTGAGCCCAGCGATGTCTTCGCTCGATGCCGCGCGCAGGCTCGCGCCTTCGAATCGCGCGATGACCACGGTCACGTTGTCGTGACCGCCGGCCTGGTTGGCGCGATCGGTGAGCTCGCGACACGCCTCGAGGGGATCGTCGATGGCCCGAAGGATCTCGCGGATCTCGTCGTTGCGGACCATGCCGGAGAGACCGTCGGAGCAGAGGAGCAACGTGTCGCCCCTGCGGAGATCGACGTACGTGAGATCGACCTGCACGCTCTCGGAGGTGCCGAGCGCCTGAAGAATGATGTTGTTGTGCTCGAAGGTCTCGGCCTCTTCTTCGGTGAGCTGACCGGCTTCGATGAGCTGATTCACGAGAGATTGGTCGCGCGTGACCTGGACGAGGCGGTCGCCACGGAGGAGGTAGCCTCGGCTGTCGCCGACCTGTCCGAGGAAGAGATGGTCGTCCATCAATGCGGCGATCGTCGCCGTGGTGCCCATGCCGCGCCGCGTACGGTCGGCCTTGGCTTCGGCGAAGATGCGGAGCCCGGCGGTCTCGATGGTGCCGACGAGGCGCGCAGCGAGGTCGTCGCGCGACTCGGGCGGGTCACCCGCGAGCATGCGCTCGTAGACGATGTCGACGGCGAGCTGGCTCGCGACCTCGCCGGCAGCGGCTCCGCCCATGCCGTCGCAAACTCCCAGCAGAGTCCCTCGCTCGCCGACGATTTGCGTGCGATCGATCTCCATGAGACCGCGGCTCGCCTTGGTGAGATCGGCGACGATGAAGTTGTCTTCGTTGTGCTCTCGAACCTGTCCTACGTCGGTGCGACCAAAGAGTCGGAGCTTCACCTCGCGGGCGGGTTGGGTCTCTGCGACCACGATCGTGGTCGGATCGAGGATCGTCTTGCCGTCGTCGGCGGCTTCGGACGCGTCGTCGGCCCCCTGCTTGACGATCGCGTCGGCCGCGGCTGCGCCATCATCGGACTTGGTCTGAGAGGACTGGGTCGGAGCGGATTGGGTCGGAGCGGATTGGGTCTGAGGTGCCTTCGCGCCGTTCGCTGCCAAGCCTTCGGGCTTGGTCGCATCGCTGTTGGAAGCATCGCTCTTCGAAGCATCGCTCTTCGAAGCATCGCTGCTCGTGGTCGAGCCGTCGGTGCTCGCCTTCGCGGCAACGGGCTTTGCGCCGAGCGCCTCTTCGATGGACGTCGAGCTCGGTGTCGATCCGGGGCTCTGCGGCGCGACGGTCTGCGGCGCGACGGTCTGCGGCGCGACGGCCTGCGGCGCAACGCTGACCGGCACGTCTTCGACGGTGAGAACGATGCTCGGGCCGTCGTCGACGGTCGCGGCGGCGGCATCTTGCGACGACTCGGCGCTCCCCTTGGTCGGGCTCCGGCTCATGACGCGTTCTTCGAGCCTCGAGAAGGTTGAGCAGATCCGCCGGGCTGGAGACCATCGGCTTGGAGCTTGCCGGATTTCGCTTCGTCGGTGCTGCCATCACGCGTCAGGTCGACGCGAAAGAGATGCTGGCCGACGCGGATCCGGTCGCCGTCTTGGAGAACGGTGTCGCGTTTGATTCCAACGTACGTGCCGTTCGAAGAGTCGAGGTCTTCGATGGAGAAGGCGTCGTCGATGCGCTTGATGATCGCGTGTTTCCTCGAAAGGAAGGGGTCGGACGTGAACACGATGTCTCCCACTTCGCGCCCAATCACGGTTTCGTCTCGGAACAGGTTGTACACGTCTGCAACGACTCCCTCGATGGTTCGTTGCTCGAGACGCGCAAGCCGGCGCACCGGTTTCGATCCGAACAAACGGGTGCCGCGCTGTAGCGCGCCTTGGCGCAGCGCGGCCCCCTGGTTGCGTTCCGCCTCACTCACTGGATGAAACTGTAACACCTGTAAGCCCAGGAGAATCAAGTCGCCGTTCTCCAGTGGGTGTTGGCCGCGGGTTCGGGCGTAAACGCCGTTGGCGGAACCGAGGTCGCGAACGTACCAACGACCGTCGACACGGAGCAGGCGGGCGTGGCGCGGGGAGACGTACTCGTCATCGAAGAGCGCAATGTCGCCTTCGGTGCGCCCGATGTCGACTTGGTTCTGCTCGAGATCGTAGGTCTTTCCTTCGGAGCCGTCTTCGATGAGGACGACCAGGCGCCCGAGAAACACTGGCTCTTCGATGCGGGAAGTCCCTACGAACGTGGCCGCCGCGGCTTCGGCGATGGGGCTCGGCATCGGTCGAGCAAGGCTCTTGGCCGCCTGGTCGCCGGTCGGACTCACGGGTCCTGGGCCGTGAACGGACGTGGGGCCGGCTGCGCCTGCAGCCGCGGCCGCTTGAGCCGCTTGGCGACGCTGTTGCGACGGCGGAGGAGGCGGTACGTGGCGCGCTCCAGGGCTCGGATGGGAAGGCGCCGGGTTCGAAAGCGCCGCGAGCTCTTCACCGGTGCGGGTGGGTGCTGCGGGGGTCGGTGCGACGGGCATCGGTGCTGCCGGCTGCGCGACCGTCGCGGCTTCCTCCTGAAGGCCCGGCGCCGCGGGCTTTTGCGATGATGTCGCTTTCGAGGACGCATCGACTGCGGCGCCGCTGCCCAGTAGGGCCCCGCAGTATTTACAGAACCGCGCTCCCCCGCTGCATTGGCCGTGGCAACGCGTGCAAGTGATCGTGATCGGGGTCGGCTCGGCGGCGTCGGCGATGCCGAGCACGGGCGCACCCACGATGGGGGACTCGGCACTCGTCGCAGCGGCTTCTTGGGGAACGGACTCCGGAGCCCGCGCGACTGCTTCTCGAGCCACTGCGGGAGCATGCGCGCCCGCTCCGCCGCCAACGGGTCGCACGGCCCCGCCGCACGTCGCGCAATAGCGGTACGAGGCGGGGTTGGGCGACCCGCAGACCGAGCACACGCCCGACGTGCTGCTCGACGGGCGCGGTGAAGCGGAAGGCGCTGGGACGACGGGACCCGAAGGAGCGGCGACCGGTGTCGGCCGGGACGACTGGAGGGCTCGGGGCAGGGCCGCCGACGGTTGGCCGCCGCCGAGCGGATCGAGCGAGGGTCGTGGGGCGAGGTCGGTCGGCTCTGTGAGGCGCGGGATCGAAACCTCTTGCGGAGCGAACAAGAACGCAGGCGCTTCGGGTCGATGCGATCGTCGTCCAGATCCGCTTTCGTCGAAAGACGGCGACGAGGCGCGGAGGTTCGGATCGGTGAGCGGCGCAGTGGATGATACTGCGGCCGACGCTGCGGGTAGCGCGCCGATCGGAGCGCCGCTGCTCAACGGGCTCGACACCGCAGGGATGCCGTGGGGCGGTGTCGGAGACACAGCCTTGGGAGGCGGAGCTGCCTTCAGCCGCTTTCCACAGTCCTGACAGAACGTCAGATTGTCTGGGTTGTCCCGCCCACAAACGTCGCAAAGCACCGCAGGAGGGGACCGTGTTGCGAGGAGCTAGTCAAGTCTGTAGGCAGGGGATCGCTTCTGATGCCCCCAACCGGGCGCTTTCGGCACTGCGCTTCGCGTCATTCTCGGCCGAGCTCGGTGCGCAGCTCGACGCGCAGCTCGAGGCGGAGAAACTGAGAGATTCCGGTCTCTCGCTTCTGGCCCGTCGTGTCGGTGTAGCCCGCGAGGAGAACCGGATCGTAGGACATGTCGAGGCCCACGAGAGCTGCGCGGGTGATCTCGAATTCGATGCCTCCCCCTGCCATGGCCATCGCCCCGCCGGTGTCGGCGCCCCATTCGTTGCCGTAGATGACGCCGCCCACGCCCCACTCGACGTACGGCGTGACGCGGCTCCCGAAGTCGACGAAGTAGCGCATCTCGCCGCGCAGCTGCTGGAAGATGCCGAGGCGGAAGAGGTTGTTCGAGTCGAGCTTGGAGAACTGGTAGGCGGCGCCGAAGTACCAGGGCCCGCTCGGACGGTAGCCGCCGCGGATCCCGAGACCCCCACCCGAGCCGAGGATGCAGGGCGTGAAGGCGCCGGGAGGACAGATCCGACCGCTCGTCAGGTTGATGTCGCCGCCGAGCCCGAGACCGTATTGCGCGTAGTCGACTTGGAGGGGCGAAGGCCTCCGCTCGCGCTTGGCTTCGAGAGCCGGACCGACGCCCGACGGCGTATTCGACCCGCTCGCCGCCGAACCATTGCTCTTCGAGGGCGCCGTCTTCGTGGTGCCTGCCTCGTTGCTCGCCCCCGGGGTAGTCGTCGGGGGCGCAGCCGTCGGGGGCGCAGCCGTCGGGGGCGCAGCCGTCGGGGGCGCAGCCGTCGGGGGCGCAGTCGTCGGGGGCGCAGTCGTCGAGGAAGCAGTCGTCGAGGAGGAAGCCGGCGAGGAGGGAGCCGAGCTTGCCGATGCGGGCGGGGGGGCCGTGGCATCTTGCGACTGTGCGAGCGCCTCACCTTCGTCGAGGAAAGCGTACAACCCGAGCAACGTGCCTAGGGCGCGCATCATCTCATCCGAAGATACCTTGACGAACGACGAGACACTCGCCTAAACGTGGCCGTTCCGGATCATGGAGATTCACCTCGACAAGCGGGCGGTTCGTCAGATTCGCCTCTCCGCCAACGACTCCATCGAGGAGGGCGATACAGAAGCGCTCCGCGAGGACGTGCTCGAGGCTTTCTCCGAAGAACAAGTCGAAGAAATTGAGCGCCGTCTCGACAACGGCGACTTCTTCGAGTTCTTGTCCGACGTTCTCGACGATTGGAACGGGGACGACGTCGACGAGCTTCTCGAGCTGCTCGAAACGCAGCTCGGAGACGTCGGCATCGACCTCAAGTACGAAGCGCGAGACAAGGACGAAGACGAAGAAGAGGCCGAAGACGACGTCGACATCGATGACGACGACGACGACCTCGAGCCCGAAGAAGACGAGACCACGCCCAAAGACGAAGAAGTCTGAGGCGGCCGCCGAGCCCGAGCGCACGGCGGCGAAGGCTACTGAGGCATCGGAGCAGGCTCGAGCTTCTTCCGCGCGCCACTCTCGTCGGTGAGGCTCTCGTCGGGCGGGTTCTCGCCGCGTAAGTCGCGCAGGATGTACTCGCGGCACTGGGCGCTCTCCGGGATGCCGCTGCAGAGCGCGTGGCCACACACGATGTAGCGCGACTCGGGTCGAAGCTTCGCGAGGAGGTGCACCGACTCGCAGGCTTGGTCTCCTTCGTGATCTTCGAGCTCGAGGCGGGCCTTCGACCAGAGCGCGTCATCGCAGAGCCGCGTCGCCGAGCGATCGCACACCGCGCGGAGCTCGCGCTTCGCAGCAGCGCGGTCGTGCTTCTTGTCGCGGTAGAGCATCGCGATGCGCATCTGCCCTTGGGGGAAACGTGGCCGCTCGTAGCTCGAGCCTGCGTACGCGGCCTCGCTCGGCTTCATCATCTCGCGGAGCAGCGCGATCGCTTGGTCGACGTCGCCGAGCTCTTCGGCGAGGAGCGACGCTTGATAGTACGCGTCGTCGGTGAGCGATCCGTGCGGGTAGGGGTGCGCGCGTGCGCTCGCCACGAAGACGTCGTACGCCTCTTTGTAACGGCTCGCGCGAAAGAGAACGAGTCCCTCTTCGTAAGCGACTTCTTCTTCGAGATCGTTGCCTCGCGCGAACGGCTCGAGCGCACGAAGCCAAGCGAGCGCCGCGTCGGGCCCTTTGTCGCGCTCGATGGGCTCGAGCATGCGCATCATCGCGTGACGCGAGAGACCACTCGACGGAAAGTGCTTCACCGCCGCGAGCATCAACTTGTCGCCGGCCGACGCGCCCTTTCTCTCGGTGACGATGCGTGCGCGCGCGAACTCGGCGCGAATGGCTTGGTAGCGACCGCCGCCTTCGCGAACGATCGCGTCGTACGTCTTCTCGGCCTCTTCGAAGCGCCCGAGATGCTCGTAGGCATGGCCTTCGAGGAGGCGCGCTTCATCCCGATCTTTGTAGCGCTCGCCGAGTTTCGCAGCCTTCTTGAAGGCCGCGGCGGCTTCTTCGTAGCGACCCGCGTTCTGGGCCGCGAGCCCCCGCGCGAGCGCCTCTCGGTAGCCGTTCGCGTAGCTCGGTGCGCAGCCCACGAGAGTGAGCGAGAGGAGAAGGACCGAGGTCTTCACGCGCTTCCGGCGACGCTCCCATCGGTGTCGACGTCGCGAATGGCCGAGGCGAGCAGCTCACTCGCGCGAACCGCGTCTTCTCGCGAGACGTCGAGGTGGGTGACCGCGCGGAGGCGATGCTCACCGAACACCGAGAGCAGAACGCCACGCTTCTCGGCGGCCTTGGCCACGATTTCGGCGGGTGGGATCGTGTCGATCAGCACGATGTTCGTCTCGACCTCGTGCGGCGTGAGCCCCTTCGAGCCAGCCAGGCGCTTGGCGAACAGGCGCGCGTTGTCGTGGTCTTCACCGAGCCTCGCGCGGTGGTGATCGAGCGCGTAGCGAGCAGCCGCGGCGAGAATGCCGACCTGACGCATGCCGCCACCGAGCATCTTGCGAAAGCGAAGAGCGCGTCCGATGAGCTCGCGGCTCCCGAGGAGCGCCGAGCCGACGGGAGCTCCGAGGCCCTTCGAGAAGCAGACGCTCACCGTGTCGAACGGTGCGGCGAGCCCGCGCTCCGAGATTTTAGACGCGGCGCTGGCGTTCCAGATGCGTGCACCATCGAGATGAAGCCCGAGACCTTTTTCGCGCGCGACCTTCGCGATGGCGTCGACCTCAGTCTGGGGAAACACTTTGCCGCCGCCGCGGTTGTGCGTGTTCTCGACGACGACGAGGCGTGGGCTCGGCATGTAGAAAGCGCGCGGTCGAATCGCTTGGGCGAGCGACTTGGCGTCGTAGATTCCGCCTTTGCCGACCTCTACGAATTGCACGCCGCTCCACGCGGCGCCTGCGCCCGACTCGTAATAGGCGCAGTGCGAGCCTTCGCCGACGTAGACCTCGTCGCCGCGCGACGTGTGGCACAAGAGCGCGATCTGGTTCGACATCGTCCCGCTCGGGACGAAGAGCGCAGCCTCTTTGCCGAGCAGCGCGGCGACGTGCTCTTCGAGCGCGCGGACCGAGGGGTCTTCGCCGTAGACGTCGTCACCGACCTCGGCCTCGGCCATGGTCTGGCGCATCGCGGCGGTGGGTCGGGTGACGGTGTCGCTCCTCAGATCGATCGCGTTCATGGGACGGCCAGCAGTCTAGCCGAGAGCTCGCAGCCCGTTGAAAAACTCATGAGAGGTGCTTTGGAGCGGGGCGGGCTCGCTCGAGCGGGAACAGGCAGACCGGCGGGCCGAGCGGAGCCAGATCGCGCTGATGGAGCGAGCCGAAGATGAAGAAGGGTTGGGGAGCCAGGGTCGCGAAACGCGGATACCGTGAAGACCGTGTCACACGACTCACGCATGGACGACGCCCTTCATCCGCGCGCGCTCGCAGAGCGACAAATCGCGCGCGACTACCAGCGGACGCTCGACCGGCCGATTCTCTTCACGCGGAAAGCCGAGCGCATGCGGGCATCGCCTTTGGCATTCTTGCGCGGCGCGGCGTCTCTCTTCTACGAGATCCTCGAGAAGCGGCCTCAGCTGCTCGAGGGGCCGTCGGGTGAAGGTTGGCTCGTCGGCGATCTGCACATCGAGAACTTTGGCGCCTATGAGCCGGGGCCGTGGGCAGGGCCGCGCGAGCCGAACCCCGCGCGGTTCGATCTCAACGATTTCGACGAGTCGTTCATAGGGCCTTTTCGCGTCGACCTCTTGCGCTTGTGCACGAGTCTCCTGGTCGGCTCGCGCGAGCTCGGGACGACGGGCGCCGAGGCGCTCGAGCTGACGCGCATTCTTTTATCGAGTTATGTCGACGCGGCGTTTCGAGGCGCAGCCCCATCGAGAATGCCTCCTCCGGTCGAGAGGCTGGTGGCGAGAGCGACGCGGCGCACGTTTCGTGATTTGGCGAAGCGGTATCTTGAGCCCGAAGAAACGCGCTTGCGTCGCGGCGTAAAGCTCTTGCCGGTAGATGCTGCCACGGTCGAGAAGGTCGATGAAGCCATTCGGCTCTACCGCAAGGGGCTCGAGGGCGAGAAGCTGAAGAAGTCGTTCTGCGAATTGCTCGATTGCGCGTTTCGGGTCGCCGGCACCGGCAGCTTGGGGACGTTTCGCATCGCGGCTCTGTTGAGTGGCAAAGACAATCCGTGGCTCTTCGACTTGAAAGAGCAGAGTGAGCCGAGCGCGAGTGGTCTTTTCCCTCAAGCAGACATGGACCCGGCCGTGCGTGCTTTGAATGGTTATCGCGCGGCGGTGGAGGCGCCGCCAGCGCTCCTCGGAACGACCAAGCTGGGCAAGCGCTCGATGGTGGTGCGAAGGCTCGCCGAAGAAGAAGACAAGCTGGAGTTGACGCTCTTGAGGCCTGCAGAGCTTCCGGCGCTGGTCGCGCATCTCGGCGCGCTGGTCGGGCGTGCGCATGCGCGAGGTCAGACCAAATCGCCGCTCGGGCGATGGACGGCAGGGGATCTGGAGCATCTCATCGACTCGGCGATCGAGCTCGCGGGGATTCACGAAGCGGCGTATCTCGCCTATTGCCGATTGAGCATGCTCGGTATTCGCGGCTGAGGGGGAGTCGAGCGGGGCGCGTTTTCGTGAGGGCGTCGCGGCGCTGAAATCGCTTTGGCGCTGTTGCCGATTGACCCGCGCCTCCCGTGGGTGAGGGGCTGACGAGGGGTGGGGCTCGTCCCGGTTTCGGCGCTGCGCGGCGTCCCGGTTTCGGCGCTGCGCGGCGTCACGATGAGAACTACACCCTCATCACAGAGCCAATCTGCTCCAGGAACGCCTTGACGAATCGGTTTTCTGGAGTGTCGAAGGTCGTCCGATATTGTCGTTCGGGGAGCATTTGAGGCAGGTAGCCGTGGAGGATTCTCGGGAGGCCACGCGTGGAGACCTCGACCATTGGTCCACATGCGCGGGCGATCGCGACAATCGTCGCATCGTCCACGCGCTGCAGGCTCTCAGGCCCAATGGGGACCGTCTTTCGCTCGGCTTGGTGATGGGGTGGGTGTAGACCTGATCTTGACGTCGAATTTACGGTCTCGCGCGCGCATCGCGGCCAGAAATCCAGCGCGTACTACGCGTGTCCGAAGTTCAGCAGACATTTCGTGATCGCGTGCTCGACGGGATTCGAAGGTTCCTTGATGATCACGCGATGGTTGGAAAGACGGGAGCTCGAGAGTTTTACGATTTCGAGAAAGAATTGCACGCTCGGCTGATGCAGGGCGAGCGCGAGATCATCGGTGGAGTCGTCATTCGGTCTTGCGGTCTCGTGCGCTGCTTGAAGGGCGAGGAGCTCGTCGAGTTGGGAAGGAATCAGGTTGTTCGGCATCGCAGTGACCCTGCGCAGGGGCTCGAGACGCTCCCCCGAGCCAGGATAGGTCTTGTACCAACTTCGGCGCCCGATGAGCGAACGCGTCTCATCGAAGGCGTTCTTTGGCGAGCCGTTCGGCGGGAGTTCCGCGGTGACCGACCACCGAACGGTGTTTCGCGCGGGGGCCCGCTCATGTGCGTTCTCCGATAGACTCGAAATCGAGCCATGAGCGCGAGCGCCAAACGTATCTACCCTGCAACCGCAGCCGATCTCGAAACGCTGCCTCCGACGTGGCGAGGCGAGATCATCGACGGCACGCTCTACGCCTTCCCTCGCCCACGGACTCCGCACGCGCGCGTCGAGGGCCACGTCCTCGCCGACGTGAGCGGGCCCTTCGACCGTGGTCGGGGGGGCCAGGCGGCTGGTGGATCCTGGCTGAGCCTGGAATCGAGGACCCTCGCGCGAAGGAGCTTTCTCCCGATGTCGCTGGATGGAGGCGCGAGCGTCTCCCTCGACTCCCCGTGACCACCGCGATCGATGTCGTGCCCGATTGGATTGGCGAGGTCCTCTCGAAGAGCACGCGAGGCTACGACCTCGTGACCAAGCGCCATTTCTATGCCGAGATGGGCGTGAAGCACCTCTGGTACGTCGAGCCCCTCGCGCAGACCCTGAGCGTGAGCCGACTCGAGAACGGTCCATGGCTCGAGCTCAAAAGCGCATGGTGCGATCGAAAAGATCCGAGCCGAGCCTTTCGAGGCGATCGAGATCGATCTCGCCGGTTGGTTCGAAGGCATCGACGCCGACGATGAAGACGACGCGTGATCTCGGTCCACGACCCCCGACCCTCGTCCGATCCGTCAGCCCGTCACGGGGTTGATTCCCGTCGTCTACGCTCTATGTAACCTTTCGATCAGCCGGAGATGACGTGAGACATAGAACGAAGACTTCGACTCCTTCCATGGTGCTCGAGCAGAGCCCCAATGTGCGCCTCTTCGGCGTAGCCATTTTTCTCGGCGCCTGCGCGTCGCCTCGCAACGCGACGCTGAAGAGCGCCCCCGAGGGCAACGACGCCTCCGCCCCACTCGGCTCGTCGGGCGAGCCTTCGTCGTGTGTGATCCCGCCGCATCAAACACGAGGGACCGCGACGAGCGAGGGCGCGAACGTTCTCAGCGGAGCGCTCGCGACGTGCTCGACGCACCCCATGACGGGTGTCTATCGCGATGGTCGATGCGCGACGGGCGCTGACGACGCGGGCGTACACGTCGTCTGCGCGGAGATGACCGAACGGTTCTTGCGCTTCACCGTCGAGCACGGAAACGATCTCGTCTCTCCGGCGGGTGGATTTCCCGGTCTTCGTCCTGGCGACCATTGGTGCCTCTGCGCAGCGCGCTGGGCCGAGGCCGACGCGGCTGGGGTCGCGCCGCCGGTGGTGCTCGAGGCGAGCCACGAAAAAGCGCTCGAGACCATTGCGCTCGATCGGCTGCGCGCAAAGACGGCAACCAATACGCAATGAGGGGCTTCGGTCGGCCTCTGCGGCGTGCGGCGATCGTGGGCGCTGGGCTCGCAGGCCTGACGTGCGCTCGCACGCTGCTCGAGCACGGGACCGAGGTCGTCGTAATCGACAAGGGCCGATCTCCCGGCGGGCGATTGGCGACACGACGCATCCCGCCTCTGTCGTTCGACCTCGGTGCGCAGTACTTCACCGTCCGTGACGATCTATTTGCAAAACGGTTGCAAGCGATGATCGAGCAAGGTGTCTGTGCGCCCTGGCAAGGACGCTTCGGTGCGACCGACGGGCGCGGCAGCTCCATCACGCCGACGCCCTTCGTCGATCGATTCGTCGGAACCCCGGGTATGAGCGCGATCGCTCGGTATGAATCGCTCGATGTCCCCATTCTCTCGAGCCATCGGGTCGATCGCATCGAGCGTCGCGGCGACGCGCTGTTCCTGCTCGGAGTGCAAGGTACCGCGCAAGAGACTCTTCCGCCCTCTGGTCCCTCCGTCGAATCGGGAGCCCGTCGAGAGCTGGGGCCGTTCGATGCGGTCGCGGTTTGCTTGCCAGCGAATCAAGCCGCCCGATTGCTCGCCGACATCGCGCCTTCTGTTGCGATGACGGCTGCCGAAGTCGATCTGGAGCCGTGCGTCGCGTTGGGCCTCGTCGCGGGCCTCGACGATCCGCTCAGCGCGATCCCCTTCGACGGAATCTTCATCGGACGCGACGATCGCCCCCGCGACACGGGCGTGTCTTGGGCGGCGCGAGATTCGAGCAAACCTGGTCGCCCCGCGGGCGAACGTTGGGTCGTGCACGCAGACGGCGAATGGTCGCGCGAGCGGCTCGCTGCATCTGCACCCGAGCTCGAGCGCTCCTTGCTCGAAGAGCTGTCTCGCTCGCTGGGCCTTCCTCCCATGCGACCCGTCGCGACCACTCTGATGCGCTGGTCTCACGCCAAAGCGACGAAGCCACGGAACGAACGAGCGTGGATCGACCCCCATTTGCCCATTGCGGTGGGTGGGGATTGGGCAGCGGGGGGTCGGGTCGAAGGGGCTTTCCTCTCCGGCCTCGCCGTTGCTGATCTGCTCCTCCGTTCAAGTGCCTAGCGCGTTCGTCGCGCGTCGCCTGCGACCATGAATCGGTTTGCTCGCGCGATCTTGACTGGCTACTAGGGTCGAGCAGACTCCGCGGCTCGCGAGCTAACAGCCCGCGTACAATGAAGTCGGTGCTATTCCGCCGATACCATCGCGAGACAGGCGGCCTCGTCTCTGTGCTCCTCAGCCTACAAAAAACAGACTTTAAGTGCTCGTTCCTCGGGCACCTGTCTCACTTCGGTCTCGACGGAATATCGATCGACTCGTTGATACGCGGGCCCTGAGGGGTCACGCGAAGGTCTAAATCTTGGCGTCTACGAGCCAGTGCTCGTGTTTGGAGGTGCTGTCGAAGTGATCGCTTATTTTGAAGCGCTCGAACTTCCCCGCCAGCGCTGTCTCTTGGGTCTTGTCGAGCAGCGCCTGGACCTCGGGATCGCTCATCGGTTTGAAGTTGACCGTGGCGGCAATGGCTTGCTCGAGGATACCGATGCTGTCGCAGCCCGTGATCATGACCGCCGTGGGCTGATGGAGGGCGTAGCGGAGGCACTCCTCGGCGGTCGCCGTCTTGCTCTCCAAGATGAACCCGCCGCCGAGGGGTTTCATGCTCAGAACGCCGATGCCCTTCTTGTTGGCCACCGGCAGCACTTCTTTCTCGAAGCTTCGGTAATGCGCGTCCATGACGTTGAGTGGAAATTGAATGGTATCGAACGTGAACCCATGTTTGTCGGCGGCATCCAACATGGAAAGGTGAATGCTCGGGTCTTTGTGGCCGGTGAAGCCGATGAATCGCAGCTTGCCCGCTTTCTTGGCGTCGATGAACGCTTCGATCGCTCCGCCCGGCGCGAATACCCGGTCTGGATCGGTCATGCGGATCACCTCGTGCACCTGGACCAGATCGATTCGGTCGGTCTGCAGTCGCTTCAAAGATTGATCGAGCTGATCGGCGGCTGCCTGCTTGGTGCGACCATCGAGTTTGGTCATCAAGAAGGCCTTTTCGCGATAGCCATCGCGCAGCGCTTTGCCCATGCGCTCTTCGCTCTTGCCCCCGTTGTAGTCCCAGGAGTTGTCGAGGAAAGTCACGCCGCGATCCACGGCCGTACGAATGATGCGAATGCTCTCGGCTTCGTCGGACTGCGTTCCGATGTGTGCGCCGCCGAGCCCCAAGCGAGACACCTTGACTCCGGTTTTGCCCAGCTCGCGCATCGGCATCTCGGCGGTGGTCACTGCAGGCGAGGGGAGCGGGATCTGCGACGCGCTGGGCGCCGTCTCGCTCTTCGGTCCGCTCTTGGGCTTACAAGCTGCGAGAACCAACGCGCCGGCCACGAATACACGACGGCTCAGGGTTTCCATATCGGCCGCGATGCAACGACGATGCCGCGCGGAGCCTGGCCGAACACGCCAAATTGCGCGCATCGGCGCTTCATTCATGCCACGTCCTGCAAAACCGCCGCATCCGCAAAAATCGACAGGAAGAATGCTACGCGGGGGCGCCGCCTGCGTCTTCGAGGTGGCGGATGCGCAAGGTCGCGCGACGCGCTTCATCGGAGGACGTCTCGTCATGCGGTTTTGGAAGTTCATTCTCGTCTCGCTCGCCATCTTCACGACAACGACCCGCGCCCGTGCCGAATCCGAACGCGGGGCCTTTCACATCGAGGGTCACGTGCTGGGTGTCAGCCTCGCGGTCCCTTCGCAAGGGGTCGGCGCCGCGTACCCCTTGGAGATCTCCGCGGGCTACCACGTATCCGGTCGACACGATGGATTCGTGGTCGGGATCGTTCAGCGTTTCGATCTCGGATTCACCGGCCCGAGCACGGGTGCATCCGCCGCACGCCTTGGTTGGGACTTTTCGATACCGGCAGGCAAAATGGAATTCACGATCGCTCCTTACGTGCAAGGCGGCGCGGTCTATGGGTTCAGCGGGGGCGCGTCGGCAGGCGGCCTCGTGGGGACGGGGATCGAAGGGCGGCTCTTTCCATTTCCAGTCGTGAAGGCCATCAACGGAAAGATGCCTGTTCGCACCAAGCGCGTAGAGGTCCGCGCCGATCACATCGAGATTCACGAGAAGGTGCAGTTCGAAGCGAACAAGGCGGTGATCGAGCCCGTCAGCTTCGCGCTGCTCGATGAGATCGCAGACGTCCTCCGACGAAGCCCACAGATCAAGCGCGTCCAAGTCGAGGGCCACGCGAGCTCAGAGGGCGACGCCGAGGTGAATCGAACGCTCTCCGAGGCGCGCGCGAAAGCAGTGCGCGAACACCTCGTAGCGAAGGGCGGCATCGCCGAAGATCGACTCACGTCGAAGGGCTTCGGCTCTTCGAAGCCGCTCTCGAACGAAGACAGCGAGGCAGGTCGCGAGAAGAACCGCCGCGTCGAGCTCAACATCGTCGAGCAAGACGCGACGATCGAGAAGTTGGTCGAGCACCCCGCGCGCGGCGGCGCAGAAGGATTCTTCGTCGTCGTGAAGCCGATCGAGGTCGACCTCGCCATCGTCCCGCAGGTGCCCGTCGTCCCGGTGCTCTCGCTCCAAGCGGGGATCGGCTGGGCGTTCTGACCGATTCGTTCGTCCGCGAAAAGGCAGGGCTTCATGCTCGCGAGCGGCTCCCACGCGGCTGGAGGCACTCCCCTCGTGGCACCAGCAGGCGCTCTCTGTCGTGTTGTGTGCGGACGTCGAGGAGTATTCATTCGCGACGCACACGATCTCACGATCGTCGCGGCCGGGCGCGCCGACATCGCCGGTCTGTTCGAGCGCAACGCCGAGCGCCGCGTCTACCCCGAGCCTCCAACGCGCCTCGCCATGATATCACGCGCGGCGCGAAGATGGGCTTTTCGGGTGTGCCCTTCACGCCCGTGAAGTTCAATCTCCTCGCACCGTGGGGCGAGGCCTTCTGGTTACCCTACTACCATCGCGATCACGCCCCGACCTGGAACATGCTCTTCGAGGCGAAGCCGAGCGGTCGCACGGATCGCTTTGGCGAATCCAAGAGCGCCGAGGAGACGTTGCGCATCGCCAAAGCTGTCATTCGCGAGCTCATCCCGTGGGATTGGGATTGGGCCAAAGACATGGTGATTGCCGACGACCACGGTGGGCTCGTCGGCGCCGTCACGCCGACCGTGAGAAATCCGGTCGGCAAGCTCCCGAGCGGACGCGTCGTCACGCCTCTCGGCGATACCGCGGTGTCGCTCGATCCAATCG
This sequence comes from Polyangiaceae bacterium, assembly GCA_043755175.1. Lineage (GTDB taxonomy): Bacteria > Myxococcota_A > Polyangia > Polyangiales > Polyangiaceae > CAYYKK01. Next base: position 4,994 of record JAYUUB010000299.1, on the reverse strand, counting down.
CCGAACGAGGCGCCAACCGCGGAAACGAGATGGCGAGAAATCTGGTCGAGCAAATCGTCGAGCGAGGCGACCGGCCCTTCGACACCGCGTGGATGACGGCGACCTTCGAGCGCTAGTGGGAACGACACGGCGCGCCGACGGTTCGATTCGTTCACCTCTCACTCGAGTCGATACCTGCCGCAGGCAAACAGGTATTGATTGCCCAATACGGTAGCAATGGAACGCGTGAAGACGCGAGGCAGAGGCTCGCCGATCCCTTCGCCGCGAACTTCGAAGATCCGGCTCGCATCACCGAGGTGATCGACGACGTCGACAAAGCGCGCGGCTTCATCTCGCAACACGCAGGAGGATCGTGGCTGCTTCCGCTCTTGCGCGGAGCGACTGGAGTCGGTCGCGAGCAGCTCCGACAAGCGCTCGGAGGCGCGCCGCGGTACCCGACGAGCAAATCGGTCGCGTGAGCTGCGGTGGGCTCCAGATCGATTTTGCCAAAAGCCTCCGAGCGCGGACCGCGTTCGTGGCTATAAGAGCCGCATGACCTCGCACGTTCATGCCGCCATTTGGATCGATCACCAAGAAGCCCGCATTTTTCACGTCGAGCGCGACAGCTTCGACGAAAAGAAGCTCGCTGCGCCCCATCGTCACCTCCACAAACACCCGAAGGGCTCGGGCGAGGCCCACAATCACCCCGACGACATGAATCACTTCTTCGCCGACGTCGCGAAAGAGCTCGCCGACGCCGAGCAGATCCTCGTCCTCGGGCCGTCGACCGCGAAGCTTCACCTCGTTCGATACTTGCACAAGCACCACTCGGCGCTCGAAGCGAAGGTCGTCGGCCTCGAGACGGTCGATCACCCGACCGATCCGCAGCTGGTGTCGCACGCGAGGAAGTACTTCATCGCCTTGGATCCCAAGATGTGACCGGTGCGAGCTTCGGTGCTGGCGCTCCCCATCGCGTCCGTGCCCCTCATCACGAGTGGCTCACTGCGCCGGAGCCCACGCCGCAAACGCGTCTTGCGCCTCCACGTCGCCATGGTGCAGAGCGACACGCTCGACTGCGGGGATGTGCCTCAGCCAGCCGAGAAGCTCTTTTCGGTCGGCGTGGGCCGACAGACCGAGCAACGTCTCGACCTTGGCTCGGACCTTGATGTTTTCTCCGTCGAGCCAAACCGTCCCCTGCGTGCGCGCGGCGTTCTGGATACGCCTTCCGGGCGTTCCCTCCGCCTGGTAGCCGACGAAGAGCACGGTGGTGTTCGGACTTGGCAAGCCCGCGCGCAGGTGCCCGATGATGCGGCCTCCGGTGCACATGCCGGAGCCGGCGATGATCACAATCGGGCCGACTGCGCCGTCGAGCTGTCGCGAGTCTTTGCCGCGGCGCACTTCGAAGAGCTGCTCGAAGTCGAGTGGATCGTCGGAGCGCGCGAGTAGCTCTAGCGACTCTTTGTCGTAAAGGGGTTTGAACTTCGAATAGGTCTCGGTGACGGCGAGACCCATCGGTGTGTCGATGGCGACGGGAACCGTCGGAATGCGCCCCGACTCGACGAGCTTGTTCAAGAAGAAGAGCAACGTCTGCGTGCGACCGATCGCAAAAGCCGGAATGAGCACTTTGGCTTTGCGCGCGATGGCATCTTTCAAGAGGGCTTCGAGCTGAACCTCGATGTCGTGGTGCGTGTGCTCGTGCTCACGCGAGCCATAGGTCGATTCCATGACGACCAGATCGACCGGTTTGCCCGCGGCCCATTCGGTGTTGGGATCACGAAGAATCGGGCTGTTGGGGCGACCCAAGTCGCCGGAGAGAATGACGCGGCTCTTCTTGCTCTCGATCTCGGCGCTCGCCGAGCCGAGGATGTGACCTGCTTCGTGGAGGGTCAGCGCGAAGCCGTCGAGCTCGGTGCGCTTGCCGTAGGGCAGGGGACGCGCGAGCTTGCGGAAACGCGCCATGAATCGACCGATGTCGTGGTCGGAGACGCGCTGCATGCTCAAGCTGTCTTCGAGCGACAGCTCCGCTAGCTGCAACGTGGCCAGCGTCGCGTAGATGGGCTTGTCGAAGGGGCTCTCGATCAGATCCGGGACGTGGCCGATGTGGTCGAGATGGCCGTGCGTCAGAACGAGCGCGTCGATGTCGCGCGCCGCATCGGGCACGCCGTGGTCGCCCCCGCCTTGAGCGAGCCCACAGTCGACGAGCAAACGCTTGCCGCCCATCTCGACGCGACTCATCGCGCCCGTCACCTGGCGTACCGCGCCGAGCAAGCGCACCTCGCCATCGACGAGAGGATGCGCTTCGGTGTGCGGAACGATCTCGGGTGGCTGGAACATGCGTCCGAGCTTATCCGACCCCGCTCATCGGACCCCGCTCATCGGACCCCGCCTATCGCGATCGCAAACGTCTCGTCTCAGCTGTCGCGGTCGAACGGACGCTTGGCGAGGAAGATCACGTGACGCGCGCGAGAGCCGACGCGCGCCGCGATGCGGATGACCTCGACGTCGAAGCCGAAGCTCTGCAGCCGCTTCTCGTACCGGCCGTTGTGGCTCGACGACCACACGGCGAGAATGCCTTCGGGCTTCAAAGCGGCGTAGCAGGCGCGAACACCGCCGTCGTTGTAGAGGCGCTGGTTCTTGGCCTGCGCGAGCGCCGCCGGGCCGTTGTCGACGTCGAGAAGAATGACGTCGAACGTGCGCGGCGAGCTCTTGATGAGGTCGAAGACGTCACCGACGACGACCTTGCAGCGAGGATCGTCGAGCGCGTGGTCGCTGAGCTTCGTGAGGTGAACGCGGTTCCATTCGACCAGCTCGGGGACGAGCTCGGCGACCGTGACGACCGAGGTCTCGGGGACGCGGTCGAGGACGGCGCGCAGCGTGAATCCGAGGCCGAGACCACCGACCAACACCTGGCCAGGATCGTCGACGCGGTCGAGGGCCTGCTCGGCGAGCGCCTCTTCGGAGTCGTGCATGCGAGAAGACATGAGCAGTCTTCCGTCGACGCGAACGATCCAGTGATCGTCGAGGTTTGCGAACTCGAACTCGGCTCCGCTGGTCGTTCGCGCGGTCCCGATCGTCTTCCAATCATCCATGAAAACCTCTGCGCTGCCTTTCGCCCGAAACGGATTCGAGCGCGCCGCATCCGTACGCGTCGGGGTTCGCGGCGTCGACAAAGAACGTGCGCGCTCGGTTCGACTGGGCACCCGAGCTAGCCGCCGCGCGAGGAGGTGTCGCCTCTCATCGAAGCCACTCCCACACCTCGTCGACCAGGGGCCTCACGCCTCCTCCGGAGGTATGGCCTGCTCCGCTGGCGTAGCGGGTCTCGACCTCGATGCCGGCACGGCGGATCCAACCGACCGAGCGCTCGGCGCTCTCGCGGCAACGCACCTGACCGCAGACGATCGCGATCTTTTCGACGCCGCTCTCCTTCAGCTTTTCCGACACTGCGATGTTCCAATCGGCGAACCCGCCCTCGACGAGGAGGATCCGGCGGACGTGCGCGTCGCGGGCGCCGCCTTGCTGAAGAAACAGAATGCCCATCGACGCCCCCTGCGAGTAACCGGCGAAAGTGATTCCGCTCGCATCGAGTTGCCCTTCGTAGCGCTTCGAGAGCGCCTCGAGCGCGGCGATCATCTCGCGGCCGAGCTCGATGTGGCCGTCGTAGAAGTAGCCACGCTGCTCGACCGGAAGATGGGTGTTCGTCGCCCGACCGCGTGTGCAAAGAACGAAGAAAGCGCCTCGTGTGAGCTCTTGGTAGCGAGCGCAATCGGGCTCGGGGCGCCCTCCTGCTCCGTGCGTGACGACGAGCACCGGTGACGGCGTGGGCGCGCGCGAGGGCACGACGACCACCGAAGGCAAGTACCCGGGGACATCCAACGATTCGACGACCGGGACCGAAGCCGAAAGGGAAGGAGCTTCTTTCGGGGCTTCGACGTCGAGAGGCCGCGAGCTCTGGGCCGGAGGATCGGCGAGCATCGGTCGACCGAAGACATCGCCTTGGGGCGCTTCGACGGCGTGCGATTTAGTCGGCGACGAGCAGCCCATCGCGAGCGCTGAGACGGCGAGAGCAAACCAACCCGTAAGGGCAGGCCAACCCGCGAGCTTCGCGTCGCGTTCCCCGGGGCGTTTTGGTTCGAGCGGTCCGCTTTGCATGCTCGGTCACCGAGGGCGTCCTCCGAAGCGGCCGCCTCGCGGGGGCGAGCCGCCGCGGTCTGCGCTTCGATTGGGGCTATCGCCATCGACGTTCGCGCGATCGGCATTGGCGCCGCCCGACACGTGATCGCGATGGGCCTCGGTCCCCTGCGCGCTCCCGCGTTGAGGAGCTCCGCGATTGGCATCGGCTCCGCGATGCTGAGCTCCGCGGTCGGGGCTCGGCCCGCGATTGGCATTCGGGGCGTTGCCTCGGTGGGGGGCGCCACGGCTCGGCCCCGCAGGACGGGGTACGTCGTTCGCGCCCTGGCTCACGCCGTCTGCCCTCGTTCCGCTTCGATGGGGGCTCGGCTCCGAATCGCGATTGGGCGCGGCCACATTGCCGCGGCTTCGATACACCTCGACCTGAGGAGCGGGCGCTCGATGCGGGCCCCCACGGTTCGGCGTGATTCGCTGAGGCTCGTTCGGGTAAGGAGCGCGCGCGACAGGCGGTCCGCGATCGGGGCCACCGCCTTGGCGGTGACCACCCGCTGCGACATTGGATGCGGGCCGGTTCGACGCCTCGCGGCTCGGAGCACTGCGATTCGAGGCGTCGCGATGCGGGCCGCCACGATTGGGATGGTCTCGATTCGCGGCGTCGTGATGCGGACCGCTACGATTGAGATTGTCTCGATTGAGATTGTCTCGATTGAGATTGTCTCGACTGAGATTGTCTCGATTGGGATTGTCCCGATTGGAGCTGCCGCGATTCGCAGCGTCCCGATTGGAGCTGCCGCGATTCGCAGCGTCCCGATTGGAGCTGCCGCGATTCGCAGCGTCCCGATTCGCAGCGTCCCGATTGGAGCTGCCGCGATTCGCAGCGTCCCGAT
>JAYUUB010000298.1:0-22047 GCA_043755175.1 Polyangiaceae bacterium | reverse complement strand
GCTTCCGGTGCTCGTTCCTCGGGCGCCTGTCTCACTTCGGTCTCAACGGAATATCGATCGACTTGTTTATACGCGGGCCCTTAGGGCCCGCACCCTTCTTCAGTTGGTATTCCTGAACCAAGACCGCCACCGGGATGTTCAAAGTAGAGCTCAGCCTCCGAATCATCTTCAGATTGAGCGCTCGCTTCTTTGCAATGACCTCGGACGTTCGCCCTGAGGTTTTGAAGATGACGCCCAAATCCTTCATGCCCAAGCCGAGCTGGCTCATACGGAAGAGAATCGCTTCAATCGGATCCACAGCTGGGAGCGGAATCAATTCGCCTACGTGGATTCGAAAGGTGGGGAGCACCTGCCGATCCACGACGCGGCTCACGTACGCAATGCCCTCAGTCGGTTCAATCAGACGCACTTCGAAAGCCCGGCGGCCGAGTCACGCGCTAAGAAGAAGCTGCTCGCTGCGGCGAAACGCCACAATATCGAAGTCGGCGAAGACGACGAGGTCAAGAAGACCTGAGCGCTCATCGCGCTTCGACATTCTTACGTGCTTGCGCGATGACCTCGAGCTTGCTCCTATGCGCCCGGCTCGGCACAACGAGCTCAGGGGGCCTCCACATGCGTAGCTCGAAGATCGAGACGAAAACTCCGACAACCCGAATCGACGCTCTCTTGCCGAAGAAGGCGCACGTCCTACCGCGTGTGTCATTCATCGGCGCGATCGCCGTCGCCTCGATCTCGGGATGCTCCTCGTCAGACAAGGCCACGAGCTCTTCGTCCAGTGCTGCCGTGAAGAACGCGAAGGCGAGCGCGTCGGCTGCGGCTGCTCCGCCGCCGCCGAAGGGCGTCAAGGTCACGTTCGACGGGAAAGAAGTGATGTTCGACAGCGCCTGGGTCTACCAGGCGAACGGTCCGATCATTCGGCTCGCGAACAAGCCCTATGATTGCACAGGCAAGATGCCCAAAGACACGGTCACGCTCGACTTCGCGTTGACTCCCGGCCCGGGCGGAAAGCATTTCGCAACGGGTAAGCCCGTCGCCGTGCGGCCCACGTACAGCCAGCAGGAGACGGACAAGAAGATCCCCGTCGACTCCTGGGAGAACGGCGCACAAGCGACCATCCAGCCATTCGAAGGGAAGGCGGGCGAGATCGTCAAAGGGACGCTCAACATCGATTACAGCGGCGAGGCCGACGGAAAGAAGTTCACATACAAGGGATTCGGCGGCTTCGAGGCGAAGGCCTGCGAGGCGACGGACGACTCCGGGCACTTCGCAGCGCAAGAGAGCGCACCCGACTCGCCCGTCGCGGGAACGATCGACGGCAAGCCCTTCAAAGGGCAGACGTTCCTCGCCGACGTGGCGAGCATGAGCGACGACTACGCGTGGGTCGCGAACATCTACGTCGTCGAAGGCGAGGCGACCTGCAAAGACAAGTACGATATCTCCTCGGGCAAGAGGCCGAGTTTGATGTTTCGACCGCTCGGAGCCAACTCGCACGAGAAACTGACGGGCAGTCCTCAGCACGCAGACGTCACGGTTGGACGGGGCGGAAAGACCGAGAGCAACCCTTGGAGCAACGAGGCGTGGGTCCAGTTCGACGAGCTGTCGTTCGTCGCCGACGCGACCGTGAAGGGCAAGCTCGCCGTCACGAGCAAGAAGGTGCCACAGGGCGGAAAAGACTTCGTCGACGTGACGGCGGCCGGAACGTTCACGGCGAAGGTCTGCCGATAGGAGCGCGCTGACGAGAAGCTTAATGGAGCTCGCTCAAGTCACGGTCGACGCTCCGGTGATCTCTTCGCGAATCCCATTCGACATCGTGAAAGACGTGCCGCTCGGACTTCAGCCACCACTCGGCGAGATCGAGCTCCACAATCTCGAAGGGCTCCGCTCTCACCTTCTCGTCGCCGCCATACACGCCGAGCTGGAGCCATTTGCCTTCGATGAGGCGGCACACCTCGAGCTCGCGTCGCATCGGGTCGATGTACCAGATGTGGCTCACCCGGGAGCGCGTGGCAGCTCGATGCCGAGCTCCGCGAGGATCCACCAGCCGCCGGGCCCACCGCGCCCTCGCAGGAACGGGCTCTTGAGGTCATCGATCAGCAGACCCTCGATGTTCGCGTGCTCGAAGCGAGGACGTGGAAAAGCGTAGGGCGTGGCGTCGATGATCTCACCGCGCCAGCTGCTCGGGAGCGCATCGAGGTCGGCGCGCGTGGCGAGCGGAGCAAGCTTGGGTGCGAAGCTCATCGTCGCCAGCGTGACTCAGCAGGAGCGAAACGCGACCCGCCAATGCCCGGCACGAGCGAGGGCGGGACCGCACGCGCCGCCGTGAGAAAGGTCATCGAGCTCCGGGGCGGTGCATTGCATGTCGATGCCGCGTAGCGAGGGCTTCCCCGCGCTGTCACGTCGAATCAGAGCGGGTGTCCGAGAAGAGCGACGAGGCGGCTCGTCTCACGCGCTCCGAGGAGCCCGAACTGGACACCGAATCCGTCTTTTCCGGTCCAACGAACCAATGACCGAATCGCCACGTCGTGACCCTCGAGGTCGAGGTACACCGTCACTTCGGTCGCGAAAACCGCGACGTTCGACGTCTCGAGAAACGCTCCACCGAGACCCAGGTCTCGGCAGAAGGCCTCGATCCGCGGGCCGCCGTCGAGGGCGAAAGCCGCCTTCGGATGCAACGCCTTGCGCGGGTGTTTTCTCTGCTCTCGGTACGCGTACTGAGCTCGGACCATGCGGGCCTCCGAAATGGAGGAACGGCACACCCGCACGAAGGATAAGCCTCCGAAGGCCGATTGGACCTGGAGCGGCGGCTCGCTCAGAGCTCCTGGCCCTTGAACTGGCTCATGTAGAGGTGTTGGTAGATCCCCTTGTTCTCGAGCAGCTCGTCGTGGGTCCCGCGCTCCACGATTCGGCCACCGTCGATCACGAGCACCTGATCGGCGTCGCGAATCGTGCTCAATCGGTGGGCAATGACGAAGCTCGTTCGCCCCTTCATGAGGCGCAGGAGCGACTTTTGGATGCGCGCCTCGGTCCGCGTGTCGACGCTGCTGGTAGCCTCGTCGAGGATCAAGATCGCCGGATCGGCGAGGAGCGTCCGCGCGATCGCGAGGAGCTGCCTCTGGCCCTGGCTGAGATTGTCGGCCCGCTCGGAGAGCACCGTCTCGTAGCCCTTCGGGAGCTGCCGAATGAAGTGGTCGGCGTCGGCCATTTCGGCGGCCTTCACGACGTCTTCGTCTTTTGCGTCGAGCCTTCCGTAGCGAATGTTGGCCATCACGCTCGCGCCGAATAGAAACGTGTCTTGGAGAACGAGACCGAGCTTGCGGCGAAGATCGGCTTTCGGGATCTCACGAATGTCGGTTCCGTCGATGCGAATGCTGCCGCTTTCGATTTCGTAGAAACGAGTCAATAGATTGATGATGGTCGTCTTGCCGGCGCCGGTCGGTCCGACCAACGCGACGACCTGTCCCGGGCGCGCGTCGAGCGTCATGTCGCGAATGATCGGATGATCCGGCAGGTATCCGAAAGTGACGTGCTCGAAGCTCACCTCGCCTCTCACCGTCGACGGGCTCGGAGCACGCCCCTCGTCGACTTCTTTCTTCGTGTCGAGGATCTCGAACACACGCTCGGCGCCCGCGAGCGCCGCTTGAAGCGTGTTGTAGAGATTCGAGAGCTGACGCAGCGGCTGGACGAAGTTCTGCCCGTAGTTGATGAAGGTCGCGATGATGCCGACGCTGACGAGGCCTTCGAGCGCGAGCCATCCGCCGAGCCCCGCGAGCACGATGACGAACAGATTTCCGAGGACGCTCGTGAGCGGCATCAAGAGAAGCGCGTACGTGTTCGCGTAGACCGACGAGCGATAGACCGCATCGCTGCTCTCGCGGAACCGCGCAATCACCGATTCGTTTCGTCGAAACACCGTGACGACCTTTTGACCGCCGATCGACTCGGCCATCACGCCATTGAGGTCGCCGAGATGCTTCTGGAGATCTTTGAAGCCTTTGCGCGTGTAGACGGCAACGAAGCGCGTGAACCAGAACATGATCGGCACGACGATGAGCGACGCGAGCGCGAGCCACCGGTCGAGCACGAACATCGCCACCAGAATGCCGATCATCGAGAGCGTGCTCGCGAGGAGCGTGGTCACGTTCTGCGCGACCGCCTGATTGATGGCGTCGATGTCGTTGGTGAGGCGGCTCATGAGCTCTCCCGACGTGTTCTTCTCGAAGAACGCGAGCGACAACGATTGCAAGTGCTCGAAGAGCTCTCCGCGCAGCGCCTTCAATGCGCGCTGCGAGATCCCCGCCATGAGCCAGCTCGCCACGAGCTGGAACGCATTGCTCGCGAAGAACGCCGCGAGCATCCACATCGCGATCTTGAAAAGGCCTGCGGCGTCGCGGGTCGCGATGTACCGATCGAGCGCGACGCCCATGAGGTAGGGGCCGAGGAGACCCACGAGCGTGTACACGACGATGCAGGCGACGACGACCGCGAGCCCGCCTCGGAAGCCTGCGAAATAGCCTGCCAGACGGCCCAGCGTTCCGCGCGGATCTTTGGCGCGAGCGATGGTGCCGATGTGCCGCGGTCCCACGGGCTGCATCGCTCCGCGAACGCCGGGCCCCGCGTCGGGAAACTTCGTCGGCTCGGGTCCGGCGCCCTGGGTGCTCACGACGACGCTCCTCCACCGAGCTGCGAGTCGTAAATCTCTTGGTAAACCGGGCTCGACTTCATGAGCTCGCGATGGGTTCCTTCGGCGACGATGCGACCCTTGTCGAGGACGACGATCTTGTCGGCATTGAGCACCGTGCTGATGCGCTGCGCGACCACGATCGTGGTCCGGCCCATCTTGTCGGCGGCGAGCGCTTCTTGGATCTTCGTCTCGGTCTCGACGTCGACGGCGCTGGTGCTGTCGTCGAGTATCAATATCCTCGGCTTGACGAGCAAAGCGCGCGCAATGGCGAGGCGCTGCTTCTGACCTCCCGAGAGATTCGTCCCACGCTGCTCGATGCGGCTCTCGTACCCCTCGGCGAGGCCCATCACGAAGTCGTGCGCCTGCGCCGCTTTTGCCGCTTGGATCACCTCTTCGTCGGAGGCCTCTTTGCGGCCATAACGAAGGTTGTCGCGAACGGTGCCGGAGAACAGAATCGTCTCTTGCGGAACCAGCCCCACGGCGAGAACGAGCGAATCTTGGGTGAGGTCTCGAACGTCTCTTTCACCGACGACGACGCGACCCGACGTGACGTCGTAGAAGCGTGGGATGAGGTTCACGAGCGTCGATTTGCCTGCGCCCGTCGAGCCGAGAATCGCGACGGTCTGTCCTGGCTCGACGGTGAGATTCACGCCTCGCAAGACAGGCTCGTTTCCTTCGCCGCTGTAGGTGAACGACACGTCGTCCAACACCACGCGTGGGACGTCGGAGGATGGGAGCGCGACGGCGCCCTCGCGGTCGAGGACGTCGGGGACGCTCTCGAGAATCTCGTCCATTCGTCCCGAAGAGGCGAAGCCTGCTGCCCAGACGTTCGAGAGCATCGTCATCATGACGAGCGGCGACATCGTCATGAGCATGTAGTTCGTGAACGCGACGATCTGGCCGACCGATAGCTCACCGCGAATCGACTGGAGCCCGCCGAGCCAGATCACGATGACGACGCCGACGTTGATGCACATCGTCAAGAGCGGCGTCATCGAGCTCATGAACTTCATGACCTTGATCGAGCGCGCGGTCATGGCTTCGTTGGCCGTCTCGAAGCGCTCCTCTTCGTAGTCGGCGCGCACCGAGGCTTTCACGAGTCGAACGCCCGCGATGTTTTCTTGCAGAACGTTGTTGAGCCCGTCGAGCTTGAGCTGAACCGCGCGGTAGAGGGGCTCCATGCGAACGACGAAGAAACCGATCAAGACCGACGTGACCAAGAGCAGCGGGAGCATCGTCAGCGCCAAGCTCCGGCTGGTGGTGATCATGAGCGCGAGGCTTCCGAGCATCATGAGCGGCGCGCGCGTCCCGATTCGAAGCGAGATCTGCGCGAGGCTCTTCACCGCGGCGACGTCGCTCGTCAGCCGCACCATGAGCCGCCCCGTCTTTTGGCGGTCGAGGTTGCCGAACGAGAAGCTCTGGATGCGGAGAAAGAGCGCTTCGCGCAGATCGCGGGCGACGCCTTCTCCGACGCGCACCGAAAAGCCGTTGTTGAAGATCGCGATGACCGTCGAGAGCGCCGAGATGCCGAGCATGACGAGCGCCGTCTGAACGATGAGGCTCCGGTTCTGCTTGTGGATGCCTTCGTCGATGATTCGCTGAATGAGCCGCGGGATCGCCAAATCGAGCCCGACGAGGACGGTCAACGCCACGAGCGCGAGCAGCGACAGCCGCCAATACGGCTTCATGAAAGCGAGGACTCGACGAAGGTCGCGCATGCGCGCTGGCAATGTAGTCGTCAACGCGTGGAGCTGAAACCTCCGACTGGGCGCCCCGAGTGACGTCGGCCTCGTTTCGCGAGCGCGATTCTGCCCCTCGCTGGCCGGCTCGGTCCGAACGCTGGCCGTTCGGGTCAAGGAGACTTCGCATCGGAGCGCTATCGATGAGGAATGCCGACTCCGACGCGACGACTCTCCGTCATGGCGCTCGCCGCGACGATCGCCCTCTCGATGGTGCTCTTCGTTTCACGCGGGATGACCTTCGCGTTCGCTGCATCTCGGCGATCGACCCCGACCGAGCGCCCTCAGCCGACGAGCAATCCGCTCGGTAGCGCGACGGTCGAGCATCTCGTCTTCGACGGACGCGTCGTCGAGCGACTTCCTGCCGGTCCGTACACGTATCTGCGCGTCGCCTCGGACGAGGGGATCGATCGCTGGATCGTCGTCGTCGGCCAAGGCGAAGAGCTCGGCACGCGGATCGGGACGCGAAGCTTCGGTGCTCGCTCGCAGTTCTTCTCGAAACGACTCGATCGCACGTTCGACGAGCTTCATTTCGCGCTCATCCATCGCCTCGAACCGACCCTCTCCCAGAAGGAATCTCGATGAATCTCTCGCTCGCTCGACTCGCCATGACTTCTGCCTTCTTCATCCTCGGCGCCTGCGGTACCGAGTCTGCCAATGGCTCCGGTGGCGGAAGCTCGACCACCAGCAGTGCGACCGTGGGCTCCACCGCGAGTTCGACACAGACCGGCTCGGGTGGAAGCACACCCGCTTGCGTCGAAGACGATCTCGTGGAGCTCGGACCGTTTGGCGGCCCAGGGTTCGATGCGTCGAAGGGCGGCCTCGTCGGCACCCCGCTCGACTCGTACGTCGTCGCGACGACAGTGCTGACCGAGCGCCCCAAAGCGCAGGCGAAGTTTTTTCAGCTCTCGACGGCTGCAATCGGTCGAGCGAACCAGAGCGACGGCTTCATCGGCTTCAGCGTCGGGACTTCGAAGAAGTGCGGCACCGCGAGGACGATCACGGTCTGGAAGTCACCCGAAGCGATGATGACCTTCGTAGCGAGCCCCGAGCACGCTGCCTGCATGGCCGCTTCGAGCGAGGTGAGCGTCACCGGATCGTTCACGATGTGGACGGCGACGGCAGCCGAGGTTCCGCCGAGCTTCGAGACGGCACGCGCGAAGCTCGTCGGAGTCGCGCCCGCTTACTGAAAACGTCGGGCAGGATTGCGACAGAGCGTCGGCACCTCGATCGAATGGGCCTCTGGTACGTTACCGTCCCGGATGCCCATTCGACTGTCGGGAAAGACGACGTCCGTTCTCGTCGGAGGACGGATCGTGAAGATGGCGGCAGGCGCGGGGCTCCCGGTCGAGCCGTTCCTCGCGACCCTCGGTCTGCCTACCGAGGCGCTCGGCGATCCCGAGCGCCATGTCCCGATCGAGGTGATCGACGCTCTCTGGGAGCAGCTCTACACTGGCTCTGGCGATCGAGGTATCGCGCTCCGAACGGTCTACGAGCGACGTCTCGAAGACTTTCACGTCATGGGATTCGCCATCATGACGAGCCGCACCGGACGGGAAGCCCTCGAGCGCGCCGTGCGGTACACGCGCCTTCTAACCAACGGTGCCCATTGGCGGCTCAGCGAACGCGACGACGTCGGCGTGATCTCGCTCGATCGAGCGGGGGCTCGCACGCTCGGCGTCGCAATGAGCGTCGAGTGCGGAATGGCGGAATTTCTCCATTCATTCCGTCAGTCGAGCAACGACGACTTCGTGCCTTGCTCGGTCTCGTTCAAGCACGCCGCACCCGACGACGCATCGGCCCATCGCGCCTTCTTTAGGACGAGGATCGCGTTCGGCAGCGACTCCGACGAGTTCACGTTCCCGAAGTCCCTCCTCCACATGACGCCCAAAGACGCGAATGCCGCGTTGAGCAAGTTCTTTCTCGAGCACGCCGAATCGCTCCTCGTGAAGATGGGGCGGGCCACCGACGATTTGTCGACGCGCATTCGAAGAGCCATCGCGCGCGATCTGGCGTCTGGATCGCCACAAATGACCTCGATTGCCCGCGAGCACGGAATGAGCGAGCGCAGCTTGCGGCGATGCCTGGCCGACGAGGGGACGAGCTTTCGCCAGACCGTCGAAGACGTACGACTCGAGCGCGCCGAAGAGCTTCTGTCGCGCGGCGATCTCAACGTCGGTGACGTCGCATTTCTGGTCGGCTTCTCCGATCTCAGCGCTTTCAGCCGTGCATTCAAACGATCTCGAGGACGCGCGCCACGAACCTTCGCGCCGCTCGCGGAGAGACGATGAGCCGAGACGACGAGCAGGGCTCCGCGAAGAAGCCGTCGACGGGTGCGAAGCCGATCGGACGTCGCGACTTCGAAAAGCTCGGGCTCGCGGCAGGGCTCTCTTATCTCACCGGTTGTCCCTCGACCCAAAGCGCCTTTCAGCCTGCGCCCATCGACGGAAGCTGCGAGAAGGCCCATCACGGCGAGGTCGACTACGTCGTCGTGGGCTCGGGGGCGGGAGGAGGTCCGCTTGCGTGCAATCTTGCGCGCGCAGGATTCAAAGTGGTGCTGCTCGAAGCAGGCGGCGATCCGCCCTCTTGGGCGCGTGACGTCCCCGCTCTGCATTCGGAGGCTGCCGAAGATCCGGCGCTCTCTTGGAATTTCTTCGTTCGCACCTACGCCGACGACGCGCAGCAGAAGAAGAACGCGCGATACATCGCCAAAGAAGACGGCGTTCTCTATCCACGCGCGGGGACGCTCGGCGGATGCACCGCCCACAATGCGCTCATCACGATCTATCCGCACGACAGCGATTGGAGCTTCATTCAACACTCGCTCGGCGACGACGGTTGGAGCCCCCAAGCGATGCGTCGCTACTTCGAGCGTCTCGAGCATTGCGACTATGCACCGGCTACGAGCGAAAAGAATGCGACGAAGAACCCTTCGGGTCATGGACATTCGGGCTGGCTTCACACCAACGTCGCCGACCCTTGGCTCGCCATTCGAGACAATCAGCTCTTCTCCATCGTCGACGCGGCCATCGAAGAGGCCGCAGAAACCAATCCCAATCTCTATGTCGATGTCGCGAAGATGGTGCTCAGTCCGACCCAAGCGCTTTGGGATCCCAATGACGCGCGAATGGTCGAGAAGTCTCCCGAAGGAATGGTGTTCGTCCCGCTGAGCACGAACAATGGGACTCGGTGTGGCTCGCGCGAATACATCCACGCCGTTCTCGCAGCCTGCCCCAGCAATTTGACGCTCGAGCTCGACGCGCTCGCTACCCGCGTGATCTTCGACGGAGACCGCGCGGTGGGAATCGAATACCAAAAGGGTGCGAGCCTCTATCGCGCATCGGCCCGGCCCGACGTTCGCAAAGACGCCGGTGAGCCGCGACGATTGCTCGTTCGGCGCGAGGTCATTCTCTCGGGAGGCGTGTTCAACAGCCCTCAATTGCTCATGCTGTCGGGCATTGGTCCGCGGGCGGAGCTCGAGCGTCACGGAATCGAAGCTCGCGTCGATTTGCCGGGCGTCGGAAAGAATCTCCAAGACCGAGCCGAGATCGGCGTGGTCAGCGAGATGGCCAAAGACTTCGACGTGCTCCGGGGCGCACGATTGCATTCACCTGATCCGTCGGCGCCCGATCCCGCGCTCGAAGAATGGTGGTCGCATCGCAAGGGGCCCTATTCGACCAATGGCGTCGTCGCAGCGCTCATCAAGAAGTCGCATCCAGAAGTCGCGGATCCGGATCTGTTCTTGTTCGGCCTCGTGGGTCAGTTCAAGGGGTACTACCCGGGCTATTCGAAGGACCTCGTCTCCGACCAACACCACTTCACGTGGGGTGTTCTGAAGGCACACACGAAGAATACATCGGGCGAGGTGAGGCTTCGTTCGAGCGATCCGCGCGATCCGCCCGACATCGACTTTCACTACTTCAGAGAGGCTTCGCGCGACACCGACGAAGACGTCGCGGCGGTGGTGGAAGGCGTGCTCACTGCGCGGCGCGTGATGCGCGCGCTCGGTGACAAAGTCGTGCGCGAGGTCACTCCGGGCCCGAGCGTCGACAGCCCCGCTGAAATTGCGCGCTACGTCCGCGACCACGCGTGGGGTCATCACGCCTCGTGCAGCAACAAGATGGGCCCCCCGAGCGACCCGATGGCCGTGGTCGATGGGCGATTCCGAGTGTACGGAACGAAAGGCTTGCGCGTCGTCGACGCCTCGGTTTTCCCTAAGATTCCAGGCTTTTTCATTGTGAGCGCCGTTTACATGATCGCCGAAAAAGCCACCGACGACATTCTCGAGGACGCGCGCGCCGAGCCACAGAGGGGAGCTCTTTGACCTCCTTTGAGACGCGCGCCGCCCGGACCTGCCGTGACGTCAAGCGCGCTTCGCTGTCGCAGGAGCCGTCCGAGGAGTAAGCTCATTTGGATGCAGAGCTCTGCCCGCTTCGTCGAACCGCCGAAAGCTCGTGCGTTCGATGTCGTCTGTGCGGGTGAAGCCCTTTGGAGCGTAGGCGTTCCAGAGGAGGGGGCTCCGGTGAAGGTTCGAGCAGGCGGCGGCACTGTGAGCACGGCGCTTTCGCTCGCTCGACAAGGCCTCCGCGTGGGGCTCGCCACGATTCTCGAGAACGACTCCTTCGGCCGCGCACTGCGCGAGAGGCTGTCGGCGGCGGGTGTCGACGTCGGTGGCGTCGAGCTCTCGCGGCCGACGAGCAGCCTGCTGTTCGTTCGAGGCGGTGCACGCCAGGTCGTCGCGCATCGAGCCGAAGATCAACCGATCTCCGTCCCCGACGCGTGGTCATCCGAGGTGCTGCTCCTTTCTGGAATGTCACCGCTCGTTTCGCACGGCGCCGCGCTCTGCAAAGCCGCGCGGGCGGCGCGACGCGCAGGCACGATCGTCGTAGTCGACGTCAACGTTCGATGGGACCTCTGGGCGGGCCGCGATCCGCGCTCGATCCTCATGATTCTCCGGGAAGCCGACGTGGTTTGGGCCAGCGCCGAAGACCTCTTCGGGCTCAACATGGACGTTTCCACGATGCGTGCTGCGCTCCGCAAGAATGCCGTGCTCGCGCTCTCCGATGGCGCTGGTGCGGCGCTCGCGTCTGGGCCGTTCGGCGAGCTCGCTCCCGCGCATGCGCACAAGACCGGGCTCGCCCCCATCGGCGACGACGGCGCGTTCGTGACGTCGATTTGCCTCGAGCTCGCCCGCGCAGGCAAGGCGCACGCAGGCGGTGCCGAGCTTTGGGCTCGCGCGCTTCAGCGCGGCTACGATCTCGCTCGCGCCGGCAAATCACGGTAGCGAACGCCTGTCGTCGACGCGTCGAGCGTCAGCCGTCGAAGCGGCTCCCGACTCCGTGTACCCTCCCCGTGCAATGAAGAGTGGCTCGCCGAAGAAACGCACGGCGTCCGCGGCTACCAACGTACGCGAGAGCCCTTCGTCGTTCGTGGGACGCGAGAGCGATCTGTCGGCGATCCTTTTGCGCTTCGACGAAGGGGCTCGCCTCGTCACCATCCTCGGGCCGGGCGGAATGGGCAAGACGCGCGCGGCCACGCGCTTCGCACGCCTGCACGAGGAAGCCTTTCGAGCGCACGGCGGCGGTGGAGCATGGTTCTGCGATCTCACCGACGCGACGAGCGTCGATGCGATGTGTGGCGTGGTGATCGCCGCCCTCGGAGCGACCCAACCTCGGAGCGGTGAGGAGCGCACCATCGTCGAAGATGTCGGTCGCGAGATCGCTCGTCGAAAGCGGGTTCTCCTCGTCCTCGACAACCTCGAGCAGCTCGAGAGCGACGCGGCTCGCGTCGTCCACGCGTGGATGCTGTCGGCGCCCGACGCGCGCTTTCTCGCGACCTCGCGTACGGTTCTCGGGATCCCCGGCGAAAATCTCGTTCACCTCGAGCCGCTCGCGGTGCCAGGGCCCACGCCATCGGCCGAAGAGATCCGGAGCACGCAAGGCGTCGATCTCTTTCTGCGGCGCGCGCGCGAGGTTCGCCCTGGATTCGAGCCTTCCCCGAGCGAGCTCGCGACGCTGGCCGAGGTCGTGCGTGCGACCGACGGCATCCCTTTGGCCATCGAGCTCGCTGCTGCGCGGGTCGCGGTCCTCACCCTCGAACAGCTCAAGCGGCGCCTCGTCGCGCCGCTCGAGCTCTTGGTGCGGCGCGACGACTCCGGCAAGCACGGGTCGATGCGTCGAGCGATCGTCGCTTCGTTCGCGCAGCTCGACGCGACGTCGCGCGCCCGCCTCGGAGCCTCTTCGGTCTTTCGCGGAGGGTTCACCCTCGAAGCCGCGGAGCGCGTGTTGATCGGCCCGGTCGACGGCGTGCTCCCGACGATCGAAGCGCTCGTCGCTCGCTCTTTGCTCCGCGCGCGTGAGCGTGAGGGGGAGATCCGCTTCTCGTCGTTCGAGGCCATCCGCGAGCTTGCATCCGAGGAGCTCGCGAGCCACCCCCAAGCACGCGACGAGGCTGTGGGACGGCACGCGCGCTACTACGCAGAGCTCGGCGGTGCGCTCGCGAAGGAAGCTTCGACGGCGGGAGGTGCGGGTGCACGCGCGCTGATCTCGCGTGAGCTCGACAACCTCGTGGTCGCGCACGCGAGCGCAGTCGCGGAGACGAAGCGGAATCCCGGTGGAGACGGCCCTGCACTCTCGCTGACGATCGCGCTCGCGCTCGCCCCGGTTCTCACGTCACGCGGGCAGCTCGAGCTGTGTCTGACGCTCCTCGACCTCTCGATCGAAGCCGCGACGAGCGCAAGCATCGAGCCCTCCGGCGTTGCCGAAGCTCTCCTCGCACGAGGGATCACGCGCCGCTCCGTGGGCGATACCGGTCTGGCCAAAGCCGATCTCACGGCGGCGCTGACCCGAGCCCGCGACTCTGGCGACGCGATGCTCGAAGCGCAGGCGCGGCTCCGATGGGGAGAGCTCGTCGAGGCGCTCGGTGAGACCGGCGCTGCGCGTGCCGAGCTCATCTTGGCGCTTCGGTGTCTCGAACGAGCGCCACGCGATCGGATGCAACGCGCACAAGAGGCCGCGCTTCGAGCGCGCTTGGGTCATACCCATCGGCGAGAGGGTGATCTCGACGCGGCCGAGCGCGAGACGATGCGAGCGATCGAGCTCTACCGCGAGGCGGGCTGCGACGAAGAGCTGCCGACGGCGCTCTACGAGGCCGGCGTCATCGCGATGTTCCGTCGAAGCTACCTCGAAGCGCGCACCCATTTCGACGAAGGTATCGTTCTCGCGCGTGCGGTCGCGAGCGAGCCCGCCGAAGCCATTCTCTCGAGTGGTCTCGGGATCCTCCTCCAAGAGCAGGGTCGCATCGACGACTCGCTCGCGTTGCACGCGCGCGCGGTCCATCTCTTCCGCGTCGTCGGCACCCCGGTTCGAGAAGCGAGCGCGCTCTACTACCTCGCCTCTGCGTTCCTCGAGCGCGGCGAGAGACTCCAGGCGACGCCGCTCCTCTCGCGAGCGTTCGAGATCATGCATGCTTCGGGCTGGCCCCGTTACGAGGTCTTGATCGCTGGATGTCTCGCGGCAGCCTCCGCGGACGCGAGAGACCTCGATAGCGCAATGGCGTGGCTCGAAAAGGCGACCTCGGCCGCATCGGCGTGTGAGTCCGAGCCGGCGATTCGCGCCACGCTCGCGATTCACGAAGCACACGTCGCCCTCGCTCGAGCATCGGCCGACGATCTGCGCGCCATCGGCGATCGTGTTCAAGTGCTCGCGGCCGATCAATCGAACGACGACGTGCGTTTTGCGCTTCGTCTGTTCACCGCGCGTGCGCGCCCCGAGGCGAGGGTACCGACGAGCGCCCTCGCTCTCTTCGAAGAGGGTGCTCGCTTCAAGGTCCCAGGCGGATCCTCGCCAATCGATCTCTCGCGACGCATTCCTCTTCGTCGAATCCTCTTCGCGCTCGCGACCCTCCGCGTCGCGTCACCGGGCGAGCCTCTGTCGATGGACGAGATCGTTCGCGCAGGTTGGCCCGGCGAGCGAATCGGATCCGACGCGGCCGCCAACCGCGTTCGTGTGGCGCTCGCGACGCTCCGAAAGCTTGGTCTGCGCGACGCGATCATCACGGTCCAAGGCGGGTACCTGCTCGACCCCGCGACAGCCGTCGTGATCGACTCGACATCTCCGCGACAGAGCTGACTCGGCGTTCACGGGCGAAGCGTTCGGAAGAGCAACGTGGCCACGTTCACGGCGCGCGCGTCTTCGCATCTTCGCTTGCACCTTGAGCCTCGCCGTCGTCCCGTTCGTGACGACGGCGCCGCCTTCGAGATCGACGCCCCACGACCCCCATGGCCCCAGCGCCAGCGGGGCTCTCGACGCCGTACCTGTTCAGAATTCGATCGCCGGGTCGCATCGTTCCGAGAGACGGGCTCCTCGCGCGTAGCTCACATCACGCGAGCGGCGAGCTCGAGCCGGTCATGGCCTACGAAAACCTTGGGGTGGCCCCGCGAGCGCTGCGAGCAAGCCCGCGGCGCCCGCGCGCGTGAGCGAAGGATCTGCAGCAGGCTTCGATCGCTCTTCTCTTTTCTCGAGGAGCTCTTCGGGGATCTCGGCGAGAAAACGGCTCGGCACGCGCTGCGCGATCTTGCCGCGAAACGCGCGACGCTCGGCGCGCATGAGCCACAAACGATCTTTCGCGCGCGTGACGGCAACGTAGAACAGACGCCGCTCCTCTTCGAGGCTGGTCGCGCCCTCGCTCGTCGCGACGTCGGTCGCTCGTTCGTTCTGCGTCCGCGAATGGGGAAGGAGCCCCTCTTCGAGACCGACGATGAAGACGTAGCGAAACTCGAGGCCCTTCGCGCCGTGCATGGTCGTCAGCGTGACGGCTTCGGCCTTCTCTTCTTCTTGCCCGTCTTCGCGGAGCGCGAGGATGCGGAGAAACTCTTCGAACCGATCTTTGCCGCCAGCGCCTTTGTCGTCGCGACGCGCGAACACGCCGAGAATGCCTTCGACGTTCCCGACGCGCCTCGCGGCTGCGCTGTTCGACGTCGATGCAGCCTGGAGATCTTCGGTCAGCTTGATGTCGACGGTGAGCGCGCGAGCGACGGCTGCCGAAGGCTCGCCGGCGTTGAGACGAGCGCGCGTCGCCTCGACGATGCGCACGAGATCGCGACAGCCTTCGCGAGCTGCCGGAGGAAGATCGACGACGGCGTGAGCGCGTGTCACGGCGGTCCAGAGTGAGGTCGAGTAGGCCGTGGCGTAGTGGCCGAGCTTCTCGAGCGCCGCCTCCCCGATGCCGCGCGCGGGGTAGTTCACGATTCGACGGAGCGAGATCTCATCGAGCGGATCGAACGCGATCTTGAGATACGCGATGAGGTCTTTCACCTCTTTGCGCTCGTAGAACTGCGTGCCTCCGATCATTCGAACCGGGATCTGCAGCTCTTTCAGCGCCGACTCGATCTCGGGTGCCTGAAGGTTCGAGCGATAGAGCACGGCGACGTCGCGACGCCGCGCGTCGCCGGTGCGTACGAGATCGTCGATCGTACGCGCCACGAAGGCGGCCTCGATCTCGGGATCGGCGCACACCACTTCGGTGACCGCGTCGCCCGGTGGCCTCGTCGATTTGATCGTCTTCTTGTGGCGACGCGCGCCGCTCTTTTCGAGCACGACGCTCGCGACCTCGAGAATGCGGGAGCTCGAGCGATAGTTCTCCTCGAGCTTGACGACCTTCGCGCCGCCGAAATGCTCTTCGAAGTCGAGGATGTTGCGCACGTCGGCGCCGCGCCACGCATAAATCGATTGATCGTCGTCGCCGACGACGCACACGTTCCGATGCCCTCCCGCGAGAAGGCGAACGAGCTCGAGCTGCGAGCGGTTCGTGTCTTGGTACTCGTCGACGATGACATAGCGAAAACGCTGACGGTACTTGTCGCGAACGTCTTCGCGCTTCTTGAACAGGTTCACGACCTCGCAGACGAGATCGTCGAAATCGAAGGCTTGGAAGCCCCGCATCATGCTGAGATAGCGGGGATAGATCATGCTGGTGATCTCGTCGTATTCGCTTACGTCACCGAGCTCGGCGAGATCTTCTTTCAAACGCTCGGGCTCGACGAACGCGTTCTTGGCGACGGAGATGCGCGCGAGGATCGCGCCGATGTCGTAGCCCTTGTCGCTGCGGATGCTTCGAAGCGCCTCGCGGACGACGCCCGAGCAATCGGCCTGATCGAAGATGACGAACTTGCCGCCGCGAAACCCGAGCGCCCTGGCCTCTGCGCCGAGGACCGTCAGTCCGAACCGATGAAACGTCGAGACAGAGAGCTCTTTGGCCGCCTTGGGGCCGACGAGCTTCGCGACACGCTCGTGCATCTCGGCCGCGGCCTTGTTGGTGAACGTCATCGCCAAGATGTTGTTCGCCGAGACGCCGCGCTCGACGAGGCGCGCGATGCGCTGCGTGACGACACGGGTCTTTCCAGAGCCGGCTCCCGCGAGGACCAGCATCGGACCGAGATCGTGCTCGACGGCAGCGCGCTGTGACGGATTCAGCGTGTCTGACACGGTTGTCGCTTACCCCCTTCGCTGTCGCGCGTGCAGCCTTGATTTCTGGCGCCTCGTCTTGTTGGCGATTGTGCGCCTGCGCTGACGGGTCGACACCGTGAATCGCGCACGATCGGCACGGTCGAATCGCGCCCATCGAGGGGCAATTCGCCTCATCCGTGTTACTCTCGGTGCTCGACGGGCGTCGTTTTCGTAGGAGCCAATGAAATGAAGTCGACTTGGTCAATCCTTTCGGTGTGTGGCGCTGGCCTCGTTGCTTGCTCGAACGGCGGAACCGACGGCAGCATCACCGGCAGCGGTGGTGGCAAGTCGACGAGCGCGGGCACACAGGCGACCGGTTCGGGTGGTGCGGGCGGCTTCGTCGCCGCCGAAGGATCGAAGACGGTCGTGTTCGGCCCGATCGACGTTCCTGCGGGAGTCGAAAAGACCCAATGCGTGACCAAGCTGCTCGGCAACGACGCGTCGATGCATGTCGGAGCGATTCACAATCAGCTCATCGGCGTCTCGCATCACATGATTGTCTACAAGGTCGCCGACACCGTCGAGCAACCCGCCCCCTACGATTGTACGGCGTTCAGCGCGACGCTCGATCCTTCGAAGGGCGCACCGCTGATGATCACGCAGAAGCACGACGAGGTGCTCACTCTGCCCGACGGCGTGGCGTTCACGATGCAGCCGCAGCAGATGGTGCGGCTCGAGATGCACTACATCAACGCGACCCAAACCGCCGCGAGCATCGAAGGCCGCGCGACCTTCTCACCAATCACCGACGCTCAGTTCCAGAACGAAGCCGGCTTTCTCTTCGCAGGGAGCATCGACATCAACCTGCAGCCCAATCAAACGGCGGCGGTCGACGCCTTCATCAAGGCTCCCGCCGATCTTGCTGGAAAGAACTTCTTCGGCTTCACCGGCCACGAGCACAAGTTCGGCACCGGAGTGACGGTGTCGGTCGGCCAGACCAAGACCGATCCCGGCGTTCCCGCCTACGACGATCCGGCATTCACTTGGAGTGAGCCGCCAACCCAGTACCACAAGCCGCCGATGGTGCTTCCGGCCGGCTCGGGCTTTCATCTCAAGTGCAACTTCGACAACACGAGCCCCGACGTCGTGAAGTTCGGAGAGTTAGCCACCGACGAGATGTGCTTCTTCTGGTCGTACTATTACCCAGATGCCGGCGCGCGTGTCTGCTTCCACACCGATCAGAGCGGCGGCTTCGATCTTTGCTGCCCCGGCGGCCCCGCGCAGCTCTGCGCGCAGTTCGCGAAGTAGTCAGTCGAGATCGAGGAGCTTCGCCGCGTTCGCCCACAAGATCTTGTGGCGGATCTCGGCGAGCCCCTCGGTCGCGATCAGCACCTTCGCGAGCGCAGTTCCCTGGTGATCAAAGGGCCAGTCAGAGCCGTTCATGATTCGGTCGAAATGTGCATGCTCGACGATTTTGCGAATGTTGCTGACCGATTGCGAGCTCGTCTCGAGGTACGTTGGTGGCCGTGTGCGTCTCGCGCCTGCCTCGACCTGTCACGCTCATCAGCGTGAGATCGCGCGTCAGCCGCGGGTGTGAACGTCGGCGATCGGTCTGAGCGTGCGATCGCGTATGACGAGCCGCCCTTCGTCGCCGAGCGCGAACCACGGGAGCTCGGCGAAGCCAGCGAGGTTCGGAAAGCGAACGGCGAGGCTCATCGATTCAACGTCGAACGAATCTCAGCGCGGCTTCGGTAGGAGCGGAAATCCGAGCGCCTCGCGCTGAGCGAGGTAGGTCTCGGCCACGACACGCGCGAGACCCCGGACACGACCGATGAATCGCTGTCGCTCGGTCACGCTGATGGCGCCACGCGCGTCGAGGACGTTGAAGCGATGCGCGGCCTTCACGACGAAATCGTACGCCGGCAAGACGAGCGCCTTCTCGGGATCGGGGACGTTCGGAGCGCCCGGCTTCGCATCGGCGGCAGCGACACTGCCGCGAGCGAGAAGACGCTTCGCTTCGGCCTCGTAGTGATCGAACGCCGCGAAGTGCTCCTTCACGTCGGCTTCTTCGAAGTTGTAGGTCGACCACTCCCACTCGGCCCGCTTGAAGACCTGGCCGTAGGTGACGCTCGCGTCGTAAGCGAGATCGTACACGGTGTCTTTGTCTTGCAGGTACATCGCGATGCGCTCGAGCCCATAGGTGAGCTCACCCGAGACCGGACGACAGTCGATGCCGCCCACCTGCTGAAAGTAGGTGAACTGCGAGATCTCGAGTCCGTCGAGCCACACCTGCCAGCCGAGGCCCCACGCGCCGAGCGTCGGCGACTCCCAGTCGTCTTCGACGAAGCGCACGTCGTGCAAGAGCGGATCGGTTCCAAGCGCGCGAAGCGACTCGAGGTAGAGGTCTTGGATGTTGAGCGGGCTCGGCTTCAGGATCACCTGGAACTGGTGAAACTGCTGAAGCCGGTTCGGGTTCTCGCCGTAGCGCCCGTCGGAGGGCCTGCGCGAAGGCTCGACGAAGGCGACGTTCCACGGCTCGGGACCGAGCGCCCGCAAGAAGGTCGCCGGGTTGTACGTGCCGGCGCCGACCTCGGAGTTGTAGGGCTGCACGATGAGGCAACCGCGCTCGGCCCAAAACTTCTGCAGCGTGAGGATGAGGTCCTGAAAGTGCACGGCGCGAGAAACGTAATCGGGCGCCCGCGCGGTTGCAAACCCTGCGTACACCAGTGCGTGAGCCACAATGCGCGCCCACCTCTCGACGCAGGTCCGACGTTCGGCTCGACCCATCGGTGCACGCTCATTTGAACGCCGCCGCCCGGATCGGTGAAGAAGTCTCGACCGCTCGAGTGGAGAGCCTTTCCAACACGCTCGGCTCAGGGGGCGATGAAGTCGTGTCTCGTCGTGATCGAGGTCACTGGAATTCCTGCAGCCTCGATCGCCTCGCGTCCACCTTCGAGCCGGTCGACGAGCGCGACGACACCAACCACGATCGCGCCGGCCGCGGTGAGCTTCTCGACGGCTTTCAGAGTCGAGCCCCCCGTCGTGATCACGTCTTCGAGCATGACGATGGGCATGCCGGGGCGGAGCGCGCGGTCACCCTCGACGAGGCGCTTCGAGCCGTGGTCTTTGGCTTCTTTCCGAACGTACAACGCCGGAATCGGTGCGCCTCGCTGAAAGCTCGTGAGCGAAACGGCGCTCGCGAGCGGGCATCCACCGAGCTCGACGCCCGCGACGCCCTCGCACTTCGGAAGAGTCGAGAGCGCATCGAACAGGAGCTTGCCGACGAGAGCGTGGCCCTCGGCCGTCAGGATCGTCTGCTTGCAGTCGATGAAGAAGTCGCTCTCTTTGCCCGACGCGAGAACGACCCGCTTTCGTTCGAAGCTCCGCTCGCGCAAGAGCTCGACGAGTCGTTCGCGGTCGAGAACCTCGCTCACGTCAGCGAGCGCCCTTCTTCTTCAGCGCGCCTTTCGCGCCTTTCTGCAGCGCCGGCATCACCGGAGCCGGAGCTTCCCGGGGCGCCGAACGGGTCAGCGGAGACGCAACCGGCTCGACCAACGTGCGCTTCTCGGCGCGCGGTGTCGGGCTCTCGGCGCGAGGCTCGGCTCGAACAGGCTCGGCTCGAACAGGCTCGGCTCTCGCTTCTACCGGAGCGGCCCGCTTCGAGCTGCTCTGGCTCGGAGTCGCAGCACGCGGAGGAGCCACGGCGCGACTGGTGTGCGTCTCGCTCGTAGCGGCCGGACGCTGCGCGGTCGCCTTCCGTTCGGTCCGACCCAGCGAGGCGTCGGTCGATACATGCCCGCGCAACAGCGCTCCGGGGCGGATTCCGATGCTCGGAGCGCTCAGGTCGCCGACGACGCGCGCGCCTTCTTCGAGAACGATGGCGTCGCGTGCGGTGATGTCGCCCGCGACCGCTCCACGCACCACTGCGCTCGAGACGCGCAGAGCGCTCTTCACGCGCGCCCCCTCGGAGAGCGTCACTTCGCCTTCGATCTCGAGCGTCCCTTCGATGTGACCATCGATTTCGAGATCGCCCGAACCGCGGACGTTGCCGACGATCGTCGTTCCACGCCCAATCTTGGAGAGGTTCGCCATCTCGTTCACACGTCCATGTCGACGTTGCCCTTGAAGACGGCACCGTCAGCGATGGTCACGCGCGCCGCCTTCACGTCGCCCACGAGCCTTCCGCCCGCGAGTAGATCGACGCGATCGGTCGCGACGACGTTGCCCGTGAGGGTGCCGCCGACCGAAACGCTGCTCGCGCCCACGTCGGCTTCGACGATGCCGCCCGGCTCGACCGTCAGCGCGCCGTCGACCGTGAGCTTGCCGCGCACGGTGCCCGCAACGACGACTTCTTCGTCGGAGCTGACTTCGCCCTCGATGGTGATCCCTTGTCCGATGACGGTTGTCGCCACGATCTGCTCCTTGTCGCGAGAGCCTCCGAGAGGCTCCCCAGTCGGCACATGCCTAAGGCATGCACCTGTCATTTGTGATCACTTGCGTCCGCGAGTCGCGGGGGCTCTCTTCGTCGAATCGAGCTCATCAGGGAGCTCGAAATCAGCGTCGATTCGCCCGGAGAAGGCTGCACCTTCTTCGAGAGAAATCTGTGCGCCATTCATGTTGCCAACGACTCGCGCGCCTTTGCGAATCGAGACCTCTCCCTGCGCCTCGACGTCGCCCGTGAGCGTTCCGTCGATGGAGACCGCCTGCGCCTGGGTGTTGCCCGAGACGGTGCCACCCGAGTCGATCGAGAGGAGACCGGTCACCGTGATGTCTCCTTCGACGCTGCCCTCGATCCGCAGATCGCCCTCGCCGTTCACACGGCCGCGAACGCGCAGCGAGCTGCCGAGGACGTTCTCGTCGGTGCCCGGGCTTCGTATGCGACTGCTCGACTTCGTGGTCAAGGGACGGGACATGGGTAACTCGCTCCAGAGGCCCGACGCGAGCACCGGGGCGGGTGGTGCCTGCATCGAGAAGTTGCATGCATCGGGAAGTTACATGCTTCGGGCAGTTACAGCTTCGGGAAGTTACAGCTTCGGGAAGCATGCCGCGCCGTTGGCGAAACCGCCGTTGGCGAAACCGCCGTTGGCGAAACCGCCGTTGGCAAAACCGCCGTTGGCAAAACCGCCGTTGGCAAAACCGCCGTTGGCAAAACCGCCGTTGGCAAAACCGCCGTTGGCAAAAC
>JAYUUB010000297.1:0-57011 GCA_043755175.1 Polyangiaceae bacterium | reverse complement strand
GCAGAACGAACACGCTCAAGATGATGGCTTCGAGCGAGACGACCATCGTCAGGAGCCCGAACGGGAAGGGATCGAAGCCGCCGATGCTCGTGTGGGCGATGGGGCCCGCGTTCAGGATGATCCAGACGAAGAAGATGCCGCAGTGAATGAAGAGAAACGGGAGGCTCCCCGAAAAGTCGCTGATCCAATCGGCGACCTTCATCACTTTGGTGCGCTTGTCTTCGGTCTCTTCGTTGATGTTGCGCGAGGCGGTGTGACGAAGCAGCTTGGCCGACTCGCGGAGCCGTCGCCCTGCCGCAGTCAGCAGATCCATCGCGGCGGCGGGTCGAGCGTGCAGAAACTCGTCGAGGTCGCCTCGGTCGACGACGACGGCTTCGACAGGCTCCAGCGTGATCGCCGAGGCGGTTCGTGGGCCTGTGTCGAGTAGCGAGATCTCGCCGAAGAAGTCTCCGGCGCGCGCCGTCTCGAGAACGATCTTCTCGCCGGTGTCGTTCTTGAACGAGATCTCGACCGTCCCGGAGCGCACGATGTACATCGCGTCGCCCGGATCTCCGTGGCTGAAGATTGCTACCCCCGCCTCGAAGCTCTGCTCTTCGACCCGCTCGGCCAACGCCTCACGCTCTTGGTCATCGAGCAACGCGAAGAACGGCACCTCGGCGAGGATTTGGGATTTCGTCGACAAGCTTCACCCCTCTCGACGGCCCAGGCGCCGTCGGAATCACCTCTATCAAAAGGCGGACCCGACGTCGCGTCGGTGACGCTCGAACCGAAAGGCGCCTCGTGAACCCTTCTTCATCGCGGCGCTCACCGAGACTGGCTTGGGTCGCTCAGGAGCAACGCCGCTCGGGGCTCCGCGTGCGGGGAGCGCGCCTCAGCACCACGACTGCGAGGGCGAGCAGCGCCAGCCCAACCGGAAGATTCTCGTCGCCCGCGACGTTCGCGGCGCTGCAATAGCAGCCGTTTCCGGGGCCGGGCTGGACCCCGTTCCCAGCGCCGCCGCCGCTGGAGGGTTGTCCGCTGCCGCTCGCGCCACCCTGGGCCTGGTCGACGTAGTTGAAGCCCATCGCGAGAGTCGCGCTGAGCGCGCCCGGATTGGTGATCGTGACGTCGACGGGTCCAGGGGCGTGCGCCGGTGTGATCGCCGTCAGAGTGCTGGCGTCGACAAATGTCACGTTGGTCGCAGGAGCTCCGCCGAAATCGATGTTGGTCTCGAAGACGAAGCTCGCGCCGGTCACCGTCACGAGCGTGCCGCCCAGCGTGCTGCCCGAGTTCGGAGACACGTCGGACAGCCCCGGCGGGCTCGAGAAGACGAACGACTTGAGGAGGCGCGCCTTGTGACCATCGGGGTTGGTCACGGTCACGTCGACCGTGTCGGTGAAGGTGTAGTCGGGGGTCGTGACGGTGAGCGAAGTGGGGCTGGCGACGGTGACCGCGGTTCCGTCGACGTTGCCGAACTTCACGGTCGCGCCGGGCTTGAGCTCGGTTCCGGTGAGCGTGATCACCTGTCCGCCGGTGTACACACCCGAGGCCGGGACGAGGGTGTCGAGCGTGGGCAAGCCGCAGAAATCGACCTCGACGGGGACGCTCGTTGGGGGCTTTCCGTCGAGGAAACCTCCCCCACCCCAGCACCAGACGTGACCGTCGGTCTTGAGCGCGCACACGGCACCCTCGCTCTCGCGGAGATAGCTGACGCCACCCGTCGAGCCGATCGGGCCGCTGACCGCGACGGGGAGGAGCTGGCACCCTCCCCCAGCGCAGAAGGCCGGGTTACTCTGACCGTTGCCGAGTCGACCGCTGTCTTGCGACCCCCAACAGCGGACTGCGCCGCCCGTGATCACCGCACACGTCGCGTGGACGGCGGTGTCGACGAAGCTGACCGTGTTTCCGAGCGCAGACACCTGCGTGGGAACGTTGCGGCCCGAGGTGTCGTTCAGCCCGAGCTGGCCCCAGAAGTTGTCGCCCCAGCACCAGAGCTGGTTGCCCGCCACGACGGTGCACGAGTAGAAGCCGCCGGCGCTGATCTGCGTGACTCCCGATCGCACCAGGAACGGCGTTGCAACGGTACCTCCGAAGCTACCGTTTCCGACCTCACCGTAAAGGTTGTCGCCCCAGCAGTACACGCTGCCGCTCTTGAGCGCGCACGTGTGCCAGTAGCCCGCCGAGATGACGTCGACGTTCGTGCCGAGGGTGGTGACCTGAATGGGCGCGAGCACGTCGACGAGGCTCGTCTGGCCGTTGCCGAGCTGGCCGTATTGGTTCGAGCCCCAACACCAGACGGTCCCGTCGGTGAGGAGGGCGCACGACGAGTCGATGCCGACGGCGACTTGTTTGACGGCCATCGGCAGGCCGACGACCTTCACCGGCGCATCTTCCGAAGGCGACGTCGTGCCGGTTCCGAGCTGACCGTGCTCGTTGAGGCCCCAACACCAGATGTCGCCGCTCTGTTTGAGAACGCAATTGTGGAGCGCCTCGCCGTCCATGTCGGCGAGGGCGACGTTGTCGACACCCATCGCGTTCACGCGCTCGGACGCGGCGCCGATCGGGTTCAGGCTCGAGGGAAGCCAGAGGGTTCCGTCGGTTCTAATCCCGAACCATCCGCCGCCGATCGCGCCTAGACCCTGCAGGTCTTTGGTGCACGGGCTCGCGACGGCTTCTTGCGTGCTCGCGACGGGCTCCGTCGGATCGATCGACGGCTTGGGGCCACTGCCTTCGGTGCAGCCCGAGAGCGCGACGAGCAGGGCAGGTACGAGGGCGCGGAACGAGGAAGCAAAGGGGGAGCTCACGTTCTCCGCAATGTGCCCAAGATTCGGCGCAGCCGCAACCGCCGGCCTCGCCTGCGACGTGCCTCGGTGCGAGGCTTGAGCGGAGCGTAGGGTCAGCTGTCAGCGGGCGTGATTCTCGGTCACCGGAGTCGAACCGCCAAGAAGCCGAGCACGCCAAGAAGAAGCTGACTCAAGGCCCGTCTTTGGGCGTCCTTGGCGGTTGATTTCGGCGATCAGGATCGCGCCCTGATCAGCCGGCCTTCTTGCGCGTGACGTACGCTGCGATGGCACCGATGGTGTCGAGGTTCTCGGGAAGGATCTCGGCGTCGTCGACCTGAATGCCGAACTCGGACTCGAGGAAGGCGACGACCTCGAGAACGCCGGTCGAGTCGACGATCCCTTTGTCGAGGAGCGACGCGTCGTCGGTCAGCGAGCTCTTGGCGGCGATGTAGAAGTTCTCGTGGATGAACTTGCGTACGGTCTCGATCGTGGCACTCATGTCTCGTCCTTCTTTCGACGGCTGTACAGCACCCGCACTTCACCCTCGGCATCGGCCACGGTTTCGACGGCTTCGTAGGTTTTCGCACGCCCAAAGAGCAAAGTCACCTGGCGGGCCTGACCGACTCCGATCTCGAAGAGCAAGACGCCACCCGGCTTCAAGTAAGTCAGGGCATCTCTCACGACTCGCTGGTGGATCGCAATCCCATACGGTCCGCCATCGAAGGCTTCGCGAGGCTCTTTCTCGAGAAGCATCGCCCGCTCCTTCTCGAGCTTGCCGGTCGAGATGTACGGCGGATTGCAGACGACCACGTCGACCTTGCCGGTCAGCTCGGCGACGCCTTCGAGCGGCGCGAAGAGGTCGCCTTGCACGACCGTCACCCGATCGCCGAGCCCCAGCGCTTCGACGTTGCGTCGCGCGAGCCCGACGCAGCCATCGGTGAGGTCGCTCGCCCAAACGCGCGTCGCTTCGACGTGCTTGGCGATGCCGCAGGCGAGGTTTCCCGATCCGCAGCACATGTCGATGACGAGCTGCGGTCCCGACTCGTTCACGCGATCGCGAATGATTCTGAGCGACGTGTTACCGAGGGTCTCGGTCTCTTTCCGCGCGATGATCGACCCCGCCGCTGCGAGAAGCTCGATGCCGAGGAACTTCACTTTGCCGCGAGCGAGGGTCTCCTCGATGCTCTGGCCCGTCTCTTCACGGGCTTCGGAACCGTCGGAGCTCATGATAGCCCCGTCTTCTTGATCTTACCGGTGTTGGTCTTCGGAAGCTCTGGAACGAGCTCGACGAACTTCGGAACCATGAAGTTCTCGAGGCGCTGCTGGCATTCGAAGACGATCTGCTTTTCAGCCATCGTGACGCCTGCCTCGAGCACCACGAAGGCTTTCACTGCCTGCCCGAGAATGGGATCGTCGACGCCGATGACGGCGCACTCTTTGACTCCTTGAATGTTGTAGATCGCCGCCTCGACCTCTTTCGGGGCGACCTTCTCTCCGCGCGACTTGATGATGTCGTCCATGCGACCGACGAAATAGAGATAGCCGTCTTCGTCGAGCCGACAGAAGTCGCCTGTGTAGAGGACTTGCTCGCCAGGGACCGGCCCGGGACGAAGCTTTTTCGCCGTCTCGTCGGGCTTCTCCCAATAGCCCTTCATGACCGTGGCACCGCGGATGACGAGCTGGCCGACTTCGCCCGGACCGACGCGCTTGTCGTCAGCGTCGACGAGCCAGAGCTCGGTGTTCGGGATGGCGATTCCGACGCTCGTGATCTTTTCCTTCAAGAGCTCGGGCGGCATGTACGTGCAGCGCTTGCACTCGGTGAGGCCGTACATGCTGTAAATCCGCGCCGTGGGGAACAGATCCCAGAGGACGCGGATGTGCTTCTCTGGGAGCGCCGCGGCTGTGTTCGTCACGTAGCGAATCTTCGACAAGTCGAACTGCTTGAGGGCCTTCATCTCGGCGAGGATGGCGAAGAGGGTCGGCACGCCTGGAAAGCCGGTGACGCCTTCTTCGACCATCGTCTTCAACACCTGCGCGGGGTACGTGAAGCTCCGCTCGAGCACGAGGCGTGCACCCATGCGAAACGCCATGATGAGCTGATAGAGCCCGTAGTCGAACGCGAGAGGCAGCGTGCCGAGAATGACGTCGTCTTCGACGTTCTCGAGGTAGGTCGTGATCGACGTTGCCGCGGTGAGCATGTTGCGGTGAGTGAGCATGACGCCCTTCGGATCGCCCGTGGACCCCGAGGTGTAGATGATGCTCGCGAGATCGATGTCGAGCGCACGCCGCCGCGGCGCAGGCAGGTCGATCGCGACGGCATCGTCGAAGCGCGCGCCGCCAGGGAGCTGAGCGAGCTTGTCGGCCGAGTAGTCGCTGTTCACGATCGTGAGAACGAGGCTCGGGGCTTCAAGAGCGGCGGGCTCGAAGACGTTGGCAATGTGAGCGTCGGTAATGAGCACCTTCGCGCGACAGTCGTTCAAGAGGTACTTGAGCTTGTCGGCCTTGGTCAGCGGGTTGACGATGCTGACGATCGCGTTGGCCTTGAGCACGGCCCAGAAGCTCACGACGGTCTCGATGGTGTTGTCGCCGAAGACGACCACGCGATCTCCGCGCTCGAGGCCCTTCTCCTCGAGGTACGCGGCGAGGTTGTTCGAGAGGCGCTCGAGCTCCGCGTACGTCACCCGCTTCTTCTGGGCGACGAGCGCCACCTTCTGGGGGAGGCGCTTGGCGCTCGAGACGAGGTAGTCGTGGAGCAGCGGCGTCGCGATGTCGTGGAGAACCGGGGGCGTCAGCATGCTTGTGGTCTCTCTCGCCTGGTCTCGTGGTCGTGTGCCCTGCGGCACGAAGTGGGCCCGTGAGCGGCAAGGCTGCGCGTCACAGCCTGTCGATGAGGGTAGAAAGCTCGATCTTGCGCGGCGCCGGCGCTCGGTCGACGAGCTCGGCGTGGAGAAGCTGGGTCGAGAGGATCCCGACGACCGCCATGTTGTCGGCGTTCGAGAACTGGCCCGTCGTCGATGCGCGAAGCTTGGCGTGGAGCTTCTCGACGGCACGCGGCTCGAACACTCCGGCTCTCAGAATCGCGGTCTCGCTGAGCGCCTCGGCGACGTAGGCAGGAGCATCGGGGCCCGAGAACGCGAGTGCGTCGGGGGCACGGTACGGTTGCTTCTTTCGGTCGATGATCTCTCTGGGGACGACCTTGCGCGCCGCGCGCTTCAAGACGTGCTTCTCGTCGAGCACTGCGAGCTTGTAAGAAGCGGGGAGACTGTTGGCGAGCTCGACCACGTTCTTGTCGAGAAACGGAAAGCGACCCTCGACCGAGTTGCCCATGAGCATGCGATCGCCTTGCGACGACAAGAGGTACCCCGACAAGAGCGTGCGCACCTCGATGTATTGGTCTTGCTGCAAGAACGGCCAACGAGAAAACTCTTCGGGCAACGTCGCGACGAATTCTTTGGTGACGTCGAGGCCATCGATGCGAGCACGAAAGTCGGCTGAAAAGAGGCGCTTTAGCGCAGCAGCGCCGTGCCAACGCGGCCCGTGTGCGAAGCCCGGCTCACGAAATGTGTCGAGCTCGCGGCCGAAGAACTGAACGGCCATCGCGCGCTGCGAGACGGGGCTTCGTGCGAGATAGGGATAGAGACGATCGAGCAGGAGCGGGCGCGACTTGGAGCCGGGCGCCTTGGCCCAGAAGCGCCTGACCTTGCCTTCGCGAAAGATGTCGTAGCCGGCGAACATCTCGTCGGCGCCCTCGCCAGTGAGCACGACCTTGATTCCCGCGTCTCGGACGAGCCGTGACAGAAGAAACAGAGGTGCAGGTGCAGTTCGAAGGATGGGACGCTCGGTGTGCGCGATGACGGTGGGGAAGATCTCGGCGATGTCGTGTCGCGAGACGATGACCTCACGATGCTCGCTCTCGAGGTGCCTCACCATGATCTGCTGGAACTCGGTCTCGTCGTATTCGGCGTCTTCGAAGCGGAGCGAGAAGGTCTTGAAGCGGTCGCCTCGCGCGTGGGCGCCTAGCGCGGCGACGAGCGAGCTGTCGAGGCCGCCAGAGAGGTAGCTTCCGACGGGGACGTCGGCGCGGACCATGCGAAGTCGCGTGGCCTCGTGGAGCGCGGCCTCGACCGCCTCGGTCGCGTCATCGAGGGAGCCTTTGAAGGCGCCTTCGCCCGATCGGTCGGGGTACCTCGATTGCCAATAGGCGTGCTCTTTCCCGAGCGCATCGCCGGAACGCGCATCGATGACGCGCACGTGGCCAGGCTCGAGCTCGCGGATCCCACGGAATACCGAGCGAGGAGGGACGACCGTCCAGAAGGTGAAGGTCTCGTCGATGCCTGCGGGATCGAGCTCCCTTGGAATGTCTGGGTTCGCCGCGAAAATGGCCTTCACCTCACTCGCGAAGTAGAGGCGGCCCTCGTGCTCGGCCAAGTAGAACGGGCGCACGCCCAGGCGATCGCGCGCGAGGACGAGTTTCTTTTGCGTCGCATCCCAGAGAGCGATCGCGAACTGTCCGTTCATGCGCTCGAACGCGGCCTCGCCCCACGCTTCCCACGCGGCGACGATGACCTCGGTGTCGCTGTGCGTGCGAAAGACGCGGCCGCGTCGAGAGAGCTCTTCGCGAAGCTCGACGTAGTTGAAGATCTCGCCGTTGAAGACGATGTGAATCGTGCCGTCGAGGTTCGCGAGCGGCTGCTGCCCGGTCGCGAGATCGATGATCGACAGGCGCGCGTGCGCGAGGCCGGCGTGCGCATCGCGGTAGGCTCCGAACTCGTCGGGGCCTCTGTGATGGAGCACGCCCGCCATGCGGGCGAGCGCTTCGATGGTCGGAGGCGCGAGGCCTTCACGAAGCGATACGATTCCGGCGATCCCGCACATGGTGACTGGTCTCCTCTTCCGGGGTCAGCGTGCCGGGGCGGCTTCGAGAGACGGGAGCTCTTCGACGGGATGCACGAGCAGGGGCCTCGCGTGCAGGTACATGGTCGCCCGTCGCTTGGCTTCGATGTCTTTGTAGACGCGCTCGACCTGCTCGGGGGCGAGGCCGAGCGCAGGAGCGACCTCGGAGGCCGGGATCTGCTGGTTGTGACCGTAGAGACACAGATCCATTTGGTCGTAGGGCAGCGCGAAGTAGAACTCTTCTTGGGTCTGCGCCATCGAGAACGTGTCGGTGGTCGGCGGCCGCGAGCGGATCTCGGCGGGCACACCGAGCTCTTCGGCGAGCGCGTAGACCTGCGTCTTGTAAAGATGCGCGATGGGCTTGAAGTCGGAAGCCCCGTCGCCTTGCTTCACGAAGAATCCTTGATCGTACTCGAGCCGATTGGGCGTTCCCGAGACGGCGTAGTTGAGCCGATCTGCGTGATAGTACTCGGTCATTTTTCGAATGCGCTGCTTGTAGTTCGTCGCCGCGACGAGCTGGAGATAGCAGTCGTGCGTCATGCGCGCGTTCTTGACCTCGCCAGTGGGCGTCTCGATCGTGAGACGCGACACGTTCAGACGGTCGGAGTCGAGCACGCTCGGGAGGGTGATCTTGCACTTGTAGCCGTCGCCGTACTCGGGAAAGAGCATGCGAATCGCCTCGTTCTGCCGCTCGTAGCAGCCGACCCCGGTGAGGGCCGGGGCGATGTCTTCGAGGATCGAACGAATGCCGAGCGACTCGGCCATGAGCCGACCCAAGCGCAGCGCATCGCCCGAGGAGTCGCGCTCGGGCATGAAGATGCCGAAGACACGCTCTTTGCCGACGGCGCGTACACACAGCGCCGAGACGACCGAGCTGTCGATGCCACCCGAGAGCCCGACGACGACACCTTTCTTGCGGAGCTTGCCCATCACTTGCTCGCGAACGGCGGCCGCGATCTCGTCGGCGACGGCCTTGGTGTCGATCTTCAACACGTCTCTAGACAGCATTGGCAGCACCCTCCTGTGGGCGGTGTAGACGAGGCAGCGGGCTGGTTCTAGCGAATTGTCGGCGCGGGAGGGTCTCGTTCGAGCGAGCGGAGCCGTTGGGGCCGAGCGCCCCGCGGCGCGATTCGCTACGTTCGCGAACGCACCGTGTCTTCGAGAATCGTCGTCAAATCAGAGCGCTTCGGCGTCCACCCGAGAATGTCTCTGGCGCGTGATGCATCGGCTACGAGCTGGGACGGGTCGCCGGCTCGACGCGGGCCGATCACGTTTGGGATGGGCTTTCCAAGCGCCTGCGCAGCGGCATCGAGGACCTCTTTCACCGATTGGCCCTTGCCGGTGCCGAGGTTCATTGCGCCGAGACACGCTCCGCCAGCAAGCTTGTCGAGCGCGAGGAGATGGGCGTCGGCGAGATCAGAGACGTGAATGTAATCTCGGATGCAGGTGCCATCGGGAGTCGGATAGTCGGTTCCGAAGAGGCTGATGGGTCCACGGCGATCGAGCCCGGCGTCGAGCACCAGAGGAATGAGATGGGTCTCGGGCTCGTGGGCCTCGCGGAGCTTTCCGTTCACGTGTGCTCCCGCTGCGTTGAAGTAGCGCGGCGCGCAGAACCGAATGCCGTGGGCGACGTGAAACGCTTCGAGCGCGAACTCGAACGACAGCTTCGAAGCTCCGTAAGCATTCACCGGGCGCGTTCGCGAAGTCTCGGGGATGGGAACCGCCTCGGGCTCGCCATACACGGCTGCGGTCGACGAGAAGACGAAGCGCTCGATCCCGGCATCGCGCGCCGACTCGAGGAGCCGTAGCGCACGCACGAAGTTCACGTCGAGATAGAGCGAAGGGAGCTTCACCGACTCGCCGACCTGAATCTTGCCCGCGAAGTGAACGACCTCGGTGGCCCCCACGCGCGCGAACAAGGCCGAGGTGAGCTTCACGTCGCCGACGTCTCCGGCCACGACCTCGACGCCCTCCGGCAGCACGGGCGAGGTGCCGGCCGAGCCGTCGTCGAGGACGACTACACGCCGTCCGCTCGCCACGGCCTCCCAGATGAAATGGGAGCCGACGAAGCCGAGTCCTCCGGTGACGATCGTGGTCATGGAACGTTCCGAGCCTCCGATTTGCGAACGATTGAGCTGTCGGAAGCTATCAGGATTCGTCGACCACGTTTCAGTCTCCGCGTCGAACGCGGAAGAGACCCGAATCGCCGCCGACCCAGACATCGTCGGCGCCTCGACCGAGCACCGTCTTCAGATTCTTCGGCGCGTGACTCGCGCTCTTCCAGCTCTTGCCGTCGAAGAAAGAGAGCCCCTCTTCGCCGACCAACCAGAGCGTGTCGTGCGCGCTTCCCCATAAGGCGATCGGATGATGGATTGGCGATGGCTCGACACGCCACGCGCCCCCTCGGAGCACGTGAATCCGACTCGCCGCCGTCTCGACGACCCATGCGGTGTCTTCGACCGCGAAGAGAAAGTCGGCTTGCGCCCACGAACCGGGCGCGCCGATGGCGGTCCATTCGACATCGAGCTTCGAGAGCTGTCGCCCGCCGAGCGCAAAGCCCGCACCTCCGCCGAGCGCGACGAGGCGCAAGCTCTCGGGGGCAGCGATGGTGCGCCAGCCTTTCCTCGACTTGACGATGCAGATGTCGCCCGGCCGGCAGACGATCTCGGGATCGTCGGTTCCCAACACGGCGACGAGCTCGCTCTCGAGGGTCCC
Source organism: Polyangiaceae bacterium (assembly GCA_043755175.1). Classification (GTDB taxonomy): domain Bacteria; phylum Myxococcota_A; class Polyangia; order Polyangiales; family Polyangiaceae; genus CAYYKK01. Next base: position 46,641 of record JAYUUB010000297.1, on the reverse strand, counting down.
GAGTCGACCGATCTCGGTTCGCGCGGCCTCGAAGCCTGCGTCGAGAAGTCGAAGGTAGACTCCGTGATGCCCGGGCTCGTCTCCTTCGCTCCCCACGACGCGCACGCGGTAATCGCGTCCGAAGAAGATCGCGAGCGTCTCGCGCGTTCGGCCCCGCACCGCGCGCGGCAGCGGCTTCGAAGTCCAACCGGAGGCACCATGGACCCAGACCTCGTCTCGACCGAGTGCGGCTGCGTGGGGCGATTTTTCGAGGGCGATGGCGGTCACGGGCGCGTCGAGCTCTCGCTCGAAGGTGACCTCGAGCGAGAGCGCGCCGTTGGTCGGAGGTGCGACCGGACTGGGCTCGGCGGCGAGCGCCACGAGGGGGGCAGCGGAAATCGCGGGAGCGTCGCTCGTCACCATGAGAGCTCGGGTCTCGCGGTGCGGAGACTCTTGCGCGCCTCCGCATCCGGCGACGAGCGCCGTCGACACGATGACCCTGAAGACGCGCTTCACGCCTGCGCCCGCGCGACCACGAGGCAGTCGGCGTCGTGGTGCCCTACGAAGACGACCGTCGTTCTCATCCGACCGGCCTTTCGTCAGTCTCGGGATCGCCGTCAAGAGCGCCGTGATCCCCCATGGCTATCGAGCTCCGCCCACGCGAAAGGCCGCCCGTCGCTGATTGCGGGGGCGGCCTTCTTCGTTGGCTTTCGTCGTGTCACGGCTGGGGCAAGCTACCGGGATCGAGCGGTTGCTCGAACGTCGTCGTGAGCTGGTGGAAGAGGTCGATCGAGTCGACGAATTTCTTCAGATCGGCTGCCGCCGCTGCATCGACGACGACCGGCAGCCCGTTCACGTCGAGCTTGAGAGCCGGCGTTCCGTCGGCGTTGAAGACGACGTTGCCGTTGACATCTTTCTGCACGTCGTACGCGATCGCGAGAAGGTGGTTTGCCCACTCGAGCATGCGCGCGCCCGTGCTGATCTGGTGTTGCTTGCCGAGCACGTCTTCGGTGCCGAGGGTGTGCGCTCGGTACGTGAGCCCGCTCTTCGGATTGCGGAAGACGTACGTCTCGCTAGCGGGCCAGTTGACGTCGTCGGAGGCCTTCGCGGTGATGCGCGCATCGTCGACGAAGCTCTGCGACCAGTTGGTCGGGAAGAACATGGTGCCGAACACCATCGCGTAGAGCTGCTCGTTCCATCCGTAGTTGGGCGCCACGAGCAGCGATCCGGCCGGCCGCGCGCCGGGGCCGGCGAGATCGTGCCAGCTCGGATAGGTGAGGGTGGTCTCGGGCGTGTCTTGCGGGTTCACCGGGACGGTGACCCAGGGCGCGTACGCCTCGTAGTCGTTCGTCAAGACGTTCGCGAAGAGCCGTCGCATCTGCGTCGGGTACACCGTCGCGAAATTCACGTTCTTGTAGCGACCGTCGGTGAAGTCTTCTTTGGAGTTCGAGATGAAGCTGTCGAACGCCTCGGACAGGTAATAAATCGCCCAGACCTTCTCGTAGTACGTGCCGACCTGCGTCTGGTAGTCGGACCAGAAGTAGCCCTGGCTGTAGTCGAAGTCGTTGTGGACGTAGCGACCGTCGCCCACGCCGATGTGGAAGTCGTAGGTGAACTGCTTCGGCAGCGGTGCGGTGTCGGCGCTATACACCGTGGAGGCTACCCCGGTGGGCTGGTTGCCACATACACCCGAGGGGCAGTAGTAGCCGGGTTCACCTCGCGTGAGGATGCGCGCGAACATGTCGAAGGCGACGCTGCTACCGACGGCGAGTGGCCCGTAGTTGCCGTCGTCGAGGAAGCCCGAGCTCGGTGTGGCCGGATCACCATCGAGCACCGCGCCGAAGGCGAAGGCCTTCGCGATGAGCTGGATGTTGTCGAGGTAGCGCGCTTGGATGCGGCTCTCGACGGTCTCCGAATTGAACTGCACCCGGTTTCGACGGAACGCATCGAAGATGTACCGGTTCTCGTAAGCGCCCTCGAGGAAGCGAATCTCCTCGTAAGCGTCGGCGCCTTCGTCGTTGCGGAACGAGGGGACGTTGCCGGTGTCGGCGAACTCGTCCGACGAGAACATGTAGCCGCGCCGTACGCGGCCCTTCGAGTCAATCGTGTGCGGATTGTTTCCCCACGAGAACGACGCGTAGGTCGGGTTCGAGGCGAAGTCGGACATGTCGCGGTAGTCGACGACGTCCATCGGCGCGCCCGTGCACTTCATACCGAGCACGGCGTCTGCGTCACTCGAAGGTGCGCACGTACCGAGCATGTTGAAGAGCTTTTGATACGTCGAATAGTGGTGAAACTCGTAGCCCTTGTTGACGTCGACGGGGGGGAAGTAGAACACCCCGAAGAGCCCGGGGCTCACGGTGAAGGCCGAGAGCCCGTAGGCCGTCGATTGCTTCGCGCCGCTGCCCTTCACGCTGAGGCCGTCTTCGGCGAAGACGTCGACGGTGCCGCCGTAGCCGAAGCGGAGCGCCGCACGGTCGTAGGTGCCGGCGGTCAGCATGTCTTGGTTCTGGTCGCCGGGATAATCCATCACGCTCGTCGTCTGATAGCGGATGAGGTTTCCGTCGATCTCCGACTGCGTGATCGGATCGAGGTAGCGCGGGCCGATGCAGTCTTCGCCGCTCGTCTCACCGACTTGGCACTCCTTGGTGACCGTCCCGTTCTTGGTGCGTAGCTGCCAGTAGGGCAGGGCGAAGTTGAACGAGTCGAACGTGCCGGCGAAGTTGTGCCTGAGGCCCATGGAGTGGCCCATCTCGTGGGCGAGGACGCCTCGGCTCGTCTCTCGACGCGCCCAATCCCAGATGTCTTTGCGATGCTTGGCGATGGTGGCTGCGTCGGCGCCGTCAGGAGGGGACGGGAAGAGATCTTTGGCGTGCTTCGCCAAGCCGAGCAGGTAGTCGGGCTCGGGTGCATCCATGCGACACGAGTGTCGCTGCGACGCTCCGAGAAGGCGTGCTCGCTCCTGACCTCGCCTGAGCGACGGATTGAACTGGCCGAACGGCGAGCTTCGCTTGATGGCTTCGGGTGAGGGCGGTGCAGTCGGGTCGAAGCCCGCTGCCTGGACCATCTCGGGAGAAGCCATGGCCGCCTCTACGCCCGATCCGCGGAGCGCGCGAAGACGAGCCGACAGCTCGGAGTTGCCGGGCCCGAGACGGCCGGCGTCGGAGAGCGCGTGGAGGCGAACCTCGTGCTGGCCCTTTGGGGGAAGTCCGGGCTTTCCTTTGGGGAGGTTCTGCCAGTACGGCGAGAGCGCCTTCGTGTCGACGGCGCCCTTGCGCGAAGCCAGCTCTTCGGGGCTCATGGCGACCAAGCGCTCGGCGAGGCCGGTCGATTTGTTCGCGTCGACCCACTCGGACACGTTTTGCCCGGAGATGAATTGGTCGGGAGCGATCTCGCCGTTGAGGAGCGCGACGATGTCGGCGAGGTTCGAGGTCGCGCGGTCGAGCACGTACGCCCACTCGTTCACGCTGCCCGAGATCTTCTCACCGGTGAGAGGATCTTCTGCGTCGACCATGATTCCCCAAGGCGACTGGACCTGCACACCGGGGATGATGTCGACGATGTTGTAGCGAAGATCGCCGAGGCGCGGTGACAGGCCCTCGGCGCCGCACGACTCGGGATCGGCGGGCTGATTGGGATCGGTGGGCTTGTGCTGAACCGGGTTGTGGCAGAGGACGAAGATGTCGGGGACCTGGGCGGTTCCGGCCGTGCCGACGGGCGGCACGAAGTTGTCGGACCAGGGCGTGGGCCAGCCCATCGCCGATTCGCAGTCGGCCTCACCGGTTCGTCGGCACTCGGCGAGACGACCGGCGACGACGGCGACGCGGATGGCCTTGTTCCAAGCGACGAGCGCCTCGTTCGTTCCGTCGAAGAGATCGGGCGGGCTGTCGGAGCTCACGTACCAGGGGATCGTCTTGATCTTGCGATCGCGCACGGGGATCGTGCACTCGCCGACGATGTCGTCGCACCGCGAGCCACGACCGACCGAGGCGCATTCGTCTTCGGTTCCGTCGCCGTCGAGGTCGCGGTGGGGGCTCAGCCCGACGTCGGTGGTCTCGGGCGTGTTGCACTTCACCATCGGCGACGCGTGGCTCTTCTCGAAGAGGTTCCAGCGCGACACGAAGCGACGCCACATGTCGTCGACGACGCCGTAGCGTCGGTCGAAGCCGAAGCGATCGTTCGTGAAGTAGCCGAACATGTCCATCTGCGTGCCGGTGATGGCCATTGGCTCGTAGTCGGTGTCGACCACCTTCTTGAACGACATGCGCAGCGTCACTTCGCTGGGGTTGCAGTCGCTCACCGGGAACTCGCTGACGAGCCAGCAGGCCGGGAAGTCGCCGTACTCCTCGTCGTGGATGATCTGGGGCGACGCGTAGGCGCGGTTCGTGATGTCGAAGTAGCCGGCGTTGACGTCGAACTTCGGCGCATCGGGGTGGTTCGGATCGTTGACGTAGTAGGCGATGGGATCCCACTTGACCGCCGAATAGATGCCGATTTGGGAGAGCGTATCGAGGTCGTATGCGTCGGTGACGAGGTTCCGCGACCAGTCGACGCGCATGTAGAGGCGCTCGTTCCAGGCGCGGTCTTTGTCGTTCTCGACGATGACGTTGCTCTCCTCTCCGGTCTCCGGGTTGTAGTCGCGACGAATGTCGAACTGACTCTCGATCGCGTAGGCCGCGACGATCTGCCCATCGGGCGAGCGTCGTGCCCCTTTGCCGTCGGTGTGGTCGACGAGCTCGTAGGTGAGCCGCGCGATGAGGAGCTTCTCGGTGATCTCGAATCGGATGCGCGTCGTGGGCTGGGCGTCGGAGGCGGTGAAGAGCTCTTCGGCGCCGGCGCCGGCGTTCACATCGACCACGGTCGTTCGGAGGTAGAACTCGGGATCGTCGGTCGGGTCTTCGAGCGCGCCGACGAAGAAGGCCTTCGCCATCGCATCGGGTTGGACGCGGTTGATGGGCGCGCGCTCTTCGGCGCATCCGGTCACGAGGGCCGAGGTGAGACCGAGCGCAACGAGGGACATGAGCCCTCGGCGCACGAGAGAGTCGATGAGCATGGCTGTCTCCGGGAACGAAGCGAGCGGGCGCTCGCTGAGCGTCCGGACCCGTCGCATAACATGGAGACTTACGCGCCGGCTCGCGAAGAGAAGCCTCGTCGCACGAAGGGCCCGCGTATCAACACGTCGGTGCTATCGCGCCGATACCATCGCACAGGCGGCCTCGTCTCTGTGCTCCTCAGCCTACAAAAGTAGGCTTCCGGTGCTCGTTCCTCGGGCAAAAGGCTCGCGAAGGTGGAGGCGGACTATCGGCGCTATTCGCTCGACTTCATTGCGCCCGGGCCCCTGGCGTCGAGCTATTTCGCGACGCGTCGCGTTCGCGCCTTCGTGCGCTTCGGGCCTAGAGAAAGCGTCTTTTCGACGAGGGTGGCGAGCCTGTCGAAGAAGAAGGAGTCTTCATCTTCGCCGACGTCGTCTTTGCCGAGGCTCGACCAGAATGCCGTCTTTCCGAGCGCGTATCCGTGAGGTGCGGCGAGGAGCAACAGCACGACGAACTCGAGGTCGGCCCTAGAGAACGTCGTGGCTCCTTCGCCTCCGGTGCGCGCGATCACGGCCTCGACGACGCGCCTGGCGCCACGGTGTCGACGCGAGAAGAAGTCGTCGCGCTTCGTCCTTCCGGTCACGAGCGCCCACGCGAGAAGACGCGCCGTGATCGGTCGCGAGACCCAGTCGAAGTAGTGCTGCATCCACTCACGCGGCCCGTCTTCCGGGTGAGCGAGGATGCGCTCGACGAGACCGGCTCGCTGCTCGTTGGCGTGGGCTTCGAGCGCCGCGTCGACGAGCGCGTCGATGGTTCCGAAGTAGTGCGTGACGAGCGCGTGGCTGACACCGGCCTCGCGCGCCACGTCCTTCAATCCGACCGCATCGGGCCCCGAATGCGCGAGGAGCTTCTGAGCGGCCGAGAGGAGCAGCGCGCGCGCCGCTTCGGGCGATCGTCGGATGCGCGGCGCAACCTTCCTCGTCGTCGCTTCGCCCGTCGTTGCTGGCCTCTTCGCGCGAGCCTTGGGTCGGGTCGCCACGCCGCTCGGCGTCGAAGGCGTGAGGAGCCCCTTCGGTGCCCCGGTGCGCTTCCCCTGCGCGTCGGCCTCGCGGCCCCCCCTAGCCGTTCGTTTTCGCTGACTTGCCACGTCGTCTTCTCGCTCGCGCTCCGGTCGTTCTGTCGAAGACCGCATCCTAGTGCGTGACCCCTCGTGTGACAATCGTCGCTGTCACTGTTGTCAATTGTGACAATAGTGTTATTGTCACGCCTGCCGATACCAGGAGAACTTCATGAACGCTCAGACCGAGAGAAACACCGGGTGGATGACGGAAGCCGAGGCGGCGCGCATCGCTTTGGAGGGGAGCGCGGCTCAGAAGCTCGGCGTGGGAGCCCGCGCCCTCTACGAGCTCGTCAAGAACCCCGACGACACGCAGCAAGTATTCCTCCTCGGGCTCGCGTTGAACGCGCCCTTTTTTCCGCGGCTGTTCGCGCGCATCGCGGGCTCCGACGCGGGCGACCGGCTACTTCGAGAGCGCCCGACCATCGACTCGAAGACCGTCGACTTCGAAAGGCTCCGGTCGCTCCCGAAGACGACGCTCGGCGGGGCGTACGCGCGGTATCTCGACGACAACGGGCTCGACCCCGATCTGTTCCAAGCACCCCCGGGGCTACCGCCGCTTCCACGCTACGTGGCCCAACGCATTCGCCAGACCCACGACATCTGGCACGTGCTCACGGGCTACGCTCCGAACGTGGCGGGAGAGCTCGCTCTCCAAGGATTCACTTTCGCGCAGCTCCGCCTGCCGAGCTCGCTCGCGATCGCCACCCTCGGCACTCTCGCTCGAGCGCGACCGGAGGCGCGGCGTGTCCTCGACGGCTATCGCCGAGGGAGAGACGCAGAATTCCTTCCGGTGATCCGCTTCGAAGACCATTGGGAAGATGACGTGACGCCACTGGCGGAGAGGTGGGGCATTCGACCCCTCGTGAGTCAGACTGTGAGCCACACGGCGCGTGCATCGGCGAACGCGTAGTCTCTCCCGCCGTAGTGCATCTTCTCACCCGAGGCCGGGAGAGCGATGCCGAGCATCGAGTGCGAATGCGAGTTCGACGAGAGCATGACCGTGTCGTAGCCGAGCTTTTCCAACAGAATGTGCGCGAGGAGCGACTTGGAGTCGCAATCGCCGTGCTTGAGCGACACGATGGGCTCGGGCGCGAGCACGCCGAACGGCTCTTTTTCGCCCCCGAAGTCTGGCTCGCGACGCTGCGGGCGATCGGTCCGAGCCGCGAGCCGCGCAGCGCCTGCCTCTCGGCGACGCTGCGGCCCGCGCTCGACTCACACGAGGATCACTTGCAGGTCGAAGGCACGCTCGCGCCGGCGAGCATCGAGCGAACCGTACCGAGAGCCGCGCGGCCCTGCGGGTTGTTCTTGATGGCGTCGCATGCACCCGCGGCGAGGAGGTACGCGCCCGCCTGTTGCGGAGGCGCGGACTTCGCGTTGCCACGGAGCGCCGAGCAGCAAGCCGCGATGCCCGTCGAGTCGCCGCCGCCAGCGGCCTTGGCGATCGAGCGCATCGATCCGAAGACGCCGGCCATGTCGCCGCCTGCGTCCCAGGCGCCGACGACGAGGAGGCCCTCGGCGGTCGGCGCGACGTAAGCTGCGTGCACGGGAGCCGTGCCCTTGGTGCACGCGCCGTCGGCCGCGGTGGCAGCGAGCTTGTCTTTGCCGGAGACGATGCTCTGCGGAGCGTTCCACTGGCAGTTGGTCAGCCCGGCGGCCGTCGCGACGGCGGCGAGCTTGGCGGTGGGATCGCCCGTGAAGCCGGTCGCTGCGATGCGTGCCTTGTCGTCGCCTGCAGCGACGACGTTGACGTCGCCCTTCGGCGCGCCTTTCCAACCTGTCGGTGATTGAAGCGCGGCCTTGGCGCCTGCCGCAGCGACGGGTGAGCCGGTGATTCCGTCTGCGCGGCCATCGAGCTCGGCTTTGACGTGATCTTCGACGCCGGCCTTCGAAGGCGGGGGTGTGGGCTCTTCGACCTTGACCGTCGTCGAGCCAGTGCTCGAAGGCGTCGGGCTCGAGGTCTTCTCGGGCGTCTTGATCGGCTTGGCCGTTGTGTCCGAGTCACTCTCGTTTTTCTTGGCTGGGCAAGCGGTGAGAGTAACGAGGGCGAGAATGCAAAGCGTGGTTCCGCGACGTGTCATTGGGCTTCTCCTGAGGTGTCACCCGTAAACCAGCGACGGGATCGTTTAGGCGATATCGGGTCAATCCGTCCAGCTATCTCGGAGACACACCGTTGGGCGGGGGGGTCGCTCCGAGGTCGACCGAGCGAGTCTGCCCTTGTAAGCGAGCCCGCCCTCGGCGATCGTGCCGGCCTCGAACCCGAGGGAGGGTCATGACCAACGCGACTCCGAATCCGCTGCGCACCGGACTTGCCGAAGACCGTCTGCCGGAACCATGCACCATCGTGATTTTCGGTGCTTCTGGCGATCTGACGAAGCGAAAGCTCGTCCCGGCGCTGACCAGCTTGGCCGCCGAAAGATTGTTGCCGCCGGCGTTCGCGATCGTGGGCTTCGCGCGCAAGGAGCTCTCCGACGAGCAGTTCCGGGCGGACATGAAGGAATCTTGTAACAAGTTCGCCCGCCACCGGCCGGTAGACGAGGCCATCTGGAAAAACATCGAAGCCGGAATGTATTTCCATACCGGCAACTACGATGATCCGGCTTCGTATCAGGCCCTGAAAGCGCGCCTCGACGAGATCGACCGCATCCACGGTCTCCCTGGCAACCGCGTCTTTTACCTGTCTACGCCGCCCGAGACGTTTCCGATCGCGATTCGTCGTCTCGGCGAAGCCGGCCTCATCAATCCCTCGGAGACGGGGCCCTTCACGCGGGTCATCATCGAGAAGCCCTTCGGCATCGATCTCGAGAGTGCGCGCTCGCTCAATCATATCGTTCTAGACGTGCTGCGCGAAGATCAGACCTATCGAATTGATCACTATCTCGGAAAAGAGACGGTGCAGAACCTCATGGTCATGCGGTTCGCAAACTCGCTCTTCGAGCCGCTCTGGAACAACCGCTTCGTCGACCACGTGCAGATTACGGGGGCCGAGGCCATCGGCATCGAGGGGCGCGGAGGCTACTTCGATCACGCCGGCATCACGCGCGACATGGTTCAGAATCACCTCTTCCAGGTGCTCTGCCTCACGGCGATGGAGCCGTTCGTTTCGCTCACCGCCAACGAGCTGCGCGACGAAAAGGTGAAGCTCCTCAAGTCGATTCGTCCCATTCCCGAAGGCCAATTCGACGACTACGTCGTTCGTGGCCAATACACGGCAGGCAGCGTCTCGGGTAAGCCGCAGATCGGCTACCAAGAAGAGACGGGCGTCACGAAAGGATCGTCGATCGACACCTACGTCGCTCTCAAGATCTTCATCGACAATTGGCGCTGGGCTGGCGTTCCGTTCTATCTGCGCGCAGGCAAGGCGCTCAGCAAGAAGGTCACCGAGGTCGCGCTCGTGTTCCGGCCCGCACCTCACAGCTTGTTCGGCGCCAAGTCGCCGACCGAGCCGAACGTGCTCGTCATCCGCATTCAACCCGACGAAGGCATCAGCATTCGCTTCGGCTCGAAGGTGCCTGGCAACACGCTCGACATTCATCCGGTCAACATGGAGTTCAGGTACGGAACGAGCTTCGGCACCGAGCCACCCGAGGCCTACGAGCGCCTCTTGCTCGATTGCATGCTCGGCGACGCGGCGCTCTACACGCGCGGTGACGAGGTCGAGGCCTCGTGGAAATTCATCACGCCAATCCACAAGTGGTGGGCTTCGCAGACCGACAAGCCTCTGCCCACCTACGAGGCCGGCACGTGGGGGCCTGCCGAAGCCGATGCGCTCCTCGCGAGGCTCGGGCACACGTGGAGGCGGCCGTGAGCCCGCCCGGGGGGCCGACCAGCGTCCGTCCTGGACGCTTCGAGGAGTTCACGAGCGGCAAAGACATCGGCGTCGACGTCTCCTCGATCGAGCGCGAGCTGGGGAGTCTGTGGCGACAAGCTTCTGGCGCGAGCGCCGAGCTCGCCGTGACGCGAGCGTGCTCTTGGAACTTGCTCGTTCACGTCTCTGATCAGGTCGACATCGAGATCGTGCGCGCGCTCATCGATCAGGTCGTGGCAGCGGTGCCGTCGCGAGCGATCGTGCTCGTGCCGAGCGCCGTCCCGAGCGGCAAAGAGATCGAGGCTTTCGTCTCGGCGAACTGCCAGGTCGCAGCTGGGGGCGGCAAGCTCCTCTGCTCCGAAGAGATCACCATTCAGAGCTATGCGGGAGGCGACAAACACGTGCCCGCGCTCGTCCGTGCGCTCCTCGTTCCAGACCTTCCAACGGCGCTCTTCTGGGCCGGAATACCGCCAAAAGATCCTCGGCAGATCGCCTACTTCCCGTCGGTCGATCGGCTCGTCTTCGACTCGTCGCGTGGCGATTCGAACGCCGACTTCACGGCGTTCGCCACGCTGCCTCGTGAGAAGGTTCTCGTCGACATCGCATGGCTCCGCACAGGCTTTCTCCGCTCGATGCTCGCGAGCCTCTTCGATCCGCCGACCGGCGCCGAGCCGCTCAGTCGGGTCGGGCGTCTCCGCATCACCGCGACTCCCTCGGGGCTCACCGGCGCGCGCCTCTATGCCGGATGGCTCGCGACGCGCCTCGGATGGAAGCTCCCGCCCCTCGCTTCGCTCACGCGAGACAATCCCGCCCTCGCGGGGACGGCGGCCGACGGCCAGCCACTTGCGGTCGAGCTCGGGTTCGCCGAAGACCGCCCCCGCGAGAGCGGGATCGCCGAAATCTTCCTCGAGACACGCGGCCCCGCACCCGCGCAATATTCCCTCGCCGATCTCGGCGACGGGACGCTCCTCTCTCAAGCGTCGGGGCTCAAGTCGCACTCGCAGGTCGCAGCCGATCTCGCGCTCGAACGACTCGTCGTCGCAGCGCTCGGCACACGCGGTCGTGACTCGCTCTTCCGTTCGGCCCTCGAGCGGGTGACTGGCGCGACTGCGGCTCCCCCTGCGCTTCCCGGAGCCGTGGCGCCGGGAGGCACTCCTTCAGACCCTCTTCCTCAGGGACTGCCGCTCGCGCCGAGCTGCTGACAGAGAGGCGTTGACGATGACCGTTCCGAAAGTCTACCCATCCGCGCTCGAGCTGGGCGTCGCCCTACGAGGAGCGACCGAAAGCTTCGCAGCGGGCGCGATCCGCGATCGAGGTCTGTTCACGATGGCGCTGACCGGCGGCTCGGCAGCTTCGTCGCTCTATCCAGAGCTCGCGAAGGCCGATGTCGCCTGGGGATCGGTGCACATCTTCTTCGGCGACGAGCGCTGCGTGAGCCCCGAGCACGCCGATTCGAACTATCGCTTGGCGAAAGAGACCCTCCTCGACCACGTCGCGATCCCCAGCGAGAACGTGCATCGAATTCAGGGCGAGATCGCGCCTCCAGCCGCTGCGAGCGCGTACGAAACCGAGCTCGCGAGGTTCGACGGAAAGCTCGACGTCGTTCATCTCGGCATGGGCCCCGATGGCCACGTGTGCTCGCTCTTTCCAAGGCACGCCCTCCTCCTCGAGAAGACCAAGCTCGCCTCATCGCTGACCGATTCGCCCAAGCCACCACCCGCGCGCGTCACTCTCACGCTGCGCGCGCTCGAGCAGGCGAGAGAGGTCTGGTTTCTCGCCTTCGGAGAGTCCAAGGCCGAGGCCGTTCGTCTCGCCATCACTGACTCGCGGGCCGAGAGCACCGCCGCGATCGTTCACCGCACCGCGCGCTCCCGCTGGTTCCTCGATCGTGCCGCGGCGAGCCACCTGTGAGCCCGATCTTTTTAGCAGCACCCTTGTCACGACAGATCTTTTCGAGGCTACCCATCTCGTTTCGCCCATCAATCGATTGATGTTTCGAGCGAGACCGGGCCGACTCGGTTTTTTCATCCAGAGGACGACGGAGACAACATGACCCTCGAGAAGCCTCAAGAGAACAGTGCGGACGTTGGCCTGGTCGGCCTGGCCGTGATGGGACAGAACCTCGCGCTCAACATGGCCGACCACGGCTACAAGGTCGCGGTTTACAACCGCACGACGGCGACCACCGAAAAGTTCGTCGCCGAGAACCCGCCCGACGTCTTCGGCGAGCTGAAAGGTGGTCTCGTTCCCGGCGCCGAGCTGCGTGACTTCGTGCGGTCGATCAAAGCGCCGCGTCGCATCGTCATCTTGGTCAAGGCCGGCGGACCGACCGACGCGGTCATCGATTCGCTCGTTCCTCACATGGAGAAGGGCGACCTCGTCGTCGACGGCGGCAACGCCCTCTACACCGACACGATCCGTCGCGAGAAAGCCCTCGGCGAGAAGGGGTTGTTGTTCGTCGGCTCCGGCGTCTCGGGCGGCGAAGAAGGCGCGCGCTTCGGTCCTTCGCTCATGCCCGGTGGCAAGCCCGAGGCGTGGAAGCTCCTCGAGCCCGTGTGGACCGCGATCGCGGCGAAGGTCGACGACAAGACCGGCAAGCCCATCGAAGGCGCAGCACGGGGCAAGACCGTCAAAGGCGGCGTCCCTTGCACGACGTACATCGGCGCGACCGGCGCCGGTCACTACGTCAAGATGGTGCACAACGGCATCGAGTACGCCGACATGCAGGTCATCAGCGAAGCCTACAACCTCATGAAAGAGGTCCTCGGGCTCGGGCCTGTCGAGGCGTCGAAGGTCTTCACCGAATGGAACAAGGGCGACCTCGACAGCTTCCTCGTCGAGATCACGGCCGACATCCTGAAGCAGGCCGATCCGGTCACCGGTAAGCCGTTCGTCGACGTGGTCCTCGATGCGGCTGGCCAGAAGGGCACCGGCAAGTGGACCAGCTCGAGCGCGCTCGACCTCGGCGTCCCGGCGCCGAGCATCGCAGAGGCGGTGTTCGCTCGAAACATGTCGGCGATCAAAGACGAGCGCGTCTCGGCTTCAAAGGTGCTGAAGCGTGTTCCGAGCGACGTCGGCAAGGCCGTCCCGATGTCGATCGACGCCGTTCGCGACGCTCTCTACTGCTCGAAGATCTGCGCCTACGCACAGGGCTTCCAGCTCATGGCAGCCGCCGCTCACGAGAACGGCTGGACGCTCGACTTCGGCGCCATCGCTCAGATCTTCCGAGGCGGATGCATCATCCGGGCTCGCTTCCTCCAGAAGATCACCGAGGCGTACGCGCGCGACAAAGAGCTCAAAAACCTGCTCCTCGACCCGTATTTCGCGGGCGTCCTCGAGCGCGCCCAACCCAATTGGCGCGCCACCGTGGCGCGAGCGGCGCTCGAAGGTGTGTCGGTCCCGGCGTTCTCGTCGGCGCTCTCCTATTTCGATGCGTACCGGTCCGAGCGGCTTCCCGCCTATCTGATACAGGCGCAACGCGACTTCTTCGGCGCGCACACCTACGAGCGCGTCGATCAGCCACGGGGCAAGTTCTTCCACATCGACTGGCCCGACCCGAAGAGGCCCCAGAGCCCAGTCTGACCGAGTGGCGCTCCGGCTCGCCCTACGCGGCCGTCGGAGAGCGCGATCCGGTGATTGGCGCGCTCATGCACCAGTAGGGTCACCTTCGTCCGGTCTGCTTCGGCTCGCCCTACGAAGCGGCGGTCTGGGGGATCCTCGCGCAACGCGTTCCCATGCGCGTCGGGTCGGATGAAGACATGCTCGCCCGCGCATGCCCAGAGCTTTTCTCCAAGCACGCGCTCGCGAGGTCGCGAGACCGAGCCTTCATTCGAAGAGGTATCGAGTGACGATGTCGGTGATTTCGTCGATGGCGACCTCGGGATCGGTCTCGGGGCGCTTCAAGACGCTCGACATCGTGAGCGCCTCACCGAGCTCGACCACGTAGAACGCAGCCCGCTTGGGGCAATCGACGCGAAGGAGCTCTTTGCGTTGCTCGAGGTAGTCGGCGACGGCTTGCGCGATCTGCTCGAGGCTCTGCTCGAGGCGACTCGTTCGACCGAGGTGAGGGAGCTTCTCGCGCAGCACTCGCGAGAGCTCGGGGTTCTCGAGCTTCGCCTCGTAGATGGCTCCGATGACGAGACGCGCCAGCTCTCGAGGGGTGCGCAGGGCGCCGCTGAGGAACGCCTCGCCGAAGAGCGCGTTCATGCGGTCGCAATGCCGATCCATCAGCTCGCCGACGAGGGCCTCTTTGCTGGGAAAGTATTGGTAGAGCGATCCGATGCTGACGCCGGCTCGAAGCGCAACCCGGTTGGTGCTGAGCTCTTCGTATCCATGCTGGCTCAAAATGTGAGTGGTTGCCTCGAGAATGGCTTCGACGGTCGCCTGCGATCGCGCCTGAAGCGGTCGTTTTCTTGGTTTTTTAGCAACGGAAGACGCTGTTTTCATATGCGAGTAGACAATATGAGCAACAGCTCGCATTCTGTCAAACATGAAAGCTCTATCCAAAGCCGCTCTGGCAGGACGCGCGAGCGTCTCGTTTCTGCGATTGGTCCGCGATCCGTCGAAGCTCGACGCGGTCTTCGACATTCTCGACTCGCTCGAGAGCAGTGAATCGGGTGACCAGATCGTCGATGGCTTCGCCTCGAATCCCCGGTATGCGACGGCGTTCGCGATGCGTCCGAAGCTCGGCGCCGTCGACTTCGACGCGCTCCTCGCGCTTCCCGACGACACGCTCGGTCACTCCTTCGCGAGCGACATGCGTCGGCGAAATCTCGATCCGAACGACATCCAGATGCGACCCGACGACGGAACCGCGAAAGGCTTCGTCTTTCGTCATTTGCGTGAGACGCACGACATCTGGCACACCGCGACCGGCTTCGAAGTCGACGTCGCAGGCGAGTTCGGCCTGCAAGCGTTCTATCTCGCTCAGTTCGAGGCGAAGCTCGCGCTCATCATTCTCTCGATGGGCTTCTTGAACACCGCGTTCTTCGCGATGGATGAGAAAGTCGCTCGCCTCGACGCAATCACGCGCGGCTGGAACATGGGTCGACGTGCCGAGTCGCTCTTCGGCTTCGATTGGGCGGAGCACTTCGCCACGCCGCTTTCGGTGGTCAGGGAGAAGCTCGGAATCGAGCTCGACTCTAGAACCTCTCACATCGAAGTGCCGGTGCTCCAGAACTGATCGGGCGGGCCACAGAGGCTCCCGTTGTCCCTCCCGTCTCGCGCTCTCGCGCCGCTCGGATCAGCCGGGACCGCGAGCTCCCGATCAGTAGGGGATCGCGATGCGCCCCGGCGATGCGGTGTTGTTGCCGCCGGCTTGCTCGGTGTGGCAGAGGTTGCAGTCGCCGTTGGTCTGCTCCTGGCTCATCACGCGTTCGCCCTTCGACGAGATCACCTTGGCGGTGTAGGGCTTCTTCAGGCCGACGTTGAAGAAGTAGAAGTTGCCGGCGGCGTTGGGGTGAGCGTCGTAGCTCTTCCCGTCGCTGCCGTTCACGCGGATGATGACGTCGGTCGACGTCTTGCCGTTGAGGCCGTTGCATCGGTCGGGCTCGTGGCCGGTCGCGTAAATGGTGCCTGCCGCGTCGTACGTGAAGACGTTGGTGGCCTTGTGGCACTTGTTGCACGCCATTCCGGGGTTCATGCGGCTCGATCCTTGATTGCCGCTCGTCCACTTGGTCGCGGTGCTACAGACCGATTGCCCGAGGAACGTGGGATCGGGGGAATTGAGTGTGTCGCAGCTTCCTTGCGGGAGACCGGCGTCGACCCATTGCTGGAACGCGGCGATCTGATCGGCGGCCGCCGAGCCGTCGGGCGGCATCGGGCTGGCAACGTTCTGCATGCGAACGAGGCTCTCTTCGGCCATCGTGATCGACGGGTCGGCCTTCGAAGGCGCCGTCAGATTCGAGTACGTGAGAAGCGCGGTGGGAGCGCCCGCCGTCGGAGGATCACTGTGGCAGCTCGTGCACGATGCTGCGAGCACGTCGCTCACCGCGCACGGCAATCCTTCGGGCGTGGTGTTCTCCACGGGCTTGGGCTTGGCCCCGTCGCTCTGGACGACCGTGCAGGATCCGGCGAGAGCAGCCACGGCGACGGCGCCGACCAGATAGAGAGCTCGGGACATCGTGAACCCTTCGCGCGGGATTCGAGAAGCAAGCGCGACCATTTCTTACCAGCGAAAGGCCGGGGATGTACGTCATTCGCTCGCGAGTGAAGGAATCTTCAACGAGCTCCGACGGCTCAACCCATTCGCTCCTTGGGTCGGCCTCATCGGTCGGGGAGAATCGCGCGAGGCCGTTTTCAGCGCTTGCCGACGATTCCGCTCACTTGGGCGTAGTCATCGGCTTCGATGGCGCCCTGGATCACGCAGCGCACCGAGCCTTCAGGATCGACGAGGACGTGGATGGGTAGCTCCGGAGGATCTTTCAGTCCGAGATCTTTCAGGAAGGTCGCTCGCGACTTTCCTTCGACGAGGAGAAAGCTCGAGCGGAGGCCTTCTTGGGGCTGTGCATCGAGAAACTTTTTCGCCTGACGCTCGTCGTCGTCGAGGCTCACGAAGGCGAGACGCATGGGTGTCTTTGCCTTGGCGAGATCGTTTTTCCATTGAAGGAGCAGCGGGATTTCTTGCTTGCACGGACCGCAGTAGCCAGCCCAGAGATTCAGCCAAGTCCACGATCCACTCGCGGTGTCGATCGGCCCCGAGAGGGCGGGGGCGCCATCGGCCTCGACGTGCCCAAGCTCCACGCCGGGGAGCTTCTTACCGTCGGCGGCGGGTGCCGAAGCGCAGAGCTTGTGCGGAGCTCGTGCCGGCTTCTGGGGCGCCTCTGCCGACTTCTGGGTCGCGACCGGCCGTGCGCTCGAGCCGACGACGACGTCGCTGCGTCCGTTCACACCCTCGGGTTTGGCTGATGTGTTGTCACTGCATCCACAAAACCAAAGCACCGAAGATGCAAGTGAAACGAAGGCCCTAAGTGCGCGTGAGTCGTGAGAAGTCATAGACGACAGTCCACCCAGGAGACGAAGGCGCTCCGATTCACGGCCTCGGCGTTGCAAGGCTTTCCAGCTCGCGAATTCGACCATTTGTCGCAGTACTCTTTGGGGAGCTGTGCGAACTCGCTCCCGAGCCAGAGCATGCCGACCTGCTTGTCGAGATCGGGGTCTTTGGTCGCGTCTTGGAGGTGGAACATGACGGAGTTGGCCCGCTTGTGCGACAGGGCTCGGTTCGCCTCGGCGCCACCCGTGCGCGACGCGCGCGCGACGACGAAGAAGTAGCGAGCTCCGCGACGCTCGCCCCACTTCTCTTCGATGAGCTTCTTGGCGCCGTCGTCGAGCACGTCGGAGTTGTCGTTGAACATGACGATGGCGCCTCGCTCTGCGAGCGGCGCGAAGAGCGCGACGAAGTCTTCGTCGCTGATCTCGGCGAACGTCTTCACGTCGGCGGGCTGGCAGCCTCGACGCTCTTCTTGCCCGACGAGACCGCACGCGTTGAGGACGCGCTGCAGAACGCCCTTGAACTGAGCCGTGCAGTACGGCGCCTCGGTGTGGTCTGCGACGGCGGCCTTGGCCTCGGCTTGCACCTCTTTTTCAGGGTGTGTGAGCCGACGGCCGGCGGCTCGAACTTCGGCTTCGACGAAGACTGCGGTTCCTGCCGCGAACGCGACAGCGGAGAGGGTCGCGACGACCCAAGGCATCTTGCTCATGGCGTCACCTGCGGAGCGAGCTCGGCGAACGTGTACCGAAGCCCGAGATCGGTGTCTTCGTCACAGACCCTCGTCTCGCCCAAAAAGAGCTGCGGTGTGGAGACACGAACCTTGTTGGCGACGGCGAACTGGAGGACGTGATCGAGTCGTTGCTTGGTCTCTTTGGAGTCGATGCACGCATCGAGATTCGGAAATCTCGCCTTTACCTTCGCGCGGATCTGATCGACGCCGGCCTTGCCCGCGTCGCGAAGCTCGTCTTGGTTCTCGTACGACCACTCGAGGACGGCGCGGCTCTCGTGCGTCTTGTCGCCACAGAGAAACGCCTTCGCGAGGACGCACGCACCCGGATGCAGGGCTTTGTCGAGCATCCAGTTGCACTCGCTGTCGAGCGGAAAGATGGCGACGGTGAGGTCGAGCTTGTCGTAGAGGCCTTCGTCGACGAGGCGCTCGTGGAAGGCCTTGCACGTGGGGCAGAGCGGATCTTCGAAGGTGAGCGCCGCTTGCTTCGGGCTCGTGGTCGGGATCTTCACGAGCGCGCCGTGCTTTTCGGTCAGCTCGATGATCGTGCCACACGACCGCAGATACTGTTTGTAGCTCGGGAGCGCGGCCGCGTAGACCGTCGCGGGCAAGCCAGCGAACAGCGCGAGCCCGGCGAGCACGAGCGGGAACACGAGCACGCTGCCGCGAGGGATCTCGGTCACCAAAGGTTTCGCGGGCGCCGGTGAATTCTGCTTCGCAGGCGCCGCGCCATCGTCGGCGACGGTGTCTCCCTTCTTCGCGCGGAGGCCCCAGGGCAGATTGGGATCACGGACCGTCTGCGACGTGTCGCCCGAAAGCGCCCCGGGCGTCGACGCTGCTCCCGACGGGGAGCCTCCGGCCTTGAGGAGGGCGAGAATGCCGGAGGCCGCGAGGATGGCCGACGCCACGTAGAGACCGACACACAGCTTGCAGAAGTGTCCGAGTCGCGTGAGCGAAATGAAGAACAAGATGCAGGAGAATACGAGTGGCGTCAGGGCGGCGACGCCGAAGGCCTGCCACGACCGCTTCGAAGCGCGGTCGCCCCCGAGAAGGACGTAGAGCGACATCGCGAAGAAGAGGCCGTACACGCCGAGGCCGAAGAGGCTGATCGGAACGCCGCCCCAGATGCGATCGCGGAACAACGCCGAGTACGGGCTGTACATCGCGATTTTGCAGGCGTTCTCGGTCTTGTCGACGTCGACGAGGCCGGGGATGAACGAGCAATGTGTTCCGTGTAGCTGACGATCGAGGTGCTCGGCGTAGTCGTGCGTCGAGAAGCCCGCGAAGAACAGGCCGAGCGTGCTCGCGGCCACACCGAGGGCGCCAGGGAGGCGAGGACGTGTTGCCATGATCCATCCGGGGGGTAATCGTCGTGGGGACTCGCGTCAAACCGCGCCCTCGCGCGACGGTGACGGATCGGTCAACGCTCGAGCGAGCTATCTTGCTCCCATGTCACGCGAAGCCTTCCTGAGTGCCCGCGATCTTCTTCTCTCGCACCGCGACGACTACGAACGGGCGTACGCGGCTTTCTCCTGGCCGGTGCTCGAGACCTTCAATTGGGCACTCGACCATTTCGATCGCGTCGAAAAGCCCGAGGCGACCGCTCTTTGGATCGTGCACGACGAGATCGGGGAGGGGGGCCATGGCTATCGCGACGAGAAGATCTCGTTTCGCGAGCTCTCGTCGCGGTCGAGTCGCGCGGCGGTGTTTCTGCGAGAAGCCGGCGTGCGACGCGGCGAGCGCGTCTTGCTCATGCTGCCGAATCGGGCAGAGCTCTGGGAGGCGATGTTGGCCTGCATGAAGCTCGGCGCGGTGATCGTTCCGGCGACGACCCAGCTCGTTCCGAGCGATCTGCTCGACCGTGTGAGGCGAGGAGCAGTTCGGCACGTCGTGACCGATTCGACAGGCAAGGCGAAGGTCGACGCGGCGTTCGCGCTCCTCTCCGCCCACGAGCAAAAGGAGGTGACGCGCTTTCTGGTCGGCGCAGGCGCACCCGACTATTGCTCGTGGGACGACGCGAAGTCCGTCACCCGCGAATTCACGCCCGACGGGCCCACGCTCGCGACCGATCCGCTGCTGCTCTACTTCACCTCGGGAACGACGGCGAAGCCGAAGCTCGTGCTCCACACCCATCAGAGCTACCCGGTCGGGCACCTCTCGACGATGTATTGGATCGGCCACAGACCCGGCGACGTTCATTGGAACATCAGCTCGCCCGGCTGGGCGAAGCACGCCTGGAGCAACGTGTTCGCCCCTTGGAACGCCGAGGCGACGGTGTTCGTGTACGACTACGCGCGCTTCTCCGCGCCGCGCATCCTCGAATTGTTGGCGCACGCGAACGTGACGAGCCTGTGCGCGCCGCCGACCGTGTGGAGAATGCTGATCCTCGAAGACCTGACGAAGTCGAAGCCTCCGTTGCAAGAAATCGTCGCCGCGGGTGAGCCACTCAATCCGGAGATCATCCAGAGAGTGCGCGAGGCCTGGGGGATCACGATCCGCGACGGCTATGGGCAAACCGAAACCACCGCTCAGGTCGGAAATACGCCCGGAGCCCGGGTGGTTCCCGGGTCGATGGGCCGTCCGCTCCCCGGCTATCGGGTGGCGCTCGTCGATCACGAGGGAAACGAAGCGACCGAGGGAGAGCTCACGCTACCGCTCGCAGAACGCCCGCTCGGGCTCATGGTCGGCTATGTCGACGACCCTATGCTCATGGCAAAAGCCACCGAAGGCGGCTTCTATCGCACGGGCGACGTCGCCGCCCGAGACGAGCACGGCTACCTGACCTACGTCGGGCGCGCGGACGACGTGTTCAAAGCGAGCGACTACCGAATCAGCCCTTTCGAGCTCGAGAGCGCGCTGCTCGAGCACCCCTGTGTTGCCGAAGCCGCGGTCGTACCGAGCCCCGATCCAGTTCGCCTCGCGGTGCCCAAGGCCTTCGTCCACCTCGTCCCCGGGGAGCTGCCGACCGCCGAGATGGCCAAGCGCATCTTCGCGTTCGCGAAAGATCGCCTCGCACCTTACAACCGCGTTCGAAGGCTCGAATTCACGTCGCCCGAGGGCTCGGGAAGAGAGGGGCTTCGCGTGGTCGAGCTCCCGAAAACGATCAGCGGAAAGATTCGGCGCGTCGAGCTCAAGAACCTCGAGCGCGATCGCCGGAGTCGAGGCGAGCGCGGGGTTCTGGAGCATTGGGACGAGGACTTCGCCGAGCCGCTTCCGAAGTAGTGGCTGTAAGACACTCTCCCAGCTATTTCTCGATCGGTCTCTTTAGGTGCCTATCGACAGTGCCGTTCGAGAGAGCGAACCGATAAGGGCAACCGCATCCGAAAGGTGCGGGCGCAAAGCCATTGACCTACAGACGCGCAAGCGGCCGAACCTCGTCACCGGGGTAGGGGTCGGGCGCTCGTCCACGGTTTGAAGGGCCGACCGAAGTCACACCGAGTGACAGAAAAGCGCTCGCGCCAGTTTTTCTAGGCGATGTGCACTGCTCGTGAGCGGTGCGCTCTGCCAGCGGAGGCGGGTCTTCGAGAGGCCCGAGAGCCGACATCCTGCGTTCGCGATTTGTCGCGCGTCGGACGAGGTTGCGGTGCGGCGCGCGCTCTCGGGAACCAAACCAAGGTGAAGTCCATGAACGAGCTCATTCGCAACGTATTGACCGTCGCCCTTCTCGGAGCCTCTTCGGCCCTGACGGGATGCGTGGGTGCAACGTTCGGTGGAAGCTCGCCGGGATACGACGAGCAAGGTTGCGTCGAACAGGCGCTTCGGCGAAACCCCGACAAGGGCAGTCTCGAAGGGGCTCGCGTTCTCTTCGAGCAGGGGTGCACGTCGGGCGACGCAGGTGCGTGCAGTGCGCTCGGTGTTCTCTACGAGCTCGGGCGAGGGGTGGCCGCCGATCCGAGGCGCGCCGCGAAGCTCTATCGAATGGCCTGCAACCAGGGAAACGGGCGCGGTTGTACGAACCTCGGATTGGTCCTCGAGCACGGCGTCCAAGGTGTTCCGGCACAGAAGCAGGCTCGCGACTTCTATTCGCGGGCTTGCGACGAAGGTGAGCGCTCGGGCTGCGCGAACCTCGGACGACTCTACAAAGAGGGCAAAGTCGTTCCCAAAGACCTCGCCTTCGCCTCCGACCTCTTGACCCACGCGTGCAGAGACGGCGAGACGGCGGCATGTCTCGATCTCGCGGAGCTCGTGGCTCCCTCCGAGCCGGATCGAGCTCTCTCGCTATTCGTCAATGCGTGCGTCGCTGGCGAAGCGTCGGCGTGCAGCCACATCCAGACGAGCACCCCGAAGAAGGCGACGTCGATGGTCGATGAGCCTTCGATCGCCTCGAAATAGTCCTACGAGAAGCGGCCGCCTCGACCGAGATCGGGCCGGTGGTGTCTTCCGAATGCGTGTGTGTCTCGGGCGGCGGCCGATGGACTCGGTCATTGCGAGAAGACAGGCAGCGGTGTGCAAACGACGTCTGCGGGCTTCTTCCCCTGATTCGCCAGACACACCACTTTCGGAGCGGCCGGCTCGCAGAGCACCGAGGCCACCGGCTTTCGAGAGGGCGCAGCGAACGAGCCAACGTCATGGGAATTGTAACTGACGCTTTGGACCTTCTTGCAAATGGGCGGTAGCGGGAGCCGCTGCCGTCCGAGAACGAACGGCACGTTCGGCTCCTTTTCGACTGCGATACGGGCCATCGATCGAAGCGTGTCGATGAGCTTGGCGCGCGACCTGAGCTCGTCGACGCCGAGCTTGCGCGCGAACGCGAGCGTCTGATGCAAGAGCTGCTCGGTCGCCGAAGGCATCGCGGGCATCTTGGTCTTGTCGTCGTCGATGGCATCGGCGACCGCGAGCAGAAATTCGGTGTCTTTCCGCAGCGCGCGGATGACCGCGGGCGCGGCTCCCGCAGACCATCGTCGAATCATCGACTCGTTCACGATGACGAATTCACGATAGCCGTCACCGAGGTAGAACACGGCAGCGATGCGCTCGGGGTGCTTCGACGCGTCGGCGAGGGTGCCTTTCGAGCCGTCGACCCCGAGAACCGAGCCGCTCCCGTAGTCGAGTATCCATGCCTGGTCGCGAAGCTCGATCTCGAGGAGCACATCACCGTACGAGCCATCGGCCTCGCCAGTGATCGTCGCGAAAGGGCTCGGCCACGCGAAGCGCTTCTTCTTGAACCCTTCGGAGAAGAGAAGCTTGCCCACGTCGCTGCCGCGCGCGGCTTCGGCGGAGAGAAAGTCGTCGAAGGCCGAAGGTCCACGGGTCGTGGACATTTCGCGCGACAAGAGCGCGCTTCCATTCTCAAGCTCTTCGAGCTGCTTCTGCGTGGTCCACGAATAGAGGAACCGATGGGCCTTCGGCGTCCCGCCGACGGTGCGTTCGGCGATCTCTCGGGCGACGTCGATTGGCGGAGCGGCCGTGGTGCTCGATCCCGAGGCGCCGGGAGTTGGAACGATTTCCGCGCTCGCGAGCAGGCTCGGCTTCGACGACGCCGCGGTCTTGGGGACCGGGCTCGCGACGTGCTCCGCGCGCTCTGCCGGCGCCGAGCAGGCGGCGAGGAACCATCCCCAAACGACGGGGCTCGTGAGCATCGAGCTTCGCTTCATTCCTTGGCCCTGCCTGTTGCCACCGAGCCTACCACCGATGCGACGCGTGCTCGATGAGGCCCGATCGAAGCTTGCGCGATGGCGGTTCTCGGTGTCTCACGGCCCAATGCCGTCGCGTCACGCACGCGCCGTCAACGGTCGAGCTTCGGCGCCGGATCGATATTCGCTGCGCTCGCGGCGCTCTCTTTCGGTGAGAAACAACCCGCGGATTCCGAAGGACCCCATCCTGTCGGAAAATAGCAGGGCCGACTGCCTCGTTCGGCCGCGCGCAGTCTCGTGGAGTCTGAGGCGATGGCCGAATTCCCTGAGGAGTCGAGGGAATCGCGAAGGTCCGTGGCGGGCCGTCGCCCGAAGTCGGAACGCTCTCACGAATACGAGCGCAGCAGGCCCTAAGACGCCCGCTCGAAATAAGTGCTGCTGCGACCGCCGATCCCTTCGCTGCGAGGGTCGGCCTCCTCTCTCCGCTCCTCAGCCTACAAAAGTAGGCTTCCGGTGCTCACTCGTCGGGCGATCGTCTCGCTTCGGTCTCGGCGGTCTCGCGACGCGCTTATTTCGACCGGGCGCCTTAGGGCCTGCCTGTCTTCCTGTTGAATCTCTCCTGTCTCTCGCTATTCGTGCCAAACGAGGAGACCGGCGGGGAGCTTGGCGTCGTTGGAGGTATTCGACAATGCCATGTACAGCTTGCCCTTCGCATCGAAGGAGGCAGAAGCGTACTTGGCATCGAGAGCGAGCGAGCCATTGGTGTCGGGGCTGCAAGTCGCGAAGCTCTTCAGGTCGATCATGCGCGCGAGCTTCGGCTCGCCGCATTTCGTACCATCGGTGTTGCCTCCGACCACCGGGAGAGCAAGCGCTTCGGCTTCGGGACGTGGCTCGGCCTTCTCGGTGACGGCCAAATTCAAATACCAATCGGTGCTTTGACCACCGTCTTTGGCGACGTTGATGGGCGTCGCCCACTGTTTGCCGTCGTCGGACGCGACGAAGTAGGTTGGGCTGTTCGTTCCGTCGTGCGCGAGATTGACCGCTGCGCGCGGTTTGTTGCCAGCGAATGCGAGGCTCAGATGTACCGCGTCGTTTTGGTAGTTGTTCGAGTCGATGACTTTGCTCGGCGCTGGATCACCTGGTCGCCAGAAGGCGATCGCGGTGTTGTAAGCCTCTTTGGGAACGAGCCCGTAAAGGATGCCCGGTTTTCCGTCGCTGTCGACGGCGAGGCTCACGTCGCCACCCTTGGTGTTCGCCGAATCGGCGAGCAACGGGGCCTTTTCCACTTTGAAGTCGCCGGTCGCTGCGAAGCGCGACAGCACCTTCACTTCGGCGCCTTCGTTGAATGCGATGAATTGTCCGCCCTTCGCCATCGCCAGCGAAGCGCTGCTGACGTTCTCCGAGCTCGGGAGCTTCTCTTTCTTCCAAGACGTCCCGCTGTCGGACGAGAGCGCGAGCCATTCCTCTTTTTCGCTCTTGCGATAAGCGATACCGAGCGCGCTCGAGCTCTTGTCGCGCGCGATCTGCAGTACGGGCGCCGAGCCTCCGAGATCGTCGATCGAATCGACGACGATGGGGCCCTTCCACTTACCCGCGTCGCGATCCCACGTGATGAACGCGAGGTGGAGCTTCTCGTCGGTGCCTTTCTCGACGTAGGCGATGAGCGGATCGTCGGTGGCGCTCATCGTGAGCGAGGTGAAGATGCCCGTCTCGCCGATGGTGTCACCCGACTTGGGAGCAGACACGGCGAGGGTGAATCCGACGGGCAGCGGCCCTTTCTTCGGACCGACGGGCTTGCTCGCGTTGGCGGCCGCGCTTCCTGTCGTCACGGCGCTCAGAGAAGCCTTGGCGCTCTCGGCTTTCGAGCTCGATGCAGTGTTGCCTGTTTTGCTTCCGCAGGCCGTCGCGACCACGGCCATCGCCGTCATGGCCATCTTCATCGATGTCGTTCGCAAGTTGTCCTCCTCATCGGTTCTAAAATTCGTACGCATCACGACGCGCCGCGAGGAACGGGGAATTCCCATCTCTCGCGACGCGTTTCTTTGCGAGCGCTCGAGCGCCGCTCGAGTCACTCGGCCGCGTAGGCTTCGATCGGCAGACAGGTGCAGACGAGGTTGCGATCGCCGTACGCGTTGTCGACGCGGCTCACCACCGGCCAGAACTTGTGCTCACGAAGCCACGCCGCCGGATAGGCCGCGACCGCTCGCGAATAGCTGTGAGGCCATTCGTCGGCCGTGACGACGGCGGCCGTGTGCGGCGCATTCTTCAGCGGATTGTCGTTGCGCTCGAACTTCCCCTCTTCGACGAGACGAATCTCGTCGCGAATGGCCAACAGCGCGTCGCAGAACCGATCGAGCTCGCTGAGAGGCTCGCTCTCGGTAGGCTCGATCATGAGCGTTCCGGGGACGGGGAACGACATCGTCGGCGCGTGAAAGCCATAGTCGATGAGACGCTTCGCGATGTCTTCGACCTCGATTCCAGCGCTCTTCTTGAAGGGTCTGCAATCGACGATGAACTCGTGCGCGACGCGACCGTTCTTGCCGCGGTAGAGCACGTCGAACGACCCCTCGAGGCGCTTGGCCATGAAGTTCGCATTGAGAATGGCGACCTGAGTCGCCTTGCGAAGACCCTCGTTACCCATCAGCGCGATGTAGACCCACGGAATGGGCAGAATGCTGGCGCTCCCGTGTCTCGCCGCGCTGACCGGTCCGATGTGCTGCTCTTGCCCCACACCGAAGCTCAATGGATCGCTCGGTAGGAACGGGACCAAGTGCGCCGCCACACAAATGGGTCCCATGCCCGGACCGCCGCCGCCGTGGGGAATGCAAAAAGTCTTGTGCAAATTGAGATGACAGACGTCGGGACCGAAGTCGCCCGGGCGGCAGAGTCCTACCTGCGCGTTCATGTTCGCGCCATCCATGTAAACCTGCCCGCCGTGAGCGTGAACGATCTCGCAGATCTCGCGAATCGATTCTTCGAAGACACCGTGGGTCGACGGATAGGTGATCATGAGCGCCGCGAGCTCGGCCGCGTGCTTCTTCGCCTTCAAGCGAAGGTCTTCGACGTCGACGTTTCCGCGCTCGTCGCACGCCACCGTGACGACGCGGAGACCCGCGAGCGACGCGCTGGCGGGGTTGGTGCCGTGCGCCGAGGTCGGAATGAGGCATATGTCGCGGTGCTTGGCTCCGTGGCTGAGGTGATAGGCACGAATGACCAGTAAGCCTGCATACTCGCCTTGCGCACCTGCGTTCGGCTGAAGGCTCGTCCCTGCGAAGCCGGTGATTTCTGCGAGCCAGCTCTCCAGATCGGAGAAGAGCTTTTGATAGCCTTCGGTCTGCGAGCTCGGCGAAAACGGGTGCATGCGACCGAATTCGGGCCACGTGATCGGAATCATTTCGCTCGTGGCATTGAGCTTCATCGTGCACGAGCCGAGCGCGATCATCGACGTCGTGAGTGACAGATCGCGGGTCTCGAGCTTGTGCAGATAGCGAAGAAGATCGGTCTCGGATTTGTACGTGTTGAAGACCGGGTGCGTGAGATAGCTGCTCGAACGCGCGAACCCTACCGGGTAATCGCTCGAAGCGGCCTCTTCGAGGTCGGCCACCTGCGGCGCCGCACCGCGCCCGTGGGCGAACACCTCGAAGAGCGCCGAGACATCGGCCTCGCTCGTGGTCTCGTCGACCGAGATGCCGACGTTCCCATTGGGATAGAGACGCAGATTCATTCCCTGGGCTTCGGCGCGACGAAGGAGCTCGATCCCATCTGCCTGGCTCGTCTCGACACGGAGCGTGTCGAAGAACGGCTCGCTGCCGGTCTCGAAGCCCAGCTTCTTCAAGCCTGCATCGATGACCCGCGTGAAGCCGTGAACCCGCTGCGCGATGCGCTTCAGGCCTTCGGGGCCGTGATAAACGGCGTACATGCTGGCGACGACGGCGAGGAGCACCTGCGCCGTGCAGATGTTGCTCGTCGCGCGGTCGCGGCGAATGTGTTGCTCACGGGTCTGCAATGCGAGCCGACAAGCTGGATTGCCGCGCGCGTCGCGTGATTGACCGATGATTCGCCCGGGGATGTGTCGGCTGTGCTGTGCATCGGTCGCGAGAAATGCCGCGTGCGGACCACCGAATCCGAGCGGGACGCCGAAGCGCTGGCTCGTGCCGATCGCGATGTCGGCGCCGAGCTCTCCCGGCGGGGTGAGGAGGGTGAGCGCGAGCAGATCGGTCGCCATGACGACGCGCGTACCTGCTGCGTGCGCCCGGTCGACGAGCGCCTTGTAGTCTTTGACGCGACCGTCGGTGGTCGGATAAGACAAGAGCATTCCGAAGTACGTGCCGTGGCCTTCGTCGAGCGCGTGGTCGAGCTCCGACACGGGTCCGACGACGACCTCGATACCGAGCGGCTCGGCGCGGGTCGCCACGACCGCGATGGTCTGCGGATGGTTGTCGTCGGCGACGAAGAACTTCTTTCGCTCGTCTTCGCGGGCACCGATGCGTTGACACATCGTCATGGCCTCGGCCGCTGCGGTTCCTTCATCGAGGAGCGAGGCATTGGCGAGGGTCATGCCGCAGAGATCGGCCACCATCGTCTGGAAGTTCAAGAGCGCTTCGAGCCGTCCTTGCGCGATCTCGGCTTGGTAAGGAGTGTATTGGGTATACCAGCCCGGGTTCTCGAGCACGTTTCGCAAAATGACTGCTGGCGTAATCGTATCGTAATAACCCATTCCGATGAACGAGCGGAGAACGCGGTTCTTCGACGCGATGGTCTTGAGCTCCGAGACGAGCGCGTGCTCGGTGCGAGGACCGCCGAGAGCGAGCAGCTCCTTTTTCCGGATGTTCGCGGGCACCGTCGAGTCGGTGAGCTCGTCGAGGGTCGCGAGGCCGAGTGTGCCGAGCATCTTGGCGATGTCGTCCGGGGTCGGGCCGATGTGCCGGTGAATGAACGTGTCGGAAGGACGCAGGCGCTCGTGGCTCACGTGGTCTCTCTTCGCGAAGGGGGGAGGACGGCGCTCGGAAGGTGTCCGAGGACCCCTCGACCTTACTCCAAAGCCCGCCCCGGGTCAGGTCCCCCCAACCGCTTCGAGCCGTTTCACGGTCCGTTGCTCGTCGGTTGCGTCGCGACGGGGGGTCTTCGGAAGGCGAGCTCGACGGAGACGATCGTGTCTTTCCCCTCGGTCGGAGTGGGCTTGGCGAACGACAGGCGGGTCACGACGTCGAGCACACAGATGTCGAGCGGAGTGTGGCCCGTGGGTTTGGTGACTCCGACCTTGGTGACGTGACCATCTTTGGCGACGACGATCTCCAATCCGAGCGAGCCTTCGGCCTGCTTCACGGTCTCGAGCCATGTCTCGTAGCAAGCGCGGATGGCGCGATCGTTTCGGTCGAACACCCTGCTCGTCGCATCGAGCGTGAGCCCTTCGGTCTTCAGCGAAAGGAGCGTGATGCGCGTGGGAGCCGCAGGCTTCTTTCCGGAGGTCTTGCCTTGCATTTCGAGCATGGAAGACGCGCCGAGTCCGCCGGGGTCCGCAGCGCCGACGGCGCCGCCGAGCCCACCTCGAGCGCCCTGTCCGACTCCACCGCCGCGCATCACGAGACCACTGCTCACGACCGCACCACCGCCGACCGCACCACCGATCGCACTGCCGACCGCACCACCGCCACGCAAGCCACCCAAGCCAACTATGCCGCTCAGCAAGGTGGCATCATCCGTCTGGTTCATCAGGGCTTGGATGATCGCGGCATTATGCTCGTCGTCCGAGGGCGCCCCTGCGCTTCCTTCACCGAGCAATCCTAGGACCCCGGACGCAGCGGCCTCGTCGACAGCAGCTCGTCGTGCCTTGCTCGCCGACGAATCGGCGAGTGCCTCATCGTCCGTCGCTTCGGGCTCGTCAGCTACCAGAGGTGCTTTCGGCGCGACGATGGCGACGGCTGCGGGGGTCAGAGGCTTCGCCGGGCTAGCACCGCAAGCGACCGACAGCGCCGACGAGAGCGTGAGAAGAGCGAGCGCCGAGACCTTCATTCTGTCTACTTTCTGAAGATGGGCCAATCAGACCGCGCGCGTTTTGATGCTGTCGACTGCGTGTACGGGAGCCATCTCACCGGCCATCAGATGCTTGATCGCGCTGAGAACGAGCCTCTGGCTTTCAAGCATGCTCTTGCCTGCGAAGACGGGCGAGACCACCTCGATCGTGAAGTGACCGCCGCCGCCGGCTGCTTCGACCTTCGCGTCGGGGATCTTCGCGACGATGGCCTCTTGAATGGCGTCGGTGATCGAGCCTTCGAAATTCGTCGGGTGGTGCGACATGGTCACGAGTCTCTCTCACGAAGCCCACGGGGCGCAAAGCCCTCTCGCCTCGAACCGCGGCGAGCGTCCGAGCTTCGCGGCGCCTCGGGGCCGATTCGCGTCGGCCGTGGGTCAGTCGTCGTCGCCCTTCGCCGGTTGGGCGGGGACGATGCGCACCGATTTCACGTGGCGCGGCGTCGCGGCGACGATCTCGAGCGTCGAGCCGTCGCTCGCGGTGAAGGTCTCTCCGACCTTGGGGATGCGCCCCGCGAGCTCGAGGCAGAGGCCTGCGATCGTCGACCAGGTCTCGCCCTCGGGGAGATCGAGATCGAGCTCGCGGTTGACGTCGCGGAGAGGCACTTCGCCGCGAACGATCACTGCGCCACCCGGCTCGTGTTGAATCGGTGACGGCTTGTCGAGGTCGTGCTCGCTCGCGATGTCACCGACGAGCTCTTCGACCAGATCTTCGGTCGTGATGATGCCGCTCGTCGCCCCGAGCTCGTCGACGACGACGGCGATCTGGATCTTGCGCTTCTTCATCTCGCTCAACAGATCGACGGCGCGCATCGTCTCGGGAACGATGAACGCAGGGCGAATCGCGTCTTCGAGGAGGATCAAGCGCTGCTCGGCGAAGATCGCCATCAAGTCGCGGATGGTCACGTAACCGACGACGTTGTCGATCATCCCTTCGTAGACCGGCATGCGCGTGTGACCGTGCTCGAGGACGATCTGCTTGATCTCGTCGGTCGTTGAATTCCGCGGGAGGCCTACGATCTTGTGCCGCGGTACCATGACTTGGCTCGCCGTGAGATCGGCGAAATCGATCGCGCGCGACGCAATCTCGCCGGCCTGCCGATCGACCGATCCGGCCTCGGTGGCTTCGTCGACGAGCTGCTGAATTTCACCGGGCGACAGACGTGATTCGGCGAACGTCGTCTTGTCGCCGAACACGCGGAGCACCAGGTTCGACGCCCAAGTGAGCGCCCACACCGCAGGCTTCAAGAGCCACGAGAGCCCGAGTAACGGGCGCGAAACGAAGAGCCCGTAACGCTCGGCGCTCCGAAGCGCGAGCGACTTGGGAACGAGCTCGCCGAGCCACAGCGTGAGAAAGGCGAGCAGAACGATCACGACGCCGAGCGAGACTTGCTCCGCCGAGTGGGCGAACATCGGGATCGCCGCGAAATGGGGCTCGAGCTCTTTCGCGAGGTGCGAACCGCTGAACGCCGCCGCGGCCTCGGTGATGACGGTGACACCGATCTGGACCGTCGCGAGCAGATGCTCGGGATCTTTGCGGAGCTTCTTCACCGCGTCGGCGCCGGCGCGCTTCTCGTTCACGAGCTGATCGATTCGCGTCTTGCGAACGGAAACGAGCGCGATCTCGGACCCAGCCAAGACGCCGTTCAAGAGAATGAGCGCGAAAATGATCAGCAGCTGAAGGAGAATGGTGACCTTCCTCGAAGGAGACGAATTCGGACACGTTCCCGACCGCGTGGCCCGAGCCAAGATAACCGAAAAGAGAGCTCGCTGGGGATCGGTCAGGGGTCTGAGTCGGGCGTGTCTCCTACCACGATCACCGCGTCGGCGAGACCGCTCCACACATCGTCGCGCGACTCGACGACGCTGATCTTGAAGATGTGTGTGGTGGGACGCTCACGCGCCAGATCTGGATAACGACGCCTCGAACGGCGAGCCCGAGCGGGTGGCCATGCGTCTCGCCGATGAACACCGCCTCGTGCTCGGAGACGCGCCGCGCGACCTCGTCGAGACTGATGGGCCGGTCGCAGGCATCGAACGACTCGGCATCGGCGACGACGCGGGGCGGTAACACCTTCGGAGGCGCAGCCGGCGAGAAGCGGCGCGGCGACAAGCCACCCGTGAGGGCGTTACGGATCATGAATGGCTCGGCCGAAGTGGCGCACTTTACGCTTTTTCCTGGCGAATGGGGCCCCGACTAGCTAAGTACGCGCGGAAAGCGAGCCACTTTTCGGTTCGAGGAGACGCTCCCGTCATGTCCGACATTACGAAGATCCGCAACATCGGGATCAGTGCCCACATCGACTCCGGCAAAACGACGCTGACGGAGCGCATCCTCTTTTACACCAAGCGCATCCACGCCATCCACGACGTGCGCGGTAAAGACGGCGTCGGCGCGAAGATGGACTCGATGGATCTGGAGCGCGAACGCGGCATCACCATCCAATCGGCCGCGACGCACTGCTTCTGGCAGAACCACCACATCAACATCATCGATACGCCAGGCCACGTCGACTTCACCATCGAGGTCGAGCGCGCTCTGCGCGTCCTCGACGGCGCCATCCTCGTCCTCTGCGGCGTTTCGGGTGTGCAGTCGCAATCGCTCACCGTCGATCGCCAGATGCGCCGCTACGGCGTTCCGCGCATCGCGTTCGTCAACAAGCTCGACCGCGCCGGCGCGAACCCGCTTCGCGTCAAAGATCAGCTCCGCGAGAAGCTCAAGCTGAACCCCGTTCTGCTCCAGCTCCCCATCGGTCTCGAAGACAAGTTCGAGGGCGTGGTCGATCTCGTCAAGATGCGCTCGTTCCGCTTCCAGGGGCCGAACGGCGAAGAGATCATCGAGGGCGAAATCCCCGCCGACATGCAGGCCGAGGCCGACAAGTTCCACGCTGAGATGCTCGACCAGCTTTCGCTCTTCGACGACTCGCTCGCCGAAGCCATCCTCGAAGAGAAGGTCACCCAACCGCTCATCGTCGCCGCCATTCGCAACGCGACCATCGCTCTCAAGATCGCTCCGGTGATGATGGGATCGGCCTACAAGAACAAGGGCGTCCAGCTCTTGCTCGACGGCGTTCTCGCGTACCTGCCCGATCCGACCGACGTCGAGAACACGGCCGTCGATCTCGACAAGAGCGAGGAGAAAGTCATCCTCAAGAGCGTCTCCGAAGACCACCTCGTGTCGCTCGCGTTCAAGCTCGAAGACGGTCGCTTCGGCCAGCTCAGCTACGTCCGCGTGTACCAAGGCCAGCTCAAGAAGGGCATGGAGGTCACGAACACCCGTACCGGCAAGCGCCACAAGGTCGGCCGTCTCGTCCGCATGCACTCCGACGACATGGAAGACATCGAGGAGTCGGATCCGGGTGACATCGTCGCGATGTTCGGTATCGACTGCAACTCAGGCGATACCTTCACCGACGGCGAAGTGAACTACGCCATGTCGAGCATGTTCGTGCCCGACGCGGTCATCTCGCTCACGATCACGCCGAAAGATTCGAAGGGCCAGACGAACATGTCGAAGGCTCTCCGACGTTTCACGAAAGAAGATCCGACCTTCCGCGTGAGCGCCGATCCCGAGACGGGCGAAACGATCATCGCCGGCATGGGCGAGCTTCATCTCGACGTCTACGTCGAGCGAATGAAGCGCGAATACCAGGCCGAGGTGGTCACGAGCCCGCCCCGCGTCGCGTACCGCGAGACCATCACCAAGCGCACCGACTACGCCTACACCCACAAGAAGCAGACCGGTGGATCAGGCCAGTTCGGCAAGATCGCCGGCCACATGGAGCCGTACGCAGAGGGCAATTTCCTTTTCGTCGACGACATCTCGGGCGGCGTCGTTCCGAAGGAGTACATCCCCGCGGTCGAGAAGGGCTTCAAGTCCATGCTCGCCAAGGGCCAGCTCATCGGCGCGCAGGTCACCAACGTGTCGGTCACGCTGAGCGACGGTGGATTCCACGCCGTCGACTCGAGCGACACGGCATTCCAAGAAGCAGCCCGTGGCGCTTGGCGCGAGTTCTACGCCAAGGCCGGCCCGCAGATCCTCGAGCCGATCATGAAGGTAGTCGTCGAAGGTCCTGCCGAGTTCCAGGGCGGCATGACCGGTCTCCTTCTCCAGCGTCGTGGCATCATCGCCAGCACGGCCGAAGACGAGTCGGGATTCAGCAACATCGAAGCCGAGGTCCCCCTCGCCGAGATGTTCGGCTTCTCGACCTCGCTCCGTTCGTCGACCCAGGGCAAGGGCGAGTTCACCATGGAGTTCGCGCGCTACGCCCCCACGCCGAACTCGGTCTCCGAGGAGCTCATCAAGAAGTTCCGCGAAGAAGAAGCGAAGAAGAAGAAGTAACCCAGCGTCCTCTCACTATAGAAGCCTCTCTCGATGCGGCTCGACGAGCCGTCCCCGCGAAAGCGAGGGCGGCTCTTCGCATTTCGTGCCGTGTGGCCGAGCTTCGCGGAGCGCGCCTGTCGATATCGAGAGATGCAACAGGAGGACAGGAAGTTTGACGATCGGTTTGACTCTGTCACTTCCGTTGACGCGCCCTCCGGAGCAATCCGCTGCGCCGCAGTACGAGCGGCGGCGTGTCACTCAATCGGGTCGTGATCGAGCGAGCTCGAGCCGCACACGCGCGCTTCGTGCACGTGGCTTGGTCTCGGAAGTGAGCGAAGCCATTGGGATGAGGCCATACCCTCAAACCGTCGACGTTGACAACCTACCCAGAAAAGAAGAATGGCGCGTCACTTGGGTTGGACGCGCGCGAGGCCGACGCTCTCGTCCCATTCGGGGCCGTATCCCTCGTAGTGGACGCGGTAGCGCTCTTTGCCCACGACCTCGATGATCTGTGCGGCATAGAAACGGCCACTCCATTCGACGCGCACCGTGTCGCCGACTCGGTACGTGTTGGTCTGCGCGGCTTCGAGCGCCTTCGCGCGTACCTTCGCCGGTGCCTCGGGCCTGATCTCGCCACCTTTGCGAAGACCTTTGACGCGGCTCTTCGGGACCATCTCGTCCCAGGCGTCGTCGAAGCCGTCGTAATGCACTTTGAACTTGGCGGGCTCGGCGGTGAGAATCGTCGCCGGGTATTCTTTGCCCTCCCAATCGACCATCACCTCGTCGCCGGCGCGATACGTGTGCGAGCAGCCGACGATCGAGAGACCCGCGAAGACGAGCCACGCCTGAAGCGAGAAGCGGCCGACGGCGAAGATGCGCACCGGCACATTCTTAGGGCCCGCGTATAAATAAGTCGATCGATATTCCGCCTCAACTTTCACGAGGCTGGTACCCGAGGAACGAGCACCGAAAGCCTACTTTTGTAGGCTGGGGAGCGCAGTGACGAGGCCACCTGTCTCACGAAGATATCGGCGGAATAGCACCGTGTTGTTTATACGCAGGCCCTTCTAGGGGCTGTGCAGGAATTGGATGCGTATCAGGGTCGTCGAGAACGAAGCCAGATTGGCGCCCGAGGAGTAAGCGCAAGAATACTAGGGTATTTTGAGTAGCGGAGCGACGAGGCCGCCGATTTGGCGATGGGATCGGCGACGATGGTATGCGTCCAATTCCTTCGCAGCCCCTCAGCGCGATGAGGTGGTCTTCCGCAATGTGACCTGTCCCCTGGCCGCCCTTGGGGCTAGTCTCCGGGCATGCAGGTGACCTGTCCCGGCTGCGCGATGTCTTATTCGGCTGACTCCGCACAAGCGCGATGCCCCGCGTGCGGCGCCGGCTCTCCAGGCGGCGGAGCCTACGCGCAAGCTGGTTTCGGCCGCGCCGGAGGCTCGTTCGGAGCCGCACCCTACGCGCCTGGCTTCGCCGGGCAGGGCTATGCGCAGCAAGGGTTGCCCATGGGCGCCGAGCTCATCGTCCCGACGAATTTGGTCATCTGGAGCGTCATCTGCGCGATCATCTGCCAACCGGCCGGCATCGTGTCGTTCGTGCTGATGGACCAGGCGAAGACGCTGCATCGCGCCGGAAACTTCGACGGTGCACGACAGAAGCTCGCGACCGCTCGCAAGTCGCTGTGGATCGGCGGTGTGATCGCGGTCGTATTGATCGTCGCCTACTTCGCGTTCATCGCCGTCGTCCTGGTGACCGCGACCAGTTATCACCGCTAGCCGCCGTTCGAAGGAAAGCCCCGCTGCCCTCCCGACGTTCTTTCTCGCTCTGCTTCCTCCGCCCTTCCGACTTTCAAATCTTCCCGTTCCCTCTGCCTCTCCTTACGAGTTGCGCCCAGAGGTCGAGAAGAGAAGAAGATCGGAAGTCAGAGGAAGCAGAGCGAGGTTGGTTCGTGTTCAGTTCGTGATGATCCCCGGCGGCGGCGGCTCGCGATCGCTCGGCACGTCGGCCTCGACCAAGCGAAGCAGAAAGCATGCGCCCTTCGCGGGGAGCGGTCCGAGGAGCACGTCACCGCCGTGCGAGCGCGCGATGCCGCGGGCGATCGCGAGACCCAGGCCTGCCCCCGGCTCGCCGGTCGTGGCTACGCTCGTCCCACGAAAGAAGGGCGAGAAGACCTCATCGATGTCGCCCGCCGGAATCCCTTTGCCCTGGTCGGTCACCGAAATCTCGACCGCTTCGCCCTTCGCGGCGGCGACGACCTCGACCCTTCCTCCTTCGGGGCTGTGAGTCACGGCGTTGTCGACGAGGTTCCGAAGCGCGCGCGCGACGTCGGTGCGCCCACCCCGAACTTTGACGCCGCCCGTGTGGTCGCGAACGACGACCTCGATCGCGCGCTCTTTGGCGCGACCGCGTGCCATGCGTACGGCCTCGTCGATGACATCGAGCACCTTCACCGATTCGGTTCCAGGCGCCGTCCCTTGAACGCGGGCCAGGGTCAGCAGATCTTCGGTGAGCCGCACGAGATCTTCGACGTCGGTCAGCGCCTCCTCGACCGTCGCTTGGTACTCCTCGACCGTCCGCGGCCGGCGGAGCGAGAGCTGAAGCTCACCACGGAGCGCTGCGAGCGGAGACCGAAGCTCGTGCGCCGCATGCGAAACGAACGTCCCCTGCGCGACGACGAGCGCGCCGAGGCGATCGATCATCAGATCGAGATCGGCCGCAAGACTCCGCAGCTCCGAGCTCGCCCGCCCCTTCGTCCCTGCGCGCGCGTCGAGCTGGCCGTCGGAGACGGCGCGCGCGACCGCCGCGATGCCTTCGACGTCGCGCGACAGGCGAGAGCCGAGCCACCACGCCACGAACGTCGTCGCGCCGACCGCAAGCCCGAAGAGCGCGAACAAGAGCTCGGCCAAGAAGCGCTCGTCGGCATCGACTGCCCGCCGCGACGCCGCGTACAGCATCGATCGACCGTCTTTCAAGCGTAAAACCAAGCCTCGCAGTCGTTCACCGTTGACATCGAGCTCGAGAGGAAACAGCTCGTGCGCGGCGTGGGGCTTGAGCGACGCGCGCTTCGGTGGGCTGTTTCTGAAGTTGGCCGACGACGCCAACACCGTGCCGTCTTCGGCGTAGACGGCCACGTAGCGAGGCAGCGGCTGCAAGTCTTCGGGGACCTCGACCGCCCCGTCGAGATCGATCGCGCCGCGGGCCTCGATGACGAGGGCGGCCTCGCCGGCCTGCAATGCGAGAGCGCGATCGAGGTCTTCGAGCTCGTCGCGACGCACGAGAAAGAACACACCGATGAAGCTCACCGCGACGACACAAGCCGTCACCGTCGTGAAGGCGAGCGCGAGCCTTCGACCTAGTCGCATTCGAGCTCGTTCATGTTCGCCAGCGGGTCACGACGTGAGGTGCGCAGTCTAGTGCCTTCGGTCGATCTCGAACGAGGCGGAGCCAGAGGATGCAACAGGAAGCAACGAGGACAAGAAGGCCTGATCAGGGTGTGCGCCGTTTTGCCGCGCAGATTCTCTGCCTTCTCGCCTGGCTGTCTTCCTGTTTCATCTCCCTGGCGTCCGCCCACCCATCCAGATCCACACCATGACGATCTCATGCAGCCGTCGGAACGGCGAGACGATAACCCACGCCGCGCACCGTTTCGATCATCGTGGAGTGCGTGCCGAGCTTCTCGCGAACGTTGCGAATGTGAACCTCGACCACGTTCGATCCGGGATCGAAGCTCGTCTCCCACACTTTCGCGAGCAGCGCCGTGCGCGGCACGACGCGTCCGGCTTCTCTTCCGAGATGGGCGAGGAGCGCGAACTCGCGGGGCGTCAGATCGACACGCTTGCCGTCGAGCATCGCTCGTCGCTCGGCGAGATCGAGGGTGAGCGGCCCGACGCGAAGCACCATGTCGCCGCCGATCGAACGACGACCGAGCGCACGAACGCGCGCGAGAAACTCTCCGAGATCGAACGGCTTCGGCAGGTAATCGTCGGCTCCCGCGTCGAGACCGGCGATGCGCTCCGACACTTCGGCGCGCGCCGTCAGCATCAGAATGGGGACGTGCGATCCAGCCTGTCTCAGCTGCCGGCACACGCTGAGGCCATCGACCTCGGGAAGCATCCAGTCGAGAACGACGACGTCGTAGTCGAGCGATTGGATCTGCTTGACCGCCGTCGAGCCATCGCCCACGTGGTCGACCACGTACCCTTCTTCGACCAAGGCTCGGACGAGGAATCGGGCAAGTTTCTTGTTGTCGTCGACGACGAGGATTTTCACTGGATGCACACCCTAGAGGATTGCTGAAATCCGGCGGAGATCATCGCCCAAGTGGACCCATGAAGGAAGCTTCATCATCGATTCAGGCCGTGGGTTCCCCAACCGATTAGATGTGTGCCGTGGGTTTGCGATCGCGACCAGTCATCATGGCCTTCGGGGCATCTCTTGTCGTCGCGTCGACGAGCGGTGATGCGCGCGCCGACGGCGACGCCCCCAGTGGGGCTCGAGAGGGAGATGTCCCAACGCAAGGCCGCGCCGCGTTCCATCCTTCGCCCGAGCTCGACATCCCCAAGCTCGTCGAGCTCGTCAAGACGCGATCGGCCGACGTCGAAGCCGCGAACCTCGAGGTCGACTTGGCCTCGGCGAACCGCCACCAAGCTGGGCTTCTGAACAACCCGGTCTTCGACTTCACTTGGGGCACCATTCCGCTCGGGAAGAGCAATCCGGCAAACCTGCCCACGCCGATTTTGCACGTTCCAAACTACAATTTCGGTCTGAGCTACACCATCCCGATCGGCAAGGTGAAGCCGCGGAGCGACATGGCCGACGCCCAGCTCGAAGGCGCCAAGGCCGATCGCGACGCAACGACACGCGCCGACGCGCTCGAGCTCGCTCAGATCCTCGGCATGCTCGCGACGAGCCAACTGCGCACCGAGAGCCTCCGCGAATTGCTCGATGGAGCGAACCGTCAGCTCCAGGTCTCCGAGAGCAAGCTCGCGTCGGGCTTCGGAATACCGCTGGACGTCGATCGGTTGCGCGTCGACGTGAGCCGCGCAGAGCAGCAGATG
Organism: Polyangiaceae bacterium; assembly: GCA_043755175.1. GTDB lineage: Bacteria > Myxococcota_A > Polyangia > Polyangiales > Polyangiaceae > CAYYKK01. Next base: position 8,002 of record JAYUUB010000297.1, on the reverse strand, counting down.
TTGAGCGCCGAGAGCGATCGCGACGAAGCGCTCGCGTCGTGCGCGGCGCTCGTCGGAGCCCCTTGTGCACCCTTCGCGACCGCCGACGAGGGCCGCTCCTTTCTCGATCATTGGATCAACCGCGTCCCGCGTGGAGCGCTGCACTACGAAGACCGCCCCGATCTGCGAGCCCTCACGGCGTTCCAAGAGGCCGCCGGCCACGAAGGGACGCTCGCGCGAAACCAGGGCATCCCCGATCCGACGCTTCGGCTCGGCTACACCCACGACACCTTCACCGTGTCGGGAAGCCAATCCGACTCGTTGAGTCTGTCGGTCAACATTCCGCTGAACTTCGTCGATCACGGTCAAGCGGCTGCCGAGGCTGCCGATGCCAAGCGGGCCCGCTATGGAAGTCAGCGTGCGCGTCTGCTCGCGGCGACGTCGGCACGTGTTCCGGCGTTGCTCGACCGACTCGAGGCGCAGCGCAAACGAGAGCAGAAGCTCGCCAACGACGCGCTCCCCAACGCCCGCGCGGTCTTGAAAGACGTCGAGCGCACCGAGACCGCGCAGCTCGTGCCGATCACCGAGCTCATCCAGGCGCGGCGCGCCGTGGCCGAGCTCGTGCTCGAGCAAGTCGACAGCTACTCCGATGCGTTCTCCGCTGCGCTCGAGCTCGCCTCGGTGCTTCCGCCTTCGGTTCCTTTCGACGAGGTCACGCAATCGAGCGCACCGACCACCTCGCCCACGCCGCCATCGCCCACGCCGCCGATGCCCGTGACCGACCCATCACCCAAAGCTCCCACCAAGGGCGCACGGACTCCGGCACCTGCTCCCGCGCCGCCCACGCACTGAGCGACACGTAGGAATCAAGACATGACCTTTCGCTTCCCACGCCTCCGTCTCTCCTCGCTCCTTCTGATCGGCGCTGCCGCGGCCTCGCTCGCAGCGAGCTCGTGTCACAAAGCCGAGAAGACCGCCGAGGCTGCGAGCTTCACGGTCGACAAAGACACGGTGAAGCTCGCAGACGGAACGCCGCGACCCGTCAGCTTCACGACCGAGGCCGCCACGCTCGGCTCGCCGCTTCCGCCGCCTCCCATCACCGGGCGCGTCGCCACGGTGGAGACGCTCACCGCCCCGAGCTTCGCGCCGCTCTCCGGTCGCGTCTCCGAAGTGCACGTTCGACTAGGCGATCACGTCAAAGTCGGCGATCCGCTCGTCGCGGTGAAGGCCGCCGATCTCTCGACGCTCCAACACGATCTGGCCGCCTCCGGGCTCGCGATCAAGACCAAGCAGGCCATCGTCGATCGCACCAAGCTCCTCGTCGATGCGCGCGCCGCGTCGCAAAACGATCTGATGGTCGCGCAGAGCGAGCTTGCCGAGGCGAAGCTCGCCGCGCAGAACGCCGGCGCGAAGATTCAATCGCTCAGCGTCAAAGAGCAGAGCGACACGGTGTATTGGATCGTCGCTCAGCGCGCGGGCACCGTCGTGCAGCTCGACGCCGTCCCCGGCCAAGAGGTCGGACCCGACAAAGAGAAGCCGGTCGTGACCATCGCCGATCTCGACAGCGTTCTCGTCGTCGGCGATCTCCGCCAGCGTGAAGCCGCAGGGATCGTCCCCGGTCTCGAAGCCCAAGTGAGCTCACCCGGAACGACGAAGGGCGCGCTCATCGGCGAGGTCGAGACGGTCTCCGAGGTCGTCGATCCCGACAGACAGACCGTTCCGGTCCGCATTCGCCTCCAGAACGTGAATCACGCGTTCCGCCCGAACTCGTACGTAAACGTCTCGTTCTCGACGACCCAATCGGGAGAGACCGTCGTGTTGGTCCCGTCGGCCGCGGTCGTGAGCGACGGCGCCGAGTCGGTCGTCTTCGTCGAAGTCGAGCCCGGTACCTACAAGAGACAAGCCGTTCAGCTCGGTCGTCAGACCAAAGAGAAGACCGAGATCGTAGCCGGATTGAAGGAAGGTCAGAAGGTCGTCACGCAAGGCGCCCTCCTCCTCCTGAACTCCCTCGACGTCGAGGGCTGAGTCGTAGTTTCGCAGTCGTAACGACAGCTCAACCGATAGAAGGCGCGACCCTCATCGTCGCGTCGTAGGTCGTGTTGCGCCATTTTTCCGCACGCCCCGTGCCTTTGGGGGCGGCCCATGTCGCCCGTTCGGGCCACCGAGAAGAGGGTTCTGTGTTCGACAAGATCGTTGCCGCTGCATTGCGCAACCGATTCGCGGTGATCGTCGTGACGATCATCGTCGCCATCTGGGGCGTGTACTCGTTCAGCGGTCTCACGATCGAGGCCTTCCCCGATCCGACCGACACGCAAGTGGTGATCATCACCCTCGCGCCGGGTCAGTCGGCCGAAGAAATGGAGCGTCAGGTCTCGATCAAGATCGAGCGCGCCATCAACGGCATGCCGGGCCTCAACAACGTCCGCGACGTGAACATCTTCGGTCTGTCGTACATGACGCTGACCTTTCGAGACGGCGTCGATCCGATCTTCGCGAGGCAGCAGACGACCGAGCGGCTCGGCAACGCCGATCTCCCCGACGGCGTGAAACCCCAGCTCGGATCGTTCTCGACTCCGATCGGTGAAATCTATCGCTACACGCTGAAAAGCGAAGATCACGATCCTCTCCGTCTTCGCACGCTCAACGACTGGACGGTCATCCCGCGCCTCCTCAAAGTCGAAGGCGTCGCCGACGTCGTCTCCTACGGCGGGCTCGTTCGCGAGATCGAGATCCGTCCCGATCCGGTCGCGATGGCCGCGAAGAACCTCACGATGGGCGATCTGCAGAAGGCCCTCTCGAGCGCGAGCGTCAACGCTTCGGGCGGCGTCGTCGAGCGCGGCACCGAGCAGCTCGTCATTCGAAGCGAAGGTCTCTACAAGAACCTCGACGACATCCGCGCCGTCGCGGTCGCCACGCGAAGCGGCACGCCGATCTTCTTGAGCGACGTCGCGAGCGTTCAAGAAGGTTGGACGCCGAGGCAAGGCGTCGTCAGTCGAGGCAACGACTACGACGCCGTCGAAGGCATCATCCTCATGCGCCGCGGTGAGAACCCGAGCGCCGTTCTCGGCCGAGTGCGCGAGAAGATCGCCGATTTGAACAAGAACCTTCTCCCGAAAGGAACCGCGATCGATGCGTTCTACGATCGCACCGAGCTCGTCAACACGACCCTCGAGTCGGTCGGGCACAACCTGCTCGAGGGCGCGATTCTCGTCACGCTCGTTCTCTTCGTGTTCCTCCTCGATCTGCGCGCAGCCCTCATCGTCGGTGCGCTCATCCCGATAAGTCTTCTCTCGGCCTTCATCTATCTCGGCTCACGCGGGATGGCGGCGAACCTCATCTCGATGGGCTCGGTCGACTTCGGCATCATCGTCGACGGCGCGGTCGTCATCATCGAAGCCATCGTCTATCGCATGGCGCACGCCGATCACGAAAACCCAACTCTCAGCGTCAGCGATCGCATCGAGAAGGCCGTGAAAGACGTCGCGAGCCCCACGGTGTTCTCGCTGCTCATCATCATCGCGGCGTACCTCCCGATCTTCCTCCTCCAGCGCGTCGAAGGCCGCATCTTCGGGCCGATGGCGCACACCGTCGTCGCCGCGCTCATGGGAAGCTTGCTCTTCTCGATCACCCTCGTCCCGGTCCTCGCGACCTTCGCGTACCGCAAGAAGCGCAAGCACCGCGAGTCACCGGTGCTCACGCTCGCGACCAAGGTCTACGCGCCGTCACTCCGCGGCGCGCTCAAGCATCCGTGGTTGATCATGCTCGGCGCGACCGTCTGCCTCGGCATCGGCGGCCAGGTTCTCCGCACCCGCGGCAGCGAGTTTCTCCCCGAGCTCAACGAAGGTGCCATCTATTTGCACTTCACTCTCGGATACAACACGTCGCTCACCGACGGTCGCAAGATGGTCCCGATCATCACCAAGATCATCGAGCAATATCCCGAAGTCGAGGCGCAGATGAGTCAGCTCGGGAGACCCGAAGACGGCACCGACACCGGCATGCCGAACAACCTCGAGTACTTCGTCAAGCTGAAGCCCATGCCGGGCTGGCCGAAAGACGTCCCCGATCTGGGGACGCTCATCGAGAAGATGAACTCCTCGCTCGCCGTCATTCCGGGCCTCGAGGTCAACTTCTCCCAGCCGATTCGCGACAACGTGAATCAGAATATTTCAGGCCAATTCGGGCAGATTTCGCTCAAGATCTACTCCGACGATCTGAACTATCTGCAGCAGACCGCCGAGGCGACGAAAGACGCCATCGCCGGTGTTCAAGGCGTCGCCGATCTCGGTATCGTGAAGGCCGGCGAGGTGCCGCAGATCCAGATCAAGCCGAAGCGCGACATGCTCGGAAGGTTCGGTCTCGGCATGGACGATCTGCAGAGCTTCATCGCGACGGCGCTCGGAGGGCGCGCGGTCGGTCAGCTCTGGGACGGTGACAAGAACTTCGACGTCGTCCTCCGCTTCCCCGAATCAGCGCGCGACACCGAAGAAGAGATCGCTGCGCTCCGCGTCCCGACCTCGAACGGAACGTTGGTGCCGCTCGACACGCTCGCCGAAGTGAAGATCGACTACGGGCGAGCCGCCATCAACCGAGAGAACGGTCAGCGCTACATCGGCGTTCGCATGAACGTGCGCGGTCGCGATCTCGGCTCGTTCGTCGACGCGGCTCGCAAGGCCGTCAACGAGAAGGTCCAGCTTAAACCCGGAACCAGCATGGAGTGGGGCGGCGAGTTCGAGTCGAAGGAGCGCGCGATGAAGCGCCTCGTCCTCGTGGTCCCGGTCGCGCTCGTCATCACGCTCATTCTGCTCTTCAACGCGTTCCGCTCGATGCAACTCGCAATCCTCGTGTTGCTCAACGTGCCGTTCGCGCTCATTGGTGGTGCGATCGGTCTATGGGCGTTCGACTTGAACGTGTCGATCGCTGCGGCCGTCGGCTTCATCGCGCTCGTCGGACAGGCATCTTTGAACGGCGTGCTCGTCTTGAGCGCCATCGAAGAACGGAGAAAGACGCGCATCCCACTCGACGATGCCATCGTCCAGGGCGCGCTCGATCGGCTGCGGGCCGTCTTGATGACGGCGTCGCTCGCAGCGCTCGGGCTCATCCCTGCCGCCTTCTCGAAGGCGATGGGCGCCGAGACCCAACGACCGATCGCCGTCGTCATCGTCGGCGGAACGATCAGCGCCGCGCTCCTCACCCTCATCGTACTGCCGGTCATGTACCGCGCGCTCATTCGGACCACCGAGTGGTTCGCAGCCCGCCGAGGCGACGGCCAAGGACCGAGCGACGATCAGGACGGGTCGCCGGGAACGACCGAAGCCCATCACCCCGAGCCGCATGGGCCTACGCCGGCCGCTCCAGATCACAGCTGAAGATTTCATGAAGACCCGATGAAGAGCGCTTCATGGCCTTGCGTGAAGGAAGTATGAAAAGTGCTTCATTTGAGGCAGAATTAGGCCGAGATTCGACGCTGAAATGAAAATCCGTTCATCGTTCGCGGTTGCTGCGCCCCGCTCGCGGCTCATAGCGTTTCTCGTGGTTCTTCTTTCGAACCGCGAGGGAGCTCATCGTGTTCGACGCCATCGTGGCTGCGGCTCTGAAAAATCGAGTCGCAGTGATGCTCTTCGCCGTGGTCGTCGCGGTGTGGGGTGCTTACGCCTTCAGCGGTCTCACCATCGAGGCGTTCCCTGATCCGACCGACACCCAGGTCAACGTCATCACGTTGAACCAGGGTCAGCCCGCCGAAGAGATGGAGCGGCAGGTGTCGATCCCGATCGAGCGCGCCGTCAACGGCATGCCCGGTCTCGCGCGGGTTCGATCGATCAACCTCTTCGGTCTCTCGTACGTCACGCTGACTTTTCGCGACGGCATCGATCCCATCTTCGCGCGCGCACAAACGACCGAGCGCCTCGGCAACGCCGAGCTCCCCGAGGGCGTGAAGCCCGAGCTCGGATCGCTCTCGACGCCGATCGGAGAGATCTATCGCTACTCGCTGAAGAGCGACGATCACGATCCGCTCCGCCTCCGCACGCTCAACGACTGGACGGTCATCCCGCGTCTCCTCAAGGTCGAAGGCGTCGCCGACGTGGTCTCGTACGGCGGCCTCGTGCGCGAGATCCAGATCCGCCCCGATCCGGTGCTCCTCGCGTCGAAGGGCATTTCGATGGGCGATCTCGAGACGGCGCTCTCACGCTCGAGCGCGAACGCGTCGGGCGGCGTCGTCGAGCGAGGACGCGAGCAGCTCGTCATCCGAAGCGAAGGCCTCTTCAAAGACCTCGAAGACATCCGCAACATCTCGGTCGCGACGCGCAGCGGTACGCCCATTCTCTTGAGAGACATCGCGAGCGTCCAAGACGGCTGGATGCCGCGCCAAGGGGTCGTGAGCCGCGAAGACGACACCGACGCCGTCGAAGGCATCATCCTCATGCGACGCGGCGAAAACCCGAGCGTCGTCCTCGGCGCCGTCCGCGAACGGATCGCCGAGCTCAACGCCCGCGTGCTCCCCAAAGGCACGCGCATCGACGCCTTTTACGACCGCACGAACCTCGTCAACACGACGCTCGAGACCGTCGGACACAACCTCCTCGAGGGCGCGATCCTCGTCACGCTCGTGCTGTTCGTCTTCCTCCTCGACATGCGGGCGGCGCTCATCGTCGGAGCGCTCATCCCGCTCAGTCTCTTGTCGGCGTTCATCTATCTGAGCTCGCGCGGCATGGCGGCGAACCTCATCTCGATGGGCGCCGTCGACTTCGGCATCATCGTCGACGGAGCCGTGGTCATCATCGAGGCGATCGCCTTCAAGATGGCCCATCCCCAACGGCCCGACGAGCTACCGATGACGCCCACCGAGCGCATCGAGCGCGCGGTGAAAGACGTCGCGAGCCCCACGGTGTTCTCGCTGCTCATCATCATCGCGGCGTATCTGCCGATCTTCCTCCTTCAGCGCGTCGAAGGCCGCATCTTCGGGCCCATGGCGCACACCGTCGTCGCGGCGCTCATCGGGAGCCTGCTCTTCTCGATCACGCTGGTCCCCGTGCTCGCGACGTTTGCCTACGCGAAGCAGCGCAAGCACCGCGACTCGCCGGTGCTCACGATCGCGACCAAGCTCTACGCGCCCACCCTTCGAGGCGCGCTCAAGCGTCCCATCCTCGTCTTCATCGGCGCCGCGGCGTCGCTCGTCGTCGCGTTCGGTGTGCTTCGAACGCGCGGCAGCGAGTTTCTCCCGGAGCTCAACGAAGGCGCGCTCTACATCACCTTCACGCTGCCCTCGAATGCCTCGCTCAACGAAGGTCGCCACATGGTGCCCATCGTCACCAAGATCTTGAAAGACTTTCCCGAGGTCGACGCGCAGCTCAGTCAGCTCGGCCGTCCCGAAGATGGAACCGATCCGAGCATGCCGAGCAACCTCGAGTTCTTCGTCAAGCTGCGACCCGCTTCGGAGTGGCCGAAAGACACGCCCACGCTCGGCGCGTTGATCGAGAAGCTGAATCACGCGATGGCCGTGATTCCAGGCCTCGACGTGAATTTTTCGCAGCCCATTCGCGACAACGTCAACGAGAACATCTCGGGCCAGTTCGGGCAGATCGCGCTCAAGATCTACTCCGACGATCTGAAAGATCTGCAGCAGACCGCCGACGCCACCAAAGCCGTCATCGAAGGCGTTTCGGGCGTGGCCGATCTCGGGATCGTGAAGAGCGGCGAGGTTCCGCAAGTTCAGATCAGGCCGAAGCGCGAGATGCTCGGTCGCTTCGGTCTCGACATGAACGACGTGCAGAGCTTCGTCTCGACGGCGCTCGGCGGTCGCGCGGTCGGGCAACTGTGGGAGGGCGACAAGAGCTTCAGCGTCGTCCTCAGGCTCCCCGAGTCGACGCGCGACACGGTCGAAGAAATCTCGGCGCTTCGCGTCCCCACCCCGACCGGCGCGCTCGTGCCGCTCGACACCATCGCCGACGTGAAGGTCGACTACGGTCGCGCGTGCATCAACCGCGAGAACGGGCAGCGATACGTCGGCATTCGCATGAACGTT
>JAYUUB010000296.1:0-7901 GCA_043755175.1 Polyangiaceae bacterium | reverse complement strand
GACGGGATCGAGAACAACTTCCCCGCGACGTTCCGCACCCGAGAGACCGCCGATCTCTTCCTCGTATTGCTCATGAGCCTATTGAAGCCCGATGGGCGCGCGGCGCTCGTTCTTCCCGACGGCACGCTCTTCGGTGAAGGCATCAAGACGCGCATCAAGGAGAAGCTCCTCGAGGAGTGCAACTTGCACACGATCGTCCGACTGCCGAAGGGCGTGTTTGCGCCGTACACGAGCATCAAGACGAACCTTCTGTTCTTCACCAAGGGCGAGCCGACGAAGAATGTGTGGTTCTACGAGCATCCCTATCCCACGGGCGCGAAGAGCTACTCCAAGACGAAGCCACTCCGCATCGAGGAGTTCGTCCCCGAGAAGAAGTGGTGGGGGAAGCGGAAGGAGAACGACCAGGCGTGGAAGGTGTCGATCGAGGACATCAAAGCGCGCGGGTACAACCTCGACATCAAGAACCCGAGGGCCGTGGATGATGGGCCGGGGGATGCCGATGAGCTGTTGAAGCAGTATCGGGAGTCCGCAGCGGAGGCTGCGAAGATCCGGGACCAGCTACGGGATGAGCTTCGAGCGGCGCTGGAAGGGGCGAGGGGATGAGTGTGCAGACGCCCCAGGTGGAGAAGACGGCGGTGAAGCGGTCGAAGGTCGCGGAGCGTGTCGAGGAGATCGTTGGCCAAGGCTTCGACCCGAACAAGTTTGCCGCGAACTTCGACGTGCTCTCGGAGGCCGCGGGTGGATTGACCAGACTTAGGCGCCTCGTTTTGACCCTCGCGGCCAGCGGACGCATCACCCAACACCAGTCGAGTGACGGCGACGCCGTGACGCTGCTCGCGCAGCTCAGTGCCAGCAGGGGGCCGGGGAAAGCGAAGGCACCGCGCCCCGACTTGAATCTCGATGCCGGGCCGTTTCGGCTGCCGCAGAACTGGTGCTGGGCATACTTTCTGGACGTTGCATCGATCGACTCGCACCTAGTCGATCCCGCGGGATTTCTTGATCTCCCCCATGTTGCGCCTGACAACATTGAGAAGGGCACCGGTCGACTCCTGGAGTACCGCACCGTTCGGGAAGACGGAGTGACCAGCAGCAATCACCGCTTCTTTCGGGGTCAGATTTTGTACTCGAAGATCCGGCCCAACCTATCAAAGGTTGTCCGCGTAGATTTTGAGGGGCTATGCAGCGCCGATATGTACCCGCTCACTTCGAGGGTCGATCGAGGCTTTTTGCAATGCTTCATGCTGTCCCAGGTCTTTCTCGAGCAGGTCGTCCGAGAAGACAACCGTCTCGCCATGCCCAAGGTGAACCAGGAGCAGCTCGGGGCGACGCTCGTTGCGGTGCCTCCCCTCGCCGAGCAGAAGCGGATCGTCGCCAAGGTCGATCAGCTGATGGCCCTCTGTGACGACCTCGAAGCTCGGCAGACCAAGAAGCGCGAGACCGGGACACGGCTCACCAAGTCAGCCCTCGAAGCCCTCACCACCGCCGAGGGGCCGGAGGAGTTCGACGTTGCGTGGCAGAGGGTAGTCGAGAACTTCGATGTACTGATCGAAGACTCGGCGGGCGTGTTTGGGCTGAGGTCGGCGTTACTTGGGTTGGGTCTCAGCGGCTGGCTCACTCGGTTTTCCCGCAGGCAGGAGAATCTCGACCGACTTCCCTCGGGGTGGACGCGTACGACGATCGGCGAGCTAGCAAGTTTCGTCACAAGTGGGTCTCGCAACTGGAAGAACTACTATGCTGCTTCCGGGGCTACCTTCGTGCGTTCCCAGGATATCAAGACTGATGCGCTCGACCTCTCTTCACCCGCGTTCGTTGCGGTTCCTACCGACGCGGAGGGGACTCGCACGCGGATCACGCGAGACGACATTCTGATCACGATCACCGGCGCCAACGTCGGTAGGGCCGCCCATGTCGACAGGGATGTCCCAGAGGCCTACGTGAGCCAGCACGTGGCGTTGGTGCGCCTGAAGGATCCAGATCTTGCGACGTGGGTCCAGCGCTGGCTCATCTCGCCGACCAATGGTCGGGGAGACCTTCTCGGTTCGTCCTACGGCGACAAGCCGGGACTGAATCTCGTTCAGGTCAAGTCGGTCGTGGTCGATCTACCGCCGGTCGTCGAACGCCAGCGCATCTTGCGCCTGATTGCCCGAATGCTCGGATCTTGCGATGAGCTCGAAGGGAGGTTGCGTCGAACCGAAGACCGCGCCGCGAAACTCGTCGAGGCGGTCGTCCAGGAGTTGGTGGCGTAGGCTCTGCGAGCACCAGCCCAGACCGTCGCTAGTATAGCCTGGGAGCGAGCGAGAGGGGGCCGAGTTGCCCTCCCAAGGTGGTATTGCGGGTTGAACCCTCCAGGCCACATTCGCCGCGGCGACCATGAATTCAGGTGGACTCAGTACCGCGATTCGTTGAACCTCCGCGGATGGCAAACCTGGTGGATTCGCACGCTGAATAATGGGAAGAGCGAGTGATCAACGGTGAGCAGGTGACGACACTGGAGCTCCACAATGTGCGCTGAGATGCTGGCGGGGCCGGGTGTCACTGCATCGGGGACGGAAGGTGGTGCTTCAAAGCAAGCTCGCTCAAGCTGGTCGCGCCGAACAGCAAATGGGTCTTCGTGGGCGCGCCAAAGGTCGAGTGCGCACGCGACAATGACGGGTCCCTAGCGTGGAACGCTGTCGGCGCTCCCGATCGGTTCTTCATTACGATGAACAACCCCACGGAGATTCGAGCAACGGTACTCACCAGCTCCCGATCGATCGATCTCTATCTCAGCTGTCTCGCGCGGTTTTACCCCGACGGTAGAACTTCGGGAGTTCCGCCGCCGCCGACCCTGTGGGTCGCCTCGCGCGGCTGTGCAAAGGCAGATAGCGCAGTCTCCCCACCCAGGTTCAAGGCACGAGGGGCGGTTCAGCAGGGCGGAGGAACTTCTGCAGGCGGACGCGACACGTCGTTAACCTGCCGGTCCTCACCGGGCGAGTCGGTTGCTGGCGTCCCTCGGGCGGGCATCGGGAACAAAGTCGAGCACCGAGCCGGCGAGCCTCCATTTCGGGTCGAGTACCCGCGTCCCAACGAACAGCTCCTTCGCGGCCGTCTGCTCGACCTGCGGCACGACGGTGCTCGGCACACTCTGTCTTTCTGTGATGCAAGGCGCTCGCCGCGGACGAGGTCATGGGAATCTCGCGGGGGATGCGCGGAGCGTGGGCTAGGGTCAGCGCGCCGAGCCGACAAGGCTCATGGATGAAGGTCCGGCGGGCGCGGGCTGGCAGGTGCTGATGCGGGCGCCGGCGGTCCTAGCCGGGGCCGGTGCGCCGATCTTGGCCGGAGCCGGACGTCCGAGTAGGCTGGCGTCGTGCGGATTGTACTTACGAGCGGGACAGGTGCGGCGGTCGAATCGCGGTACGGCTCTGCAAAAAGCGGCATCAGCCCTGATGCGCCCGTCGCCACTCCCCTTTGGGCTCGGGCATTTCTCGAGGCGGAGACGTGGCAGGGACAACGCTTCTCCGTCACCACGCTCGCTCGGATGGGCAGTGAACTTCTGGCTCATCTCGATGACAGCGCGGATCCGGCGCTTTGGGCGTTCGACGAAGACGAAATCGAGGTGGACCTCACCGTCGTTTTCGCCATGTTGGCGCGCGACCTGGGTGACTGCGGGGAAGACAGTTATCTCGGCCTCGGTACCGGCTGATGTCCTCGCTGACCCCGAAGATCACGTCTGGCCTCTTGGCCGGAACCTATGTCCTGGGCTCCAAATCTCGAGGAGGGGTTCCGATCAGGGTTGGGGTGCTGCGGCTGAGAAGAGCGAATGCGGCGGCCACCGACCGGCACGGGCAGTGGACGCTCGTTCTTCAACCGGACGACCCAAAGACCCTGGGGCCATTTCGGGAACGTGTGATCGGCGCTACCAGCCGGCTCGGGATCACGCCGGTGCGCTTCCGCCAATCGTTTCTGACGGCGCTCCGTTCCGAGGACCCGATGTGCCTCGTCGCTGACACCAGTGCGCTCTATCACGGGGTGGTCGAGGCAGCCTTGCGAGTCCGGGCAAACAACCCAACCCATGTCGCCGTCCCCGATCAAGTGCTCATGGAGCTGCAGCGACAACGCGAGAATTCGTGGGGAAGCCCTTCCAACCCACCCACCGAGGAGATCGCGCCGGTGAAGCCGCTGGATGAATGGATGGCCGACACAAGGCGGTATCCTCGGAGAGTGGCCGCCGCCCGAAGTCTTCGGCGGATTCGCGCAGCCGGACACATTCTGCATCTCGCGCGCCCCCCACAGCCCATGGTCCGGTACTTCGGCGGGTCACACGACACGCCCGATGTACTCGAGAGAGGCGAAGCCGGAACGGATGTCGGACCGAACTACCTCCGGGACCGACTCATTCTGGAAGCAGTCTATGAGCAGCGGGCTGAGCTCGCGGGAGTTCCGACCTGGTTGCTGACCGCAGATGCGAACTTCGCCGCGCACGCGGATGTTGAAGGCTTCAAGGTTGGATTTGGTTGGCGCACTTCGTCCCTCGACCCTCCGATCGTGGGTTCGCCCTTCATCGATCCCCACACCTTGAACCTCTGCCATGTGCCACTCGCTGCCTTCCTCGAAGAGCTCCTTTGGAACTGGCATCGGGTGACAATCCAACGAAACGGGGAAGCATCGAGAATCATCTGGCAACTTCCGGGAGAATCAGGCGACAACAGTAGAGCGCACGTGCTGACCGAACTCGGGGAACCAGGCGTCGAGATTCGGGCGACTGTCGAAAATTGCGAGCGGCTGGTACTTCGAGGAGGCGCTCAGGAAGCTGCCTCAGCACATCCACCCGCGAGGTTGCCGCCGCCGCACACCTTCTTGAAAGCGCTTCTCCAGCTCGCCGAAGGCCCATCGTCCGCAGAGGTCCGAGACAGGGCGGCCGACCCCTTCCTTCGAGCATGTGGCTGGTCGGAGACGAGCAGCGGCGTTGAGGTGGCGTCGCGGCGCGGCATAGCGGTTGCGAAATCTTGGCGAAGCTTGAGCTACAGCAACACTGCCGCGACGTTCCACTGGTTTAACGACGTAAGGGACGATTTGCTGCAAATCCAATCACTAGGAGCGCTCGCGAGTCACCTTGGGCAAACCCAAGCCCTAGGAGACGCAGAACTCGCGGTAAAGATGGGCGTCAGCGCCAAGGGAACCGTCCAGACGCAGGCTGTCTTCGCGAACGCTTTTGGTCTCGCCGTGCGTGTGGGCGGGAAGACATGGCTCGCGAAGCGTGCAACGATCGGGGAAGCGGCGGTTTTGGTGGAAAAGGCGATCCGTGAACGCAAGGCTAGCTCGGAATCGGCCGCGGTGAGCGTCGAGCGCGTATTCACGTACTTGCTGGACCACCAAGCGCTTAACTTCGTAACGTTTCGAGCGGCAGTGTCTGAACTTCGAGTGGCTGGAAAGATCGGCGTGGGCGGGACGTCACCCGCAGCGGGATCAAGCAATAGCGTCAAACTCCGTGCCCTGATGCCGACCGACGACGGGCCAGAGCACAATGAGGTCGATCTGAGTAGAGGCGCTTCTGTCGTCGCCGGTGAATCGGTGCAAGTCGTTTGGCTGGAGGTGAAAGGATGAATTTTCTCAGCAACCTCCGGCCGGCCACGCCCGAAAAAAATAAGTACGAGCTTCTCCACTATCGCAGGAACCCGTTTCCGATTCGCGGCGAGGTACGTCCCGAGGTCTATGTCCCGCGACCTGAACTGAGAGAGCTCCAGGCCACATTGGTGACCTTCCTGACCACGCCCGAGCCAAGTGGCGCATTCTGGGCGGTCGAGGGTGAACGCGGGGTTGGCAAGAGCAACTTTCTGAAGCACCTCGAGCTGGAACTCGCGGACGGAGAAAGGAGTGGTGCCGTTGCCGGCACGGCCTACCGCTACATCGCGAGCCAGGCCGTTGCTCCGCGGTTTTTGGTCCAGGAATTTCTCCAAGCTTTGGGTGTTGAGCGCTTGAGGGATCTCGTGGCGCTAAGACCCCAGGTCACCAACTCGCAAGCCGGAACCGACCTCGCTCGTTTTTTCGCCAAGGCTGCCGAGTACCAAACGGCTCCCGAGGAAGCGGCAGAATTTCTCATGCGCTGGTTGGGTGGACACCAAACCTACCAATCAGAGCGCGAAACCTTCGGAATCTGGACTCGGGAGCGATTGTATCCCGCGATCTCGTTCCCCTACCTAAGAACAGTTACAGAGATGCTCGTTTCGGTGAAGCTGCTTGAGCGAGTGGTGCTCCTCCTCGATGAGTTCGAAGATGTTCAGACCCTCGGGCGCGCTGCGCAGACCGAGTATGTCCAGGCGTTGAAGGGCTTGATCAACAGCTTCAACTGGAGCCATCTATTCGTGATTCTGGCTGGCCAGAAAGGCGTCTTCGCGACCATTGGCGAGCAATATACGTCGCTGCCATCTAGATGGACGACGGTAACTCTAGAGCCCGTGGACAGCGCCAATGCGGCTGTTGAGCTTGCCAAAGCCTACAAGGCGGCAGCCCGACGCGAGTACAGGCCGAAGAAAACGAAAAAGGACGACGAGAAGCTCCCTTTTGAGCCCTCGAAAACCGACGTTGAGGCGGCCTACGGTCGGCTCATGGCCTCAGGACGCCATTCCGTTCGACAACGAGAGCTGCTCCACGAACTCAACCGATGGGTGGAGGAGCGCATTGCGCGACCCTCGACACCATAGCGAGTTAGATGTGTCGGATCCACCCGCAATCGATCGTCCAAGGTCGACGTTCCACGCTCTCCAAACAGCTATCGAGCCTCCACGGCGCGACACATCAGCTCGACCAGCCCGTCGGTTCGAGGCCGAGAGATCGATCGATTCGTGCTGTCCCATGCGGCTGGTGCTGATGTTTACCAAGGACGCATCGATGCTTCAGCGGCCGCGTTCCGCTGATCCAGTTCGCGACCGCGTACTGATCCACTGGACCGCGTGATCGTTCCGCCTGCGCGGCCACATCGTGATCCAGCTGGTGACCGGGAAGGCGCCCCAGTTCGGCATTGAGGCGACGCTCTGGCGATGGCCGTTCGCCACCGCTGCGCCGAGTGCCGCAAGACGTTCACGCCCGAGCCCTCTGCGCGTAAAACGCAGCGCGTGTGCGGAGAGCGCTGCAGAGCGGCGCGCAATCGCGACCTGGATCAGGCCCGGCCTCGTCGCGATCTCGATGATGCACGCGCCGACGAGCGCGCGAAAACGAGCGAGTCGGCTACGACGTGCCGAGGCCGGATGTCACGCGCCAGCCTCGGCCCGCCAGTGCCCGTTATCAACGAAGGAAGTGGGCCAGTTGGTGGATCGGGCGCTCGACCGGTCACGCGCCACCCTAGTGCGCGAAGTCCGCAGCATTCTGCTTCGATTGGCTCCCGGTTTTGGCGACTCGAAAGCAGACGGTCCGGCGATGTCACGCGCCAGCCTCGGAGCGCAACCTGCGGAGATATTGAGTGTTTCCGGTGGGAATCTGGCGGAGCTTTCTCGCCTTCTCCAGCCTTACGAATTCCGTCCGCTCGCCGTGCGTCGCGGGCATCCCAATGAAAAGCCTCGCACCGAAAGTTCTTTCTGGGAGGTCGAGCGGTCGTTTCTCAATGGTCGCTCGTTTCGAGACATCGCCGACATGCGCGTCCAGCTTGCCAGCTGGCTCGACGACATCGTCGACCACCGCCGCCGCCGCAAGCGCTCCGCCATCGAGCGCTTCGCGGAGGAGCGCGAGCATCTGGTTCCGCTCCCGCGTCATCCTTACGACACCGCCCGGGTCGTTGACCTTCCCCCCGCTTCGCGGATGGTCTGACTATGCAGCCATGGCTTGAGTTTGTCTCCTTAATTCGAATTCAATGGGACTGATGTAGCCGAGATACGAATGCCGCCGTTTCGTATTGTAGAAGCCGTCGATGTAATCACCAATCGCGCGCG
>JAYUUB010000295.1:0-57562 GCA_043755175.1 Polyangiaceae bacterium | reverse complement strand
CAGGTGGACAGCTCCACCACGCGAGCCCACGGCGGGCTTGGTCTTGGCTTGGCGATCGTGCGCCACCTCGTCGAAGGGCATGGGGGTACCGTCTCCGTGAGCAGCGAGGGCGAGGGGAAGGGGGCCACCTTCACGGTCAGCTTGCCGATCCGCGCAGTGGCCCGGCCCCTCGATCACGATGGCGAGGCAAAGGCGGAAACGCGTACGGCGCCATCGACAGCGGAACGAACGCAAACGACTCTCGAGGGCGTTCGGGCGCTCGTCGTAGATGACGATCAGGATTCTCTGGACCTTCTCCGCGTCGTCCTGGAGGGCGCGGGTGCGAGCGTGACGACCGTCACCGGCGCAAGAGAGGCGCTGTCCGTGCGCGGCAGCTTCGACGTGATCATCAGCGACATCGGCATGCCCGGAGTCGATGGCTACGCATTTATCCGAGGCATTCGCTCGCAGGACGACTCTGCCGCCGCCTCGACGCCGGCCATTGCTCTGACCGCGTACGCTCGTCAAGACGACGCGGATCGCGCCGTTCGAGCTGGCTACCAGGAGCACCTTACAAAACCTGTGGACGCAGAGCGGCTGCTCGAAACGGTGAAGACCTGGGCGCGCGTCCGGGCGGAAGCGGGCTGAAGTTTGGGTAGCGCTGCATGGGTGCGAAGGTTGCGGTGAAGAGCACGCGAGGGCCGCGCTGAACGAGCTCGTGTCCGATCGCGCATACGAAATGAGTCTTCCTTCGGCCAGGCAAACCGAAGGCGAAGATGTTCGCGACTGTGCTCGGTTAGCCTGCGAAAAGCCGTTGCCCCCTCGACTTCATGGTGTAGGCTTTCGCGAGCTCGCCAGTTCGCCAGACCCGTCGTTCAGCGACCTACCCAGAGAGGGGCGAATCGCGTGGAACACGAACCATCGCATGAAGCGACGCCGAGGATGCCGACCGTCATCGCAGGCTCGGACGAGATCGTGGACGGTGGGCTCCCGCAGGAAGGCGTGACCGTCGTCCTCGGTGGAGCCGGCGCGGTCAAGACGACCCTCGACACGAGCAGTGGCAAGACAAGCGACGGCGACCTCACCCCGCCCGACTTCCGGGAGCTCTTCGAAGCTGCCCCGGGATTGTATTTGGTTTTGACGCCAGCCTTCGTCATTGTCGGCGCAAGCGACAACTACCTTCGGGCGACAAACACCCATCGGGAAGACGTTATAGGGCGAGGGCTCTTTGCGGTCTTCCCCGACAACCCCGAAGACTCGACCGCCACCGGCACGTCAAATCTGCGCGAGTCACTCGAGCATGTCCTTCGAGAGGGCGTTCCGGACACGATGGCCGTGCAGAAATATGACATTCCGCGTCCGCAGACAGCCGGCGGTGGTTTTGAAGAACGCTACTGGAGCCCGATCAACTTGCCAGTCTTTCGCGTGGACGGGACGGTCAAGTGGATCATCCATCGCGTCGAGGACGTGACCGAGTTGGTCCACCTCAGACGGGCCGAATCCGCGCAAACTCAACCGAACGAACGCGTGAGCGATGGCGCCGGAAGGATGGAAGCGGAGGTGCTCCGCCGCGCGCAGGAAATCCAGGAAGCGAATCGCCGACTCCGCGCCGCAAACGAGCAAATCACGGCGACGAGCGAGTGGCAATTTCGGGCGCTGTTCGATTTCATGCCCCAGCTCGGCTGGACGGCACGCGCCGACGGCTTCGTCGATTGGTACAATCGTGGCTGGTACGAGTACACGGGCACGACGCCCGACGAGATGGTTGGTTGGGGCTGGACCCGCGTCCACGACCCCGAGATGCTTCCAAAGATCACCGAACGCTGGCAGCACTCGATCGATACCGGAACGCCCTTCGAGATGGAGTTCAAGCTTCGTCGCCACGATGACGCCTTCCGCTGGTTCCTGACGCGCGTGACGCCGATGCGAGACGCGGACGGGCGCGTCGTCCGCTGGGTCGGCATCAACACCGACATCGACGATCGGCGGCGTGCCGACGGCGAGCGTACGGAGCTCCTTCGTCTGGCCGAATCCGCCGGGCGCGCCAAGGACGAGTTCTTGGCGATGCTCGGGCACGAGTTGCGGAATCCACTCGCGCCCATTCTGACGGCGCTGCAACTGATGCGGTCGCGCGGCAGCGACAGCGACAGAGACGAGAAAGAGCGCACCGTCATCGAGCGTCAGGTGAGCCATATGGTGTGCCTGGTAGACGACCTCCTCGACCTTTCGCGAATCGCCCAGGGCAAGCTCGAACTAAAACGGAAGCACATCGAGCTGGCCGAGGTGGTGGCCAGGGCGATCGAGTCGGCGAGCCCACTCCTCGAACAGCGCCGACACCGCGTCAGCGTTACGGTCCCGCGCGAGGGTGTGATGGTCGATGCCGACCCCGTGCGGCTGGCGCAGGTCGTCTCGAACCTGCTGACCAACGCGGCCAAGTTCACCGAGCCGAACGGTGAGATCGCCATCATTGGCGAGCTTCGAGACGGGCAGGCGATCTTGCGCGTTCGTGACACCGGGGTCGGGATTGCGCCCGACCTATTGCCGACCGTGTTTGATGCCTTTGTTCAAGAACGCCAAGCGGTGGATCGTTCTCGGGGAGGGCTCGGTCTCGGGCTCGCAATCGTGCGCAGCATCGTACGGGCGCACGGTGGCGACGTGGGCGCGTCTAGTGAGGGCAATGGACGCGGCGCCGAGTTTACGCTCCGCCTCCCGGCCGTCGTCGCGTCGACACCTCAGATGATGCACGTCGCCGAAGCGGCCAAGCCGATAGCTACGCGGCCGTGCCGCGTCCTCGTCGTCGACGACAACGAGGACGCCGCCTTCCTCATGTCGGAGCTTCTTCGCGTCGGCGGATACGAGGTCGAGGTGGCGTTCGACGGGCCATCGGCCTTGCAGATGTTGGACGCTTTCATGCCGGATGCGGCTCTCCTCGACATTGGGCTGCCGGTCATGGATGGCTTCGAGCTCGCGCGCTGCATTCGTGCGCGATTTCCGAAAGCGCTTCTCGTCGCGGTGACGGGGTATGGACAGGCCGAGGATCGGGTGGCGACGCGCGCGGCTGGGTTCGACGTTCACCTCGTCAAGCCCATCGACATCGCGGACGTGACGCGGGTGCTCGAGGGCGCGGCGCCGGCCGCAACTGCGCGCTGACGGCGCGGGTCGCGTGGCTTCGATGGTCGTCACCTTGATTTGAGACGCTTGCATGACCTATTTTCCCCCGTTTCGGTGCATAGCCAAGACGCCCAAGAGCGCTGCAATTCAAACTTCCGCCTTTGCGCTGCCGACGCAAGGAGAGGCGAGGAGATTGCCGTTCTGGTCTTCTTCACGTCGGCAGCCCCGGGCTCGCTGCCCCGAACCTTGCACAACGTGCCGTCACGGCGGCTCGGACCGGGAGGAATGATGTCGCCGATCAAGCTCGGAGTCGTAGTAATCTGGAGGGGCGTGGGCTGCGTCATGAGTCCTCCGGAGAAGAAGGGCCAGATGATGACCACTCGCGCATCGCACGTTTTCGACGATCGCTGGGGACGCTAGTGGGAGCGCCCGGCCCGAAGTCCAGCACCGACAGGACGTTTGACGGCGGCGGGGAGATGGGGTCGCTGATGCGCTCCATCGACTGGTCGAAGACCGCGCTCGGACCCGTGTCCGGGTGGTCCCAGGCGCTCAACACCACCGTTGGCATCCTGCTTCGCAGTCCCTCCCGCATGTACCTGGCGTGGGGGCCCCAGTTGGTGCAGTTCTACAATGACGCTAGCCAGCCCATTCTGGGCGCGAGGCACCCCGAAGTAATGGGCCAGCCGGCGAAGGAGTCGTGGGCGGAGATATGGCACATCATGGAGCCGTACTTCGCTGGACCCTTGGCGGGGCAGCCCGTCGTGTACAGCGATGACCATCCGCTGCTCCTCAATCGCAATGGCTTTCTCGAGGAGACGTACTTCAAGAACGCGTACAGCGCCGTCCCCGACGACACGACCGCCTCCGGCATCGGCGGGGTGCTTGCCATCATCACCGAGACGACCGAGCAGGTCTATGGCGACCGCCAACTCAAGACCCTCCAGGAGATCGCCACCCGCGCCGCCGGGTCCGGCTCTTCTGAGCAGGCCTGCGCCGCCATCGCGGCCACGCTCGGAGAAAACTCCGCCGATGTGCCGTTCTGCCTGTTCTATCTGCTCAGCGAGGATGGCCAAGAAGCTCGCCTTGTCGCGCAAAGCGGGTTTGGGCAAGGGTCAGGTCAGGCCAACCCCGAGGTCGTCGATCTCACCGCTCCCCCGGGGGCCGCAGGCTGGCCGCTCGCGTCCATTGTCAGGACGGGGGCAACCACCGTCTGGAGGGAGCTCCCCGAGTGGTTTGGAGAGCTCCCCAAGGGCTGTTGGTCTCAGTCACCCCGGGTTGCGCTTGCACTGCCGCTCGCCTCACCAGACCGGCAGCGCCCGTACGGCGTGATGATCGCCGGGGTCAACCCCCACCGGGAGCTCGACGATGGCTATCAAGCCTTCTTCGAGCTCGTCCGGGGACAGGTGGTGAACGCGATCAATGCGGAGGCGCTCTCCCGGGCGCATGCGGACGCGGAGCGGGACCGGAGCTGGCTCTTCATCCAGCTGATGCAGGCGCCTGTGTCGGTGTGCGTCCTCACCGGACCCGAGCTCGTCTACTCGCTCGCCAACCCTCTGCACCTCGAGATCATGGGGCGAAAGGAGGTGGTGGGAAAGTCTCTCCGCGTGGTCTACCCGGAGCTCGAGCAGGACTCGCCGCTCTTCCAGCTCCTTGAGGAAATCTTCTCCAGCGGAGTGCCTTACGTCGCCGAGGAGTACTGCGTCGCCTTCGACACGGGAAACGGGCTGGAGGACCGGTACTACAAGTTCACCGGCCAACCCGTGCGGGACGCGTCAGGGAAAGTGACCGACATCATCGTGGTGGCAGTCGACATCACCGCCCACGTGCTTGCCCGCCGGCGCATCGAATCTTTGGTGGGAGAGCTGAGACAGGCGGACCTGCGTAAGGACGAGTTTCTCGCCACCCTCGCACACGAGCTGCGCAATCCGATGGCCGCAATCAGTATGGCGCTGTCATTGCTCGAGAGCAGCGGCGGGGACCCGGTCAAAAGCGCACGGTATCAAGCGACCGCCCGGCGGCAGATGCAGGCTCTGGTCCGCATGGTCGATGACCTACTCGACATCTCGCGCATCACCCGCGGGACCGTGGAGCTGCGCAAGGAGAGGACCAGTCTCGCAGCGATCGTTCACAACGCGGCGAATGTCACCCGGGCGGCGGTGGAAGCGCGCGGGCATCGGCTCGAAGTGATGGCAGGAGCCGGGGCCTTTCCCGTGGATGCCGACGCAACGCGGATCGAGCAGGTGGTCGTCAACCTGCTCAGCAATGCGACCAAGTACACCGATCCGGGAGGGACGCTCTCGGTACGGCTGGACCGCGAAGGAGTCCCCGGCGCAGCCGAGGCCGTTCTCCGCGTGCGCGACAGCGGTCGAGGCATCCCGGCGGACATGCTGGACAGCATTTTCGACCTCTTCGTCCAGGTGGTCCCGTCGCTGGACCGCACCGCGGGCGGGTTGGGGCTGGGGCTCACCCTGGTCAAGCGGATGGTGGAGCTGCACGAGGGCACGGTCCGCGCCCACAGCGAGGGGCCCGGATCGGGCAGCGAGTTCGTGGTGCGACTCCCCCTGGCTCCCGAGGAATTGCCTAGCGTGCAGAACGCGGAGGTGTTGGCCCCGCTGCCCGTGTTGACGGCGAAAAGGCGCGTGCTGGTGGTCGAGGACATGGAGGATGTCCGGAATAGTGTTCAGGAGTTTCTGGCCGAGTTGGGACACGAGGTCTCCATGGCGGTCGATGGACCCCAGGGCGTCGCGAAGATCCTCGAGCTGCTGCCGGATGTGAGCTTCGTGGACGTGGGGCTGCCGGGATTTGACGGTTACGAGGTGGCCCGCCGGGTTCGCGCATCTCCTGCAGGGGAACAGCTCTACCTGGTAGCGCTCACCGGCTATGGCGGTTCCGATGCGACGGCCAAGGTCAAGGAGGCCGGCTTCAACGGTCACCTCACCAAGCCTGTCGACGGGAGCGATCTTGCAAAGCTGGTGAGCAACTCGCGCGCGTAAACGGGGGGCGTCGCGCACGGCCTCACGACGAACACCGCGTGAGATGGACGCGTCGACGACGCAAAAGATGAGCGCTCACATTGCGAAGTTTGGCGATCGCATCGCTTCATCGATGATCGCTGACGAGCTCACGAGTGATGCCATCACCGAATCGTTTCGGCTGATTCAAAGGCGCCACGGTCATCGCTATTCAGTCGATGATCTCGCGACGGCGTGGGAGGCGGTGCACGCAGCGCCCGAAGCGAAGACGTTCCTCGACATGGGGTGCGGCGTCGGCTCGGTGCTGTTGATGGTCGCTTGGAAGCTGCCCATCGCGCGTGGCTTCGGCATCGAGGCGCAAGACGTGAGCATCGAGCTCGCGCGCCGCAACGTGAGAGAGAACGGGCTCGACGATCGCGTGCGTCTGTTCCACGGCGATCTCCGCGAGGTGGCGCGTGATTGGTCGCACGGCGAATGCGATCTCGTCACCGGCACGCCTCCGTATTTGCCATTGGGCACGGCAGTGGCTTCTCCCGATCCCCAACGCGCCGCGTGTCGAATCGAGCTTCGCGGCGGAATCGAGGATTACCTCGCAGCAGCGGCTCGCGTGCTCTCGGCCGACGGCGTCTTCGTCGCATGCGCTGACGGCCGGCATCCAGAACGCATCGTCGACGGCGCGGCGACGGCGGGGCTCGTGCCGGTGCGGCGCGTCGACATCATTCCGCGAGTGGGTCGCAAGCCTCTCTTCTCGGTCTGGACATGCGCGAAGCGCTCTCGTGGCCGGCTCGATCACCTCGAAGTGAACATGCGTGACGAAGAGGGCGTGCGCACCCTGGCGAGTCAGGTCATGCGACGAACGTTCGGCCTCGACCGCGCCTAGCTCGACGCAGAGGATTCGACCGGCTGGTGCTCGGCGCGGTCTCGGCTCCCACGGCGGTGCTGATTCGTCCCGACGGATACGTCGCGTGGGTCGGAGAAGGCGGCACCGATCACGGCCTGCACGACGCCCTGACCGCTTGGTTCGGAAACGCCGATTGCGATCTCGGCCGGCGAGCACCGCTCGTCTCAGACGAGGCCACATGATCTCAGATCGTATCCGTGGCCGAGACGGCGATGAGAACCGATAGTGGTGCCTGGGCGAGCGGGTCGGACGCTTCTTGCGCGACGCGGCTCCTGAAAACCCACTCTCGTCTCTTAGGGCCGAGCGCGCTTGCGCGTTCGTTTCCGACGGGCTCGTCCGCCGCGTGACGCTCGCGGTGGACATCGAATTTAGCGCCAGTTTCACCTCGAAAAGGTAGAAATCTTTGAACACGATCTCCATCGTTCGAAATGTCTCCGCATTATGTGTCCTCGCGTTGGCGACGGGCTGCATCGCTCCCGCCGATGGGAGCGACGGCGCCGAGGAAGACGGGCCCGTCGGCAGCGCGTCGAGCGAGATCATCAATGGCAGCATCGCTACGACGTTCATGCAACAACGCGCGGTCATGGTGCAGAGCCCTGGAGGGACCTGCACGGGCAGCATCATCGACAACTCGCACGTTCTCACCGCGGCGCACTGCCTGGTCCAGGCCAATCTCTCGACGGTCTCATTCTATGGAAGCAACTCCCTTCCGAACGGAATCACGGCCAAGGTCACCCAGGTTCAGTTGGTCCCGGGGGTGTTCCCGTTCAGCGGTGACTTCACCGACTCCAACGGCAATTGGGCCGACATTGCCGTGCTCACCCTGAATTCGACCATTCCCGCGACCTCGGTCGTGGCGCAGCTCGGAATCATTTATCCGGGGTCGGATGCATTCGGCTTCGAGGTCGGCCGCGGGCGCCACGATGGTCTCTCGAACCCGAGCAATCAGCTCCGATTTGCGCTGAATGGCCTGTATTCTGACGACAACAGCGTCGGCTTTTTCTACACGAATGACGAGCGCACCAACCTGGGTGACTCAGGAGGTCCGATCTACGTGAACGGCCAAATTCAAGGAACGCTGACGGGCACCCGAAGCGTCGCTCTCGCAACGCGAGACGAATACACGGCGGTCTCGTTTCACCTCCCGTTCATTCTCAATGCGATCGACTTCACAGGGAGCTTCTCGTCGCTTTCGTCGGGTGTCATTCGCTCCGGCGCGGCCATCGAGAGTCTTGCCACGTCCAACGTACGAACGTGCAAGCTCGATTGCATGCAGCATTCATCGTGCGTCGCTTTCTCGGTGCGACCGGCGCCAGTGAATCTCTGTACGATCTACAGCTCGCTCGGGGGCACGCTGAGCTGGCCGGGAGCAAGCACGGGCGTCCGCTGAGCCGGCCCGCGTAAGGGGCTGTGTTCCTGATAGCCCTTGGCCGGGGTCGAGCCCACGAATGGACTCGACCCGAGCCGGTCTGTCTCAGGGGACCTTGGTCGGAGGAGGCGTGACGCCTTGCTTGGTGGTGATCACCGGAATCGGCTTCTTCTCGGTCACGATGAATTGAACCCGACGGTTCGTCTGCCGACCTTCGGCGGTCTTGTTGTCGGCGATGGGTTTGTCGTACCCGTAGCCGGTCGCGGTGACGCGGCTCTGATCGACGCCACGCTTCACGAGGGCCGCCATCACCGAGTTGGCACGGGATTCCGACAGCTTCTTGTTGAGGACCGCGGGACCGACGTTGTCGGTGTGGCCTTGCACCTCGAGCTTGACGACCTCGAGATGATCCTTGAGGACCTGAGCGACCTCGTTGAGAAGCTCGTCACTGGCACTGCGAATGGTGGCCTTGCCGAAGTCGAATTGAACCTGCTCGAGGATCTTCACTTCTTTGTCAGTGAATACGACGAGTTTTGGACAACCGCGTTTCGACGGGTCCTTGTTGTCGACACCCTTCTCGCGAGGACAAGCGTCGACGTCGTCTCGGAAACCGTCTCCATCGGAGTCGGGCGGGCAGCCGTTGGTCTTGGGGTCGTCGGTCGCGACGCCAGGAATGTCGATGCAAGCGTCGACGTCGTCGGCGACGCCATCTCCGTCTTTATCGCGGAACGGACAGCCATTCTTCTTGGGATCTGAGCTGGCGATGCCAGGCTCGGTCGGGCACGCGTCGACGTCGTCGAGAATGCCGTCGCCGTCTTTGTCACGAATGGGGCAGCCGTTCTTCTTCGGGTCTTCACTCGCGACGCCAGGCTCGTCGGGACATGCATCGGCGTCATCGAAGATGCCGTCGCGATCGCGGTCGAGCTCGGGACAGCCGTTCTTCTTGGGATCGACGTTGCGCTTTCCCGGAACGGTCGGACAGGCATCGACATCGTCGAAGATGCCATCGTGATCGGTGTCGACACGAGGCGGTGGAATGACCGGCGTGAATGCGATCTGAAACGCGCCTCGAAAGCTCGGTGTACCGATGCCGGTCGACACGCCTGGGCCCGCTGCGAGACCGGTCTCGATGAATTCGGCGTGAGGGAGGCGCCATTTCATGCCGCCGAGGACCTCGGCATTGAGCGTTTGTCGGTCCGGGTTGACCAAATCGACACCGCCCGCCGTTTCGGCGTGGAGCTGAAACGTCCGATCGTGGCCCAGGAGAACGCCCACGCCTCCGCCCCAATTCATTTCGTGGCCCAATGTCAGGTTCGCGAATTGAATGGGCTTGCTCTTCAGAGTGGGGCCCGCCATGAGCGTCCAGATGAAGCGATCGACCCGCCCGCCCAAGAGCAGCTGGGGTTGGGCGCGAAACGTCCCGTCGCTCACGTACGATGATTCGGAGCCGGTCGGCACCCAGAAGTATCCGCCGACGCCTAGCTGAAAGCCGTCGTGGTACTCGCCGATGAGACGAATACGTGCGCCCAATCGAAGGTCGCCCACCGCCGCGCCGCTGGGCGCTCGGAACGAGAATTGGCTATCGGAAACGGCTTCGCCACGGTTCACCAGGGCGAAAGGCATGTTGGCGCTGATCGCGACACGATTGCCCAACGACAGATTCACTGCGAGATGCAGGAACAATTGATCGGCAACGATCCTACCCACCTCCGCCGTGTCGTCGGGCGTCTTTCGCACCAAAGTGAGCGGCTCGTGCGCGTAATCGAGCGTCGCCGCCGAGTGGAAGGTGAGCGCTCCGGCTGCATAGGGCGATGGAACGCCGAAGAACCGGTCGCCGGGGGGCGCTGGATTGAACTTGGGAAGCTCGATCGCTCGTGTTTGAGCCTGTTGGGCGTTGGCGGTGCGCGCGCCAAGAGCCATCACTGAGCCAAGAACCGCAGCACATCCAATCTGTCGCCAAGCCATATATAGGAACCTCGGCCCCGGGGCAGAGCAAGAAGCGGGCGCGCGGTTTCGAGCGACTTCTCCGTTCTGGATCGAGACACAAATGTACTGTTTGTGGTACGCTGACGCGTGCAAGTGAGGCGGAATGCCGCTACCCTTCCGAAGGCCAATGCGGTTCACCGTGTAAATTCAGAACCCCGATGGTGGCACACGTCGTGCTGCAGAGGACGCCGCATCCCGTCGCCGCGCGGTCGTGCCCGAATTACTCTTGTCCGCGGCTGATTCATGGAGCCCGACGATGAACGCACAACGCTTCCTTTTGCAACGCCCCCTCATGTTGACGCTGGCAGTCACGGCCGCGTGCGGCGGCGAGCTGCTCAGCACTGGAGGAGGAGGTGGCGGCGCCGGCGGGTCGAGCCTTCAAACCGGCTCCTCGACCCATGCCAGTGCTTCTCACGCAGCGACGACCACCAACGCTTCGGTGACCTCGAGCTCTGCGTCATCGAGCGAGAGCTCATCGAGCGAGAGCTCATCGAGCGTGAGCTCGTCGGGCGTGAGCACGGCTTCTTCGAGCGCTTCCTCCAGCGCTTCGTCGAGCGTCAGCTCGTCGTCGTCGAGCGGCGCGGGAGGCGGCGGCGCCGACATCACGCCGCCGGTCGTCGTCTTCACGACGCCGGCCGACCAGGCGGCCGGCGTGCAATTGAACGCCAACGTGACTGCGACCTTCGATGAAGCCATGGACCCGTTGACGATCATCGGCAGCAACTTCATCTTGACGCAGGGAGCAAGCACCATTGCCGCTGGCGTGAGCTACGGCGGAACCGTGGCAACCCTCAATCCGTCTGCCGATCTCTTGCCCAATACGAGCTATACGGCAACGGTCACGAGCGGCGTGACCGATCTCGCGGCGAATGCGCTGGCAGTCCCTTATACGTGGACCTTTCAAACGGGCACGGGCGTCGCGCTGGGTCCTGCGCCAGTCAATCTCGGTACCGCTGGGAACTACGTGATCCTCTCCGAGTCGGGTATCTCGACGGTTCCCACGTCGGTCGTGACCGGCAACATCGGCGTGAGCCCGATCGCATCGACCGCCATCACTGGCTTTTCGTTGATGCTCGACCCGAGCGGCCAGTTCTCCACCTCGACGCAAATCGTCGGGAAAGCCTACGGAGCAAGCTATGCATCGCCGACGCCAGCGAATCTGACTGTCGCGATCGGCAACATGGGAACGGCCTATACAGACGCCGCAGGGCGACCCCTACCCGACTTCGTTGCATTGGGCGCTGGGGAGCTCGGCGGGCTCACTCTCGTTCCGGGTCTCTACAATTGGAGCACCGGGGTTCAGATCTCGACCGACGTGACGCTCGCCGGCGGACCCAGTGACGTTTGGATTTTGCAGATCGCCGGCGGCATCACCGAATCGGCGAACATCCAAGTCCATCTGTCCGGTGGTGCCTTGCCGAAGAATGTCTTCTGGCAAACCGCGGGCGTGGTCGTCATGAATCAAGGCGCGCACATGGAGGGCGTGGTTTTGGCGGCGAGCCAAATCACTTTGGCCACCGGCGCGACGGTCAACGGACGGCTCTTCTCGCAAACCGCAGTCACGTTGGCGGGTTCGACGGTGACTCAACCGTTGCCTTGATTCCACGTCGGGGAGAAAGTGGTCGCGCCATCGAATCGGCGCGACCACGTCGCAAAAGAACGAAACTCAGCTCTTCCGCCGTGCCCGAAAGGAGAATGAGCGGAACGTCTTTCAGTCGAGGATCTTTCTTCAGCTTGTTGCACACTGAATAGCCATTCACGCGGGGTAGCTCGACCGAGAGCAGGATGAGGCTCGGTGGCGCGATGGCTGCGGCTTGCAGGCCGACATTGGGTGCGTCTCTTCCCGGGCGATACCCGAGCTCGCGCCCTCTTGCCCCTACGTCGACCGGTCTGACTTCGCTCGCCCAAAAGCCGCTCCAGACAGCGGCTTTCTGGCGAACGGCAACGAGTCTTCGAGGCGCTGCGGACGAGCGCCTGTGTAAGCGTCAATCGATCTTGCAATAGGCCGGGAATCCGGATGGAAGGGTCGTGTACGGCTCGGGCTTCACCCCATAAGGATGGTCCAAGAAGAATTGGAGCGCCTGAGGAGCGACCTTGGTCCGGAGCGCGAAATCGGTGTGCGTGCCCCCGTCGTTGCAATCGATCGCGAAGCCGTTGGCGCTTTTGATGTCGGTCTCCCACTTGGTGCTGCTATCGAAGAAGTCGACCACGCCTCCATAGGTGTCCGAGCCCTTCGCGCCATGGGTGACGAGCGCGGGCGGTGGATGCGCGGCGTCTTGAATCGGCGCCGTATTGATGCCGACGTCGCCTCCCGAATAGGTGAGCACGCTCGCGACGTAGCCCGAGCGCGCGAACCACATGTACGTCGTCTGAATCGCGCCTGCGCTGTAGCCAGCGACATGGACGCGACGTGGATCGATGTGCTGCGTCTGAATCGCGCAAGCGACCATCTCGTCGGCGATGGGCGCGTCGCCGGTGTACCAAATGTTGTTGCCCGTCGTCTCGCCTTGGGCGGTCGTCTTGTTTTGCGCGATGACCGCGCCGCCCTTGGCCGTGATGGCGTCGATCTGGGCTTTGCCGAGTGTGACGCTCGGCTCGAGCGGGCTCGATCCGGTCGCGTAATAGTAAATCACCAGCGGGCCAGGCCCCATCGACGGATCACCCGACCACACCGTCGCCGCCTGCCCCGCGAACGTGACGACGCCCGCCTTCTGATTGGCCATGTCGGGACAAGGGCCCGCCGCCGTAGGAACGAACGTGGGCATGTCACCGGCGAGGGCTCCGCCGGCGCCCGTCGTCTGTGACGTTCCTCCGGCGCCGGAGCTCGTCGCCGAGCTCACGCTCGTGCTGCTCGTGTCGTCGGATCCCGACGAGCATCCATTCGCGAGGACTGCGACGAACGTGCAAGCGATCAAGGGTCGGAAGGATTGCGTCCGAACGATTCGACGATCTCGAAGAAAGTGCATTGAGTCTGGCCTCTCGGTCTTGGGATCGCGGTGAGGCTACCATGGGCGCCGGTGGTCGGCCGTTGGTCACTACGGAACGATCTCCACCGCGCTGGGTCCCGAGGCTCGGTCGGCTCCTTTCGATGACGCTTCGCGTGCGAGGAACACACCATGGCCAAACCTGTCTGTGCAGTGGTCGGAATCGGACCCAAGAACGGCGCTGCTTTCGCGCGCACCTTTTTCGAGGCGGGCTACCGCGTCGCGATGCTCTCGCGGTCGACCGAGCTGTCGGAGCAGATCGCCAAAGAGCTCGGCCCAGACGACGCGCGCGCTTATGCCTGCGACGCGTCGCGGCCCGAAGCGGTCGCTCGAGCCTTCGAAGCCGTCACCGCCGACCTCGGCGCCCCCGAGGTGCTCGTTTACAACGCCGGCTCTGGCTCTTGGAAGGGCTTCGACGAGACGACCCCCGACGATCTGGAGCGAGCGTTTCGAATCAATGCCCTCGGAATGATGACCGCGGCGCAGGCGGTCTTGCCGGCCATGCGAAAGGCGAAGCGGGGGAGCATCGTGATCGTCGGAGCCACGGCGTCGCTTCGCGGCAAGCCGAAGACGACCGCATTCGCCGCTGCGAAAGCTGCCCAGCGAAGCCTCGCGCAATCGATGGCCCGACAATTCTGGCCCGAAGGGATCCACGTTTCGATCCTCATCGTCGACGGGTCGATCGGCGACGCCGGAGCGTCAAAAGAAGAGGTCGTCGCCCGCCTCGACCCACGCGACATCGCTGCGGCTGCGCGCGATCTCACGCGGCAACCGCCGTCGGCATGGTCGTTCGAGGTCGATCTCCGGCCGAAGAACGAGCCGTGGTGACAGAGGCAGAGGCTTCTGCAAACGCCGTGATAGCCTCCTCGATCTGATGAAGCCGGGGAGCGTCCTCGACGGCAAATACGAGCTGCGAAAGCGGATCGGTGACGGCGCCATGGGCGTCGTTTGGGAGGGCGTGAACACGCGCACCGAGCGCGAAGTCGCGGTCAAGGTGCTCCTCTCCAGCGGCCGCGAAGAAGACCGTCAGCGCCTCCTGCGTGAGGCACGAGCCGGAGGGCGTATTCGTCACCCGAATGTGCTCGATGTCTACGACGTCGCCGAGACCGAGACCGGGAGCCCCTTCATCGTCATGGAGCTTCTGCGCGGCGAGACGCTCTCCGACCGGCTCGTGCGAAGCCCGGTCACGCTCGAAGAGGCGCTCCGCATTCTCCGCGACGTCGCGCGCGGGCTCGCGGCAGCGCACAAGGCCGGCGTCGTCCATCGCGATCTCAAACCGCGGAACGTCTACCTCCACACCGAATCCGACACGAGCACGCCGACGGTCAAGCTCGTCGAGTTCGGGATCAGCCGCATCGACACCGAAGAGACGCTCACCTTGAGCGGCGTGACGTTGGGCTCGACGACTTACGTCGCGCCCGAGCAAATCGAAGGACGCAGCGTCGACAAGCGCGCCGACATCTGGGCCTTCGGAGCCCTCGCCTACGAGCTCTTCACGGGCGCGCCTTTGTTCGACGGCGACACGCCGGCCGAGACCGTGCAGAAGGTGACCGCCGGAAAGATCCCAGAGCTTCCGCGCGTCGCCCACGAGGTCGATCTCGATCTGCGCGCGCTCGTCGCCGGGTGCCTCGTTCGCGACCCCGAGAGGCGCGTCCAATCGATCGAGGAGTGCGGCGTCATCATTGATCGCGTCATCAAACGAGTCGGTCACCCGACGATGCTCGCGCTCGCCGAGCTCGTCCCGATTCGAGCTGCCTCAGAAGACGAAGAAGAGCCGACCACGGTGGCCCGGCTTCGCGGTCCCAGCACCGAGCGGATGGGCATGAGCCCGCTCGCTCCATCGGAGGTCGAAGACGCGCTCGCCAACCTCGGTGAAGCGCGCTCGTTCCTCGATCCCGACACGATCACCGACCTCTCGGTGACCGAAGGAACGCCCATCGATCCGCGTGGGAGTCTCTCCGATGCGCTCACCGAGCGAGTCGCGGCTACAGACGTCGCGGCCGCGGTGTCAGGCTCGAAATCGCATTCCACTTCCAACGGAGCCGCAAAGAGCGCGACGACGCCGTTGAAGGCCGAGCCGCCACGGAGCGGCCCGAGCGGTGTCGCCTCGCGCAGCGCTGGCCCGAGCAGCGCTGGCCCGAGCAGCGTTGGCCCGAGCAGCGTAGGCCCGAGCAGCGTAGGCCCGAGCAGCGCTGGCCCGAGCAGCGCTGGCCCAAGCAGCGTCGACGCGCCGAAGACCCTCGTCGATCCTTCGAGCCTCGCGCGCACCGGATCGCCGAGCGAGCCGCCCGCTCGACTCTCGTCGACACCGCCCCGCGCGGCGTCGCAGCCGCCACCTTACGACGCAGGCTCACTCTCCACGCGCGCAGTCGGCATGTTCCGCGGAGCCGGGCCCGATGAAAGAGAAGCGGCGACCGCGCTCGCGAGGAGAAAACGCGTCTCGATGATTGCGCTCGCCCTGGGGGCCGCAGTGATCGGGAGCATCGGCCTCGCGATGGCATCGCGCTCGATCACCTCGAGCTCGACACGCGCCGCAGCGCCCACGACGACCTCGACGGCGGAGGCCAAGCCGACGTCCGTGGCGGCGACCACGGGCGCTGGAGAAGAACCAGCGCACGCACCGACCAACGACGTGGCAGCGACGAGCACGCAGGAAGCGATGGTCGACGCCGCTCCTTCGACGGCCACTTCGGCCTCGGCGAGCCCGTCTGCTTCAGCCAAGTCGAAGCCCGCGCCAGCGCCCGTCGTCGCTCGCCCGCACAGACCGACTCCGGGCCCGACGCCCAGCGACGGCGCGAACGGCGTGTTCAATCCGACGACTCTCTGAGCGTCGCCCACCATCGAATCCGTTCGAGCTCGCCATCGAAAGCGGTCGAGCGTCGAAGAACCACCGTCCGTCGCGCGTCATGCTCAACCGATGCGCGCGCGATCGGTGCTCGAGAGCACGAGCTCACGCACGTCGGCCACGTCGAATGGCTTTTGGAGCACCGTCGCGCCGGTCGCGTCGAGAAATCGACGAGACCGCGCCGTGATGGTTCCACCCGTCATGAAGACGAACCGACTCGCGAGCGCGGGGCGCTTTTTCGTGGCCTCGGCGTACACGTCTTCGCCGCTCACATCAGGCATCGTCAAGTCACACAAGACGAGGTCGAACATAGGCTGCCTCTCGTCAGCGAGGAGCGCGATCGCTTCGCGTCCGTGATTCACCGAGACGACCTCACAGTCGTT
Organism: Polyangiaceae bacterium; assembly: GCA_043755175.1. Lineage (GTDB taxonomy): Bacteria > Myxococcota_A > Polyangia > Polyangiales > Polyangiaceae > CAYYKK01. The sequence goes on along the minus strand of JAYUUB010000295.1, from coordinate 41,032 downwards.
CATGAGGATTCGGTGGAGCACGTCGGTCAACGTCTCTTCATCGTCGATGACGAGCACGTTCGGACGAGGCGCCGTCGTGTCGCGCGACGCAGACCGTCGGTCGACAGAATCGAGTGACGACCGTTCGAGGAGGACCGAAGCGGCGCGCACCGCGGGCCCGAGGTTCTCCTCCGAGGTCGTTCTCGCGTGCACGATCGCTGCGATTCGCTTCGTTCCGTCGAGCGCGTCGCGCAGGTTTTTCTGCAGCGACGCGAGGTCCGAGCCGCCATCGACGACGCCTTCGAGGCACAGCTCGAGGCTCATCTGCACTTGGGTCAGTGGATTGTTGATCTCGTGAGCGATCCCCGCGCCGAGCGCGGCGGCGGCGGCACCGAGGACCTTGGCGAGGGCGTCACGCTCGTTCGCGAGCGCCTGCTCGATGCTGTCGGAGCGCGTGAGGTCGCTCGATTCGGGATCGAGGTCGTCGCGTTCGTTCACGGGCCGCAATATATCCGCGCATGCTCGCGAAGTCGCGCGGGTCTCGTCCGAGTCGTCGCTGTCGAAAGGTCGGTTCGGCTCGGTCGGCGCGCGACGTTGGTGGTATTGGTGTTTCATGAGCTTTGCATCGACGGGTCGTGGCGAAGACTCGCGCTTCAGACGGGCGAGCGTCGTCGCGGCCTGCTTGGGAATTTACGCGGGAGTCTTTCACACGGCCTGCACTCCGTTCGCTGGTGATGGCGCGGGCGGCGGCAACACGACGAGCACGAACCCATCGAGCAGCACGGGTAGCGATGGGGGCGCCTGCACCCCGACGCCGGGGAGCGCCGTCAGCCCCGACTGCGGTGTCTTCGTGAAGTCGGGTGCGACCGGCGGCGACGGATCGATCGCTTCCCCATTCGGCACGATCACCGCCGCTGTCGCGAACGCGAGCGCGACCCAGCCCGTCTACGTGTGCAAAGGCGCCTTCGACGAGAAGGTCGACCTTCCGCCCGGTGTGTCGCTCTATGGCGGGCTCGATTGCAGCAGCGGCGTATATTGGAAAGACGCACCGGCGGTCGTCGATCGAACGACGCTCACCTCCAGCGCCGACACCATTCCGCTCACCATTCGAGCCGGAACCGCGAGCATCTTCGGATTCAGCATCAAGTCTCGAAACGTCGTCACGCCGAGCCGCTCGTCGGTCGCGGTCTCGATTCTCGGTGGAGACGTGAGTCTCGCGTACGTCGATGCGCGTTCGGGCAATGGCGCGCCGGGCAGCCCCGGCTCGACGCCCCCAGGATCCGGAGCCGTCGGCGTCGCCGGACAGGGGGGTAAGTACTGGACGGCACTGCAATGCGTGATGGCCTTCGGATCTGCCGGGGGCGGCGCCGTGACCATCAATCCCACCTGCTCCGACAGCTCGGGTGGCATGGGCGGCGACGGTGGGCCCAAGGGCGTCACCGGGGGGCCGGGCGATCCATCCGGCAATGGCAGTTCGGGAATGTCGGGCGTTCCCAATCTGGGGGCGAACCTCGGCTTCGGCGCCGGGTGCACATCGATCTGCTACCCCTGCTTCGTCGGAAAGTCCGGCGTGAACGGCGCAACCGGCAATGAAGGGGCTCCCGGCTCCGGCCTGGGCACGCTCGCCGCCAAAGGCGTCGTCAGGCACGACGGTGGATCTGGCTTCACCGGGCCGTCAGGCCAAGGCGGCGGCGGCGGCGGCGGCGCGCGCACGAGCGGCAATGCGTTGTGCGGCGGCGGCGGCGGCGGCGGTGGCGGCAGTGGCGGCTGCGGCGGTCTCGGCGGCATGGGCGGCGGCTACGGCGGATCGAGCATCGCCATCGTGTCTCTCGGCGCGACGCTCGCGCTCGATCACGTCAGCGCAGCAGTCGGCAAGGGCGCCAAGGGCGGGGCTGGCGCGGGCGGCCAGCTCGGTGGCGGTGGCGGTCCGGGCGGCCCAGCACAAGCCGCATGCGGCGGCGGCATGGGGGGCAGCGGCGGTCCGGGCGGCACCGGAGCCGGGGGATCCGGCGGCCACGCCCTCGGTCTTGCCTTCACCGGTGCAGCACCCGACACGAGTGGGCTCTCGGTCGATCTCACCACCGCCGGCCCAGGGATCGGCGGAGCGGGTGAAAGCATCATCAGCAAAGGCGTCGACGGCGTTTCGGCACAATTTCAGGCTTTTTGAGGCTTACTCGACAGCGTCGAGAGACAGCGTCTCAAGGGGCAGCGTCTCAAGGGGCAGCGTCTCAAGGGGAAGAGGCTTCGAGCTCTGCATGCACGCGGCCTATGTATCAGTCGCCGAAAGAAGCTACTTGGACGGCGCGCGCTCTTTCCCTTCACCGTCTTTCTCCCCCTCCTTCTTGGCCCCCATCTTCCCGTTGCAATTGTGGCTGGCTGAACACTCGTGCTTCTCTCCGGTCGCGGCCGAGGAGGGGGCGGCCATCTCCATAGACGTGTCGGAGCCTGCCGGCGCGGCTGCTGGGGCCGGGCTCCCGCCGCATGCGCCCAACCCCGCGAGAACACCACCCACGACTGCGATTGCCAAACCTTCAGATGCGTTCATTTGAATCTTTTTCTCGTTCTCAGCTCGTCGCGTAGCGGTCAATTCGATCGCGTACAAAATTATTGTTTCGGACAATCCTGTTGGACTCTTAGGGTGTGACCGATTTGGATACAAGCGGTCCGGCGCAGACGGTCCGTGCTGAAATCAGTTCTTGGCTTGTCCATCTCGGGCGCGTGCGTCTCTGAACTGGTCGGCCGTGAGGCCGTAGCGACGCATGAGCCGGTAGAAGCTCTCGCGCTCGACGCCTGCGTGAGACGCCGCTGCGCTCACGTCACCGCTCGTGCGCCTCAGGATGGCTTCGAGGTACCGGCGGTTGGTTTCTTCACGTGAAGCGTCGACCGCGTCTCGGTAGCTGAGCGACGCGAGATCGAGCTCGCTCGCGCTGCTCAGCCGAAGCGGCGTCGAGCCACGGACCTCGTCCGGTAGCGATCCGAGCTGAATCTCCGACGTGTCTTCGACGATTGCAGCGCGTTCAATCGCGCTGCGGAGCTCGCGGACGTTCCCTGGCCAATGATAGCTCTCCAGCGCCGACATCGCCTCGGCTCCGATGCGCGTGGCGGGCGAGCGGGTCAGGGGCGCGCGTTCGGCGAGAAAGCGGTGCGCCAGGAGCCGCACGTCGCCGGGTCGATCACGCAGCGGGGGAAGGTCGATGACGCAGACGTTGAGGCGAAACCAGAGATCTTCTCGAAACGAGCCAGCCTTGACCATGCTTCTGAGATCTTGCTGCGTCGTCGCAAGCAACCGTACGTCGATACGTCGTTCGCGAGACTCGCCAATTCTCCGAACCACTCGCTCCTCGAGGGCGCGGGCGATCTTCGCTTGGACGTTCGGCCGCAAAACGCCGATATCGTCGATCAGCAGGGCGCCACCGTTGGCCTCTTCAAAAAGGCCTGGCCGGTCGACGTTGGCGCCCGTGAACGCCCCACGCACGTAGCCGAATAGCTCGCTCTCGATGAGCGCCTGCGGGATCGCGTCACAAGCTAAAGTGATGAGCCGAGCACCGGACCTGCCAGAGCGCTCGTGAACGGCGCGCGCCACGAGCTCCTTCCCCGTCCCCGGCTCTCCGACGATGAGCGTGGTTGCGTCGGTCGGGGCCACACGCTCGATGGCCTGGTAGACAGCCTTCATCGGGAGCGATGCGCCGATCAGCGGACCGCACCCGCTCACTTGCGTCTCCGTCTCTTCGTCGGCCAGCACGGTCGCGCGAGAAACCGCGCGCGCGACGATCGCCTTGATCTCGTCGGGATCGAATGGCTTCGTCACATAGTCGTAAGCCCCTTCGCGCATGGCTTGCACCGCCGTCGACACCGACGCGAAAGCCGTCATCAGAATGAACGGAACCGAAGGCCAGCGCATGCGAATGGCTCGGAGGACCTCCAAACCATCTCCATCGGGCATGCGAAGATCGCAGAGAACGACCGTCACGCGGTCCCGTTCGAGGATTTGAAGCGCGGTTTTCACGCCGCGAGCCGTGACGACCCGAGCGCTCTTGCCCAATACCTTGCCGAGCAACGCGAGCATGTTCGCTTTGTCGTCGACGACGAGCACGGTCGGCTTCATGAAGTTCCTTCATCCCATCCGAAGACCGGGCTCCGAGCAACACCTTCTTGCGCGGAACGAGACGCGCTCGTGCTCTCAGGATCGATGAGCACGCCGGGCAGCTCCACCACGAAGCGCGTACCTCCACCCTCGCGACTCTCCGCTCGAATGTTGCCGCCATGGGCCGTGACGAGCCCGTGGCAGACGGCGAGCCCGAGACCGGTGCCATCGCGCCGGGTCGTGAAGAAGGGTTCGAACACATGTGCGCGTACCTCCTCGCTGAGGCCGCGACCCCGATCGAGAACTTCGATGGCGTACCCATCGGCGTCACGCCGGCCGCGTACCTCGATCGCGTTTTCGTGGGTGCTCGCTTCCCGCGCGTTCTTCACGAGATTCACGATCACCTGGCGGATTCGCAACGGGTCAATCGAAACGAGCGCCGGTTCGGCTGCAACATGCACTGCCGCCTGCTCAATGGAGGAGGGCGCACCGTCGACACAGCGAGCGACGGCATCTTGGATGATCTCGCTGGCCTCGGTGGGCACCGGCGCCACGACGGGCGAATGGGAGTACACGAGCAGATCCTCGGCGATGTGCTGGCACGCAACAGCTTCCTCGTCGAGGATGGTGAGCTCGCCGCGCAGCTCGGCCGTCGTCGCCTCTTCGAGCATCGTCTTGACGTAACCCCGGATGACGGCGATCGGATTGTTGATCTCGTGAGCTACGCCGGCGGCAACGCGGCCGATGGCCGCCAAGCGCTCGGTTGCCACGAGATCGGCTTCAGCCTTGGCGAGGGCGTCGAGCATCTGATTGAACCCTTTGCCAATCCGCTCGAGCTCCACCGCGTCGAATTGCAGGAGACGGGCCTTTCGATCTCCACTGGCTACCCTCGTCGCGACGCGATCGAGCTCGGTGAGAGGAGCGGAAAACGCTCGCCAGAGGCTTCGACCCGCGAGAACGGCGAGTGCCGCAGCGAGCAGCGCCAAGACCGTCGCACCCAGAATCGCGACGCGCGCGATTCGCTCCGTCTCGAGCTCCGCGGCAAGAGCGCGTGCTTCGAATGATCGAGACAGGGAGTCGGAGAGCTCGGTCATCCGGTCGACTTCGGCATTGGCACGCTCGTGCGCCGCACGAACGCCCTCGAGGTCGCCGCGGTCGCTCGCGGGAACGATTTCTTCCGAGAAGACCCGACGGAGCTCCAGGCTGGCGTTGCGGATGCTTTGAAGCTCTCCTCGCCCCGTTTCGTCGGCTTCTCCGCGCAGCGCATCGAGATCGATCTCGAGCTTGTGAACCCATTCCTCGTGATGAGCGAGGTGCGAGTGGTTGCGGAGAATGATCGTGTGGGCCTCGTGGATGTATTGCTCTCGGACGACGACGCTGATGAGTGCGGCCCGACGCGAATCCACCTGCATCGCGTGAGCTTCGGCAACCGCACGTCGTGCCGCCGCCGTTCCTGCAATCGTCCCGAGCCCGGCGACGACGACGAGACCGACGAAGAGTCCCACGAACACCAGCAGACGTCGTTGAAGTCGGTAGGCGCGGGGAGGACGTTCGGTCGGCATGAATTTACCAGAGAAGGGCAGGCCGAGCAAACCTTGGCCTCCGCCACTTCTACCACGAGGCAGCCGCTCCGTTCGACCGGCACGCGCCGAGCCCGGGCACGCCGAGCCCATTGCATCGCGGGCTCGGGTCTCGAGGACGAGTGCACCGCCCGCGAAATAGAATCAAAGTCGCCCTCTATGAAAAACGGCCACGAAGCTCACATTCGCGCCGATCACCCAAACGGCATCCTAGGACGAGCGTGATCGTAATCGGGTCGGTTCCCACGTACCCATTCGAGTCCGTCGCAGCGAGCGTCATCACATGGGTGCCGAGGGCGCTCAACGCCGCGCTGAACGTCGTACCCGTTCCGATCATCCCCTGCTGATCGCTGGGTTAAACCAAAGACGCGCCCCCCGAAAGCACCCTCTTGGAGGTCTCGCCCTCCACGGGGTGATCGATCGTGGCTGTCGGATACTGAAGTGGGTCGAATCCTCCGCCAACACCGGTTCCGCTGGCGGTCGAGGTAGACCGGTAGCAGCAGCGCCGTCTCGACTGCTTCGGTGGCAGCAGCGAGCTCTTCGTGTCACTGAAGAGGTCCGATGCGCTGCCACTGCAGCCCGCCGAGCCGACGATGGACGCCAGCGAAAATAGGAGTCACGCGAAGCTGAGATCCGAGCGACAGAAATTGGCCATCGATGGCCTTTAAGAAAGGAACCGCGCGTTCATGGGTCGGTACCGCGAGCCAAGCTCAAGACACCTGGGCAAGGGGATACGGTTCATGGACGCGACGTCGGCGTCGACTCCGCCCCCAGACCAGGTCGTCGGACATGACCGTTCCGCCGCGCGGCCGGTTCCGAACGTTGCTTTACCAAGCTCGCTCCTCCACCGCGTCACCGCGAACAGGTTCCGAGCCTTGGTATCGGCGGATTGGCGTCTGTAACCCAATGAGATACAGGGCATGTTTCTTGGCAGAGCTCAAAGCCCCGGGGCTGGATCGAGCCTGCGGTGTGCCCCACCGCGTCCCAAACTCGGGAACGCACCTCGATGGAAGCATGCGCGACTCGCGTGGCGTCGACCTCCGCAACAGGGGCTCGCGCGTCGAAGAATGGGAGAGCGAGGGAGTCCACGAGGCTCGTCGTGCGTCGAGCTGGCCTTTTGGGTGGTCGTGCTCGGAGCGCACTCCGTCGAAGGCCGCCGTGACCGGCGAAAGTCGTTGTAACTGCTCCGGTCACAGACTATCGACGTCTTACGGAACGAAAGCGATTGCTAGGCGTACGGCAGCAGAACGAGGTTCGAAATGTCTCTGACACGACGGGAAGCCATGTTCACGGGGGCCGCTCTGGCAGGCGGCGTCGCACTGCTACGGGGCGAACGAACCGCTGCGGCCTCGCAAGGGAGTGCGGGGACCCGGAACTGGGAGGGCTCCTACAGTGGATCGCCAGGCGGGAACGAGGCTCCGGGACTGCCGGGCAAGCAATACAGCCCCGTCCTTACGCCCAATGGAGAAGCCCTGCCGTTTCGCGTCGTCGAAGGGGTCAAGATCTTCCATCTCGTGGCTCAGGAGGTCGAGCACGAGTTTGCGCCTGGGATCAAAGCGAAGTGCTGGGGCTACAACGGTCGCGTCCACGGGCCGACGCTCGAGGCAGTCGAAGGCGACCGCGTGCGGGTCTACGTGACCAATCGACTGGGTGCGCCGACCACGGTTCATTGGCATGGCGTCTATGTTCCCAGCGGAATGGATGGGGTGGGCGGCCTCAGCCAGAAGGTCATCATGCCTGGCGAAACGTTCAAGTACGAATGGACGTTTCGGCAGCACGGCACGTTCATGTACCATTCGCATCACGACGAGATGACTCAAATGGCCATGGGCATGATGGGCATGATCGTGGTTCATCCTCGAAAGCCCAATGCTGATTACAAGGTCGATCGTGACTTCTGCATGATGCTAAGCGAGTGGTCGGTTCCCATTGGGACTGCGCGGCCGAATCCGAATGAGATGACCGATTTCAATTTGTTGACGATGAACGCGAAAGTGTTCCCAGCGACTGCGCCGCTGGTTTGCAAGAAGGGCGATCGGGTTCGGGTCCGGATTGGCAACCTCAGCGCCATGGATCACCACCCGATTCATCTTCACGGTCACTACTTCAAGGTGGTGGCCACCGACGGGGGCCAGATCCCCGTTGCAGGTCAATGGCCTCAGACGACGGTCCTCGTGCCAGTGGGAAGCACACGTGACATCGAATTCATCGCCGATGCGCCGGGCGATTGGGCCATGCATTGTCACATGACCCATCACGTCATGAATCAGATGGGTCACGGCACCCCGAACATGATCGGCGTCCAATCCAGCAAACTCGACAAGAAGGTCCAGAAGCTCCTGCCTGGGTACATGACCATGGGTCAAGATGGAATGGGGGAAATGGGCGACATGGGAATGGGCGTTCCCAAGAACAGCATTCCCATGTCAGGTGGGACGGGGCCGTTCGGAACCATCACGATGGGAGGTATGTTCACCATTTTGAAGGTGCGCGAATCGCTTGCCAGCCCCGACGCGGACCCCGGGTGGTTCACGAACCCGGCAGGGACGATCGCGGGCCTCGCTTCGAGCGCCGATCTGAAACGCGATGGACTGGATGTGAAACCGTGAGCCACCTCCGCCTGTCTTCTTCGCTCCCGATCTTCGTGATGGTCTTCACGGGTGCATGTGCATCATCGATGATGGAGCATCCTTCCTCCAGCGCTGCCAACCAAAGGGCACCCGCAACTGCCATGGCTCCGTCTCTGCAACCGCTCGCAAATGATTTCGACCCCGACCACTTGGGAACGGGGAGCCCGTCAGAGTCGGGGGGCCACGACCATCATCATCACGAGGGAATGACGATGCCCGCGGATTCGGCAGCGCCAATGGACCCATCGATGCCGATGACCCCATCGAAGCCGATGGACCCATCGAAGCCGACGGACCCATCGAAGCCGTCGGACCCATCGAAGCCGACGGACCCGTCAAAGCCGATGGACCCGTCAAAGCCGATGAATCACGACGTGCCCAAGACCACCCCGCCTCCGCGGCCAACAACCTCTGCGACGACTCCAAAGGCCACCGAATCGGTGCCGAAGGCCCCAGCCGTCTACACCTGCAGCATGCATCCCGAGGTGACGTCCGACAAGGCTGGCAAGTGCCCAAAGTGTGGCATGAAGCTGGTGCCCAAGCAGACCGCACCAGCGAGGACTCCGTGAGACTACTTCCTCGATTGTTTTGGCTGACATTCGTCGTGGCGTCGACCGGGTGTGTGTCGTCGGCTGCCGGCTATCGCGATGCCAAGACGATGGTCGCGGGCAGAATCGGAGTCACCGTTCATCCGCGTGCAATCGACGACGAGGACACCTCGAAGGTCGTTCGCGACCTTCTTCGAAAACCTCTTACTGCGGATAGCGCGGCGAAGATTGCTTTGCTCCACAACGCAGAAGTGCAGGCCGCGTTCGATCGAATCGGTGTCGCTCGCGGGCAACTGGTGGCGGCCATTCGATTGCCCAATCCGGTCGTGGAGGGCACGCTTCGATTCCGCAAGCAATCAACGGATATTGGACTTGCAGCGAGCATCAACATCATCGATCTCGTGTTTCTGCCACTGCGTGAGGCAGCGGCCTCCTCCGAGCTCGACGCGGCCGCGCTCGAGGCGGCGGGCACCGTGATGGACGTGGCGTACGAAGCACGCACGGCATACTACGATTGCGTGGCAGCGGAGCAGTCTCTCGAGCTCGCCAAGTCCGTCCTCGGCGCCGAAGATGCGGGTGCCGAGCTGTCTCAAGAGCTCGCGGACGCAGGCAACATTCCTCGATTGAAGGTTTTGGTCGACCGGGCGATGTACGAGGAGGCGCGGCTGGCATTGGCCGAAGCGGATGGAGCTCGAAGTCGGTCGCGGGAGCGCTTGAACGCCGCGCTCGGGTTGTGGGGAGACGCGGGGATGGGCTGGACGGTTCCGGCGCGCCTCGAAGAGCCGCCCGAGAACGATCCTCAGCTCGTCGGCGCGGAGAAGATCGCGATTCAGAAGAGCCTCGACCTCGACATCGCAAAGCATCGCTACGCCGCCGCGGCGCAGCAGGCCAATGCCGCGCGCGCGCAAGGGGTGATTCCCAGCTTGAGCCTCGGCGTCGACGCGGAGCGAGATCCCGAAGGGTGGGGGGTGGGGCCACGCATCGGGATTGGCGTACCTCTTTTCTACCAAGGTCAGGGCCTGATCGACGCCTCGCACGCCGAGATGCGACGTCAGCAAGATCTGAGCGATGCCATGGCGGTCCAAATCCGAGCGGAGGCGCGCGCACTCGTGACGGGAGTCACGAAAGCGAGAGAGTCGACGACGTTTTACAAGCGCACCCTGCTACCGCTGAGGCAACAGATCATCGACGAAACTCAGTTACACTACAATGCGATGGGCATGAGTGCCTTTCAGCTGTTGGCGGCGAAGCGTAGCGCCATCGAGTCGGCTCGCGGCTACGTGGGCGCGCTCCGCGAATACTGGGCCGCGCGCGCGACACTCGACCTGCTCCTCGCGGGACGTCTATCGAAGCCGCTTTTGCACGACTTTGGTCTCGGGGTCCGAACGAGCTCGGGACCTAGCGGCGAATAGCGCACCATCGCAAGGTGAGGCGAGAACGCACCCTGGTCTTTGGTCGTTCTCGGCAGATCGTCGGGCCTCGTTGTCCTCGTCTCGAGGCCGATGCCACAGAGGAACCGCTCGCCGACGCTCGCGTCGCCTCTACGCGCACACCTCTGCGTGCGGCAGAGCGTGCGACAGAGATCTCACCCGACCCGAGCCCGAGCCGAAGAGGTGCGGGCGGATGTCACCCCCGTGGCTGCCTTGACTTGCCGTTCGGCGACATGCATCCTTCTGCGGTGGAAGCGACTTTATCGTGAGATGTGTCATGGCCACCATGACTCGAATGCGACGTTCGTTCATTGTTCGAACGCTCCGTTTCCTCATGATTTTGGCCGTTTTCACCTCGATTGGGCAAGTCGGCGGGCTGTCGTCCGCTCTCGTCGACGTTTTCGTCGAAGAGTCGGGAGCCCAGTGCGATTGCCCGAGTGAGACCGAGCGCGACGGCACTCAGTGCCCGTCGAATTGCGCAGTATGCAACGCCCACGGCGCGTTTCAGGCATTGCCTCCGACATTGGCCTTTGCGTTGCCGGCACAGCGAGCACGAGAGCTCCCTAACGTCGTTTGGCCTTATCGAGCGCCGTCGCCTCGAAGTCTCGACCGCGTCTCTTTGTATCGACCGCCCCGGACCTAGCCGCACTGCTGCCAGGGGGTCGAGGCGAGAGCTCACGAGCTCTCACGCGCGCTCGCGTCACACGCATGCGCGTCGTGGACGAAGAAGAGGCACGACATGACTTCGAGAGAATTCTCTCACGCGAGCGCCGTGTTCGCGTGCGTTACGCTGATGACGGCTTCCTTGGGATGCAAGAAAGAGCGAATTGACGAGGCTGCGCCTCCCAAGAGCTCGAGTGATCCTTCGTCGCGCGAGGTCGCTCACACCGATGAGCCGGAGCACAAGGAGCTTCCAAAGCGAGTCCACGTCAGCAAAGAAGTCATCGCGGGCGCCAAGATCAAAACGGCCGCAATACGCCGCGAGGTACTCCACGCAGTGCTCGAGCTGCCTGGGGAGCTTGCGAGCGATCCCGACAAGACAGCGCGCGTGGCGGCGCCCGTCGGCGGCAGCATCGACCGCGTGACGTTCACCGAAGGAGCGTTGGTCAAGGCCCACGATTTGCTCGCGGTCATCCGCGTCCCTGACCTCGCCGATCGCCAGTCGACGTATTCATCAGCCGCCGCCAAGGCGTTGGCAGCATCGACAAAGCAAAAGCGCGTCGAAATGATGAAAGAGAACGGGCTTGCGAGCGCTCAGGATCTCGAAGCGGCCCACGCCGAGGCGGCGTCCCTCGAAGCCGAAAGCAGGGCAGCGGCCGAGCGATTGCGCGTGCTCGGATTGAGCCCTCTCGCAAAGCCGGGGTCGCTCATCGAGCTACGTGCCCCCATTTCGGGAAGTGTCGTATTCCGAGATGCGGTCGTCGGCCAACCGCTCGATTCGGACCACGTCATTGCAACGATCGTCAACCTCGATGGGGTTTGGTTTCTCGGCAGAGTCTTCGAAAACGACCTCGCGCGGGTTCATCTCGGAGCCACGGCCGAGGTGGAGCTCAATGCCTATCCGAACGAACGATTCGACGGAAAGATCGAATACATCAGCCAGCAAATCGATCCGGTCGCTCGCACCGTCGTTGCCCGCATCGCCCTCACGAACCGCGCGGGCCTGCTTCGACTCGGGCTTTTCGGCACGGGCCGAGTCGCGACTTCCGAGTCGAACGCGAGCGCGCCCGTTCTGGTCGTTCCGCGCAATGCCCTGACCGAGATCAACGGCAAATCCATTGTGTTCGTGCACCATCCAGATGACGACTTCGAGCTCCACGAAATCGTCGTCGGACGTTCGGCGCTCGGAACAATCGAAGTGCTAAGTGGTCTACGCGAGGGCGAAGAGGTGGTGACCGAAGGCGCGTTTACTCTCAAGAGCCTCGTCCTAAAAAGCTCTCTCGAAGAGGACGAATAAGATGGCTGGGCTCTCCGCCATCGTTGCTTGGGCATTACGCAACAGGTCGCTGGTTCTATTCGCAACGCTGGTCTTCACCGTTCTCGGTGTGACGTCGGCGCTGTCGCTCCCCATCGATGCCGTCCCCGACGTCACGAACGTGCAAGTTCAGATCATCACGTCGGCTCCTGCGCTCTCCCCCGTAGAAGTCGAACAATACGTCACCGTCCCCGTCGAGCGCGCCATGGCAGGGACGCCTCGTGTGACCGAGGTGAGGTCGATTTCGAAGTATGGCCTTTCCGTCGTCACAGTCGTCTTCACGGACGACACCGATATCTACTTCGCGCGGCAGCTTTTGAACGAACGCATGCGCGAAGCACAAGAAGCCGTCCCTGTGGCCTACGGGAAGCCAGCGCTCGGCCCGATTTCTTCTGGGCTCGGAGAGATCTATCAGTTCACGATCGAAAACGATTCGCTCTCGCTGATGCAGCGGGAGGAGCTGCTCGACTGGTACATCGGCCCAGCTCTGCGCACCGTCCCGGGGATCGTCGAGCTGAACAGCTTTGGCGGCGAAGACAAGCAATATCAAGTGGTGGTCGACCCCAAGCGCCTCCAAGCAGCCGGTGTGTCGATCGCGGAGGTCGCACAGGCCCTCGGAAAATCGAACGCCAACGCGGGAGGCGGATACATCGAACACAACCGCGAGCACTTCGTCATTGGTACCGATGGTCTCATCAAGAGCCTTGCAGATCTCCAACGTGTGGTCATCGGCGCGACACGTGACGGCATTCCCATCACGGTGTCGACCGTAGCTGATGTCCAATTCGGGGCGCGATTGCGACGAGGCGCGTCATCCATCGATGGGCGCGGTGAGACCGTATTGGGCGTCGCGCTCATGCTCCTCGGCGAAAACTCGCGAACAGTGACCGAAGCCGTCAAAGCGAAGCTCGACGAGCTCGCTCCGTCACTGCCGAGCGGCACGCGCATCGTTCCATTTTACGATCGCTCGAAGCTCGTCGACCGCACGATTCATACGGTCGGCAAGAACATGCTCGAGGGTGCGGCGCTGGTCATTCTCGTCCTCCTGATTTTGCTTGGCGAGCTCCGCGGCGGCCTGGTGGTCGCGGTCACGATTCCCTTGGCAATGCTCTTCGCATTGACGGCCATGAGAGCACTCGGACTCTCCGGCAATCTGATGAGCCTCGGTGCGATCGACTTCGGGTTGATCGTCGACGGCGCAGTCATCATCGTCGAAAACGCCGTCAGCAAGCTCTCCGAAGAACAGCGCAGGGTTAGCGAGCCACTTTCCACGGACGACCGCATCCGCGTCATTCGCGAAGCCACTCTCGAGGTTCAAGGCGCGACTATATTTGGCGTAGCGATCATCGCAATCGTCTACTTGCCCATTCTATCTCTCGTCGGTACGGAGGGGAAGCTCTTCCGGCCCATGGCGATCACCGTCCTATTGGCGCTCGCCGGCGCGTTCATTTTCTCGCTCACGGTAGTACCCGTCCTTACGAGCTACATCGTAAAGCCGCGCCAAGAAGCGCATGAGACATGGATTTTACGAAAAATTCACTCTGCTTACTCCCCATTACTCGCATTCGCGATGAGGCACCGATGGTCGACACTCGGTGTCGGCGCGGCGTGCCTGGGACTGGGTGGATTTGTCTCGACACGGCTGGGAGCCGAGTTCGTCCCCCAGCTCGATGAGGGCGACTTGCTGATTGAAGCGCGACGACTACCCGGGATCGCACTCTCTGAATCAGTCGAAATGGACAGACGCCTCGAAACTGGGCTCGTCAGCATCCCCGAGGTCGACCACGTGATCAGTCGCGCAGGCGCCCCAGAAGTGGCGACGGACCCCATGGGAATGGAGCAGAGCGACGTCTACATAACCCTCAAGAACCGCGAGCTCTGGCGCAAGGGGCTCACCAAGGACGCGCTTTCCAAAGAAGTCGCCGAGGTACTGGAGCAAACCACACCCGAGATCGCCGGGGCGGTTTCACAGCCGATTCAAATGCGTACGAACGAGCTCGTCGCTGGTGTGCGCTCCGACGTTGCAGCGGTAATCTACGGCCCCGATCTCGACACGCTCACCAAGCTCGGCGACCGCGTCGCCGCTGCGATCCGAAAAGTGCCTGGCGCCGTCGACGTTCGCACCGAGCAAGTCGGGGGGCTGTCGTATCTTCGCATCGTTCCAGATCGGGCAAAGCTCGCACGCTATGGACTGACGATTCAAGACATCAATCAGGTCACCGAGACGATGGCGGTCGGCCACGACGTCGGCGTCGTCCTCGAGGGAGAACGTCGATTCACGCTGACCATCAAGACGCGACATGGATTCGATGGTGACCTGGCTGCGTTCCGAACCCTTCCCCTCAAGTCAGTGAGCAATCAAATCGTTCCGTTGGGTGATGTCGCCGAGCTCCGCCAGCTCAAAGGACCCGTGGAGATCAACCGCGAGAAACAGTCGCGCCGCCTCACCGTCGAATTCAACGTTCGCGATCGCGATCTCGTTTCTGTCGTCCACGACGCTCAAGCCGCGGTGAGCCAATCGGCAGTGCTTCCGACTGGGTATCACGTCGAATGGGGTGGGCAGTTCCAGCACTTTGCGGAGGCCAAGAAGAGGCTTCTCGTCGTCGTCCCTCTCGCTCTCACGCTCATCATTTTCATCTTGAGCCTCGCCTTCGGGAAGGTACGTCCCGCGGCGCTCATTTTCCTCAATATTCCGTTCGCCATCATTGGCGGTGTCGTGGCGCTTTGGTTGCGTGGAATTCCGTTTTCGATCTCCGCAGGGATCGGGTTCATTGCGTTGTTCGGGGTCGCCGTGCTGAATGGGCTCGTTCTAGTGACGTTCGCTCGACAGCTAGAAGCCGAAGGCGTGCCGCATGTCGAAGCGATTCGTCGCGCCGCAGAGAGGCGGTTGAGACCAGTTTTGATGACCGCCATGGTTGCGTCTCTCGGGTTCCTCCCAATGGCATTCTCGACGGCGCCCGGATCCGAGGTGCAGCGTCCACTTGCAACCGTGGTCATCGGTGGTCTCGTCACCGCGACGTTCCTGACGCTTTTGGTTCTTCCTGTCGTCTACGCCTATTTCGGAGCTTCGAAAGTCTCGCAACCAGGCACGAGGTGAGCAATCGGTGTAGATCTGATCCTGACGTCGAATTTACGGAGATTCTATCTGGGGTACGCGTTGACGGGGCATGAGCGGAACCAGTCTCGCGCGCGCATCGCGCACTGATATCCAGCGCGTACTCCGCGTATCCGAAGTTCAGCAGACGTTTCGTGATCGCGTGCTCGACGGGACCCATCGAAGAGCAGCTTGGACCTTCTACCGAGGGCGCTTGGTGAACGCTGGGAGTTCGAGCGCGAGAAATGTGAACAGAAGCTCCGCGAAGCCATTCGTCAGGGGGCGACAACCTCAGAACATTGACCGTGTTGGGGTTGCGCAACCGCTGCGTACCCTTGCGGCGCGGCAGCCATGGGCTCGTCTCACTTCGAGCGATGACAGAATTGCGTGCGCCAGTGACCACGCGAGACACATTGCCTCGTCTGTCGGATGGCCTTCGAGGAAGCACCATTGTTGCGCCAAACATCAGCCTCCCGAGGCGCCGCCGGGACGATGTGCTCCTGGACGAGTGTCGCGATCCGCCGTGAAACGCGCCGGAGTGGTCGTTGCGGTTACGGGGGCGTGGTCGAGCCGGTGCTTTGCCCCACGACGAGTCGACTCCTCCTGGTCAACCCCTTCAGTTTGCAGACGACCGTAAGCGTGAAACGGGTCGACTCGTTCGAGCGGCGCGATTCGTGCTGGCGAGCTCGACGTGAGCTAGCTCGTCGAAAAGAAGCGACCGCTTTTGCTTTCGGTTGATTCCGATCGTCGGCGTGCAGTCCATCATCGATTGCTTCGGGGCAAGTGGGCCACGACGTCGGCGCCGGAACGCCGAACCAGAGCTCTCAGGGGAGGCGACTGCGGTTGGTGCGCGCTCCTCGCCGGGCAGCGGTTCGATTGTTTCTTGATTTGGAGGCGCTCATTCGATGGAAACGAAAGCTCTGCCGAGCGTGGGTGCGAAGCATCGGAAGAAGCCTGCGATTCCGATGAGCGACCCCGACCGAACACCGGCCCGAGACACGCCCCCTGATGGCGCGGCGCTCGGGGCCGTCGGTGCCACGTCCGAGTACATTTGCCCGATGCATCCGGACGTGCGCGCCGACGAGCCGGGGACGTGTCCGAAGTGCGGGATGACGCTCGACGCCGCCGCTGCGAATCCTTTGCCCGTGAAGACCGAATACGTCTGTCCCATGCACGCGCAGATCGTTCGCGACGCGCCCGGAGCGTGTCCGATCTGCGGAATGGCCCTCGAGCCACGCACCGGCACCGCGGAGGAAACGCCGAACACCGAGCTCCTCGAGATGCGGCGTCGGTTCTTCTTGTCAGTCGGTCCCGCGAGCATCGTGTTTTTGATGGGAATGTCCGAGCTGATCCCGGGGATGCCACTTCATCGGCTTCTCGGAGCGCGCGCCGTGGCGTGGATCGAGTTTGGCCTGGCGACACCCGTCGTCCTTTGGGGAGCGTGGCCATTTTTCGTGCGGGCATGGCAGTCAATCGTCAACCGTAGCCTGAACATGTTCACGCTGTTCGGTCTGGGAATTGGCGTCGCTTATGGTTACAGCGTCGTCGCGCTTCTCGTGCCCACGATTTTTCCGCCGGCGTTCAGAGGAGACGGCGGCGTGGTGGCCGTTTACTTCGAAGCCGCGGCGGTCATCGTCGCGCTCGTCCTCTTGGGGCAGGTTCTCGAGCTCGGAGCGCGAAGTGAGACGAATGCCGCAATCCGAGCTCTCCTGCATTTGGCGCCGAAAACGGCGAGGCGCATCCGTGCGGACGGCGTGGAGGAGGACGTATCGCTCGATTCCATAGCGGTCGGAGATCGGCTTCGCGTGCGTCCTGGCGAAAAGGTCCCGATCGATGGCGTCGTGATGGAAGGCACGAGCTCCGTCGACGAATCAATGGTCACCGGCGAAGCGATCCCCGTCGAGAAGCAGGTAGGTGATCAGCTCATCGGCGCCACCCTCAACGGAACTGGCTCGATGGTGATGAAGACCGAGCGCGTGGGCTCTGGGACGCTCCTGGCCCAGATCGTCCGAATGGTCGGTGAGGCACAGCGAAGTCGCGCCCCCATTCAGAAGCTCGCAGATCTCGTAGCCGGATATTTCGTCCCGGCGGTGGTCGTGGCGGCATTGATCACGTTCGTCGTGTGGAGCGTTTTCGGACCACAGCCAAGAATGGCGCACGGGATCGTCAACGCCGTCGCCGTGCTGATCATCGCCTGCCCATGCGCACTCGGGTTGGCGACGCCGATGTCGATCATGGTGGCCACGGGCAAAGGAGCGGCGTTCGGTGTCCTGTTCAAGAACGCCGAGGCGATCGAAGTCATGCGAAAAGTCGACACGCTCGTCGTCGACAAGACGGGCACACTGACCGAGGGAAGACCGAGAGTCGTCTCGATCGACACAGCGAGCGGCGACGAGGCGGGGCTCGTCAAACTGGCAGCCAGCCTCGAGCAGGGGAGCGAACATCCACTCGCCGCTGCGATTGTCGAAAGCGCGAAGACGCGCGGCATTTCGCTCGTCACAGTGACCGACTTCGCATCGATGACGGGCAAGGGTGTCTCGGGAACGATCGAGGGTCGTCACGTGGCGCTCGGCAATGCAAAGCTCCTGGAGGAGCTTCACGTGAACGCGGGTGAGTTTGGACCGCGGGCCGAATCAATGCGCGTTGACGGCCAAACGGTGATGTTCGTGGCGGTAGACGCCAAGATCGCGGGCATCATCGGCGTCGCGGATCCCATCAAGGAGACGACCGCCGACGCGATTCGCGAGCTTCACGAGGAGGGCATTCGCATCGTCATGCTCACGGGAGACGCCAAGACGACTGCGTCCGCCGTTGGCAAGAAGCTGGGGATCGACGAGCTCATCGCGGAGGTACTGCCCGATCAGAAGTCCGAAACCATCAGGCGATTGCAAGCCGAAGGGCGCGTCGTCGCGATGGCGGGTGATGGTGTCAACGATGCTCCCGCGCTCGCGCAGGCGCAGGTTGGAATCGCCATGGGAACTGGAACGGACGTGGCGATGAAAAGCGCCGGGGTGACCCTCGTGAAGGGCGACCTAAAGGGGATCGCCCGTGCCCGGCGACTCAGTCGCGCGACCATTCGCAACGTCAAACAGGGCCTCTTCTTTGCGTTCGTCTACAACGTCCTCGGCGTGCCGATTGCGGCCGGCGCTCTCTACCCGGCGTTCGGCATCCTCCTCAGCCCCATGCTTGCCGCAGCGGCGATGAGTCTCAGCTCGGTCTCGGTCATCGGAAATGCGCTGCGACTTCGTCGAATGAAACTCTAGGTCCCATGTCGATGCGCATGGTTAAAAGGTACGCGACCAGGCGACGCGAGACCGACCAAGGGAATCAAGACCTCGGCCTTCTTGGGATCGGCCCAAGACCTGCGCCCTCCGCTGCGGAGTCGGTCATGGCGCCCGCGCTAGGCGGGAAGGAAAGCGTGTGATGTTTCGCTCGAGCTACATCTCGCGATGCAGCGATTCGCAACGGGCGACTCGGCGCGTGTCGCTTGTCGCTCTCTCAATGCTAATCTCGCTACTCTTGGCGCCTCGTTCGCGTGCGCGATCGCCGGATGAACATGCCAGTCATCACCCTTCCGGCGCGGCACCGACACCTCGGACGAGTGCTCCGGGCAGTATGGCGGGGATGCCGGCTCCAGCGACGAGCGCGGCGGGCGGGATGGCCGGGGGCATAGGAGCCATGATGGCCGGAATGATCCCCCTTCACCATCGGGTAGTGCTGGCTGAATAAGAGGGGATTGCGGCGGGTCTGGTGCAGCGAAGATTCCATCTCGTCTCACCAACAACGTGAATCGGAGGATGTTGTAGCTAAAGCCATCGCGTGAGTGTTCGCGGCCGCCAGCGCGTTGCGGTTCGCATCATTTCGACGAACGAAGAGCGAACGATTGCGCGTTCGGCACGCCGCTTCTCGGGGCTGAGGGCCCGCGTATAAACGAGTCGGCGCCATTCCGCCGATACACCATCGCGAGACAGGCGGCCTCGTCTCTCAATCGAGAAGCTCGACGCGTTTCGGTGCCGAGCCGGCCTGCCGAGCCGGCCAAACTGCTCGTAGAGGGTGTCTTTGAAGCGCCGGTGCGTGGTCATCGTGCACTCGCATATTCAACAGATGCTTGAATTATCAACTATGTGGTTTGGGAACTGCGACGAAGCTTCGATGGCGTGGCCATCGGCTACTCGAGCATCGTAGACTCCACTCACCGACAGCCGGTACCGACCGAGGCGTTCTACTTATGGTCTCCCTTCGCGACGCATCACCGATCACGATCGGTGTGCTCCTCGGCCTCCTCTCCGCGGTGGCTTTTGGCGTCACCACACCCATCATCGCGCGCATGGGTGGGGGCATGGGGCCCTTCACGACGGCAGCGCTGCTCTATGGCGGCGCGGGGATCGTGAGCCTCGCCATCCGAACGACATCGAGGAGACGAGGGGGCCGCCCGCTCGTGCGGCGCGACCTTTCGGCGATCATCGGTGTCTCGGTATTGGGGGGCGCGGTCGCGCCAGTCCTCCTCGTCATGGGGATCGCACGCACCGGCGGCGTGACGGCCTCCCTCGCCCTGAACCTCGAGGCGATCTTCACCATGTTCCTCGCGTGGCTCATCCACAAAGAGCCGCTCGGACGCCGCGCCCTATTCGGTGCAATCGCGATGCTCGGAGGCGGCGCGCTCCTCGCGATCGATACGGGCGGGCGAACCGATGTAGGGTTCCTAGGCCTCGTGGCGGTCATCGGCGCCACGGTGGCGTGGGCCGGAGACAATACACTCAGTCGTTCGCTTTCAGACGCGGATCCTTCGGCGGTCGTCTTGGCAAAAGGCTCGTTCGGCGCGGTGCTCACCACGACCATCGCGCTCAGCATCCGCGAGCCGATGCCTTCATTGCGCGACGGCCTTGCCATTCTCGCGTGCGGTGCGACCGGCTACGGCCTCAGTCTCAGACTGTACTTGCTCGCGCAACGACGCATGGGCGCAGGACGAACCGCCTCTGTCTTCGCGGCGGGGCCATTCATAGGTGCGGTCGTGAGCTGGATCGGTGGTGAACGAGGAGTCAGCCTGTGGCTCGAGCTCGGTGCCGTTGCGTTCGCGATCGGCGTCTACCTCCACGTGACCGAGCGGCATCAGCACCCTCACCGCCACGATCCGATGAGCCACGAGCACCTACATCGACATGACGATGGGCATCACGACCACGTGCATGAGGCGGTGGTCGAGGGCGAGCATACGCATCCCCACGACCACCGAGCCACTCAGCACACCCACGAGCACGCGCCCGACTTGCACCATACGCACGATCACCCATGAGCTTCCGAGACCGTCTCTTCGACGCTGTCTCGGCGAAGCGGCCGGACACGCCGGCCGCAAGGTAGAGCGAACCGGGCAGGCGACGTGTTTCTCACCGGGACGAGCGTGGAATGCATCGAGCGCTGATACCCGAGCACGCCTTGCGCGAACAGGTTCTCGCCGGTTTCGATCGAACGATTGAGCTTCTTTGAATAGAAGAAGCCATGACGGCACTTCGGCAGACACCAACGATATTTCGCTACACAAACACCAGCGCGGATGTGTAGCCAGTTGAGTCACAAGTAAGTCGCCCACACGTTCGAACGGGTCGATATTCGCACGAAGCGAAACGCCTCTGCGATCGGTCTGCGAAGGTCGGGCTTGGATCGCGTGAGCGTGTGAGGCCATCAATGCATTTTCTGCGCCCGTCAGTCAGTCGCCGCGCCCTCAGAGCGATTTTCCCGACGAAGCTGTCGCGATCTCCATACGACCCAGGCAGCCGGGATCACGACCAGCGTCAGCAGCGTCAGCGACACGAGCCCACCCCACATCGGAGCCGCAATGCGTTTCGCAACGTCGGCGCCCACGCCGTCATCCAACAGCACCGGGAGCAGACCGAAGATGTTCGTCATCACGGTCATGAGGAGCGGTCGCACCCGCTTCGTCCCCGCGTCGAGCGCCGCCGGAATGAGATCCTCGGGCTTCTTCAGGCTCCCGTCGGCGCGACCAGCCGCCCAAGCCTCATCGAGGTAGACGACCATGATGCTCGCCGTCTCTGCGGCTACGCCGAGCAGCGCGATCATGCCGACCCAGACCGCGATGGAAGTATTGAACTTCATCACCCATAGCGTCCAGACTGCACCGACGGCGGCGAACGGCACCGCCGTCATCACCATCAGCGACTGCGTCACACCTTTGAATTGTAGGTAGAGAATGACGAAGACGATCGCGAGTGTCAGTGGCAAAACGACCGACATGCGCGCCCGCACCCGCTCCAAAAGCTCGTATTGACCCGTCCATTTCAGACGATAGCCGGCTGGGAGCTTCACTTGCGACGCAACTGCCGCCTTTGCGTTGTCGACGTATCCACCGACATCGTTTCCTTCGATATCGATGTACACCCAGCCATTGAGCGAGCCCATCTCGCTCTTGATCATCGATGGACCCATCTTCGTCTCGATGCGAGCAAGCTGGCCGAGCGGCACGAAGGCGGGCCCCGTTGTCGCCTTCGCGCCGGACCCAGACGCACGACCTGAGCCCTCCTCCATCGACTCACTACCTTCGCCGGAAGGCCGAGCGGCGCCGGCCATGCCAGACATGGCTCCTGGCGAAGCGCCGCCTGGCGTCGACTGTGGAGCTGTTGGATCAGGTGATTCCATCGGCGCACGCTTCGTTCCCAGACGGGGAACGCGCGCGCCACCCAGACGAACGGGGACGAGGATGCTCCCGAGGGTTTCGACGTCGTCCCTGAGCTCGCGAGGATAGCGGACGTTGATTCGGTATCGCTCCCGGCCTTCGTACGTCGTCGAAACGTCCATACCGCCAATCGACGTCTCCACCACATCGAGCACATCGCGCACACTCACACCATAGCGAGCGATCGCCTCACGATTGGGCGTGACATCGAGGAAGAAGCCGCCGAGCTCTCGCTCCGCGTAAACCGAACGCGTACCGGGAACGGTGCGAAGAACACGCTCCAGCTGGTCGTCGATCTCGACGATTTGTTCGAGATCGGGTCCGAAGACCTTCACGCCGATCGGCGTGCGGATGCCCGTCGACAGCATGTCGATGCGCGCCTTGATCGGCATGGTCCACGCGCTCTGAACGCCCGGAATCTTCGTCTTCGCATCCAGCTCGGCGAGCAGCTTCTCGAAGGTCATCCCGGCGCGCCATTCTTTACGCGCTTTGAAGTGTACGACCGTCTCGAACATCGAGAGCGGCGCCGGGTCGAGCGAGGTCTCGGCACGGCCTGCCTTACCAAATACCTGGGCAACCTCGGGAACCGACCTGATTTGGGCGTCCTGCCACAGGAGCAGATCTTTGGCCTGGCCGATCGGCATCGAGGGCACGGTAATCGGCATGAAGAGGGCGTCTTCTTCGTAGAGCGGCGGCATGAACTCCGAGCCGAGACGCGAGAACGGCCAAACGGACGCGCCAGTGATCAGGACCGCCGCGCCGAGGACGAGCCACCGGAACCGCAGAGAGAACCGAAGCACAGGTCGATAGATGGCAATCGATAGACGATTGATCGGGTTCTTCTCTTCGGGGCGAATCTTCCCCTTCAGGAACCAAACCATGAGCGCCGGAACCAGTGTCACGGCGAGCAGGCAGGACACCGCCATCGAAGCCGTCTTTGCAAGCGCCAGCGGCCGAAACAGACGGCCTTCCTCGCCTTGGAGCACGAACACCGGCAAGAACGCGATCGTGAGCACCACCAGGGCGCCGAAGATCGAGGGGCCTAGCTCACGCGCCGAGGCGATGATCGATTCGGTGCGCTCGACCTTGGAGCCGTCGCGCTCCGCTTCCGCGATCTTCTTGTGGGCATTCTCGACGAGCACGACCCCGGAGTCGGTCATGTCGCCGAGGGCAAGGATGATCCCTGCAAGCGACATGATGTTCGTCGTCATGCCGAGCGCCCAGAAAGCGATGAAAGACCCCATCGTCGCCACGAGCAGCGTGATCACGTTGACCATCGCGGAGCGGACGTGAAAGAGAAAGAGGGCGATGACGACCAGAATGATCGCAATGATCTGTGCGACGTTCGTTCCGAGAGTCGTGACCGCGTCCTTGATCAGCGTGCTGCGGTCGTAAACGGTGACGATTTTCACGCCCTCGGGAAGTGAAGGCTGAATCTCGGCGATCTTCGCTTTGACTCGCTCGATGACGTCCAGTGCATTCTCGCCCGAACGCATGACGACGATACCGCCGACGACCTCCCCGCGACCGTCGAGATCGACGAGGCCTCGCCTGATGTTGCCCCCCAGCGTCACATTGGCGACGTCACGTATTCGGATGGGCGTTCCGTCCGTGCGGGTGGCGACGGCAGCATTTTCGAGGTCTTCCTTTCCTTTCACGTAGCCGCGCCCGCGTACCGCATATTCATGCTGCGCCATCTCCAGCACACGGCCGCCTACTTCGTCGTTCGAGCTTCTGATCGCCGAAGCGACGTCACCGACCGACAGGCCGAAGGACTTCATTGCGCCGGGATCGATTTCGACTTGATACTCCTTCTCGAATCCGCCGATGCTCGCTACTTCGGCGACTCCTTCGGTACCTTGGAGCGCGTAGCGAACCGTCCAGTCTTGAAGCGAACGAAGCTTTTGGAGATCGTGCTTCTGGGTCTCGTCCACGAGCGCGTATTGGTAGACCCAACCAACGCTCGTCGCGTCGGGGCCGATCTGTGGCGTCACGCCCGACGGCAGTTTTTCGCGGACCTTCGACAGGTACTCGACGACTCGGGAGCGCGCCCAATAGAGATCGGTTCCCTCTTCGAAGATCACGTACACGAACGACATGCCGAACATCGTGAAGCCGCGCACGCTCTTCACCTTGGGGGCGCCTAGGAAGGTCGTCGTGATGGGGTAAGTGACCTGGTCTTCGATGAGCGTCGGGTTGCGACCCATCCATTCGGTCGCGATGATGACTTGCGTGTCCGAGAGATCCGGCAAGGCGTCCAGCGGCGTTCGGCGTGCGGCCCATGCACCCGCGAGCGTCAGGAGGAGCGCGGCAAGCGCTACGAACCACCGATTCCTCGCGGAGAAATCAATGATGCGAGCGAGAATGCCCATTGATGGCGGAACGCCGGGCAGGGGCGGTGGAGGACCGTTCTGGGCTTGCTGCGATTCAGTGTCCGGCATGCGCTCCACCCGGCGTGCTCGTGGCGCGCAGGCGGCTCTCCGAGTCGATGAGGAACTGCGCTCCCGTGGCCACGTCTTCGCCTTCGGTGAGCCCGGATGGGACGAGATAGACTCCTTCGGCGAGCGGTCCGAGCTTCACTTCGCGTGGCTCGATGTGCCCTTCGTGCACGACATAGACGATGTTGCGGACGCCAGTTCGGATGACGGCTTCTTCGGGCACGACCAACCCATGACCCATCGCGATCTTCATGTCCGCGGTGACGAAGGCGCCCGGTCTGAGTGACCCGGTGGGATTGTCGACGGAGAGGCGAACCCTCAGCGTTCGCGTCGCGGGGTCGATGGCGGGGGCGACGAAGGAAACCTTGGCTATGATGGGGACTTCGACGCCCTCTACGGTGAGCGCAGCCTCCTGATCGAGCGTGACCACGGATTGATCGGCCGCATAGAGATCGAGCTCGACCCATAGATGCGATAAATCGGAGATGACGTAGAGCTCGGTTCCGGGCTCGACGTAGTTGCCGACGAAGGCCTGTTTGTCGACGACGACACCGGCTCGAGGACTCGAGAGCGTAAAAGTACGAATCGGCTCGAGCGTCTCTTCGAGCTTGGCGATTTGTCCCTTTGGGACGTCCCAAAGCGAGAGACGCCTCTTCGCAGCATCGACGATCGTGTCCCAAGTTCGCTCGGTCAACGCGCTCGAAGCAGACTGAGTCGCTGACGAGGTTCGGCGCTGCTTGAGTAAGCCGACGAGCTCGAGCTGAGCCGCGAAGACGCTCTGACTGTAAACGGAGCAGAGGCCTTCGCCGCGCTTGACGCTCTTGCCGACGAAGTCTGCCTGTACGGCTTCGACGAAGCCTCGCACCTTCGAGTGGACGTGCGCCGTACGAGTCTCGTCCAACGTGACGACTCCGACTGTCCGAGAAGTGCGCGTCAGCATGCGGTGCTCGACCTTCTGACTCGCGAAGCCAAACGGCGCGAGCGCCGCCGCGTCGAACCCGACCGAGGCGTAGCCACTCGGCGCATCGCTGTGCCCTTCGTGGCCCATCGGCGTTGCTTGAACGCTATGCCCTTGGTGACCCTGCTCGCTCGAGGCCGGAGCCGGTTCGTGGCCGGCGTGCTCGACGCTCGTCTTGGAACATGCACCTAGTGATACGAGAAGAGCGAATGCGCTCAGCAAAGCATTGATCGATGAATGGGTCACGGCACACCTACCTTCACGACGCCGACCGCCCGACCGAGGCGTGCCCACGCACCTGCGAGCTTCACCTCGGCGACAACCTCCGTCATCCGCGACTCACGCAGGACCCGCACCGAATCCAGGACGCTGATGAGCGCCGACTGACCCGACCCGTAGGCATCGAGCGACAGAGACAACGTGTCGTTTGCGAGGGGGACGATCTTGTCGTGGGCAACCGAAAGTCGGGTGCGCGCGGCGAGCACCCCGGCGCGCGCGGCGGCGACATCGCCATCGACCATGTTCTTCATGGCGATCTCGTCGGAGGTTGTCATCGAAACCATGCTCTTCGCTTCTGCGACCCCGGCATCGAGGCTCCCCTTCCACATCGGGATGCTCATGCCGAAGCCGAGCATGAGGCCGCCCTTGTCGGTCATCGTGTAGGCAGCGCCGAGGCGCGCGATCGCCATAGGCCGGTACATCGAGTCCATCACATCGACTTGGGCGCGAGCGCTGGAGATGCGCTCGTGCATCGCTGCGAGCTCAGGTCGCTTCTTGGCGGCCATGACCAGGAGATCGGTGAGGGGGGGAGGCTCGCGGTCGGGTAGCTGGAAGTCGCAGTCGTGGACTTGGGCGGAAGTGGGACGACCGAGAGCGGCGTCGAGCATTGCGCTGGCCGCCAACACGTCGGCGTCGAGCGCGTCGCGCTCCCCCTCGATTCGGGCAATTTCCAGCTCCGCTCGAAGAACGTCGGCCGCATTCGCCTGACCCACGGAGATCTGGATCTGCGTCGCCTCCGACACCTGACGAGCAACCGCGAGCTGCTCGTCGAAGATCTTTCTCATGCGTTCGAGCTCGGCAAGCATCAGAAATGCGGCAATGGCCTGATACTCGACGTCGAGCGCGACCGTGCGCGCGTTGGCTGTGCTCGCACGCGCCTCGGCCTGTGCCGCTCGTTTCCGATCGCCGAGAATGCCCGACATCGGGAACTCTTGCTGGATCATGAGGCTCACGTTCGCTCCCATGCCGGAGAAGGGGAGGTGATCGATCGAGGTCATGATCATCGGCTCCGGCGGCGCGCTGACTACCCTCGGCATTTGCGCGTCAGCATCGGCCTTGGCTCGGGCGGCGCGGATCTCCGCGCGATGGGCGCGCGCGTACGCGATGACCACGTCCGGACGCAGCGGCTCAGGGAGCGAATCGTCGGCCGATGCTGCTTGGGGAGCCGCTACGACACTCAGAGCGACTGCCAGGAGCGCCGAGCAAATCATCGCTACCGTGCGCAGGCTGCCTCTTTTTTGGAGCTCGTTCACTTGCGAGCGGTCAGCAACCTGTGTGCCAGCAGGTAACGGTGCGTCGAGACCCGGAAGTCCAGCCTTTCCCGGAGCGCCTCAGCGAGAGCGACGCACCTGCTGCACGGGTTCCGGACGGTGCTTGGCCTACTGCCAAGGCCTCACGAAGGCTCTTCAAACTCTCAGATATTGCCGCCGAGGGC
This sequence comes from Polyangiaceae bacterium, assembly GCA_043755175.1. Lineage (GTDB taxonomy): Bacteria > Myxococcota_A > Polyangia > Polyangiales > Polyangiaceae > CAYYKK01. The sequence goes on along the minus strand of JAYUUB010000295.1, from coordinate 13,914 downwards.
AGCTCCACAATCATCGCCGGAGGCAGTTGTGACTCGATAGGTTACACCGAGGAGCAAGAGGCAACGCTCACGCGTCACCGCCTCATTCGTGGCATTTCTGAGCGGATTGTATCAGCCACCGCAAGCCGTTCGCGGCTGCGCAACCTTTGCAGCGAGGTAGCGGGCCCCTCAGGCTCAGAAACTGTAACTGAGCGTGTTACTCGACCGTCGTCGCGACTTGCGCCCGTGGTACGCATCGTGCTCGCTCGGGGAGCCCGATGAAAACTCTCCGATCGACAGCCATTGACGGTGAGCACATCCGCGGCGAAACGACAGTCCGGTGTGAACAGGCAGGGCGCGCCGGCAATCGCTGGGGCGACGATCACATTTCGCGCGATACCGCGAATGACCGCGCCATGGCTCCAACGATCGTGGATTGCTCCACTCATTTCTCGAGCGACATCCCGTTCAGGTGACACCACTGATCAGGCGATCGACGACGCCGAAGATCCCCCTGAGGTGCGCGCACCAGCTGGAAAACCAGCGCGCATCGTGTTCACGCGCATGACGGATGGGGGATGCGGCCAGCAGGTGGTCTTCCCAGACTTGAACATCCGAAAGGATTTACCCCTCAAAGAGGCCGTTCCCATCGCGATGGCGGCGTTCGCAGGGAGCGGTGGGTGCGAGACTTGAAAGATCTGAGGCTTCGAGCGGGGCTTGTGACCGGAAGTGTCACCGACTATCGAAGTGCTACCGTTCGTCTTCCTTCGGAACCGAGGTTTTCATGCTGCTCCGCACCGCTGCCATCGTCCCCTTCATTCTCCTCGTGGCTGCCTGCTCCGTGACCTCCGACACGCAGCCGAAGGCGAAGCCCACGCCTGAGACCCCGGCGCCGAAGCCGCTCGTGCAGATCTCCGGCGTCGCAGAGCTCGAAGACATCAACCCGGATCCGGACGTCGTGGAGGTGAACCTCAACGCCGCGCCTGCCGATCTCGAGGTCGTGCCGGGTCACGTGACCAAGATGCTTTCCTTCAACGGGTCGACGCCGGGACCGATGCTGCATGCGCGCGTCGGCAACCGCATCATCGTCCACTTCACCAACAACCTCGCGGAGCCCACCACGATTCATTGGCACGGGCTGCGAATCGCGCCCGAGATGGACGGAAACCCCATGGTGGTGGCGCCGGTCGAGCCGGGCGCAACGTTCACCTACGACTTCGTCGCGCCCGATGCGGGGACCTTTTGGTACCACCCGCACCTCGACACCATCGAGCAGATCCCGCGGGGGCTCTACGCACCCATCGTGATCGAGGAGAAAGACGCTCCGGTCTTCACCGCCGAGCGAATGCACGTGCTCGCCGACACGCGCCTCACCGCGGCCTATCAACATTCCCCGTTTCGTACGCCCATGGACATGATGATGGGTCGCTTCGGAGACCGAATCGTCTCGAACGGAACCACGACGCCCGTCAGCGGAACGATCGCTCGCGGCGCTGTCGAGCGATGGCGCATCGTGAACGTCGCCCCCGCTCGCTCGATGGACATCGCCGTCGAGGGAGCATCGTTCCGTGTCATCGGTACCGATGGCGGTCTCTTGCCCGAGCCCTACTCGGCGTCTCGTGTATCGATCGCTGTGGGTCAACGCTTCGATCTCGAGGTGAAGGCCGACGATCCGAATGCCACCGACGTGAAGCTCGTCGGGCACTTCCCGACGCAGGATGCGAACGGCAAGACGACGGACCAAGTCATCCCGTTCGCCGACTACACGGTCGATGGCGACGTGACGGCCGAAGCGCCCGTCTACCCGACCGTCACATTGCCAGAAATCCCGGCGACGTTCGACGAGCGCAAGCTCGTTCTCAGCGACATGCAAGACCCCCAGGGGAACGTCGTCATGACGATGAACGGAATGGACGGCCGCGACCTACCCATGGCCATGTTCACGCAAGGGCAGCCGGTTCGATTCACCATCAAGAACTCGATGATGCACGCGCATCCATTCCATTTTCACGGTCAGTTCTTTCAAATTCTGACGCGCCAAGGAAAGCCCGCGAACGAGCCGGGCCTGAAAGACGTCGTCTACCTCGACGGCATGGAGTCAGTGACCATCACGACGAACTTCGAGAACCCCGGAGAGTGGATGTACCACTGCCACATCGCAGAGCACGCGGAGCAAGGCATGATGGCCGAGCTCGAGGTCATGCCTTGACGAGTCGCCGTACGACGGCCGAGTGACCTTGCCCGAAACTTCGCAGATGTCATAGCGCGAGGCGGGCGCCGTCGATGCGCGGGTCGGCTCCATCTGAAAGCAAAGCGAGCCACCAAAAGCCCGACCGGCCGCCTCGGCTGCGCTCGTCGGGCTCGCTCGGCAACAGCTCCGAGCCCCGACGACCTGCACTGGCGATGGGCCTGAGGGCAGCCAGCTTGGTCGACCGGGAAGGTCGTGGCGAGCGCTCAGAAACGGCCAGAGCGACGGCGCGGGTCGACGATGAGCTACAAGAACCTCGACGGCAGCGGCGGAATACCCGAGAATTTGCTAGGAATTCCTCCCCACGCTCCTCTGTTTCCCATCCGCATGATTAAGCAACCTTTCGTTACGCTCGTTTTTCGCGGCAAACGCTTCGATGAAGCAGCGATGCCGCTCGAGGCGTTGCCCGAGCTTGCGGCGTACCGAGAGCTTGTCGTGTCGGTCGCGAAGGAGCTCTACACCTCTAGAAACCCTGGCCGAAAGCGCTTGCCGAAAGGCTTCGATGCGAGCTTTCGGCTCGTCGTGGATCGTGTCGATACGGGTAGCGTCGTGCCAAACATCTCACGCATCATTGGTGCGTCGGCTCTTTTGCTACCGGGGATGCTCAGCCTTTCGCCGCCATCCATCGACCTCTTCGATGAGGCGCGAGTGATTGTGCAAGAGGCCATCGCGGCCTGCGCCACCGACAGTCCCATGCCAGCGGAGCTCAAGCCCGACAGCTTCGCGCGGTTCAACCCATTCGGTCGGACCTTGCGCGCAGACGAGTCGGTTGTCGTTGCTGCGCCGGGTGTCCGCGAGGGTGCCGTTTACAACAAAGACACGCGGCGAAAGCTGCTACTTCGGGCGCAGTCGACCTACGAGGACGAGGTCGATCTCATCGGAGAAGTGCGCGCGGCCGACAAGGACGCAGGCGGCTTCATTCTTCGCACGCTCGATGGGGCCAAAATCGATGTCCGCGCCGTGCCGCTCTTTCTCCCGCGCGCGGTGCGCTCTCTCGATGACTCGACGCTCGTGCGGGTTCGCGGAACGGGAGTCTTCGATGGCGAAGGGCGGTTGCTCAAGGTCACAACGACGACGGATGTCAGCCTCGCCGAGGAGGGCGACGACCCCGCCGCTCGCCAGAGCTGCGCATTGGGGATCGAGGCACAGGTCGATTCGCTCAAAGGCCTCGCCGACGGATGGTTCGACGGAGACGGGAAGAGTTACGAGGCCGTATCGCTCGCCTGGCTGGCAGACTTGCTTACCGGCTTGCTCGACGGCTTCCAGCTGCCGACTCCGTACGTCTACCCGACACCCGAGGGGCACGCTCGCGCCGAGTGGCCCGGCCGAGATTGGGAGATCGTCGCGAACTTCGATCTGACCTCGAAGTCCGCCGAAATCATTGCCGCGAGGCTCGATAGCGATGAGCTGCACGAGCGAAACATGGCGCTGACCACCCCTGGCGCAGAGAGCCACCTAGGGCGCTTTCTGGTCGATCATCTCAACTAGGTTTTCATGGGCGACTTCGACGATCAGGAGGAGCTACTTTTTCGCCAGGTGCATCCGAGTTTCATTCGCGATGGCAGGCCATCTGGGCAGAGTTTCCGACCCATGCCGAAGGATGCGGGTAAGCTGTCCGTCGCGCGCGGGGCAATCACCGACGCGGAAGCCGCCTATGAGCTTCACACGAGGGCTCTTGGGTTGGCATCGGTCGGAGCTTGGGCGGTGACCGTCGAGGAGTGCACGAGCCAGTCTCTGCCGGTGCTCGCCGATCCGTTGACAGCGCCACCGGAGCCGATTGCGAATCCCGCGCATGCGGTTGTAGACTTTACGGCGGTTTCGAAGAGCCAGGCGGAGGCTAAGGCTAGTCGCCTCGCACGCCTCGCCACCGAGCGAGGAAAGCTACATCCGCCGTCTGAAGCAACGGGCTGAGACCTCTCCGGCATCAACCTGACAACGTCGTCAGCCAGCCGTCGTCAAGGGCGATGCCAGAGTTGGGTTCGTGGGTGACGGCGAGCCCAATTGGCATAGGATCCAGGCCAACATGGTCAGCAAGGACTCATCCTCCAACCCGCAGCGTCAAAGGCTGCGCTAGGTTGGGCGCGCGAAGCGGGACCGACATCGCGCTAGCGATCATCCACGCCTTTCTCCAGCGCCGATCGCTGACCCAAGCGGAGCTCGCGAGACAGGTCGGCGTCGGCGTCCCCGCGTTGCGACGCCATCTGACGACCCTCGTGCTGCGCGGCTGGCCGCTCACTACCGACGACGACCACCCGCATGTTTGGTGGAGCGTTCCCAAGGGTTGGTTTCCAGGTGCGGTCGCCTTCGCTCCACAGGAGGTTGCCGACCTGCTTCGCCAGCTCAATCGAATGCCACGCACAGCCGCACGTGATCGCCTGCTTCGCCGCGTCCTGGAAGCGGCGCCTCGACAATCTCCTGGCACCGATGATGTTGCCATCGTCACGTCGGCGTCATCCGAGGCGGAGCAAAAGCATCTCGACGTCGCCCAGGACACCGCGATCAAGCGTGAGACGCTCTACTTCCGCTATTACACCGCTAGTCGCGGTACGGCGCAGTGGCGGCATGCATCGGTACAGCGCGTGGTGGTTGGCCCGCCGCCACGTCTGCTCGCACTCTGCCACCGAGACGGCAAGCTGAAGTGGTTTCGGGTGGCAGACATGTTCGACGCCCGTCCCGACCCAGGCGTCGTCTATCGACCGGCGGATGCTGACGAGCTCGAGACCGTGCTCGCGCAAAGCATCGACGGGTTCCACGCAGGTGGGGCGATCGTCGCGTGCAGTTTTGTCGTCCGGGAGCCTGAGGCACGATGGGTGGAGCGCAACCTGCCGAGCCCGATGGCTGTCGAGTCGCTGACGAACGGGATTCGCGTGACGACCACGACGGGTGGGCTGGTCCCTCTGGCGCGATTCGTGGTCGGGCTCGGAGCCGCTGCGCATGTGGAAACGCCAGAGCTTGGACAGCTCGTCGAGGACCTCGCGCTCGGCGCGCTCGCCGCAGCCGCGTCGAAGCCGACCTCGAAGAAGCCGTAGAAGTTGGTGTCTATCCTGAACGAGCGACCAGTCGCTCCGAGCAGGTCGACCGAATGAGAAGGGGGCCATGGGTATGAAGGGGGAGGTGACGACATGACGACAATCGATCTGAGTTTCCCACTCGAGGGCGCACGCGTCCCGCGAGATCACGGCTATGCGCTTTACGGAGCACTATGCAGAATCGCACCAGACCTCCACACGGCTGCATGGTTGGGCGTGCATCCGATTGGCGGAACGCCCGTCGATGAGTCCACGCTCTCGCTTGGCCCGCGCGGGCACTTGCGTCTCCGACTGCCGGTCGAACGCGTCGTCGACGTCCTCCCACTCGTCGGAGCGAAGCTCAACATCGATGGGGCCCCTCTTTCGTTGGGGGCTCCCCAGGTGTACCAGCTCGAGTCGGCAGCCTCGCTCGATTCGCGCATGGTGGCGATCAAGCTCACGGGGGCGCCTCACCGCGAGCACGCCCAGCTGGGCCGCCAAACGCTCGACGTTGCGGGCTTCGCCGAGAGATACACCCAAGAGGTGAAGCGGCAGCTCGCTGCGCTCGGCATCGACAAGCCCTTCGAGCTTTGCGGACGACGAAGCCTCCGTGTCGGCGGCCGTCGCGTGGTCGGCTATTCCGTTCGTGTCGGCGGTCTCTCCGCAGAAGAAAGCTTGTTGCTCCAGGAGAAGGGGATCGGCGGGAAACGACGAATGGGGTGCGGCTTGTTTCGCGCCACGAAGGGGGCGTAACCCACGATGGGCCATCGATTGCTCGCCAAGAGTCCGCGCGGAGGAGCCGGGCTCACGTTGCTCCAACATCTCCTCGATACCGAGCAGACTGCATGTGCCCTCTTTCGAGCGGGTACGCGGTGGGCGCGTTCCTACCCGCGCTTCTTCAAGCTCGCTGAGTCTCAGACCGACGCGTTCTTGTTGAATCTCCGCGTAGCTGCTCTGTTTCACGATGTCGGCAAAGCCAACGAAGACTTTCAAGCCGCGATGCACGCCAAGCAATTCAAGGCGCAATCGCTGCGCCACGAGCATCTGAGCGCGCTCTTGCTGTGCGAACCCTCGGTCGACCGATGGCTTGCGACGAATCCGGTGTTGGACCTCGATGTGATCGTCGCTGCGGTGCTCAGTCACCATCTGAAGGCCGCGCCTGATGGCGATTGGAAGGTTTTGCAACCCAAGCACGGAACGCCCACCACGCTGTTGTTCGATGACGCCCAAGTGCGCGACGCATTCTCGCGTGTCGCGTTGGTGGCCTCGCTCCCACCATTCACGGGACGGTTGCCCGCGCCTAGGTACGTGGACACGAGTTGGACTCCTTCTTGGAACGCGTTGCTCGAACGCGCGGAGCGTTTTCCAAGCCGGCTTCGCAAAGCCCCCGAGCGCCTCCAGCTCACGCTAGCGGTCAAGGCCGGACTCATCGTCTGCGATTCCGTCTCCTCGGGAATGAGGCGAGAAGAAAAGGACATTGACGCTTGGATCGAAGCCGTCGCGCACGGTGCGGCCCTCGGCAATGAATCGATCAACGACGACGTGTTGCTCCCCAGGATCGAAGAGCTTGGAACCGAGAAGTGGAAGGGCTGGCATCGATTCCAAGACGGCGCAGCCGGGGTCGGACGACGTGGACTGCTGCTCGCAGCGTGCGGCTCGGGCAAGACGCTCGCGGCTTGGCGGTGGGCGTCGGCCGTGAGCCAGCGCGAGGAGATTGGGCGCGTCATCTTCCTGTACCCAACCCGAGGGACTGCTACCGAAGGTTTCCGGGACTATGTGGCGCACGCGCCCGAGGGCCAAGCGGCGCTGGTCCATGGGACGTCCGGGTATGAGCTCCTGGGGATGATGGAGAATCCGCAGGAATCACCAGCCTCTCTCAAGGGTAAGAGCGTCGCGATCGACGAAGCAGAGGCTCGATTGTTCGCGCTCGGGCTTTGGAACAAGCGCTACTTCTCGGCGACCGTCGACCAGTTTTTGGGCTTCATCGAGCACGGCTACGGTGGGCTCTGTCTCATCCCGGCGCTCGCCGATGCGGCTGTCGTCTTCGATGAGGTTCACAGCTACGACCCGAAGATGTGGAATGCGTTGGTGACCTTTCTAACGCGTTTCGACGTCCCAGTCCTGTGTATGACCGCGACGCTGCCGCCGGCGCGGCGCCACGCCCTCGAGACTTGTGGGCTCCGGAGCTATCCGAGCGCTTCGGAGATGCGCGACCTTGCGGACCTCGAGGCCAAGGAGACTTGCGCACGATACAGACTGGAGTCCAGCACCCGAGAACAGGCCATTGCTTCAGCGGTCGCGACGGTTCGAGCGGGACAGCGCGTGCTGTGGGTCGTGAACACCGTGCGGCGCTGCCAACAGCTGGCGCGGGAGCTGCGGGGGCAAGTTGGAGATCGCGTGGGTGTCTACCACTCACGCTTCAAGCTCGAGGACCGACAGCGTCGTCATCGCGAGACGATCGACGCCTTTCGTGCTCCCGTCAGCGGAGAGCCGAATGCAGCGATCGCCGTCACCACCCAGGTTTGCGAGATGAGCTTGGATCTCGACGCCGATCTGCTGATCACCGAGCACGCTCCAATCTCCTCGCTCGTCCAACGATTCGGACGTGCCAACCGTCATCTGCGCCGAGGACCGGGATTCCGCGCGACATTGCTGACCTACGCTGCCGAATCGAACCTGCCCTACGACAAGCGGGAGCTCGAAGCGGCCTCGGCTTTCCTGGCTGAGCTATCGAACCGCGACATCAGCCAGCGTGATTTGTCCGAGGGTCTCGAGAAGCATGCTCGCTCCGAACGAAGCGCCAGCGGAATTACGGCCTTCGTCGATGGTGGCTTCTTCGCCACGCCCGGCGCGCTCAGGGATAGCGACGACATTGGCGCTTCAGTGGTGTTGGAAGGTGATGTCGAGCAGTTCAAGGATCTGGAAAAGCGCGGACAGCCCACCGACGGCCTCAGGTTGACGGTGCCCAAGAAGCACGCGCACAGCGCCGAAGGGCTCGGGTTGCCAGTCTGGCTGAAGACGGCCGACAGCGCTCGGTATGACCCGTGGCTCGGGTTCGTGGTCGATGATGAGGCTCCAACCAGTTGAGAGGGGAACCGCAATGCGTGGAGAAGTAGGCAGTGACCCGGCGCCGAAGAAGGGGTCGGGAAAGAAGAAGGCAGCGGTCGACGCTGATGCCGTATTGAAGTTGCATTGGGATTTGCACGAGCTGCCGTCGTCGCAGCACCGCGCTGGCTTAGCGGGTCTCGCTCTGTGTGTGGGGTTCCTGAAGCGCAAACCTGATCGCAAAGGGGTATGCGACATCGAATCGATCGATGAGCACGGGTTGACCCTGCTCGTGAATCGACTCGGCATGCAGAGCCTGTTCGACGATATCTATGATGCAACGATCGAGGAGACTCGGAGCAAATCGAAATGGGCAGGTAGCGAGCCCAAGCGGATCGACGAAGTCGAGATTCACGACGAGAAGTCCGGCAAGTCCAAGACCGAGAAGCGATTTGTCTACGACAAAGTCGTTCCCGCTGGGGCGCTCCTGGGCGACTGGGATGGCGCCGCACCAGGTGCTCCGAAGTTGTGGTTGAAGCTCTGGCAAGACCTCGTCTGGTCCACCCTCCGGGGGGTGCCTGCGACGCGGGACCCTTTCAATGCACGGGCTGAAGCCCGGAAGGTGGATGACGGCGGCAGTGCCTGGGATGATCTTTCGTCGAAGCCGAACGCGACCGTCGATCTCCCGAGCACCTACTATCTTGGCGCACAAGCTAAGAGCGCGGAGAATGTCCCATTCGCAGACATCAACCGCTCTCGGTTTCTGCTGCACTTCTGGTCGGTCGTCGTCGCCATCTACATTCCAGCGGTGCTTCAGCGCGATGGCAAGCGCGAGTTCGTTGGCTACGCGCTTGCCATACCGGACGTGGCCATTCTCAGCGAGTTCGTCGAGGCTTGGGAGCGCGTCGCTCGTGGCCGCGGATGCGAAGCTGCTGGATATGTTCCACGCGATGCGGTCATCGACCTCGCGGCCGAGGCGGGGCTAGACGTGGTGCGCAGAAGCAACGAAGTGATCGCTTCGAAACAAGGGTCGTCGTCGACGCGGTGCTGGCTCACTGCCGTTGACGTGTTCCACGTGGAGAAGGACGGCAACAACGTACGAACGCGGAGCGTCAGTCGGGTCGTCCCCCAACGGAGACAGGATGACGAGTATGCGCGGGTTCGATCGGCGGGCTATTGGAGCCCGGTCTTTCGTCGTCAACGCATCGGCAACGTCCTCGATGGGAAGCTTTGGTGGGCAGGCTTCGCTCGACTGTGCTCGACGACAGCAGAGGAAATGACCATTGGCCACGCGCCCTTTCAACATGATTGCAAGGCAGCCTTTACGGAGATCGAGATGAAACAAGATGTCGCAGACGCAGACCAGACCCTGGAGCACCTCATCTTTCGCCGGGTCCAGGCCTATGTGCTCGGCAAGACCGAGCGGAAGTACGATCTTTCTTGGTCGAAGGCCAAGGGCAACCCGGGGCTCGAAAAAGACTATCGCGAAAAGCGCGAGAAGGTGAGCCGCGAAGCCTTTCTCGCTGTTCGATCGCGAACAGGCGCCGACTTCGTCGCCTATTTCACCTCGACGATCTGCTCGGTGCCCCAGCACGCCAGCGAAGAGAAGTTCCTCGAGATTGCTCGAGCGTTGATGGATCCGAAAGAGGCGGAGACGGTTCGAAGTCTCACGCTGCTCGCGCTGTCTGCCGTTGCCTGATTTCCTAACGAACGCCGACCCCAGAGGATTCCATGTCCAAGCTCAAGAACCTGTTCTGCACTGTTCTCACTCACGCCGCGCCGAGCTCCAACTATCGAGGAGAGAGTGAGGAGAATCGCACCATCATCCAGAAGATTACCAAGGGTGATCATGAGTATGCAGTGGTCAGCCCCGAGTCGATGCGCAATGCGCTGCGCGACATACTCGCGTCGCGGGAGCTACCGACGAACCGCACGCGGCTTCCAGATGAAGACCAACTCGCCGTGGAGTTCAAGAGCTTTCCCGACGCAGATACCTACGCCGACGACTTTCTGTTCGGCTATCTCGTTGCCGACAACAAGGAGATGAAGAAGCAGAAGCGGCCGGCCAAGCGAGACAGCGTTTTGCGAATGAACATGGCGGTCGCCCTGAGTCCGTATCGCTTCGACGCGACTTTTCATCAGTCACCGCTCAACGCGGGAGCCAGCCCCTGGAAGAACTCGACCAGCTCGGCCCTCCTCCATCGTGAGGTGTCTCACACCGCCTATCAGTTTCCCTTCGCGCTAAACCTCAACGATTGTTCTGCGAAGCCCAAATGGGCAAAGGCTCTGCTTGCGGCGATCGGCGAGCTATCCAACGTCGCTGGAAGCCATGCGCGAAGCTACTTCGAAATGGCGCCGCGGTCCCTCGTCGCGCGCCTGACGCCATCGCTGGTCTGCGGCTTTGACACCTATGGGTTCGATCTCGCCGGTGGCTTTCCCGACCTTGGGCGAATCAATGCCGGTGACCTCCCGGGAAAGGAATTCGTCGTCGCAGGCGCGATTGCTCGCGAGATGAAGGAAGGCGAGAAGAAGCGTCTCACGGACGAAGGCGTTCGCTTCTTCGACAGCCCCCAGGCAGCTCTCGGACAGCTGGCAAGCGATGGACTTGGTGCATGAGCACCGCATCGAAGCGCACGTTGTTCTTGCGACTCGACGCGCCCCTGGCGGCATTTCGCTGGCTTCAGGCAGGCGTGTATCGCGGCACCTTCCCGGTCATGCCGCCCTCGGCAGCATGGGGCTTCGTATTGAACCTGGCGGGGATCGAGACGCGCGGGCCACTCGATGAAGTGGTCACATCGATTCGACCTGACGCTCCGCATCTCGAGATCGCAGTCGGCGTAGTTCGCGATGGACAGCGTTCTACCATCTATCAACAGCTTCACGGATACCCTGTCGGCAGCTCTGGCAAGGAGCTGCAGGCGCGCGCGAAGGGCCAGAAGTACTGGATCGTTCCCGCCAAGCGCGAGCTCGTGGTCGGACTTCAGTGCATGATCGGGGTGCGAGGTGACGCCGGGTTGGTCGACCGCATTCCGCTCGGTTTGGCTGGTAAACTGCCTGAAGAGCGATATGGGCTCCCATTCGCCGGCGACAATCAATTCCTCTTTAGCCGTATCGACGTCGTTCAGGCTGGCGATGCCCGGTGGTTCGTTCCGGTGGGGCCGGGGGAGACTCCGAAAGAGTCGACGCGGCTCACGACGGTGATCGACAGATCGGATGCCAGCCGAACCCAGGCCCCCGTGTTCGCTCCGACGCAGGCGCTCTGTTCGTGCCCCGACGAGGCTTGGATTGACGTCGGCCCCACCGGAGCGGCCTCGACTTGAATCATGGACGATTCGCTCCTCAGCGTCGCTTCGCTCCACGCGCTTGCCTACTGCGAGCGCCTCTTCTTCTTGGAGGAGGTGGAGCGCATTCGCGTTGCTGACGCCGCCGTCTTCGCAGGCCGCCGCCTTCACACCGAGATCGCTGCGGCCGAAGACGAAGGCGACATCACACACCTCACGTTCGAGAGCGAGCTGCTCGGGATCCGGGGCGCCGTCGACGTACTCCGCCGTCGCGACGGGCGCACGATTCCCTACGAGCACAAGCGCGGACGCGCCGCAGGTACGAAAGGCGCGCGAGAGGCATGGAATACGGACCGACTGCAGATCGGCGCGTACGCCATGCTCGTGGAGGAGGCGACCGGAGAGCCCATCGATGTCGGGCGCGTGCGATACCACGCCGATCAGGTAACGGTGCTCGTCCCAATCGACGAGTGCTTGAGGGCCGAGGTTCGCGCTGCCATTGCGCGAGCGAGGCAGCTTCGACTCACGGTGGAGCGTCCGCCGGTCACGTCGAACGAGCGTCTGTGTGCAAGGTGCTCGCTCGCATCGGTTTGTTTGCCCGAGGAGGCCCGGCTCGCCGCTGATGAGGAGTTCACGCCGCTTCGGCTTTTGCCATCCCATCCGCAAGGCCAGACCGTCCACGTCACCGAACACGGCGCCCACATCGGTCGCAGCGGCAACCAGCTCGTGGTTCGCAGTCGCGACGGTGTCGAAACCAAGTTACCCATAGGTGAAGTGGGCCAGGTCGTCGTCCACGGGTTCGCCCAAATCAGCACGCAAGCATTGGGTCTGTGCTCTGGCCACGACGTCGGCGTGCAATGGGTCACCCAGAGCGGCCGATTGGTCGGCGCGCTCGCTCCCACCGCGCCGACGGCTCAGCGCCACCTTCGCCAGTTCGCGGCGCTTTCGAAAGACGACATCGCGCTTGGCCTAGCGCGACGACTCGTCGTCGCGAAGCTCGAGGCACAGTTGAGGTTCGTGCTTCGTGCGACGAGAGGCGCTCCGCGCGACGAGAGCGCGGAGACCGCAATCGGGATGCTTCGTCAGATGCTGCGTAGAGCCGCGAAGGCGGCCGACCCTGGGGAGTTGCTCGGTTTCGAGGGGAATGGAGCGGCTGCGTACTTTGCGCTCCTCCCTCGCCTTCTGTCTGAAGACCTCGACCCACGAATGCGCTTCGATGGGCGCTCGCGACAGCCCCCTCGTGATCGGATCAACGCGCTGCTCGGATACGGGTACGGGATGCTGTACCGAGAGGTTCTCGTCGCTATCGTAGCGGTGGGCCTGCACCCTGGCGTTGGCATGTACCACCGCCCGCGCTCGGCGGCGCACACGTTGGCACTCGACCTGATGGAACTGTTCCGAGTGCCTCTCGTGGATATGGCGTTCGTCGCGGCAGTGAATCGAAAGACCTTCGAAGCCGATGCGGACTTTCAGGAATCCACGGGCCGCGTCCTCCTCTCGGAATCGGGACGCCGCAAGGCGATTGAGATCTTCGAGCGGCGCAAAACCGACACCTGGCGGCACAGCGCGGTGGGCTATTCCCTGAGCTATGCTCGGATGATCGAGCTCGAGGTTCGTCTGCTCGAGAAGGAGTGGATGGGCGAGGGTGGCGTCTTCGCCAAGTTCAGGTTGAGATAAATGTCTGCCGAGAAACGATGGCGCATCGTTGCATACGACGTGCGTTGTCCGAAGCGCTATCGCCAAGTGTTCAAGATCCTCCGCGGCGTGGGTCGCTCCGTGCAATACTCGATCTTCCGATGCCGTCTCGACGCGCGCGAAATCGAGCAACTCCGGTGGAACCTCGAACACGTCATGGCGTCGGAGGATCGGCTGCTCGTCATCGACCTGTGCCCGACATGCGCGTCCAATGCGGTGTCGCGCAATCACGTGGACGGCTGGACTGAGGAGCCGGCGGCATTTGCGATACTATCGGGGACGTCGTGCGATCAAGCACCTACGGATGTTTCGGCGCCCCACCTGAGGACGAGCGACGAGCCGGCCAAATCGCGGCGAAACCGCTCCGAATGACAATCGAATATGCATGATTTTGCCAATTCAACGGGCAATCAGCGGTCTGGACGCTGGTCCAGCCGACGAAAAGAGCCCCGTTCACGTCCGATCTTTGATTAAGAGAGACAGAGCTTGACGAGATGGGGCAAAAACCGTTCGAATCCACGCAGTTTGAGCGGGGGCTCCGTCCTCCGCTCCGATGCCTTCGGGCGTTGAGCACACCGAAACCCCGAAGCCGCCCGCTGTCGAATGGGCCGCCGTCCTCCGCTCCGATGCCTTCGGGCGTTGAGCACAAAGGCGAGGG
>JAYUUB010000294.1:0-7942 GCA_043755175.1 Polyangiaceae bacterium | reverse complement strand
GACACATCGCGAATCGATCATGCCGCGATCCTCACGTCGACCCCCATTCGCATATGATCACGTATGGCCATCAACTCGGAGACCCGGTGAACGGGTACGTGTGTAGCGCTTTGAGCAAGCAAGACGCGTCGTCCGCGTTTCTCAAAGAGCTCCTGGGTGATGCGACCGTGCTCAACTACGCAGTCGACTTCGAAGACGCTCCCGCAATCGCCAAGATCGCCGTCGAGAACGGCGCCGTTCGCGCAGAGCCATTCCTGACCGATTGGGTGTTTGCGGAGGGAGCGCGAGGCGCTCGTATGACCGTCTTGGCGGGCGTCGATGATCCTACGAGATTCGCACCGTACGTCGCTGACGGGTCGCTCGACGCGCTCGCTGAAGACGATGTGATCGTCAGCCTCCCGCTCGCGCGAGCCCTGGGCGTCGCGCGCGGCTCGCGCATCGACGTCGTCCGCCGGGGTGGGCCACTCGCGCGGATGACGGTATGGGTTGCTGCGCTCGCCTCCTTCCCAGGCGAAGAGCTCCATCATCAAGGCGAGAACACGCTCATCATGTCGCTTGCAGGTGCGACTCGACTTGGGAATGACACACACGCGACTGGCGTTAAGCTGTGGTTCGGAGAAAGCGGCGACTCCCGCCCTCTCGCTGCCATCGCGGGCGCGCTTCCACCGGCGCAGTACCGGCTGTTGAGCGCGAGAGAACTCACACCCCGCGCGTTCGAGCTCGAAGCACAGGCGGCTCGTGATGTGTGCGACGGTTCTGCAACCTGCCCGTCTGCGCGGCCGATCGAGAGACGCGAAGCCCCGCTGTGCGCCAAAGAGCGGCGGCCGAAGTCGGGCGCAGAAGCCGTGCGCGGTCTCTTGGGTGATCTGCGTGTGACCAGCTCCGACAGCGGCACGCTCCTCGAAGTCGGTCGGTCGATCGACCATGTCGAGCGCGCGCAGCGGATCGTTGCCTCGCGCGGCGCGCTGACCACTGGCTCGGGCGTTCGGCTCACCTGGCTCGACGGTGCAGACGCGGGCGTCCTCGCTGCACTACGTCCTTTCGTCGAGACCGGGGACCTCGACTCGGCGAAGGGGGCGGGCGCGGTCATTCTCGATGGCGATTTCGCCGCTTCCCTCGGTGTGGTGGTGGGCGACGAGGTTTCGGTTCGAGCCGATCCCGAGGGTGCCCAGCGGGCCCCGGCTAGTTGGCGCGCTCGCGTCGGCGCGATCGTGTCGATTCCAGGAGAGGCGGTGCACGGCGTGGGTCTCGAGCACGCGTGGGTGCCGGTCGATCAGCTTCGCGCGAAGCTCGGGGGGCCCAAGGACGGTGCGAGCGGCGTGGCCTTCTGGATCCAGGGGCAGGGCATCGAAAGCTTCCGAGATGCATTGACAGCTCGCGCAGGAAAGAACGCCTCCAGCATCGACTCGCCGCTCGATGCGACGCATTTCAATGGCGACCTCGCCCTCTTCTCCCGCGTCTGCGACCCGCCTTCGCAAAAGTGACCTCTTCAGCAGCGGGCTTGAAGTCGGCCACCCGTACAGGGCGACTCGTTGCGCCCTCGAATGCAACGGGACTTTCTGAAATGCAGACCCATCACCACGTGGTTACGCGCATGACGACCTAGATAGAACTACTATCTATTCAGCTGGCAAACGCCGCTTGGTCAAAGCGCCCCAGCCACTCCGTCGCGCGCTCATCACTGCCCCCGTTTCGGAATCGCCTCGGCCGTCTTCCATCCTCCCAGGGTCGCAGCGAGGACGCTCTGTCCTGGGAATGACGTGTCTCCGACCAGCCACGCCCCTTCGAGCACCGGGCGGGGTGACAGCGCACGGTAGTTGTGGAGACCCGCCCGCCGCGGAACGCCTCCCACATAGCCTTCGGGGCGACCCACGAAACGCGCGAAGGTCCTCGGGCTGGCGGTCATCTCTCGGACCGTCGCGCGGGCGAGCGCCGGGTAGCCAGCCTCGATGGTCTGACGCATGCGCGCTTGCACCTCGGCGACCGCTTCACCAGTCATGGGAATCCGCACGTGCGTCGACGCGGTCAGGGTACGAAGCCCGTGCTGGCCGGCACGGTTCTCATCGGCTCCGCTCACCGAGCAAAATACGTGATGACCCGAGATGGGCGCCACGCCCAGCGTCGAGGTCAGGTCGACGTGATGAGCATGCGGCGAGAGGAGACCGTCGTCGCGGACGATACGATAGAGCATGGCCGCTCCCCAGCCGGTCCGGATGGCGGCGTCGAGGCGCGCGAGCTCACGATGTTCGGCGAGCGGGATCGAGAACAGCCCGGCAGCGGCAGACGGCAATACGTCGAGCACCAGGTGGCGTGCGACGGTCTCGCCGCGGCGCGACTGGATGCGATAGCCCGTCCCTTCGCGACGCACGGCGTGCACCCGATCGGTGAAGCGCACCTCGGCGCCGGCATGGCGCGCGGCGTCGGCCATCATCTGAGCGAGCGTGCCGATACCGCCTTCTACGTGGCCGGTCGCACGAAATGGGTAATCGATGGCAGCCAATGCGAACGCCGTTTCGGCCTCATCGGCAGTGGTTTGCACCGTGATCTGGCATAGCGAGTCGAGGTAGCTGCGGAGCAGCCGTGCGCCGCGCAGTCCGTAGGCGTCGAGCATCGCGCCGAGTGGGCGGCCGATCCAGCGAAGGAGCGGCGCATACCCAATCGCGCTCTTGAAGTGGACGAGGAGAGCCCTGGCGTCGAATGGAAGCAGTAGCGAGGGGTTCTCGAAGATCGCCCACAACGCCTGCGCCACCTCTCTCTGCGTCGCGAAGAAGCGTCGCACCGACGCCGCGTGATCTGGCTCGAGCTCCACCCATCGCTCGACGAAGGCGTCGCGATCGGCGGGCACGTCGAGGACGAATTCCGGCGTGCGAACGTGAAGCACCGGATCGAGCAATCGCACCGGAAGAGAGAAGCCGTGCGCGATCAAGGTGCGGCGCAAGAAGCCTTGCTCGGAGAGACCGGCGAAGAGCGTCGCGCCGGCCTCGAAGTGGGCACCTCCACGCTTGAAGGTGCTCGCGCATCCCCCCGGATAAGCAAGCGTCTCGAACAACGCGACGCTGTGACCGAGTTCGGCGGCCCGAAGCGCGGCTCCCAGACCTCCGAAACCTGCACCGACGACCGCGACGTCTACCGACTCGGAGCGTGGCGGCGGAGAAAATGAGCGCAACACTCGCTGCGACTTGGGGCCAACCACGCCCTTGGGCAAGGGCGGTCAGCGGCACTTGGAATATTGGCGAGCTTCGCGCGAGCTTCACCGAGGCCCGCTCCGGTTTGGAGCTCCCATGCTCAGGTGCGGTCGATCCCGGTAAAAGAGGCACAGAAATAATTGGCAGGCGCGAGTCTCTCGTCGGTCGCTCCTCGCGGATGGTCAGCGAACGTCACTGACGGCGTCGAACGCCGCTCTGGCGTCGAACGGCTCGCCCAGCGCCTCGAGATGCTCGTAGAGCGTTGCGAGGTAGAGGCCGAGAGACAGAAAGCCCGTGTCGATCCGCGAGCCCGTCTCCTGGCAACGGACGAAGACGTCTTGAAACTTCTGCTGGAAGTCACTCAGCGCAAAACGTACGGCGCGCTGCTGGCCCTCTCCGAATTGAGAACGGACCGTGTCTTCGGCCTTGGCAAGCCCCAGTGCGGCGAGTCCCTCACGGAAGAGGACGTCGTCGCCCAGGTAGAATCCTCGATAGAGCGCCCGGATGGCCTCACGGAACGCGGGGGTCCAGTCCGCGAGCACGGCGCTGGGATGCCACGTCAGCGCTTCCTCCTCCTCGGAGAAGCGCGCAAGGCGCAGGTCGAGCAGCACCAGGCCGTCATGGAAGACCTGATGAAAGTAGAGCTCGAGGATGCGCTGACCCCGCGCCTGCGGATCCTTCGGCGAGCCGCTGGTGAAGGGAGCTGCTCCGGCAAGGAGTCGAATCGGGAGGCCCGCGCGGTCGAGCGACGCGCTGCGATGTGCGGTCGCCCGCTCGAAGTCGGCCGCGCTCCGGTAGAGGGAGGCGAGTCGGCGCAGCTCCGCGAGGAGAGGTCCGGCAGGCACCACGCGGAAGAACGACGGTGAGAGGAGATCGACGAAGGGTCGCCACTCCGTTCGCTTGATGAAGGTCCACAGCATGGGTTTCGCGCTCGTCTGCTTTTCAGGGACTCAATCGTGCGGCTGCGCGCTACCGGGATCGCACCGTTCCGAGCCCGCCGTCGATACCAAAGACCTGCCCGGTCACCCACGTGACCCCGGGGTCGACGAGCCATGACAGCAGCGAGGCGACGTCGTCTGGCTCGCCTACCCGTCCGAGCGGGTGCATGGCCTCCGAGGTCTTTCGTGAAGCCTCGTTCTCGACGATGCGTGCGCTCAGCTTCGTTCGTACGAGGCCCGGCGCGACGACGTTGACCCTCACGTTGCGCGGCGCGTACGTGGCCGCCGACGCCATGGCAAGTCCGATCACTCCCGCCTTGGCTGCCGCTATGGCATCGTGATTCGAGAGGCCGATTCGCGCGGCCGCCGACGACATCAGGACCACCGACCCTCCGCCCGATCTGCTCATGAGAGAGGCGCCTCCGCGAACGACTGAGAACGCCGTGCTCAGGTTCGTCGCGACGACGTCCGCCCAGTCGCCGGACGTCGTGAGGTGCGCCGGTTTGAGGAGGATCGACCCGGCCAGATTCACGACGGCCGTCAGCGCGCCATGTCGCTCGGCCGCCGCCTTCAGCTCACGCTCCGTGGCGTCGAAGTCGCGCGCGTCCAGCGTGACGGCGTCCGCTTGATCGCCGTTCAGCGCGGCGACAGAGGCTCGCACGGCGGTCTCGTTGCGGCCTGCCACGACGACCTTCGCGCCCCGCGCCGCCAGACGCACCGCTAGGGCCGCGCCGATCCCGCCGTGCCCGCCCACGAGGAAGACCACCTCGCGTCGCGCAGTCGAGCTGGAATCGGTCATGACGAACCCGAAGCGCGAAAGACGAGTCTTCTGTCAGCTCGGTTCATCACCTGGTGCGGACATGGGGCCAAGCCGTCCCGAAGGCCAGGGGCAGCCAGTACGGCGGCGTCGCAACATCCGTGGCCAAACGCGGCGGCCGGACCTATGTGTGGAGGATGGGGAAGGTTCTGGTCACGGGAGGGAAGGGGTTCGTGGGCCAGGCGCTGATCGAGGCGCTCGTCACCGCCGGCCACGAGGTGCGCGCCACGACGAGAGACCTCTCACGCGGCGCAAAAGCCCCTGGCGTGGAGTGGGTGCGCTGTGACGTCGACGAGCGCGCCGACGTCGACCGCGCGCTCGCAGGGATGGATGCCGCCTACTTTCTCGTCCACTCCATGGGCAGCGGGCAGCACGACTATGCGTCGAAGGAGCGTCGAGCCGCGGAGCACTTCGCGGAGGCGGCCAGCCGCGCAGGCGTCGGGCGGATCATCTACTTGGGCGGCGTTGCCCCCGCTGCGAAGCCCTCCGAGCACCTCAAGAGTCGCCTGCAAGTGGGAGAAATCCTGCGCGCCGGCCCCGTGCCGACGCTCGAGCTCCGCGCTTCGATGGTCATCGGCACCGGCAGCGCCTCGTGGCAGATCGTTCGCGATCTCGCGATGCGCCTGCCGGCCATGTTGCTCCCCTCGTGGACGGCCTCGCGCACGTGTCCGATCGCGATCGAGGACGTGACGGTCGCGCTGGTGCGAGGGCTCGCGCTCCCGCTGCCCGCGAGCGCCTGGTACGACATTCCAGGGCCCGAGGTGCTGAGCGGCAGGGAGATTCTGCTCCGGCTCGCGGCCCTCCGTGGGCGCAGGGTCCCGAGCCTCCGCGTGCCCTTCCTCAGCGTGTCGCTCTCGTCGTGGTGGCTCAAGCTGGTGACGCGCACGGATTTCTCGCTGGCCCGCGAGCTGGTGCTCGGCTTCACCGACGACCTCCTGCCGCACGATGCCCGGTACTGGAAGGAGATCGACTACGAGCCTCAGTGGACCTTCGACAAGGCTGCGCGGGCCGCGCTCAAGCAGGAGGTTACCGAGCTCAACGTACGCAGCGTCGCGGGCAAGCTCGGTGAATCGATCGTGCAGCTCATCGGCCCAAAGCTCGCTCGTCCCTCCCCGCCCCGCTGAGGATGGCGCGCGTCCCCGTTTCGACGACTACGCTCGCGCTGCTGCGAGGCCCGAGGATGCCGATGTTGGTGGTGGCTTCTAGCCACTATTTAGCGGCGCGATGGTTTTCGGATAGGCTTTTCTTCAGGCACGACTGCACCGCCCGGACACACCTGGTGCGGACGGGTCGGATCGTCGTCGACGACGACCGACCAGCATCGAGTCTCCGGGCTCCACGAGAGCACGCCGCCGAGCGGGACTTCCTGGTCGATGACGTTCACGGCGTTCGGGGTGATCACGACGATGCGGCCACCCGCTGGGTCGTAGCCGACGACGTCTGCTTCGACTCTTCCCCATGCGTCGTCGCCGTGAACGAAGGGTGTGGGCATCTTCGTGAGCTCGGATCGCGGATCGATACCGTCGAGCAACGAGGCATTCCGTGGCAGTCGCGCGAGAGAGCCGTGCGTCCCGGGGGTCTCGAATACGAATGCCCGGTCGCCATCGTCGAAGACGAGCGCATGGGCGGGGTTCTTCGTGCCGACTCCCTCGGTCGCCAATTGCTCGACCGTGGCGTCGAGCTCTGCCGAATCGAGCTTGATGCGCCAGAACGAGACCCCGCCCGAGTGCTCGGCCGTTCGACCGTCTGATGCCCAGAGGAGCGCGTCGAATCGAGACGTCGAGCTGTGAACGTCTCCCATGGTGTCGAAGTCGGCTGAGCGCGCGACGCCATGCTTGTCGATTCGAATCACTTTGCCGTCGACGACGCCGAACGTGGCGCCGCCCGCGACCGTATTGAGACTTCCGATTCTGTCGACGCCCCAAATGAAGAGAACTGTCCATTCCCGAGGCCCGATCGAGCGCGACTCGGCTCAATGTCGCGTCGCCCAAGCGATGGAATGGTGGAATCGCGACCGAGGCGTACGCGTCGTTCTGTGCTCTTGAAATGGGCGCTCCACGGGCTGCGCCGTCGACCGATCGCCCGTCGACTGGAAACGTGAGTCGATCGGTGTCGCCTGAGTAGACCAGGGTCTTGGCCGCCGCGCCGCGCACGTCGGGTCCGAAGCCGAGGCGGTAGGTCCCGTGATCGGCCACGACGCTCCAAACCGACGCCGTCTCGCCCGCGTTCCACACTCCGAGATTGCCTGTCGTGGTCACGTAGCCGACGCGGGTATCACCGATTGGAATGGCATCCATGGCCGGGCCCATCGAAAGCTATCCGGTCTTCGGGTCGTGGGTGTGGGGCGGCGGTTGGTTGGCCCAACTCGGCTATCGCCTGGGCTTCGGCCACGGCGCGGTGGATTACGCAGGCTCGGGCGTGGTCCACCTGCAAGGCGGATCGCTCGCGGTGATCACCGCGTGGATGATTGGTCCGCGCATCGGCAAATACCTGAACGGCCAACCGCAAGCGATTTTGCCGCATCACATCCCGATGGTGCAGCTCGGTACGTTCATCTTGGCCTTTGGTTGGTTCGGCTTCAACGCCGGCAGCTCGCTCGCCGGCACCGACGGGCGCATCGGCGTCGTGGCGGTCAACACCATGCTCGCGGGGATGGCTGCGAGCCTGAGCGGCGTGGTCTACATGTGGAACGTCTACGGCAAGCCAGACCCGTCCATGATGTGCAACAGCATGCTCGCGGGCCTCGTCGCGATCACCTCACCGTGCGCGTTCGTCACCCTGTAGCCGACCTCCTCGAACCGCGGAGATCTGACCGAGCTTGACCGCAGTCGTAGCTGGACAACGAAAGGAGAGGCCCGCCAGCGCAGCGGGCGGGCTTCTCGGGTTGGGGTCAGCGATTCGGCTTCTTGGCCCGCTTGGGTCCGCCCGGTGGAGCCCCAGCAGACTTCTGCCTCCAGCAGTCCCCATCGATGTCGAGCACGTAGCAGTGCTGCGCGAAGCGA
>JAYUUB010000293.1:0-57631 GCA_043755175.1 Polyangiaceae bacterium | reverse complement strand
CAGGAAACTGCCCGAGCTCGCGCCGAGAAGTTCGAGGTCGCCGATGGTGGCGGGTACGGTGAGGGCTGACGCACGCCGAGAAGCATGAGGGCCCAGGGTTGCCACCCTGAGCCCTCGGTGTCGGTTTGACGCACGCCGACGGGGCAAAGCTCGCACGGTAGGCGTTCGCCGGCCAAGAGTTCTGCGCGCGTCGACCGATGGTCGAGGACGACGCGCTGCGAGAGGGACGTTGCCCGCGGTGTCGGCGGTTGTTGGCCCATTCTTCGACCATTGTGATCTCACTGCTGCACTCTTGGCCGAGTCGGATCTCGACGGATTGGTCGCCTGGAGGTCTCGGCTTGAAAAAGTCGATTGGTCGGGATCGAACCTTGCGGGAGCGCAAATACTGGATTGCCAAATGAGCTTTGCGGCATCTCTGGGCGGAAACTTCGATCGCGCCCGATTCGATCCGGGTTCGACCTATTCTTTGAATCTGTCGCGCTCTTCGGCAATCAACGCAGTATTCGCCAAGACCTATTGGGCGTCGCCGCTTTTCATCGAATCGACGCTCGACGGGGCGCACTTCGTCGAAGCCGAAATGAACGATGCCGACTTCGACGGAGCGCATCTCGCAGGCGCCGACTTTCACGGAGCCACGTTTCGGGAAACCAGCTTTCGGCGTGTAGATGCCCGAGGCGCAAATTTCTCGAGCGCCACTTTCGATCACTGCGTCTTCAAGAAAGCCGATCTTCGCCGAACGCGATTCGACGGCGCGCGATTCGAGCATCGCATCCTCTTCGATGACGCGGTCCTCGAAGGAGCAAGCTTCGTCGGAGTGGACACCAGCGCCGCGACCCTATTGCCGGCCGGCACCGTTTTGAACAACGTCAAATAGAAATGCCGGTTGGCGACAACTGTTCTTGCCGGTCTTCGCCAGGTGCATTGGAATTGGTCGGATGGAATTACGGTGGTGAGTAGATCTTGGTGATGGCTTGGTGCCGCGACGTCACCCGTTCCTTCTTCGTCTCGGAGGGCAACGGCCCCTTTTGCCACTTCCGTGCTCCACGCACGCTCATCCCCACATGCGCGGCTGCAGTCTCCTGCGTCTTGTCAGGAATAGTTGTCGTTGACCGGCAGGAGTAGTTGTCGCCGATCAGAACGGAAATGTCTGCACCCATTGCCGGAGCGCCATAAGACGTATTCAGTTCGATGGGCGGCCCGCGAGCACGAGCGCTCGAGGCAAGATCGCCAAGAGCGGCGCGGTGACCGTGGTGCAGCGAACATCGAGCGACATGCGGCTCCATCCTCATGTTCACGTCGTCTTGCTCGATGGCTGCGGTCACTCCTGTGAGGGAGGTGGGGGCCGGCTTCGCTTCTCGACGTACATCGCCTTGTCGGCAACGGCGATGAGTCCCTCCGCCGTCACTCCGTCTCGAGGAAAGATCGCGCTCCCGATGCTGGCTCGGACGACGAACGAAGTCGCCACGCCGTTCACATCGATCTCGCACGGTGCGGCGATCACGTCGCTGAGGCTCCGTGCGATCGCGTCTACGTCTTCCTCCCGCTTCACCTCGAGGAGGAGGTAGAGAAACTCGTCGCCGCCGTGACGACAGACGGTGTCGTCGCTTCGAGTGCTCGTCGTCAGCCGCTTGGCGATCGTGCGGAGGACGGCGTCGCCCGCCTCGTGTCCGTAGTCGTCGTTGATCCGTTTGAACCCGTCGAGGTCGACGAACATCACCGCGAGCTTCCAACCATGGCGGCGAGCTTGGGCGATGCCGTGCTCGAGTCGGTCATGGAAGAGCGCGCGATTAGGAAGGCCGGTCAGCGCATCGTGCAGCGAAGCATGGCGATCGACCTGGCTCTGCTCGGTCACGGCTTCGAGCGCCACTTCGAGCGCGTGGCGTTCGCGCACCTCCGCCTTGAGCGCGCGGTTCATCACCGCGAGCTCGTCGGACGCCTCTTGCACCTTGTCTTCGACCGCCTCGCTCTTCTCGATCGCCTTGTCGACGACCGTACCGCCCGCCTGCGGAGCGAGCTCCGCCTTCAACGCGGCGTTGACCGTCCCGAGATCCTCGGCCGCTTCTTCGATCAGGCCTTGAACACGCTTTCCGTGGCCGACCACCGCCCTCAGCGATTTCGTCGGCATTTTCGGTTCGTCAGACTTACTCATCGGCGGCTCAGCTTACTTCAGCATGGGGTTGCGCGTGAGGCTGGCAAGCTCCGCGCAAAGAATGCACCCCCCGCCGGGTCGTTGCACGCTGGTTCTTTCGTTCGTCGAGGCACGCATCGACCACAAGCCCTCATCGCTCACCGGGCCCGGCAGCTTGCCTTGATGCATTTCTATCGCGCAGAGTGCCTGCTCGCGATGGTTGAAGCGGCGCTGGGCCAAGAGGCATTCACGCACGCGCTCGAGCGGGCGGAGTCATATTCGGTGCCGACCCCCTTGAGGCCGTTATCCTAACATGAGCCCACATTTCGGGATCCCGAATTATCGGCACGCCGTGCGCGCCGGTGTCCGCAAAACCTTTGCCCTTCCGCGGATGCAACGGATGCGGCATCCTCTTCGGGTGAGCACAATCGAAAATTCGAAGCTGGCAATCATCGGCGCCGGGGCGGTAGGAACGTCGCTGGCCTACGCGGCAATGATTCGCCGGTCGGCCCGCACCATCAGCCTGTTCGACATCCAAACCGCAAAGGTCGAGGCCGAAGTGCTCGACCTCGCCCACGGCTCACAGTTCACCGGATCGTCGCGGATTACCGGTTCAGATGACCTCGATGTGATCGTGGGGGCGAACGTAGTCGTCGTTACGGCGGGCGCGAAGCAGCATCCAGGGCAATCGCGGCTCGACCTCGCGGTCGACAACGTCGCAATTCTGCGCGACCTCATTCCCGAGTTGGTCTCGCGTGCACCCGACGCGATTTATGTCATCGTGAGTAACCCTTGCGACGTGCTCGCGGTCGTCGCACAACGCATCAGCGGCCTGCCGGCATCCAGGGTATTCGCATCCGGTACCGTGCTGGACTCATCTCGCCTGCGGTGGCTGCTCGCCGAGCGCCTGGGGGTGGCGACTTCGAGCGTGCACGCGATGATTGTGGGTGAACACGGTGACTCCGAGTTTGCGTTATGGTCTCAAGCGAGTATCGGCCCGGTGCCCATCCTCGACTGGACACCCGAAGTTGGCCGGTCGCCGCTCACAGCCGAAGGCCTGGCTTCCGTCGCCGAAGAAGTCAAGACCGCGGCGTACCGAGTCATCGGGGGCAAGGGCGCGACCAACTACGCCATCGGACTGTCCGGTGCGCGCATCGTCGAGGCGATATTGCGCGACGAGGGCGTGATCCTGCCGGTCAGCAGCGTGCTCGACGACTACCTCGGGATCTCCGGCGTGGCGCTCTCGGTACCCAGCGTCGTCGACGCTCGAGGCGTCTCCCGTGTGATCGAGGTGCCGTACTCCCAACCCGAGATGGCGCTGCTCGAGCATTCCGCGCACACCCTCGAGGAGTCGCTGCGCCTGCTGCAGTTTTAGTCGAAGAGGAGCTCGCGGCCAACGAGCGGCACAGCAGGCCGAAAACCGCGGCTCGCGGCCGTCGACAACACGCGAGCGCCCTCGCTTTTGCCAGCTGCCCGGTGCACGGGTACAGGGAGGTGGCGAAGCGATACGAGATCCGCGTGAGCGCGACGAAGGCTACCCTTGCGACGTATGATCGCCGCCGACCTCTCGTGATCAGGCGGCGAGCCAGCTCGTCCAATTTCTTTTCGAGGAATCATGCTGCGCAGAACGCTCCGATTCGCTTCTCTTCTGGTCGTTCTCGCGCCCAGCACCGCGCTCGCTGCACCCGATTGGAAGTTCCTCGGCCCGGCGCCGCTCGACGTCTCCCAAGGCCCTCTCGAGACGCCGAACATGGGGCCGACGGCGGGCCGCGCTTCTGCCCTCGCGGTCGATCCCACGGACCCCAACGTCCTCTACGCGGGCTTCGCGCAGGGAGGCGTGTGGAAGTCGATCGATGATGGGACATCGTGGAAGCCCATCTTCGACGGGATGAAGACCCTCGCGATCGGGTCGGTGACGATCGATCCTTCGAACCACGATGCGATCTGGATCGGAACTGGGGAAGCCGCGCCGTACGCGGGCCGCGCGGGACTCGGTCTCTTCGTCTCGACCGACGGAGGAGCGACCTTCGGCCAGCGCGGAGGCAATCTTTTCGACGACAAAGCCATCGCGAAGATCCGCTTCGATGGCCCCGACGTGTACCTCGCCGTCACGTTCTCCGGCATGGGGCGTGGCGAGCCGTGCACGAACACCTACGGCGACGCGGCGGGGCAAGGCCTCTATCGAACGAGCGACCTCGGCCAGACCTTCACCCTCGTGAAGGCTGGCGCGATGACCGACATCGAGATCGACGCGAGCGTCACTCCGCACCGTTTGTTCGTCTCGGACTACGACGCAGGCGCGTTCAAGTCGGACGATGGCGGCGCAACTTGGCAGGCGCTGACCGGTCTGCCCGCAGCGCCCAGCGCGAAGCGGATCGAGCTCACCATTTCAGAAGCGAACCCAGCCTACGTCTACGCGGGGCTCCAGGTCGGCAACGCTGCAAGGGTCTACGTTTCGAAAGATCACGGCGCGACCTTCGTCGAGATCGCGGGGGCGCCAAACTACTGCGAGTCGCAGTGCTACTACGACAACGCGGTGCTCGTCGATCCGACGAACCCCGACAAGCTCTACCTCGGCGGCGCGCTCTGCGGCATGTGGGGGAGCACGAACGCTACGGCTGCTGCGCCGACGTGGACGAACCTCTCGACCTTGAACAACGACTGCGGCGTCGACGACGCTTCTTGGTACCTCGGGTACGTCCATGTCGACATCCACTCGCTGACGCTCGATCCGTCGAACCCTGCGACGATCTATGCGAGCACCGACGGTGGGCTCGCGCGGAGCAAAGACTCGGGCGCGACCTGGGAGCGTCTGAACGCAGGCATTGGAACGCTGCAGCTCTACGGCGTATGCGTGGATCCGAACGACGCGAGCGTCATCTACGGGGGCTCGCAGGACAACGGCGTGATGAAGAGCGCGCAAGGCTCACTCACGTGGAGGGGTCTCTCCTCGGGGGACGGCGGTCCGTGCGCGGTCGACGCGGGCGACTCCAAAATCGTACTGACGACGATCGCCGGCGGCTCGGTCTTTCGATCGACGAACGCCTTCGCGAGCGTCCCGTTCTCCCCCGTCTTCAGCGCCGACCCCGTCAGCTGCACGGCCGAGCCTGGCTGTGGCGATCGCTCGGCCTTCATTGCTCCGCTCATTGGCGATCCCTCTCGCCCGCACACGTTCTACGTCGGCACCCAGCGCCTCTGGAAGTCGTCGGAGGGCGGTACCCAGAAGAGCTGGAAGGCCGTGAGCCCCGATCTGACGGCCGGTGCAGGAAACCTGACATGCAGCACGAGCGCGTTCGGGCAGGGCAACGACGTCCTCTCGGCGATCGCCGTCTCGCGGACCGAAGAAGGCACCCTCTACACAGGAAGCCAAGCAGGCGTGCTCCAGCGAACCACCGACGGCGGCGCAACCTGGACCCGCATCTCGAAGGCCCCGCTACCCGAGCGCTACGTTTCCGGCCTCGCCGTCGATCCACTGGATTCGAAGCGGATCTACGCTGCGTTCTCGGGATTCTCGAGCGACACGTCCGCGACGCCAGGTCACGTGTTCCGCTCTGCCGACGGGGGCGACACGTGGATCCTCGCCGATACTCCGGGCGATGAGCCGATCGATTCGCTTCTCGCGCATCCCTTCGGACCAGGGCTCGTCTACGCGGGTACAGAGTCGGGCGTGCTCGCGAGCCTCGACGCCGGAGCGACTTGGCAGCCCCTAGGTGATGGGCTGCCTCACTCCGCCGTCTACTCGCTCGCGTTTCAAGAAAAGGCCTCGACGCTCGTCGTCGGCACGCACGGTCGCAGCATCTGGTCACTCACCTTCGCCTCCGGAGAGCTGCAAGCGGCGCCCGAGTCGCTCGCGTTCACAGCGACATTCGGCGGCGCCGACCCCGCCCCCCAAACCGTCGTGGCCCACGATACCGAGCAACTCGGCAGCACCCAAAGCTTCACCGCGAACGCGGATGTGGACTGGATCACGGGCTTCCCCGTCAGCGGCGGCGCTGCTGGTGGCCAGGGCACGCCGATCGCCGTCACCGTCTCGATCGCGGGGCTCGAGGTCGGCGGGTACGACGGAACGGTGGTCCTCACCGGGCCCGACAAGAACGTCGTGATCCCCGTGCACCTGGAGATCACCACCGAGCCTGTTCCTGTTCCTGTGCCGACGCCCACGACCGACGCCGAGGTCGACGTCAGTGGTTCTGGCTGTGCGTGTCGCGTCGAACCGGCTCGTCGTGGAGAGAACGGGTGGCTCGCCATGGGCCTCGTCGCTCTCGCTCTCACACGAAAAAGGCGACGCTGAAGTAGACACGGTCTCACGTGTCGATGCGGGCTTTCGGCCACAGCGCACCCTGGCGAGCGGAGGAGCCTGAGCCAGCTCATTCTTTGCGAGCCCATTGGCCCTACCTCGAAGGCTCCCACCGTCATCGCCCAACGGAATGTTCACCTGCCGCGCTCCATCCATCGCCGTGTAGCTTCCGAAGCTCGTGTTGGTGAACCGGTTGCTCGGAGCCGTGACCGCGCAGGGTCTCATCGGTGTCGCCGACGAGGACGCTCCGTGCGAGCCTGAGCTGCCCATAAGCTAGTGGAGAGCCTTCACCATGACGTGCGCCATGCTGAAGTAGATGAACAGGCCTGAAGCATCGACCAGCGTCGTAATGGCAGGTGCCGAGACGACAGTCGGGTCGATCTTGAAGCGCTGAGCAATCAACGGAATCAGCGCACCCACGGTGTTGGCCCACACGCAGATGACCAAAATAGTCATTCCGACACAGCCCGCCACGTCGGTTCCGACGCCCCAGAGGAGTGCTCTGCCGAATGCTATAATGCCTAATAGCGCACCGAGAAGCAGTCCTGAAACGAGCTCCTTCGAGACCACACGCCAGAGATCGCTCTGACGGATTTCGCCCATCGCGAGGGCGCGAATGATCGTCGATACGGTTTGTGAGCCGGCGTTTCCGCCTGTTCCAATGAGGAGCGGCACGAAGAACGAGAGCGCGACGACTCTTGCGAGCTCGTCTTCGAAGTAGCGCAGAACGGTGCCCGTCGCCGTTTCTGCCACGAACAGCAAAATGAGCCAGGTGATGCGACTGCGCACGACTCGCACGACGTTGGTTTGAAAATACGGGACGGCTCCGGCTAGGTTTCCCGAGACGCCGCCTTGATTCAGGATCCCATTGCCGACTTTGGCGAGCGCCGAATCGAGGAGATCGTCGACGCGAACGGCGCCGACGAGACATCCTTTTTTATCGATGATGGGTAGCGAAAGAAAGTCGTGGGTGCGAATGATGTCGGCCGCATCGGAGCGGTCGGTTTCCTCAGCGATCGCAATCGGAGGCGTCGTCATGAGCTCGAGCACTTTGCTCTCGGGTCTCGCAATCGAGAGCACTCTCAGCGGTATGACACCCACGAGCTTCGTGCCATCGACGACGTAGCAATTCACTGCCACTTCGATCTCAGAGGCTTTGTCGCGCAGCACGCTCAGTGCATCGGCCGCGGACGCGCTATGGGGCACTCGCCAGATCTTGGGCGTCATGAGCCGGCCGACCGCCGACTCGGGATACGAGAGGAGGCGATCGATGGTCAGCTTGTCGTCGGCCGCCAAAGTAGCTTCAATCCGTGCGCGATCCGAGGCAGCGAGCTGACCAAGAATCGAGACTTGGTGATCTACATCCATGAACGACACGAGCTTGCCTGCTCGTTCGGGAGGCAGTGACGCGAGTATTCTTCCGCTCACAGAAGGATGCGCGGCAAGCAGCGTCGCAGCTGCGCGCCGATCGTCCAAGGCTTCGATGAAGAGCTTCGCCTGCGTCGCCGGTCGACGGGAAAGATCTCGACCTAAGGCGCCCGGTCGAAATAAGTGCTGCTGCGACCGCCGATCCCTTCGCTGCGACGGTCGGCCTCCTCTCTCCGCTCCTCGGCCTACAAAAGTAGGCCTCCGGTGCTCACTCGTCGGGCGACCGCCTCGCTTCGGTCTCGGCGGTCTCGCGACGCGCTTATTTCGACCGGGCGCCTAAGTCGGCCGGAAGGACCTTCCTCAGTGCATGCTCGAGGTCGTCGCCAGAGGCTCCCTGCGTCAGCGCTGCGTCGAGGATTCCGAGATCGGCAACAGGAACGGCTGTCTTGACTGTTTCTGCATCGAGTCCGCTCATATTGCGCGAGGCTAACTTTATTGGACAACGAGCGGAAGACGGCGCGCCGTCGTTGCTTCACTGGAGTCGTGCTAGCGGTCGCCCGTGCGTGATGACTTGCCGATCACCGCCGTTTGCGCGAGGAGCGAAATTGTGCGTCCACAGAGCTCATCTCGATCTTCTTCAGCGCGCGCCGCGGCCTCTCATCGCGCGCTCTCGACAGCTCATTTTCCCGAGCACATTGCGCCGACCTCGAAGCTTCCGATGTCGGGTTTCGCATCCCGGCTCGCGCCCCGCCCATCCACCGCCGGTGCAGGCAGCAGCGCAGCGTCCACCGCTGGGCTCCCGGCTGCGATCGGTCGCACCCACATGCCGAGATCGAGCGCGAGCGGCCCAAGCGCCGGATCAACGACCTGCGCCATCGGAATCGTCGATGGCATTCCCGGATCGGGCCACTCGATATTCCCACCGTCATCGCCTACCAAAAAGTTCACCTGCTGCGATCCACCCATTGCCGTGTTGTTCGCCAGGATCGTGTTGGTGAATCGAACGTCGAGCATCCCCGGCAGCCAGAGCGCACCGTTGCCATTTTGCGCGGTGTTGTCGACGAAGGTCGAGCTCGACACGCGGAGCTTTGCGTCGTCGGCGAGGTTCAGCCGGAGCGCGCCGCCGAGATCGCCGTCCGACACGTTGCCGGAGAACAAATCGTTCTCGAGTGTGTAGACGGCCGACCCGTCGGCCCAAATGGCGCCACCCGGTTGGGTCGCGTGGTTGTCGACGAAGGCGCTGCGGGTGATGTTGACGACGTTGTCTGCGTGGATGAAGAGGGCCCCGCCGCGGCCCGGGTTACTCTCGTTCTTACGGAACGCGCAGGCCTCGACCGTGACCACGTCGGGCGGATAGGCATAGAGCTCGCCCACGCCGCTGTCGTCGCCCGCGCCGCGGTTCTCGACGAAGAGCGAGCGGCGGAGCGTGATCTCGCCGGGCGTCTTGTCGCCATTGTTGTAGTCGCCGGGTCCGCCGCCGTCGGCGAAGAAGGCGCCGCTACCGTGATCACCGGCCGACTTGTTTCTGAGAAAGACCGAGTCCTCGATGACGGGGTTGCCGTGAATGGCGTAAACGGCGCCCGTCGTGGTGCCGATGTTCGACTCGAAGCGCGAGCGAAGCACATGGAGATGCCCACCCGAGACGGATATCGCGCCGCCGCTGAACCCGTTGTTGGCGACGGAGCCGTCGTTGCCGACGAAGGTCGAATCGTGCACGAATACGGTCGGGTTCTGGTAACCCACGCGGATCGCGCCGCCCTCGCCTGCGGTGTTGCCTTCGAAGCGAACGCCGCCGATCTCGATCTCGACGGCGCCGCCGTTCACCGCAATCGCGCCCCCCGATCCCATCGTCTTGCCGCCCGTGATGCGAAGCGCGAAGAAGCCGAGCTTCGTCGGGCTGTCCCCGTTGAAATGAAAAGCGCTCCCCTTCTGTGCGGCGTCGATCGTGAGCCCCGTGGCCGCCGACCCGTCGATCGTCACCGAGCCAGAAATCTCAATCGTGCTTCCGAGCGTGATGGTCATGCCCGCGAGCGCGGGCGCGAAGCCGACCACGCCGCCCATGGCTACCGCCTCGCGCAGCGATCCGGCGCCGCTGTCGGCCGTCGTGGTCACCATCGCCGTCGGCGACAGAGCGGGCGGCTGAAATCCCGCAATCGGATCGAAGTCCTCCGGCGGCGGCGCGCCGCATCCCGCGCCCACCGAGCCGCCAGTCCCCGCTCCACTGGATCCCGTCGCCGTCGTGCCGCCGGCTGCCGTCGAGCTGGATGCGCCCGCACCGGCACCGGTCGAGGTCGCTCCCGACCCCGTACCGCTGCTCGAGCAAGCGGCCAACGCGCAGCCAAAAATCAGCATCAACGCACCTAGATTGGGCTCGAATCGAAGCATGTTTGAGTCTCCGCGTTCGTCGCAAGTGGCGTGATGAATGCTCGCAGGGATCGACCCTGCGCGAAAGCCCCTCTCCATCGGCGGAGCGGTTGGTCTGCTCGAAGCCCAGGTTGACCTCGATTGACCTCGTGGTCGCGTGCTGAACGAGACGGCATGGCTGACGGCGCTCGAGCCGAATGAGCGCGCGGACGGCCAGGAGATCGCATCCAGCTCGCCGTGTCCGAGGTCGCCCTGGGGTAGGAGAACGGTTGCCGCCCGTTCGAGGCGCGGTGAAGATGCGCACCATGATGTCTTGGCCTTACGCTCTTCTCTCGTCGCTCTTCGCGCTCGCCACCTCCAACGCGACGCTGCAGATTCACTGAGCGCCATGCGCCTCGAGATCTTTCTCGGCGTGATGACCGCGCTCGGCAGCGCCGCGTGCCAGGCTGGAACGTCGGACGCGCAGACGGGTGGCGGCGGTAGCTCGTTCGCCTCCACGGGAACGGGCGCCGCCGGTGGTGAGGGCCCCTCGTGCGCGAAGTACGAGCACACCGAGGTGCACCATCCGGTGAACCTGTACATCATGTTCGACAAGTCTTCGTCGATGGCCGGATCGAAATGGACGAGCGCGGTCGCCGGCCTCTCTGCCTACGTCGACAGCCCCGGCACCGACAGCATCCAGGCGGCCCTGCGCTTCTTCCCGCGCCCTCCTGACGCGAACCCCGTCTGCGATCAGGCGGCCTACAAGACGCCGACCGTCGACTATGGAGCTCTTCCAGGGAACGCAGCGGCCATCAAGCTCGCGTTGATGAGCGAGACGCCCAGTGGCTTCAACACGCCGATGTACCCGGCGCTCGGTGGCGCGCTCCTCGAGAGCATCGACAAGGCGGCGAACAGCCCCGGTCAAGTCTCGGCGGTCTTGCTGGTGACCGATGGCAAGCCGGAAGGCCCTGCCGCGATGTGCAATAGCGTCGACCCAACCTCTGCGCAGGTGATCGCCGACCTCGCCGCCAACGGTCTCGCGAAGGGCGTCGCAACTTACGTCGTGGGCTTACCGGGCGTCGACCAGGCCTCGGCGAATCTCATCGCAGCAGCTGGCGGCACCGGGAGCGCGGTCCTCGTCGGAACCACGAACGTCGCTGTCGAGTTCCAGAACGCGCTCGCGAAGATCTCGGGTTCAGCGGTCCCATGTACCTACGACATTCCCGCAGAGGTGATCTCCGGCGAGATCGGGCTGAGCAAAGTCAACGTGCTCGCGACGCCGAGCGTCGGGATGCCGACCCAATTGGTCTACGATCCGACGTGCGCCAACGCGGGCTGGCGATACGACGACGAGGCTGCCCCGACCCAGATCGAGCTTTGCCCCGCAGCCTGCACGGCGCTCAAGGCCGACAACGGTGGGTCGATCAAGGTCGTGCTCGGCTGCTCGGCCATCCTCCACTGAGACGGCTCTTGGGTTGAATCTCGGGGCCCGAGGTGCGGTGCGCCGGTGCTTGGGATCGAGTCGGCATCGGACTCGATTGCGACTGTGTGAGAGCAGAACTACGGTGCCGAGATCGCTTCGTTCTGGGTGGGCATCGAGAGGAAGATCGAATCATGAGCCGCTTGCGCATCGAGAGACTGTTCCTCGCATCGACCTTGGTGATCGCTTCTGGAGGCTGCCTTCAGATCCTCGGGCTCGATAGCTACAAAGAAGGCGCCGGCGGAAGCTCGACGACGACGAGCTCGTCCGTCACTGGGGCATCGACCGGCACCGGCATGAGCTGCATGCCGGGCGACCTGCCAGCTTGTTACAGTGGTGACCCAGCTACGAAAAACGTCGGCTCCTGCAAGGAAGGAGCAGCGACGTGCATCGCGGGTCAGCTGTCGGCATGCATGGGCGAGGTCACGCCGAAGCCGGAGGACCCGTACGCGAAGGGTGACGAGAGCTGCGATGGGATCGCGACTGGCGATCCCCTTTGGGGCCGTGCCTTCGACGCGGATCTGATCTTCCCGCTCTCTCTCTCCGTCGACCCGATGGGCAACTTGGTGGCGATCGGGTTCTTCCAGGGCACCGTCAATTTCGGGCCTAGCCCCGCTGACGCGCTGGTCTCGCAGGTGGAACAGGACTTCTTCGTTGCGAAATTCGCTCCCGACGGCAAATACATCTGGAGCAGGCGCTTCGGCAAGTCGACGAACGACATCGCGATCAGCGGAGCCACGGACACCAATGGCAACATCTTCCTGGTCGGCTTCTTCAAGACGTTCGCAAATTTCGGTGGAGCCGACATGGACGCGACGACCGGAGGTCAGGGCTTCCTGGTCAAGCTCGGCCCCGACGGGGGGTTTCTCGCTCAGACGCAGATGAATCTCGGAGGCACCGGACTTACGAGCATTCCCCGGGTAGCAGTCCTGCCTTCGGGCTTCCCGGTGGTCTCCGCGACCTTCAACACCACGCTGACGTTTGCGAACGGCGCGAGCATCGTGACGACCGGCCTCGGGGCTGCCGTCGCCAGTTTCGACAGGGTTACGCTGGCTCTGAGCTGGAAGGAGGGCTTTCTCGACTCGAACGTCGACGGGGACCAGACCGTTTCCGACATCGCGATCGACCACAACGGCAACATCGTGATCGGCGGCAGCTTCACCGGCTCCCTGGACACGAACGGCATTGGTCCGTTCGTAGCCGACCAGAGAGATGGCTTCCTCATGCGGCTCTCGGACACCGGAGCACCGTCGTGGGCCGCAGTCGCAGGGGGCGTGGGAGACGCCGAAGTCGACAGCGTCGACATAGACGCCGCCGGAGAGGTCGTGGCTGGAGGCATCTTCGGCGGGCACATCGACCTCATTGGCGCGAACAACGTCTCGACGAGCTTCGACTCCGCCGGCTTAACCGACGTGTACGTTTGGAAACTGACGAGCCTCGGGCAGCAGGCATGGGCCAAAGCGTTTGGTGATGCGACGGACCAGGCCACCCCAGTCCAGATCTATGGTGGGGCGCTCGGCCGGCTTTCAGCCCAGGGTGACGTGCTGTTCGGAGGCGGGTTCAAGGGCTCGCTGAACCTCGGCGGCGGCCCGCTTCCGAGCGGGGGCGACGTAGACGCGTACGTAGGCTTGTTCGCTGGAGACGGCACCCCGAATTTCGCGAAGAGGTTCGGCGATGCCGCACCTCTCCAGTTGCTCCTCGATGCGAGGTTCACGCCGGACGGCGCAACTGCGCTTGCCCTCGTCAATGGCGGGACGATGGACGTCGGAACGGGTCCGCTGAAGCCCAAAGCCCCCGCACCCATGCAGATGGTCTTGACGAAGATCTGGAAATGAATCGAGCCCGGAACCAGTGGTCCGGGCTCGCGTCGAACGACGTGAAGACGCCTCAGTTGATCTGAAGATTGGGGCCTGCGGTGCCGGAGTTTCCGGTGCCGCCCGTCGCCCCGCTCGGGCTCGTCCCGCCGACGCCGCCGAAGCCTGCCACGCCGGTCGTGCAGGAGCTGGTCGCGTACGTGAACACGACGGAGCTCGATCGCGCGAGGCATGCCGACGGCCCGCCGCCTCCACCGCCGGCTGCGCCACCGTGACCGCCGTTGCCGCCGAAGGCCCCGTTGCCCCCAGGGCCGCCCTGATCGTGATGGCCGCCACCAGCTCCGCCCGGGCCGCCCTGCTGTCGCGAGGCGCCGTCGCCCCCAGTGCCGCCTTTGCCGCCCGTGCCGGTCGTGATCGTGTTGTCGGTCACCGTCACTTTTCCTCCTGCAGCGAAGACACCGAAGCTGCCACCACCGCCCCCGCCGCCGACGCCAGCAGGTCCCCCGACGCCTCCACATCCACCCGCGCCACCACCACCGCCGGTGTCGGAGTTGCAGACGAAGCCACTGCCGCCACCGCTGCCGCCGCCTCCACCGCCGCCACCCTTGGCGTTGCTGCCAGTTGCGCCATCGGCCCCTTTGGCAGCCACGTAGATCGTCGCGCTGACGGTTCCGAGCGTGTTCCCACCGTTGCCGGCGGTGCCGCTGGTGCCATCTGCACCCTTGGCTCCGCCGCCGCCCGCATACCCGCTGGTGTCACTCAGGTCACATGAGTCGCCCGGTGCCGCGGGGCCCCCAGACGCACCCCCATTGCCAGGGCTACCATCGATGCCTCCACCGTTGTTGAACCCGCCGGTGCCCCCGGCGCCGCCAGGCTCCATGCAGACGGGTGCCGCACCTCCAGTGGGCCGGCAGTCACCTCCGCAGCCGTTGGTCCCGCCACCACCCCCGGGAGCAATCACAGCTGGATCGACTCCGCTCGCGCCGTTCGCGCCCGCAGCGCCATTCCCGACCTGGATGTCGTCGTAGCGAACGAAGAGCTGGGCGTTGCCGGAGATGAGGCGGATGCCGTACGCGCTCTCGCCCGCCGTGGCCGGCGTCGAGGCGACGATCGTGATGCCCTCGATGTGAGTCTCGACATTGATCTGCGGCGCGAGAAACACCGTGCCCGCGCCGAGGACGCGTGTCGTGATGCCGGCCTTGCGGCGAAACGGGAAGTCGGGGTCGGTCTGGTCGAAGCCGCCGTAGATGCTGATGCCACCGATGACGAAAACGTTCTCGTTGTAGTCCTCGCCCGAGAGACAGACCGCCGCGACCGCGTTCGTCTGAGCGACCTGAATCGCGTGGGCGATCGTGGAGACCGGAGCCATGCGCGTTCCGGTGCCCGTCGTGTCGTTGCCGAGCGATGCAGAGACGTAGACGCAACTCTCGACGAGGCCGTCGCCGCCGTCGCAGTTGTCGTCGTGGAACAGCGGATCGATGGGGTCGGTGTCACCGAGCTTCGTGCACGCGTATTCGCAACCGCACATGCCGGTGAGCGGATTGTTGTCGAGGTCCGTGGTGTTCACCGGACAACCCATCGCACACGGGTCGGCTCCCCCAGCGCCGCCTTGACCGGAGCTCGAGCTCACGGACGCAGAGACAGAGCTGCTCGCGCTCCCCGTCCCTTGTTGTCCCGAGCCTGTCGACACGCTGGTCGGCCCGCTCGTTCCCGGCCCCGAGGTGGTGGCGCCACCTCCGCCGATGCTATCGCCCGACGCACAGCCTAAAACGAGCGTGACGGCTAGACACAGTGTTCCCCAAGCATACGAAGCTCGCTGCATGATCCCATGATGTCGCCCTTCGCTCGCGGCATCAATGCCTTCCGAGCCGTCACCGTGCTTCTCGGTCACAGACCCTGCAGGCCGACGCGCTCGCGGTCGCGCCAATCCTGGCTGGCTCGGCGGGCTGTCGTCTGCTTATCGAGCACACATCGGACCCTCTCGACTAGGTCGAGAGTACCGGACGCGAGGCCAGCGCTTCTCGTCGGCACGAAAAAAAAGTCGGTCACCCAGCCCCGTCTTGCGTCTTGCTGGCTTCGGTCCCCTCGAATTCGGGTCGAATCGCGTTTCGCTCCGATTGCGCGCTCAGGCGACTTTCATGCGCTCCATCAAACCATGCTCGACGATGCGCGTGGGTCGTTCCTCGGCGAAGAGCTCCATTTCGCTCCAGTCGATCGCGCGCGTCGAAGCTAAGTGCTCCGACTCGGGGGATGCTTGCTCCATCGCGGTGTTCCCGATCACCGCATCGGCCTCGATGGCCGGGGGCCGAACCCACGGACGCGAGCGTTGAAGCAAGGCTACGACTTCTTCTCGTGTCTGACGCCAGGCGGAATCCCACGCCTCCGAGCTGATGCTCATCGCATAGGAGGGCTGAGCGAGCAGGCGACAGGCCCGCGCCAACTGGCGCCCAGTGCGCGACGCACGGATATCGAGAATCTCGAGAACCTTCTCGCGACGCAGCGACCAGCGGTCGAGCGAAGCGGCCAAGGCTCCAGGTCCAAGCAGCGGATCAGCCAATGTTGAAGCAACCATGGGAACTCGGCTTCGCACGGCCCGTGCCATGCCCATTTCGGAAGTGATCCCGCCGCGATCGCGACGCGCCGAAGCCCTCAGGCGAGAAGACCTGTGAGGCCATGGTCGACCTGTGTCAGCGCGCCACGGGCATTCGTGTGGGGGGTCGGCGCAATTCGCCACGGGTCGAGACCGTTCGAGGACGGCGTTCTCGGTCGGGTTCGATGGAAGGTCACATGCGACGAACCAGCTGACGTCGCCTCGCGAACATCGACGGCCGCGAGGCCCTCCTGTCGTTTGGAGGTCAAGAACGGTCCTGCGTTAACGCTTTCGTCGGAGGCCTCGTCTTGTCGGTGGAGGTCGCGACATGAGCCAAGAGAGACGTTCGGGGACCGAATCGAAACGACGCGCTGGAAAGCAGCTCGGTGCGCTTGCGGTGGCAGGGATCATCGGTGCGGTCGCCCCCCATGCCGCCCACGCGGAAGAGACCCGCGAGGCCAGACCAGCGATGCGCGCGTCGGCTTCGATCGGTGCGATCGCGCGCGCAGTCATCGCGCACCTGCTCGCCGAGACGTCGACGTCGGCGAGCGTCACCGCCTCACCGAGTCCCGGCACCCACGCGCCGACGAGCTGCGGCTGCATGCGTGCCGGAAATGGCAAGGGCGCACCGAAGAAGATCGCCTGCGATGGAGACGAGGCGCGTGAGGCGAAGGCGGCGGGCACGCTGTCGAACACATGCAGCACGTGATCCCAGAGATTCGGCTGGCCTGCGAAGGATTGGCTGGCGCGCGCTTCCGTAAGAGACGCGGCCTTCGCGATGAGCTTCTTCCGTGGGGGACGCTCGCTGCATCGACCTTGCCCGACTCGGTGGTTATCGACGCGAGACGTTCTTTCGTCGAGGGGGCCGAGAGCGAGCTGATGACGGCGATCGGGTTCTCCGAGCTCTCGAGCGCGCTGATGCGCGCGTCGGCTCCGATGGCGCTCGTTGGGCTCGCCTCGGAGTTCGTTTGCGACGAGTTGATTCACGCCGAGCTCAACGCACGGCTCGCCGCGGAGCTCGGAGCGACCCGCGCGGTGTTTCGACGCGAAGAATCGTCGTTCGCGGTCGATCCGAATCTTTCGCCGCTCGACCAAGCGCTCGAGCTCGCGGTTCGTGTGTCGTGCGTCGGCGAGGCACTCTCCGTCCCGCTACTCGGGCTCGCAGCCAAGAGCTCGACCCATCCGCTCGTGCGTGCGGTGTTGAAGCGAATCGTCCGAGACGAGCCAGCGCACGCCGAGCTCGGATTCTTCGTGCTCGAGTGGGCAAAAGACCGTCTCGATTCTGCGCGTCGGGCCCGGCTCGGAGGGGTGTTGCTCGCTGAGCTCGCGAAGTTCGCAGACTACTTCGCGGAGCGACGCGAGCCCGAAGCCGCGCTTCGTTCGGCGTTCGCCGAGGTGGGGTTCGCGAAGGCGAGCGACTACGAGCGTGTCGTGTCGAAAGCCCTCGCCGATCGGGTGCTCGCGCCGCTCGCGGCCTTCGGAATCGGCGTCGACACGACCGTGTTGGTGGGCGCGTGATCGGAGTGCTCGGTGTCGTCGGCCTTGTGGTCGCTTCGTCGAGCGGCGACAGTCGCGCTGATTCCATGGGAGGTGACGACGAAGATCTGGCGCACCTCGTCGGGCGGGCCAAACGGAGCGAGCGAGCTGCGTATGCGTCGCTCTATGCGAGGTTCGCCAGAGCCGTGCATGCCGCCGTGGTCGCGCGCGCGCCGCACGGCGATGCCGAGGATGCCGTGCAAGAAACCTTTCTCACCGCGTGGCGTCGTCTCGACTCGCTCGACGATTCCGCGGCTTTCGGTGGCTGGATCCTTCAGATCGCGCGACGCACGGCGATCGATCAGCGTCGTCGTGTGCGGTCGGCCGAAGAGCTCGATCCCGACGTTCGTGGGCATGACGCGCCCCCCACCGTCGAGGCGCGCGAGGTGCTCGCCGCGCTCCTCACGCTGCCCGAGGCCTACCGAGAAACGCTGGTCATGCGTCTCGTCGAAGGGATGACAGGGCCCGAGATTGCGGCCGCGACGGGGATGCAACCCGACAGCGTTCGAGTCAATCTATGCCGAGGATTGAAGCTTCTTCGAGCGAAGCTCGGCGGCGAGGCCACGACATGACGAAGCCAAACGACGAAGGCGTGAACGAGGGTGTGCCCTCGGGTGAGCGCGAAGACGAGAGCGGAGACGAGTCGTACCTCTGGGATCGGAGCGCGCCCGAGAGCGCCGAGGTGTCGAAGCTCGAAGCGTTGCTCTCTCCGTTTGCGCTGCGAAAGCGTGACCCGAGCGAGGTGCCTCTTCCCGAGCGTCCGGCGAATGATGCGTCGCGTCCGTCAACCGGCACTTCGCTTGCGCCGGCGTCTTCTCCTCCTGCGCCGAAGGCTCCTCAGTCTCTCGGTCGATCGTCGATGGCGTCGCGACAGAGGCTCGTCGTAGGAGGAATTGTCGCGACCCTCGCGCTCGCTGCGGCCGCGACGCTCGGCTATTTCGCAGGCCAGAGCGCGCGACCGCCGATGAATGTCGCCGACCGCCCGATCGCCGTCGACGCCGGGACTGCGATGCTCGCCACCGCGACGTCGTCGTCGGCGTCGGTGAGCCGTGTCGGTCGCGTGGCTACCCCTGGAACGCCATCGTGCATCGCGAGCTCACCGCGTGGGCCGGACGGCAACCCGTCGGTCGACGAAGGGCTCGGCTACGAGGTCCTCGCGGGGGAGGCCACGTGCGGCGGATGGGCGGGCCCGAAGCGAGGCTTTCTGCCGCTCGGAATGTGGCTCGAGACCGACGCGGTCTCTCGGATCATGCTCGACGTCGCCGACATCGGTCACGTCGAGATCTCGCCGCGCACTCGTCTCCGCATTCTTCCCGGCAAGCTTCTCGGTAAAGACAGAGAGCATCGACTCGAGCTCGCGCATGGAATGATCAGCGCGCGGATCGACGCGCCTCCGCGACTCTTCATCGTCGAGACCGGTGCGGGCGCCGCCGTCGATCTCGGTTGTGCCTATACGCTCGAGGTCGGCGACGACGGCGTGGGTTTTCTGCGCGTAGGTCGGGGTGAGGTGGCGCTCGAACGCGATGGCGTATCGGTCGTGGTTCACCGAGGTGAAGCATGCGAAATGCGCCCTGGTAAAGGACCCGGAACGCCCTTCCCCTCGAACGCCAGCGCGCCGTTTCGAT
Organism: Polyangiaceae bacterium; assembly: GCA_043755175.1. GTDB lineage: Bacteria > Myxococcota_A > Polyangia > Polyangiales > Polyangiaceae > CAYYKK01. The sequence continues at coordinate 38,447 of JAYUUB010000293.1, read as the reverse complement.
CGGCCGTGTCAGCGTGGGACTTCGAGACCGCGCCGCTCGGTCCGGTGCTCGATGCCGCGACCGACCGCGACGCGCTCGGCCTTCTCGGTCTGTTGACCCGCGCGAAGGCGCGCGCCGAGCGCGAAAAGATCGCCGAGCGACTCGCGAAGGTCGTCGCCCCTCCCGCGTCGGTCAAGCTCGAGAGCCTCCTCCGAGGCGATCCAGCGGCGCTCGCCGACTATCGATTGGCGATTCTCAACGCGCCCTGATCTGCGACGCGCGACGACGCAAATTCACCAGCCGAGGTTCGTCTGCAGAAACTGTGTGAGCTCTGATCTCGCCCTTCCAACACGACGAGCGTGCCGATCTCCGAGACCAACGTAGGTGGAGGGATCCGTCGAGAAGCGCGCGGATTTGGGGTTGAAAGAAACATTCTCGATTCGCTCGCTCGTAGTTCGCGCACATCTCCGAGTTCGCTCGTACCCTGCGCGCGGAGGTCACTCATGCGAACTTGGATGATCGCCGGCGTGTGCGCCGGCACGATGGCGATGCTGCTCGGTTGTGGAACGAAAGCTGCCGACTGCGACTCGTTTGCGAAGGTCGCGAACGCAAACGTCGGCGAGCTCAAGAAGTCGGACGCGAAAGACGCGAAAGCGCTCGCGGCTTCCGTGAAGAAGGTCGCCGATTCCGCCAGGAGCGTCGCGGTGAAAGACGAAGGCCTCGCGCCGCTCGTCAAAGAATACTCCGCTGCGTGGGATACCGGCGCGACCGCCGCGGGAAACCTCGAGAGCACCGACGAAGCCGTTCAGAAAAAGGCACTCGCAGACATCGAAGCCCTCGAGAAGAACGAGAGCACGATCGTCGACAAGATCAACGCCTACTGCAAGTGATCCGACGCGCACGGGTCGACACTTCATGCTGTCGACGGGGTCGAAAGCTCCCGAAGAAGGCCTGTTGGTCCGCTGCTCGTGAGGCTCCGAGCGGCGATTGAAGGCCTGATCCGTGTCGGCCGCCTCGTGGGGGGGGCGAGGGCTCCGTCACGAAGAGCGCCGCCCATTCCGAGATCCGCGATCCCGACGGCTGAATCCTTGCCGCGAAGGCCAACTCGAAGGATCCTGCGCCTTAAGTGGGATCCGCTCGTGGGAAGAAGAAGGCGCCGAACGAGCCCACGGGCTCGACAACCGAGCTCGGGGCCGCGATCGCGGCCGTCGAGGCGCAGCCAGACGACATCGAGCGTTGGGCTTTGCTCGAGACGGTCGGCGCCGCGAGCAACGAGGCGGGCGAAGTTGCGGAGACCTACCGACGCATCTGCGCCGAACGTCCCGACCTCGCGAAGCTCATCGGGCTCCGCGCCGTCGAGTTCCACGACGACTGGGGAGAAGATCCGACCACCGTCGCCAAGCTCGTCGAGCAGTTGTTCGCCGCTTCGCCCGACGCTCGGTGGGCTCTCGACCGGCTCAAGCTGACGTACAGCTCCGACGGGCGCTGGAGCGAGCTTCTCGGCGTGTTCGACGCCTCCTTGGCGAGCACATCGGTCGACGACGCTCGAGCCGACTTGCTCGAAGACGCGGCGCGCGTAGCGAAAGACTTCGCGCGCGATTTCGATCGCGCCATCGGCTACAGCGAGCGCCTCTACGCGATATCGGGAGATGAGCGAACCCGCGCGTCGCTCGAGAAGCTCTACGAGAAGTGCGAGCGCCACGAAGCGCTCATCGGCTTCTACCGCGTTCAGGTGGCGGGTCTCGAGCTTCCGCTCGCGCAGGCGCTGCGGGCGAAGATCGCCTCGCTCTGGCTGACGCTCGGCGACACCGATCGCGCGTTCGGCGTCATCGAAGAGATGCTTTCGGTCAAGCCCGACGAGCCAGCGGCGTTCGAGCTCCTCGAGCGAGTCTTCACCATCCCGGCGCGTCCTCTCTCGCCTTCGGCACCCGAGAGCGCGCCTCCGCTGAGCTCGACGCCCGTCGAAGTCGGACCGCGGACGACTCGCCAGCACGCGGCGCTCTTGCTCAAGCCTCACTACGTCGCGCGCAATCGTTCGCGCGAGCTCGTGAGCGTTCTGCAGGTCGAGCTCGCGGTCGCCACGAGCGACGCGGAGCGTGCCGCGACCTACCGTGAGCTCGTCGCGCTTCAGCTCGACACCCTCCACGACGACTCGGGCGCCATGTTCGCTCTCGCGGCCCTCGTCGTGCTCGAGCCGTTCGACGAGACGCACCGAAGACTGCTCGCCGAGGTCTCGGCGCGACTCGGACGAGTCGATCGGCGCGCCAAGGTGCTCATCACGGCGGCCGAACGAACGACCGAGCCGCGGGTGCGGGCCAGTCTTTTGCTCGAAGCGGCTCTCGTCTGCACCGGACCGCTCAACGCGCCTCCCCGAGCCATCGAGCTCTACCAGCGCGTTCTTTCGAGTGGCCTCGATGCGTCGACGCTGCTCGTGGCGGCCCGTGAGCTGTCGACGCTTCTCAATGCGGCCGATCGGGTGGCAGAACGATGCGCGGTGCTCGAGCGCCTGGCCGAGCTGGAGACCGATCCGGTCGCCAGACGCGCCGCGCTCGGCGAGGTGGCGCGAATCGCGAGCGCCGACTTCGGCGACACGAATCGAGCGATCGGCGCGTGGCGTGCCCGTCTCGAAGACGATCCGGCCGACGCCGACGCGATCAGCGGAATGCGTGCTGCCCTCGCGTCGCAGAGTCGCTTCCGAGAGCTGTCGACGCTGCTTGAACGCGCTGCTGCGAAGAATCCGGCGATGCGCACGGCGCTTCTGCTCGAGGCCGCCACCCTCGACGAGGTCGAGCTCGACGATGCCGACGGCGCCATTCGATTGCTCGAAGACCTGCTCGCACAAACGTCGGACGACACGTCGGTCATGGACCGTCTCGCCTCGCTCTACCGGCGAAAATCGCGAACGCTGGAGCTCGTCGTTCTTCGGCGCCGCCAGGTCGCGCTCGCTACAAATGGCGGCGAACGGATCCGTCTTCGACTCGACATCGCCGCCGTGCTCGAAGAGATGGGCGACGATGAAGAGCGCGTCGCGATGCTCGAGGCGAATCTTCGCGATGATCCGCGTGATCCGGCGACGCTGCGGAAGCTAGGCGCCGCGCTCGAAGCGCTCGGTCGGTACGCCGAGCTCTTGGCTTTGTGGGAGCGTCAGGCCGAGCTCCATCACGAGGCGGGCGACGCGGGTGGCGCTTCGAGCCTCTGGATCAAGAGCGGCGCGCTCGCAGAAGACCGACTCGCCGATTTCGACCGAGCGATCGCAGACTATGAAAGAGCGGGGAGCGAAGCGGTCTCGCTCGACGCTCTCTCGCGCCTCTATCTTCGCCGCGACCAGCCCCTCGACTCCGCGCTGGCGCTCGAGCGGCTCTCGAAGATTTCACCGGCCGACGAGCGCGTTCCGATTCTCTTGCGTCTCGCCTCGGCTTACGTCGCTGCGGGTCGCCGTGATTCGGCGCGCCTTCGTCTCGAAGAAGCGTCGAGCGGCGAGACCGACGCTCGCCTTCGTCAGGCGCTCACCGACATCTACCGGGCAGAAGAGGCGTGGGCTCCGCTCGCCGACCTCCTGGTCGTGCAGGCTGCGTCGCTGCCTGACGACGCCGCGCGCGCCGATCTCCTGAAAGAGGCAGCCGAGCTGTACTTGCAGAGATCGAACGACGCCAAAGCCGCCATTCCGCTCCTCGAGCAAGCCCTGGCGATCGTCGACAACCCCGTACCGCTCTCGCTGATGCTCGCGCCCGCGCTCGTTCGCGTCGGAAGAGGCGACGAGGCCGTCTCGCTGCTTCGAAAGCGAATCGCCGAATTCGGCGCGCGCCGCCCGAAAGAGCGCGCGCTCGTTCATCACGCACTGTCTCGCGCGCTCGTCGCGCTCGACCAACGCACCGAAGCGCTCGACGAGCTCGGGGCCGCCGTCAAGATCGACCCGCTGAACCTCCCGACACGCCGCGCGCTCGCCGATGGAACGGCTGACGCGGGCGATCTCGAGAGCGCGCAGCGAATGTATCGCGCCCTGCTCTTGGTCGTCCCTCGTCAGGAGAGCGCTTCGCCGGTCGATATCTCACGGTCGGAGATCCTCATCTGTCTCGCCGATGTCGCCGAGCGCTTGAACGACTCCGCCGAAGCCGCGGAGTGCTTCGAATCGGCGCTCGCTGCGGCGCGCGAGAACGACACCGAGCGGATCGCTGCGGAGCGCGAGCTCTTGACGCGAGGAAGGTACGGCGTACTGGCCGATCTCCTCGTCGAGCGCCTCGACGGTCCCGACGTCGAGCAAGCAGCGCTGGCGTGCGATCGCTTGGCGGCGATCTACGACGAGCACCTCGGCAGACACGAAGACGCGTTCGCCATGCGCCTTCGTGCGATTTCACTCACTCCGACCGCGACCAGCCGTCATTCGGCGGCCCTGTCGCTCGCTCGCATACTCGGCAAGGTGGCCGCGTACGTCGAGCTGGCTCGGGCAGAGTGCTCGCGAGCGAAGACTCCCGAGAGCTCGTACGAGCTGCATTCTCTCCTCGGCGCCGCGTTCGAAGAAGACGACCGCCACGAGGACGCGGCGCGCGAGTACGAGCAGGCCGAGCGCGCCGCTCTCGAGATAGAGCCCCACGCGACCGGCGGTCGACGTCTCGACGGAGCTTGGAAGAGCCTCGACCGCGTGTATCGCCGACTCGGTGACGATGCAGCGCGCGTGCCCGTTCTCGAGCGTCGGGCAGGAGCGAGCGAAGCACGGCGCGAGCCTCCCGCCGAGCGAGCCGAGCTCTTGTACGATCTCGCTTCGATTCGATTGGCGAAGCCAGAAACGCAGGCTTTGGGGCTCGAGACCCTGGCGCGTGCGACCGCGGCTTCGGTCGAAGTCGACCGGACGGAGATGGCTCTTCTGGCGGCGCTCGAAGTCGATCGAACCAACGAGCGAGCGCTCGAGATGTACGAGCGTCTGTCGCGCGCTCCGGGCCGCGAACGGGCGCTCATCGACGCGCTGCAACGGCTCGGTACCTTGCCGCATCGCCGATCGTGCTTTCTCGAAGCGTCACGCATCGCGACCGAGATCGGTGATGGCGCGGGCTCCGAGCTCCTCTTGAGGCGATTCGTCGATCTCGTCGAAGCCGGATCTCGGCCATCGTTTCCGCCGGGCTCCGCGACAGACGTCGAGATCGGCGGCGCGCTCCTCTCTCTCTCGATCTTGCGAGCAGACGCGGGCGACGTTCGCGAGTCGGCCCAACTGAAAGAGCGGGCTGCGGCGCGATTCGACAACGAGCGCGCGAGGCCGATCTTGCTCGAGGTCGCGGCGCTCGCCGCGGGCCCACTCGCCGATCTTCCGCAGGCTGCGCGCATCTACTCCGAGCTTCTCGTCGACAGCCCGACCGATCGCTTGGTCTGGGAGCCGCTGCTCGAGACCTATCGCGCGCTCTCCGACGCCGGATCCCTCGCCTACCTCGTCGATTCGATCGCGCCATCGCTCGACGATCCGAAGGAACGCGCTCGCTTGAGGCTCGATCAGGCAACGTCGATCCTGCGGCACGTCTCCGCGGCGCCAGCACCGGTCGTACCTTCGCGCCCATCGGACGTGGTCGACGACGAAGGTTGGGGGCCTGTGGCGACGACCAGTTGGCCGAGCATGCGCCCGCCCTCGGCAGGAGGGACGCCGGCGTCGAGTCGCGGCACTTGGCGCCCGCCCGGGGGGATGTTGGTCCCCCGCGCTCCGCGTGCCACGCTGGTGCCGCGCGCGACCATGGTGCCTCGTGCGACGGTGATCCCGCGCGCCACGCTCGTCCCGCATGCGTCGCTCACGCCTCTGACGTTCGACCACGCCGAGCAAGCGCTCTGGAAGGTCCTCGACGACGATCCTTCGAGCGCCGAGGCGATCACGATGTTGTCGACCCTGTTCGAGAAGGCCGATCGAAGCGACGATCTCGCCAAGCTGCTTCGTCGGCAGCTCGAAGTCGCACGAGCGAACGGCGACAAGGTCGACGCGTCGGTGCTCTCGGCGCGGTTGGGGGCGATTCACGAGCAAAGTGGGCGCGACGACGAAGCCATCGGGGCCTGCCGCGTCGCCATCGAGCTCGATCCCACGAACCGCGCGGCTCACCGAGCGCTGATGCGCCTGTCCGAAAAGCGCCAAGACCCGCTCGAGGTTGCAGAGGCAACCGAGATTCTGTTGCGACTCGAGGTCGGCACCGAGGCCGAGCGATTGGCGCTGCGGCTCGCATCGCTCCGCGACGGGCTGGGCGATCGAGACGGCGTCAAGCGCGCGCTCCAGGCCGGGCTCGAGCGGAGCCCCGAGAGTCAGGCGCTGCGCGAACGCCTCGTGCAGACGTACCGAGACCGTGGCGACTGGAAGGAGCTTTCGGCTCATCACGTGGAGGCCAGCGAGACGCGTGTGCGGGTCGCCGACCGGGTCGAGGAGCTTCGTCTCGCCGCTGCGATACACCGCCGAGAGCTCGCCGATCCGGCTGGGGCGGCCCTGATTCTCGAGAAGGCTTCGAAGCTCGCGCCGAACGACCGTGACGTGCTTCTCTTGCTGATCAATTCTTGGTCGAGCGCGGGGGAGCACGCGCGTGCGATCGCAGCGGTCGATGCCGCGTTGGTCGACGCTCCGGCCGACCAAGAGTCGCTCTTCCACATGCGCGCGATCTTGAACGAGGCGATCGGCGCGCACGAAGAGGCGCTCGGCGATCTCGAGACCGCCTTCACGCTGAGCGGCGGCGCATACGGTGAAGACCTGGCGGCAGCGCTCGAGGAGTTCATCGGGAATCCCGCCGGGGCCGATCGACAAGACCTTCGCATGCGGCTCGTCGAAGTGTTGCATGGCCTCGATCGCGTCGAGGATGCGTGCACCCACCTCGAAGAGATCCTCCGTCGCGATCCGGAGCACCGAGATGCGCGCGCCATCTTGGCCGCGCTCGAGGCCAAAGCCGGCCGCGTCGACGAAGCGATCACGAGTTACACGCTCCTCATCGCCGTCGAGGAGGGTGAGCCGCTCGTCAACGTGACCCTCGCGTTCGCCGACCTGTGCGAAGAGCACAAACGCCTCGAAGAGCTCGTCCCTGCGCTCGAGCGCGCACGAAGAGAGGTTCCTGGGAACGAGGCGATCGAGACTCGGCTCCGCGCGGCCTATACGGCGCTTGGTGAGAACCGCCCGCTCGCGGATCTGATCTTGGACGAGGCGGCCCGACAAGACGACGCATCTGAGAAGTTCGCCTCGCTCTCGAAGGCTGCGCGCCTCCTCATGGATCCCGACAAGGGCGATCCGGTTCGCGCGATGGCCGTGCTCGCCGATGCGCGCGCGCTTCGGCCCGACGATCCCGACAATGGGGTCCTCCTCGCCGATGCGCTCATCGCGTCGGGCAAGATCGGCGAAGCGCTCGACCTGCTCGAGCAGCTCGTGGCAGGTCAGAAACGGCGTAGCAAGGTGCGCTCGCTCATGCACGGCCGCATCGCCGACCTCTACACCAAGATGGGCGCGCAGATGGGCGCGCTCCAATCGCTGGTGAAGGCGATGGACGACGATCCGCACGACGCGGCGCTCGCGATGCGGGCCGGCCTCGGCGCGGTCGAGCTCAACGACGTCGAAGCGATGACCCGCGCTTTTCGAACCGTCACTTTGATGAAGACCGTTCCGCTCGGTGTGACCGAGGGGGGCGCCCCGGCTCAAGCGAAGTGCCTCGCGTACTATCACTTGGCGCGGGTGGCTCAGCGCCAGGGTGATCAACGGAAAGCGCGCCTGATGATCGAGAAGTCGCTCGGTGAGTTTCCGACACCTGAAGCGCGCGCGCTGCGCGACTCGCTCAAGGGCTGAGCCCGAAGGTTTGGGCGGCGCTGCTCGCCGCCCGCCCCGAGCGCGAGACTACTCTTCGTCGCCGACGTCTTGCTCCGCGTCGATCGTTCCGTCGTCGCCGTGATCGACGCCGACCTTCATGCTCTGTCCGTTGCCCTTCCAGTCTGCATAGCGAAAGACCAACCGGTCTTTGGCCCCCGATGCGACGCCCTTGTGCTTGAAGAGCTCGACGCCGTTCTCGCCGATGCGACGGATCTCGATCTCGTAGGTGGCGTTACCGTCTTTGGCCTTTGCCTCGACCGAGAGCGTTCCGGTCTTGACGTCGATCGACACGTCGATTCGCTGACCGCCGGTCTCACCCGAAGCGTTGATGTTGAACTCGTAGTCTGCAGCCGAGGTCGAGATGCCGACCTCGAGATCGGGTGTCTCGGCTTGATCGGTGCTGTAGCTGACCTCTTTCCAATCGGAAGAAAACTCGATCGTGTCTTTGTCGCCTGGATCGAGATCGACTCCGTAGACGCCGAGGGTGTAGCCCTGAGCGATGAGGGTGACGTCCGACGGCTCTTTCTTCTTGAGCGTGCTCCCGTCGAGCGTGACCTTGAGCTTGTGCTCACCGGGAAGCTCGTAGACGGGCTCGCTGTCGGCACGACGACCTCCCACCTTCGGCTCGATGGCCGACGCGCCGGCGATCTCGTTCACGAGCTTTCCGTCGACGAAGCCGATTCGCTTTCCCGTCTCGTCGCTGATGAGGAGGTTCGCGTCACCGTCGAGAATGATCTGGCGCGAGCCCTTGTTTCGAACTTCGTCGTCTTTGGCGCTGTCGACGTCGCCGCAGAACGGACAGGTGAGCTTGGAGACGCGCACGCTGGTCGGGGCGAGCGTGAGCGTGTGCGTATCGGCGGTGCCTTCGTAGACCGAGCCCGGCTCCTTCGGATCCGACGCGGTGAAGTACTTCCACGTGTTCGCCTTTCGATCGACGTCGATGTGGCGCTCTTCACCCGGGAAGTTGTTGTCGTAGTGCATGATCCACGTCTCGGTGTCGCTCTTTTGGACGACCGCGTAGGGCGTCGTCGCGTGACCTCCCGAGCCGTCGGGCATGTAGATGCCGAGGGTGTAGCTCTCCTTGCCGGTGTTGAACGCATCGACGAGCGCGTCGACGACTTGGTTCGGCGACATCGACCTGATTTCGGCGTTCGACATCGGCGCGATGAACTGCGTCGAGAACCAATACGCGACCTCGTGTTGGAGCTTCTTGTTGCCGTCGATCGGCAGCTCGTACGCGGTCGGTGCGCCGAAGTCGGCGGGGTCGAGCTTCTTCAGCTCGAACAACAGCGCCATCGTCGCGAGACCCTCGCAATGACCACCGTTCATCCCCTTGTTGATCTCCTGCATCCACTGGTCTGCCGGAGGGGTGAGGATGCAGGTGTCGCCGTCTTCTTTGGCGCACGCCGAAGCGCCGAACATGCGCTTGATCTCGGTCGCGGTGAGGTTCTCGATCCCGCTCTCGTTGCCGTAGTTCTGGAACTTGAAACCTTGGGTGCTCGGCGCGAAAGGCGACTCGCCGGGACGCGTGCCGAGCGCGGCCTTGTCGCCTTTGCCGGTTGGCGTCGCGGAGGCCGCGCTCGCGCTCGGCGTGCTCGACGGCGCCGCGTCACCCCCCGACTTCTTGCTGCCACATCCGAACGACACCCCCGCCAACAACAACGCGAAACCTAGGCCGCGAACATTCATCGCCGCAGACTAGGCGTGCGCTTCGACGCAATCTACTTCGCTCCCGAGCACGACGCCGAATGCGCACACATGTCATTCAGAGAGTGCGGTCAGAGGCCGTGGCCGGGCGCCTTAGTATCCAACTGGGTCGAGCGCTCGGACACGTGCCTTGACAGGAACCTCGACCTCAGGCCCAATTCTTCGCGCAACACGGATGGCGGTGGAGTCCGCCGAGACCCGCGGTCGATCGCGACCGCCAATGACTCCTACGATTCGCCCGTGAGGGCGCCGTAGGAGCTCGCGTGAGCCCTCCGGCGAAAGCCAGGAGAAGCGCTACGTGATTCACCTCCACCGCCAATACGATTCCTGCCACGGCGCGCCCCGATTCGGCTTTGCGTGCCACTGCCTCGCCTGCGACGACGCGGCTCGATTCGGCGCCGCCCGAGACGGCTTCAAGTACGGAGCCCTGGTACGTCGTTCTCTCGTCGACGCGGGAGCGGCATCGTGACGCATCGCGCGCGATTCACGGCACTCGGCCAATGGATCGTTCTCGGCTCCCTCGTGGGCGTTCTTTGTGGTGCAAGCTCGGCGGCTTGTCTCTGGCTTCTGGAGCGCGCGACCGAGCTTCGCGCGGGTCACGAGCTCATCGTCTACACCTTGCCCCTCGCGGGGATCGTGATTGGCCTCGTCTACGAACGGCTCGGTCAGTCGATCAAAGGCGGAAACAATCTCGTCATCGACACGATTCACGACGGTGGGCCCGAGATCCCCTTGCGCATGGCGCCGATGGTTCTGATCGGCACCGTGCTCACCCATCTATTCGGTGGCAGCGCAGGCCGTGAAGGCACGGCGGTGCAAATGGGAGCCAGCATCACCGATTGGGTCTCGCATCGACTGGGCCTCACGAAGCATGTTCGCCGTCAGCTGCTCGCTGCCGGCGTCGCAGGCGGATTCGGCTCGGTCTTCGGCACACCGATCGCCGGCGCGGTCTTCGGTCTCGAATGCATCGTTCTCGGTCGCATCGAATACGAGGCGCTCGTGCCTGCATTGGTCGCATCGATCGTCGGCGACATGACGACGCGCTCTCTCGGTATCGTGCATACCCACTATCCGGCCGCGTCACAGGTCGCGCTGACGCCGATACTGCTGATGAAATGGCTGCTTTTCGCCATTGCCGTCGCGATCGTCTCGACCTCCTTCATCGAGCTCACCCATTTCATCAAGCAGCGCGGAGAGAAGCTCGTTCCACGGCTTCCCATTCGCATGATCATCGGTGGTCTCGTGCTCATCGGTCTTTGGAAGCTCGCGGGCACGAGCGATTACCTCGGCCTCGGGGTCCGCACGATCGTGCGTGCCTTCGAGGATCCGAGTCTTCCGATGTTCGCTTTCGCTTGGAAGCTCCTATTCACTGCGGTCACCTTGGGCGCAGGCTTTCTCGGCGGCGAAGTGACCCCCCTCTTCTTCGTCGGCGCCGCATTGGGCAACGCCCTCGCGCGGCTATTGGGTATTCCCCTCGAGCTCGGGGCAGGGGTAGGCTTGGCCGCCGTCTTCGCAGCGTCGTCGAATACGCCGCTCGCCATGTCGATCATGGCGATGGAGATCCTCGGAGCACCTGCGTTTCCGCACGTCTTCATCGTCTGCGTTCTCGCCTACCTCCTCACAGGACATCGAAGCATCTATCCCTCGCAACGTGTCTTCGGCGGCAAAGGGGGAACGCCCCTCGTTCGCCCGACGGCGCTGCGCGATTTGAAGGGCGCACTTCCGGAAGCGAAACAGACTGCGCCGGAGGAGAATTCGATTCCACAGCACGTTAAGTCGAACGAACCGTGACGTCGACGTCCGCGCCGGATCGGAATCGCGACTCAGGAGCCTGAGAATCAACCATTCCGGTGGGCACGCTCCCTCGAAACGCTTCGAGAACCGCTCGTCGCAACCGCCTCGGAGGAGCACGCTCGGTACTAGCACGGAGGGCAGTGCGAACAAGACGCGTAATGTGGCCGAAGAAGGGCTACCGGGCAACAACCGACTCGAAGCACGGCGACCCAATCGCCTTCAATCTGACGGCTTCTACAATGCGAGATGGCGGCCTTCGTATCTCTGCTATGTCAGTCCCGTCGAATTCGAATTCAAGAGCCGAAGGGCCTGCGTATAAACAACTCGGTGCTATTCCGCCGATACCTTCGTGAGACAGGCGGCCTCGTCTCTCCGCTCCTCAGCCTGCAAAAGTAGGCTTCCGGTGCTCGTTCCTCGGGCGCCCGTCTCGCTTCGGTCTCGACGGAATATCGATCGACTTGTTTATACGCGGGCCCCATATTCAGGTATGGCTGCATAGTCAGACCATCCGCGAAGCGGGGGGAAGGTCAGTCACGAACACGACGGAAGAGCGCATCCGCCTTCAGCAACGTCAGCCCAACACCCTCCCCAAACTGGCTGAGGCCGCGTGACGCGAGCCGATCTGCACCCTGATCAATCCCGGTCCGCAAACCCGCACAGGCAGCCAACGCCACCTGAGCCCTCGCGCTCGCTTCGACATGGTCGAGATGGCGCGCTCCACCGAGCGAAGCGCCATCGCCACCATCTCGGCCCGGAAGGGACTCACTTCCCGGCGAAGTATACCGTCGACCGCTTCTTCCCCTTTGACGTCACCCTTCGCTCATCGACGAGCTTCTTGATCGGCATCGTCCAATCGTTCGCCCCGAGCTTCAGGGCCTTCTTGATCCCCTCCGCTCCTTGCCCGGGGTTCTTCCCGATGTAGTCCTGGATGCGGGCTCCAATCGCATCGAGCTCTGCGATCGTCCTGCGAATCCGCTTGCCCTTGCCACCAGAAGCCGACCGGCTGCGAGATGCAACCTTGGCGGCAGGCGCGGCTTTCGGGGAGGTACTCGCTGGCGCGGCCGCCATGCGCGGCGACGCCTGCTTGGAAGTGCCGGTCCCGACGCCGAGCACTTCGGCGACGGAGGCGACGGCGGCTTGACGAATGAGGGTCTCGAGATCCTTCACGAAGGACTCGACGCGCTCGCGGATGTGTTGGTCGGTGAAATTCACGTTCCGTTGCGTATCGAGGATCGGGCGCACTTGTCAATACCGCATTCGGCGAAACGAGCCTGGCTGCTTGTCTGCCAGCTCTCCGCACTCAGCGCTCCATTCATTCGATTCAGCCGCTCGACCTCCGGTCGACATCGCAAGGCGCAGGCAATCGAGAGGGCCCGTCGTCTTGGCCAAGAGCGCATGAGATACACGCGTGTAGCACCCGATGGACGAGGGTGTCGAGCTGCGGCCGGCTCCTACCTGCGTCGCGCCCCGCGCTCCTGCCTTATCTCGTCTTCGAAACCCATCCCCTTGCTCTTGGGACTGAACATCCCGACCACCCAAAGCAATGAATCGGGGCCGAGCTTGTTCACGTAAACCGCCTCGTTCCTCGCCGATTCGGCTTTGCGTCGCATCCAAGCGCGGCTCGCCGCGAGCGAGAGCCCGAAGCTCGTGAGAAAGATCGCGCCGAACGTCACGCCGCCGGTCAGACCGACGCCGCTCGCAAACAGAAAGCCCCGATGCGCGACGTCGGAATCGTGGATGGCCCACCAAGTCGCGACCACCGCCACGACGAGCGAGAGCGCGACGACACTGCGGGTCGCGCGGCGGTGGAGCTTGGTGAGACGTTCGAGCAGCTCGGTTGCGATCGCATCTTCGTCGACCGTCGACCGATCGACCGGATCCGCTTCGTCGAGCACCGCGCTCGCGACTGCGGTCTCCGAGGTCTCTCTGGCATCTTGCGGCTTCGAGCGCTTTTTTCCCACGCGGCATCGTACTCGGCCTCGGCCGAGAAGCCATTCGAGGTACACGCTGCCAAAAAGATCGCGGCCGTTTCGGTGAGCGTCGTTCGTCTCGTTCGCTCGAATCGCATGGGCAACCAATCTCCGAAGCGACTCGACGCTCGCGCTCGATTCTCGCTTCCCCCACCGTGCGTGGAAAGCGTTCTTGACGGTCGACGTTCGAGCGTGTGTGGTTCGGCGATGGATCTCATCGGTCTCGTAGTCGTCAAAGCCTTCGTCTACTTCGCGATCGTCGCGGTCGGCGGCTTTCGCTGGGGGGCGACGACCAAGAACAATTCATGGAGTAAAAGTGGGTGCGTGTCTCTCTCGCCAGTGCAGCGCGCGGGGCGCTCGGCTGGATCGTGGGCATTCCGGCAGGTTTCATTCTCGACTCGACCTTGGGTCACGAAGTCGCCATCGGCTTTTATGTAGCCTTCTTCGCGCTGCGGTTCGCGCTTTGAAAGGTCGGCCTCCGCGTACCATTCATGAAGCCCCCGATTCGAGAGGTCGTTGCGCTCGCTGCGTTAGAAACGCTGAGTGACGCTCTGCTCGATCTGGCGCTTCCCGATTCACTCATCGAGAGCTTCCGAATCAATTGTTGCTAGAATCCATTCATTCTTCGAGATCCCGCAATGAAGCGACGCCCGACCAAGACAATGTGTGCCGCATTCGCCGCGGCAGCGTGGGCGACCCTCGCGGGGTGTGACCGGGGCTGCCGCGCGACCACCTCGCCTACGACGTGGCCGGTGTCTTCTGCTGCCGCGACCGCCGGTGAGGCGTCCATGCCCGAAGCGCTCGCGCCGGTGCCCGCGACGGGACGAATCGGTCACGTATTTCTCTTGGTTCTCGAGAACGAGGGATACCGAGGCGTATTCGAAGACGGATCGAGCGCGCCGTATCTGGCGAGAGCATTGCCCGCGCAGGGGGCGCTGCTCACTCACTACTTCGGTATCGGTCACAACAGCCTGCCGAACTACCTCGCCATGGTGAGCGGGCAGGGACCGAACCCCGTGACACAACAAGATTGTCTGGTGTTCGAAGACTTCGTCGGCAAAGTGCCCGAATCGTCGATAGACGGGCAGGCCGTCGGCAAGGGCTGCGTCTACCCCGCCTCGGTGCAGACCCTTCCCGATCAGCTCGAGAAGGCGGCGCCCACGCCGCTCACTTGGAAGGGATACATGGAAGACATGGGGAACGATTTGCGCCGCGAATCGGCGACTTGCGCGCGTCCACCCATCGGTGAACGCGACCCCACCCAAGAAGCGACGCCGAAAGACCAATACGCCGTACGCCACAATCCATTCGTGTACTTTCATTCAATCATCGATGACAAGGCACGCTGCGACGCCCACGTCGTCAATCTCGAGGCATTGAAGGGCGATCTGAAGAGCGTCGGCACCACGCCGAATTTTTCGGTCATCATCCCCAATCTCTGCAACGACGGCCACGACGGTTTTTGCGCGACGGGCCTGCGCGGAGGGCTCGTGGCGATCGATCCATTCCTGAAGAAATGGGTGCCGACCATTCTCGCTTCTCCGGCGTTTCGCCAAGACGGTCTGCTCGTCATCGCGTTCGACGAGGCCGAAACACCCTATGCCGATTCGACGGCATGTTGCGGCCAGGGGCCATCGCCGAATACCGACCTTCCCGGGATCGTCGGATTGGGCGGAGGCGTCACGGGTGCCGTCGTCTTGTCGCCCTTCATCGCTCCGGGGACCGTATCGGCGACGCCCTACAACCACTATTCGCTCCTCCGAACCTTCGAACAAATCTTCGGAACTCCCTATCTCGGCTATGCCGCGGGGCCCGAGTCGAAGGCATTCGGATCCGACGTGTGGAGCCGCGCTGTGCCATCGATGCCGCCTCGGCCCTAAGGGCCCGTGGCACCCCGGGAGCGCGAGGCGTCGAGGGATCTCGTGGCCGACTCGATGGTGGATGGTGGTAGAGTCCCGCGATGCTCATGACCGACCCGCGAGAGCGTGCTGCGCGCGCCATCGTCCGCCGGCTCCTCGACGACGAATTGCTCGAGACCGAGAATCCGCCAGGGACCGAAGAAGACCTGCAGGCGGTGCTTGCCGACTATGAAAAAGGCATCGACGACGCCGTCCAAGCGGCGCGTGACGCGACCGACCGCGTCGCCGGTCGGCTCTCGGCATTCGAGCAAGAGGCCTCGAAGCGAAGCGTCGCGTGGGGCGACAAGGGGGTCACCGTGCTTCGAGGGCGTCTGGTCGAGGCGCTCGAGAGCTCGTCGAACGTGGCCGAAATCTTCGCCGACGACGCGACGCTCGGGCGCATCGTGGGTGCCGCGCTCATGGACTATGCCGCGGTGATCGAGTCGCGTCGATTGAGCTCGCTCCGCGAAGGATCGCTCGCCTCGCAGACGGCTCAGAAGCGCGAAGCGCGGCCCAAGGTCGCTTTGCAAGCGCGGCCCACGTTCGCCGACGCCGGCTATCCATTCGCCCTCTTCGAAGCGCCGCGTGAAGATGCATCGATCGAAGATGCCGGGCCTTGCGGCGTCTGCCGCACCGCCGTCGACCTACGATTCGAAGGCGCCTGCTACACCTGTTTTCGCGAAGGACGCGTCACGACGTCGCGCGACACCGAGCTCGGCTCCATCGACACCGAGAGCGCCGCGAGCGGTCTCACGCAGGGCATTCCTCGCGATCTCGAGCTCCACGCGCGCGGCACCGAGGTCGTTCTGGCCGACGAGCCCGAGAAGGTGGCCGAGCCCGCGGTGGAGGGTGCTCCTGCGGCGCCATTGGAAGAGCCATGGATGCGATTCCGTGTCGCTCCAGACAAGCTCGTCGAGCTCTTGCGGACGCCGAGCTATTCGACTTGGCAGGGCGAGAGTTGGCTCTTCTGTTGCGCGTCTCCGATGATCTTCGTGGGCTCGGTTCGTCCGATCCAGCTCGAGGCGTGGGCGACCGAGGCGGGGAAGTCGATCGAAGACGTCATCGCCGGGCTCCTCGCGCCGGAGACCGTCGACGCCGAGGCGTTCTGCAAAGACATGGTTCGAGGCAGCCGAAGCGTCTATGCCTTTCGCTGTGCGTCGTGCAAGAAGCGTCGGGCGCACTGGGATCGGGACTGAGCGATCGCTCTCGTCCCAAATCGAGCGAATTTTCCGTGGTTTCGGGTCGGTCGGCGCTCTAGACTGCCGCCCCATGAAGGTCTGCCACGTCGTCGCGTCCGTCGGTTTGTTGGGTTCCATCGCGAGCTTCGTGCTCGCTTGCTCGGGAGCGCCCACGGCTTCCGATTACGATCAATCCTGCAAGGTCGACACCGATTGCGTCGGCGTTTGGAGCGGCACCTGCGAGGGATGCCAGTGTCCGAACGACGCGGTCAACCGGAACGAGCAGGCGAAATTCGAGGGCGACATTCAGCGTAGCGGATGCACGCCCACGCTCGCCTGCGAGTGCATCCGGTCGACGGTCGAGTGCAAGAGCGGGGTCTGCTCGTTCGTCGCAGGCGGCGTCTCACCGACCTCGTCGTCGACCGGTAACTGATCTGCGAGACGGTCAACGAGGCGTGAGCTCGTCGGCGATTTCAATGAGCCTTGCTCATCGATGACCTCTAGCGGGGTGCGGCCGACAGAGCGAACGGACGGAGGCGATGTCCGTCGGAGTCGGCCGCGACGAAGGTGAAGCCGAAGTCCATCTCAGTCGGCTCTTGGAGCACCTCGAGGCCGAGCTTCTTCCATTCTTCGTAGGTCTCGAGCACGGCCTCTTTGCTCGCTTCGGTGAACGAAATCTCGACCCCACCCGGTGACGCCGGTTTCGGTTGGATCTCGCTCGCGATCCAGAGCCCGATCTTGAGCCCGGTCGGTAAAACGAAGAGGACGAACGACTTCGATCGCTCGACCGGCTCGTGGCCGAGGATCTGGGTGTAGAGCTTCGCGCTCTCCGTGGGATTCTTCACGGCGAGGAGCAAGTAATTGAGGGTTCGCATGGGTAGAGTCTCCGTCGGGTTGGTTGACACGATGGTTGTGCACCCACGCCCTGTCAGTTTCTGGCAGTGGCCTTCATGCCCTGTTCTTCTTTCCACTCCGCGACCATGACGATTCGTCTGCGCGGGTAGCGCGTCTCGCTCGCTTCGACCTCGAGCATGCGGTCGACGCGAAAGCCGCGGTAGTCCTTCCTGAGCTCGCACCACGCAGCAACCACCAAAACTCGATCGAAGAAGCCGATCAGCAAAGGCCAAATGGTTCGCTTCGTACCGGTGCCGTCGTTGTCTCGGTAAGAGATCGCGAGCTTGTGCTCCTTCCGAATCGCGGCGCGGATGACCGACACGTCGACGACCACCGGCTCGACCGACGACATGCCGGGCGCGATCGAGATCGCCGCATCGACGCTCTCGCGCAGATCGTTCGGGAGCACCGCGCGAATCTTGGCGACGGCGTTCTTCGCGGCCGCGCCGAGGCGCGCATCGCCACGTCCCGACACCCAATGCGAGCCGAGCACGAGCGCCTCGATCTCGTCAGCCGAGAGCATCAGAGGCGGGAGCGTGAACCCGGGACGGAGCAAGTAGCCGAGGCCGGGCTCGCCTTGGATGTCGGCGCCTCGACCCTGCAGAGTCGCGATGTCGCGATAGAGCGTTCGGATCGAGATCCCGAGCTTCTCGGCGAGCGCCGGGCCGGTCACGGGCGCGCGGTGGAGGCGCAAGAGCTCCAGCAGATCGAGCAAGCGTGCAGCGCGAGACATGGTGGGTCACTCTCCGCGACGAGAGCGGCTCAAGCGAGCTTTTTGACCACGGCGAGGGCATCTTCGACGTGCTTTCCGACGCGCAGCTGCGACGAGAACGCGTTCCGCACGATGCCCGACTTGTCGATGACGAGCGTCGCCCGCCCCGGCAAGATTCCGAGCGTCGGACGAATGTCGTAGCTCGACCGTACGCGTCCATCGGGATCGCTGAGCAGCGTCATCTGCAGCCGGTTCTTGGCGCCGAAGCTCTGATGCGACTTCACCGTATCGGAGCTGATGCCGAGGACCTCGGCGCCGGCTTCGGCGAATGCATCGTACGAATCGCGAAAGTTACACGCCTCGACCGTGCATCCGGGCGAATCGTCTTTTGGGTAGAAGAAGAGAACGACCGACTTCTTACCGGCAAAATCCGAGAGCTTCACCGTTTCGCCATTGGAGGCCGCGAGCGCGAAATCGGGGGCCACATCACCTACTCGAAGCATGGAACGGTACCTTTCGTCGCTGTATTCTGCGCGTAATCTACGGTGCCAGCACACACCGCAGCCGTGTCTACACCGCCATCGCCTTCGCGGGAACCGCCACGCTTGCCTCTCGCCTGTCTCGTCTCAAAGAGACGACATCCAGTCATCGAGTGGATAGGGTTCGAAGATGCAACCAGAGGCCGCGGAGCCCACTTGGAGCATGGCGACCGAAGCCCTTCGGCGTCGTGAACGCTTCTACAGGCTCGCGCGGTGGGGGCTCGTCATCGCCTCCATCGGGATCGTCTGGACCGTGGTTCGTTGGCCTGATGCCCGCCGGGTTCCAATCGATTGCACGGTGATCGACCATCGTTCTGCGGAGCCGGGCAAAAGGGGGCACGACGGCGAAGTGGGAGTCCGAGTGCTCGGCGAAGAATCGTGGTTCATCGTCGTCAGCCGCACGGCCCCGAACGACGAGATTTCGCAGGCCTTCTCGGAATGGCCGATCGGCTCGACCAAGACCTGCTGGAAGCTTCCTTATGCCTCGAGCAGCGAACGGGTCACGGCGTCGAATGCCTCGTGGTTCCCCTCGCTCGGCGTCGTGGCCTCTGGGGTCATTCTCTTTCTGGGCTCACTTTTCGTCGCTCGACGGCCCAATGGGCCCCAGGCTCGTGCGACGCGTACCGGAAATCCTTATCGCGATACCGGAGAGCGCGAGGCTCCGCCTCAGCCCCTCACGATCGTGATGCGCTCTTCGGCTCGCAAAGCGCGAACGATTGCATCGGCAGCGCTCGCGTTCTGGGCGCTTCTATTCGGTGCATTCTTTCTGCTCGGGGCGACCGCGAAGACCTCGGCGGGCTCGATCGTCGAGCCGGGGAGCGCCATGAGGCTCGGGCTCTTGCTGTTCGCCATCATCGGTTTGGGCATTCCCGGAGGCTTCTTTTTCTGGCCTTCGACCTACGTCCTTCTCGTACGAAAGAAGCTGTACTTCGATGCCAGAGAAGGCGTTCTGGGCTTCTCGCAGGGCGTTCCATATCTGGTCGTCGCGCGATGGATCGACCTACCCCACGATCTGCGGGTCGAAGGCGACGTGTTCGTGGGGACCGGAATCGAGGCACCGCTTCCGGTGCTCTCCAGCATCGGCGCAGCCGAACGGTGTGAAGTGTCGCTATGGCTCGAGGCGTTTCGTGCGTGGGGGCCCGATTGAGCGCGTGACCTCAGCCTTAGAAGCGCGGTTCGTCGACCACGTTGGTCAGAGCACTTCGAGCAGCTCCACGTCGAACACGAGCGCCGCATTCGGTGGAATGGTCGGAGGAACGCCGCGCGCGCCATAGCCGAGGTCGGCGGGGATCACGAGCCGTCGCTTTCCACCGACGCGCATCCCGACGATGCCTCGGTCCCAACCGGCGATCACTTCGCCCGCACCGAGCTGGAACTCGAAGGGTCGACGCCGCGTGCGATCGAACTCGGTCCCGTCGAGGAGTCGCCCGACGTAGTACATTCGTATTCTCTTTCCCGTCTCGGCCTCCGGCCCCGTCCCGACGAGGATGTCTTCGGTGTCGAGCGTCTTCACCTCTGCGATCGCGTTCGATGGCGACGGCTCGCTCGAGGCGGACGCGTGGGCGGACTCCGTGACGATGGGCTGTGCGCCTCCGACCGGAGGACCTCCCAGAGGCTCCGAGCCCGCGCGAGGCAGCGAAGGGCTGCATCCCACGAGCAGAGCGACACCGATGCTCGTGAACGATCTCGCGAACGAGACCATGACTCCGTGCTTCATCGCCACATCCTTCCACGGCGAGCCGCTGGCCGTGACGAGAACGCAACGCTCGACAAGATGATTTTCGTCGTCGTGTCAGAGCGGACCCCTCCGCACCCGCTCGGCAAACGAATTCGCGTCGAGCTCAACGACGTTCCAGCTGCGTCGGTGACGATTCAACAACACTACGCCGGCAATCTCTCGCTCTATGCCGGTTGTGAGCGCGGCCACTCAGCGTCGTATTCACTGATCTCCGCATGTGCGATCCGCGCGGTTGATCCGGGTCTCCGGTGGGAGCAGCCGTCGCCCGAACCCGGCAGGAATGCGCGTGGCTCACGTCTGCGCGGCAGGGTCCGTCGATTTGCGTGCCGTGAGATCGCCGAGGAGCTCGAGCTGCGTCTCCTGCATCTCGATGAGCTGCTCCCATTGCGCGTGGAGCAAGTGATCCACTTTTTCGTGCAATGCGGCAATCTCGATCTCAGCCTTCAGGTTGACCCTGAAATCCTGGTCGGCCTGAATGCGATCACGCGCCGCCGAGCGATTCTGCGACATCATGATGATTGGCGCCTGCAAGGCCGCGATGCACGAGAGCACCAGGTTGAGGAGAATGAACGGGTAGGGGTCGAAGGCTTTGTCGCGGAGCACGATCGCGTTGATGGCCATCCAAACGGCGAGCACGCAGAGAAAGCTCACGACGAACCCCCACGAGCCGCCGATGCGCGCGACCGAGTCGGCCACGCGCTGACCCGGCGTCACCGACCGTTCGAAGCTGGCCGCGAGATTCTCGGCCACGGCGATGTGGTTGGCCGACTTGCTCGCGACCTCTTGCTCGATGGCGGTGAGCTCGCCACGCTCGCGTGTCAGACGGTCGAGCTGGTACTCGGCGCTGAGCTTCGCGAGACACTTTCGGCAGAGATGACGGCCGACGAGCACGGCACCGTAGCGATCTTGGAGAAACGCTTGGAGGCTCGGACGAAGCGCCCGAAGCGGCATGCCGCGCAGAGCTGCGGAAGGGGCCGCATCGCATATCGGACAAGGCAGTGCATCGGAGCGAGTAGAGATCGGGGAGCTGTCGGACGTTTCCATGTTCGTTTGGCGCCTCTGTCGATGCGGTCACTGCGAGGTGGGAGAATGCCGCCGAGCGCGGGCGGTTCGCTGTGAAACTTAGCGCGTCTTCGGGGCGCAGCCTTTTGCGAAGCTCAGATGCCGCGCCCGCCCTGGCTCCCCGGATTGACGAGTCTCGATGCGTTCCGACAGACGGCACGAGCATGATGTTGCGGCTTGTCCGCGCGCTCCCGCGCTCCACGCGAAGCTCGATCCGTCGATGGGCAGCGACGGCGACATGCTCTCGCTCACCATTTGGGCTGACGCCAATGACGTCGAAATCGAGGGACACGCGGCATGGCATCCGCCGCAGTCGAGCGGATCGGCGGTGGTATCGACGCAGCTCGTGCCGCAAGTCGTGAAGGGAGTCGAGCAGCTCGCGACGCAATGGCCCTGTTGGCAGAACGCGGTCGCACCACATACCTTCCCGCAGGCGCCGCATGTGCGGTGTCGTCTTCTCGAATCGTCGAGGAGCTCTACGCGACCCTCGCCTCTTCGGACGAAGAGTCTTCGGACGAAGCCTTCTCGCCCGAGGCGACGCTCTCGTCGGTGCTCTCGAAATCTGCCGCTTCGAAACCAGCATCGAAAGCCGTAGGGTCTTGGGCGATACCAGCGTCGCGAGCGAAATCGGCCGGGAGGCGGGGAGCCGTGGGCATGCGAAGTCCGGCGTGCGCGACGGCGGCATCGGAAGGCGGCGAAGGCTCGGTTCGAGCCTGAGCGAGCTCGGCTTCGCGGTCGGAGCGGGCGCGTTCGCGCGTGAGCTCGGAGGGCGAGGAGCCGCTCGTGACCGAAGCCGCGCTCGTCGCCAAAGCAGCGCTCGTCACCAAAGCAACAGCGCCGGATTCGAGCGATTCGGCCCCAGGATCGAGCTTGGGAAACACGCCCGACGCTCGCTTTGCAGTCAAATCGGACGCGTCGCCCACGAGCTTCCAGCCCTTGTCGTCGACCAGGATTCTCACTTGGGGCCCACGCCCTCGATTACTCAGGAGTCGGCTGGAGCGTCAAGAGTGCCGGTGGTCCGAAGTGAGATATTGTGCCGACATGACTCTCCCGCGGCGCGGGATCGACACCGCTCTTTCCGCGCGAGCCGAGGCAGACACTCGCCGCGTCGAGGTTCGGCTCGAGGAACAACCGAGAGCGCCTCGACTGCTCGACGAGCGTGGCGCAATCCCGATTTGCCCGAGGCGCGGTCGCGAGGAGGGTCGGCAGCGTCGTGCTCCTTCTGAGCTCGAGCGCTGGGGCGCACACGACCCGATGCGAGTCGGCCATCGTTGGCGCTCGCACGGTGGCGCTGGCCGCAGAGATGGAGCGGTCGCTCGGTGATTCGAGCGCGTGCCCGACGGTCGAGACGCTCGTTCGAAACCACGGCCTCGACGTTCACAAAGTCGACGATTCGTTTGGTGCGTGCGTCCGAGTCGATTGCATCGGCGACGCGGTCGAAGTCACGAGAATCGAAGTCTCGGAACGACGGGGCTTCGTCCTGAGTCGTAGTCGAGCCCTGTCCGAGCTTTGCATTGCTTTGCACTTCTTTACGTGGCTTTCGCCGCGCGGAGCCTACGTTCCGAGCCGAGTCGAAAGGAGCGCACGATCATGAGCGAAGACATGCGGGGCAAGGTCGCCATCGTCACGGGGAGCAACACGGGAATCGGAAAAGAGACGGCGCGCGAGCTCTATCGGCGTGGAGCGACGGTGGTGCTCGCTTGTCGCGACGTCGCGAAAGCCGAGTCGGCGCGCGCCGAGATCGCGGCCTCGGCGCCCGAGAGCCGCGGGTCGCTTCGCGTCATCGCGCTGGACCTCGGAAGCACAGCGAGCATCCGCGAGTTCGCAGACAGCTTCCGCGCCGACCACACGGCGCTTCATCTGCTGGTCGACAACGCCGGGCTCTGGACGACTTCGCGCTCCACGACGAAAGACGGCTTCGAGACCACCTTCGGCGTGAATCACCTCGGAACGTTCCTGCTCACTCACGAGCTCTTGCCGCTGCTCGAGGCGAGCGCGCCAGCACGCATCGTCGTGCTCTCGTCCTCGCTGCACTTTCGTGGAAAAATGGATTGGGACGATCTCGAATTCGAGAAGCGCAAGTTCAATGGTCCGACCGCTTACAACCAATCGAAGCTCGCGAACGTGTTGTTCACCAAAGCGCTCGCTCGCCGCCTCGAAGGAACCGGCGTCACCGTCAATGCGGTTCATCCGGGCGTCGTCGCGACCGAGCTCGCGCGCGATTATCCGAAGCTCCTCGTCAAAGTCTTTCACCTGTTTCTCTTGTCGCCTGAAGAGGGAGCGCGATGCTCGCTCCACGTCGCGACCTCGCCCGAGCTCGAAGGCATAACGGGGCTCTATTTCGAGAAGTCGAAGGCCAAACAGGCCGCCGGGGCTGCGCTCGACGTCATCGCCCAAGAGCGTCTTTGGGAGCTCAGCGAAAGGCGCCTCGGTCTAACGCCACAGGTGGTTCGCGCGGCGTAGCAGCCCACGTCGACGGGCGCGTCTCCCGGCGTCTCCGCTCACGGGTCGTCGAAAGGCCCGAGGACGGCGAGACGAACCAAATCAGCACGATTCGAGGCCCCGACGCGCGCGAACATGCGAACCAAATGGTTGCGCAGCGTATTGGTCGACAGCCCGAGCGCCCGCGCGATGTCGGCGTTCGTATGGCCTAGTGACACGTGCTCGGCGATCGTTCGCTGCCGCGCCGTGAGACGCTCGTCACGACAGGCGAGCCGCACTTGGGCCGTCGATCGTCGTGCTCCGTCGAGTCGAGCCTGGAGCGCGTCGGAGATCGAGAGGATCGGAACGAGCTCACGGAGCTTGGCGACCGCTGCCGCGCCGAAGCCGCGCCGCCGCCGCGTGAAGAGCACGACGGCAGCCTGGTACTTGCTGCGAACCAAGAGGTGCATCACCAAGACGGATTGAGCGCGAAAGAGCGGCGCGAGATGCTTCTCGAAGCGTGCACGAGCGCGACTCCCGACCGGAAAGGCTTGCTCGTCACTCGCCACGCCGAGCGCATTGGCCAGCTCACGGAGAGGCGCGAGCTCGACCGCGAGATCGTCCCATCGAAAGCGTGAGCGCGCGACCTCGTCGATTTCGATGCCGACGAACGCTCCGGTCTCGAGCGGCACCCGAGGCGAGAGCGCGTGGAAGATGCCGGCATCGAACGCCACGATCTCGCGCAACACCTCGAGCACCCCCATTCGAAAAACGGGGAGCGAAGAACAGACCGCCCCGAGGCCACCTATCGCGAGCGCGGCAGCGAGGTGAGGGCGGGATTCGAGCGTCGGTTCCAAGGGTGGGTACGATCGTACCATCGTCGACGCAGCGGTCAGGTCGAATAGTGCCCCCATGAACCTCACGCTTCGGGCCCCCCACACGCTCTCGACGAGTCTTCCAGCCTTCCCCTGGCTGGACCGAAACCTCTATCCATTCTCCACCAAGTCGTTCGAGTCGGGGGCCGGAACGATGTCGTACGTCGACGAAGGATCGGGGCCGCCCATCTTGTTCGTGCACGGAACACCGAGTTGGTCGTTCGAGTGGCGCGCCGTGATCGAGGGGCTCCGAGCGACGCACCGCTGCATCGCGCCCGACCACCTCGGTTTCGGGCTCTCCGAAAAGCCCAGCGACGCGCGGCTCTCTCCGCGAGACCACGCCGAGCGACTTCGCGCGTTCGTCGAGGCGCTCGATCTCCGCGACGTCACGTTGGTCGTCCACGCTTCGGCGACCGGCGAAAGCTGACCAAGACGATTCATCGCCATTACATGGAACCATTCGCTCGCCGGCGCGATCGCACCGCGACCTATGCCATGGCGCGTGCCCTCGTCGGCGCCGACGCGTTCTACGACTCGCTCTGGCGGCGGCGCGACGAGCTCTCCCGCGTGCCGATGACAATCGTCTGGGGCGAGAAAGACCCGGCCTTCACCGAGCGACACCTCTCGCGCTGGGTGTCGGCCTTTCCGCACGCCCAGGTCGTGCGTCTACCCGATACGGGGCACTTCGTCGCCGAAGAGAGCCCGGAAGCGCTGATCACCGCGCTCGGCAAAGCGCGCTGAGGGAGACGGGCAGATCACTGGTAGTCGATACCCGACCAGCTGTGCGTCGGTGCCGACGAGAAGCCACATGCTGCCTTGGTGAAATTCATCGAGCTCATGGCCATGTAATGGCCGCAGCTGAGAAAGGTGCAATCGGTGCAGTTTTGACCGAACGGGCACGCGTCGCATCCGCCACAGCCCTGTTGGTCTTTCTCACTCCACATGAGATCGAGGCATTGCTCGATACCGGCGGGCGTCTGGGCGGTGCCCATGCATTCGCCTTGGCCGCTCGCGCCGTCGCACGAGCCCATGTTGAATTGATCGTGCGCAATGCCCACGGTCTCGTCGTGCGTGACCTCTTGATCGATGCACGTCTCGGCGGAGGTCCAGCGTGCGTACGGCGGCAGACCTTTGGTCGCTCGCAGCGTGTTGATCTTGTCGACGCACGCGGCTCGCGCCGCGTCGAACGGATCGTTCGGGTTGCCGGTGCTCGTCGTTGCGCCGGGGCCCGCGCCCGACGAGCTGCTCGCGGGGGACGACATCGTCCCCGACGCCGCGGTCGTGGGGCCGGCGTTCGTCGGGCCGCCGTTGGTCGCGCTGGTCGTCGAGAGCGATCCACCCGATCCGCCCGATCCGCCGCTGCCTCCCGAGCCTGAGCCACAGGCCGCGGCCGACACCACGAAGGCCGCGCAAATCATCGAGGGGACGTTTCGACGTCGAAAGCCAGCGAGGTCCATGAAAAATGAACACCACCCGCGCGTCTCGATGTCAACACACTCGAAGCTCTCAGGGGTTTTCTTCGAAGCTCTGCGCGACCTTCTTCCAATGGAGCAGGTCGTTCTCGGCGCGGCGAACGCGCCGACCCACGTACCAGTAGGCGCCGCCGAAAACGACGAGCGAGCTCAGCGCACCCACCGCGAGGCGCCAAGGCTCTGCGCCGAAGCGCTCGGCCCGCGAAAAGACGAAGAGAGGAAACCAAACCCAGAACACGGCGCTCAAGAAGCCGAGCCCGATGCGATTGCCCTTCATGAGGCGCACATCGGCCTCTCTGCGCCGCGTCGTCAACGCGACGAAGCTTGCGACCGATTCGTCGGCGTTCGTGCCGATCGATTGCCGAATGTGCACGAAGAAGCCGAACAGCCCGAGCAACGTGGGGAGCACGACCGCTGCGAGCACCGCTTGCATCACCGATCGCGTCTTGATCACCAGCGCCAAGAAGACGAACACCGCAATCAAAAGACTGGCGATTTGCCCCGCCCACGCGAGCTTCGCCATTCGCGCCCCGCGAGCTGATTCAGCGAGCACCTTGTCGGCGAACGCAGCTTCGGCCGAGAGCGCACGAGCGACAGCGGCCGGACCTCGCGTCTCGCTCTTCCAGTCTTCGCTCCACGACGAGAGCTCTGCATCGTTTTCTAGCTTGGCAGACGCCGGAGCGTCGTCTTCATGGCTCATCGTTCATTCTCCGAGCAGGGTGCGCAATTCGGTGCGTGCGCGGCTCAAGCGAACCGCGACGCTGTTGGCGCTCGTCCCGAGGACCTCGCCGATCTCTTCGTGCGCGAGGCCCTCGAGCGCGAGCGTGAGGACGCTTCGAGCGCCGACCGGGAGCTCGCCGATGGCTCTCCAGAGTGACTCCCGTCTTCGAGTCTGGTCGAGGGCTTCGTCGGCGTGCGGGCGCGCGTCGATCAACGATGGAGCGTCGTCGACGAGGGGCGTCGTTGCGTCGCGAAGGCGCCGCGCTTCGGCGTGCGAGATCCCGCGGTTGTGTCCGATGCGGAAGACGAAGGTCCGCTCGGAGGCGTCGCCGCGGAACCCGGGAAGCGCGCGCCAGATGGCGAGCGCGATGTCTTGCTCGAGATCGGCCACTTCGGGCGGCCTCCGCGCGTAGGCGCGCGCCACGCGGCGAAGGCCCGGACCGTGATCGCGAAGGAGCTTCGCGAAGCGTTCGCGCAGTGCCGCGTCTTGTTCCATCGAAAGGGCCATCGTCGCCGGAGACATGGTGAGGGTAGTCCTCTGGCCAGCCGAAACCTTAACAGGCTCTCGAAAATCCCTCTGAAAGCCTGGCGAATCGGAATAGCCCGACGGTCGCCTCCACTATGCTCGCTCGGATGATCGATGCAGAGCCGTCCCCGATCGTTCCTCGGATCCAGACGGCGCGGCTGTTGCTGCGCGAGCTCCGCGCAAGCGACTTCGATGCCTATGCCGAGAACCTCGCTGATCCGGTCGCCACCGAGCACCTCTCGGGCGTCGTCCCGAGGAGCACGGCGTTCCGTCTTTTCGCCGCGGCGACCGGTTTTTGGATGCTGCACGGCGCGGGCTGGTGGGGCGTCGAGCTCCCCGAGACAGGCCAGCTCGTCGGAACCGTGGGCGCGTTCTTTCGCGAGACGTCTACCGAGCTCGAGGTCGGTTGGACGTTGTATCGCCCATTTTGGCAGAAGGGATTCGCCACCGAAGCTGCCAGAGCCGTCGTCGCGCACGCCTTCGAGACACACGACGTGCCGTACTTGATAGCCCACATCAGCTCGAGCAACGACGCCTCGATCAACGTGAGCCGAAAGCTCGGAATGCATTACGACGCGGACGTCGAGCTCTATGGTGAGCGCATCGGGCGGTATGTGATCGAGCGCTGACTGCCCGCCTCGTTCGAGGCGAGAGGCATCTCGTTGGTCGGCCGATGGCGACGCAATCGCGCGCGACGATCGGTCATCGGGGCACGAGCTCGACCGTGATCTTTGCAGGGGCGAAGCTTCGAAAGCAAGTCGCGGCGACTCGCTCGAGGCATTCGGTGATCGCCTTGTTCGCTCCGCGCGCATGGGCGCTGGGGCGCGAGAGCGTCGTGTCGATCTGCAAGGAAATGCGACCTTTTGCGTGGGAGAGCTCGGACGCGCAAGTGCCGATGACTTGGCCGACCCTCTCTTGCCGCTCTGCTTGTATGGCTTCGTCGATGGTGGGTGGTGGCGTGCGGGACCGAGACGGAGGGGCGACCAACCAAGCGAGCGCTTGGTCGAGCTGAGCCAGCTCGTTGTGCGGGGCGAGGCGCATTCGCTGGGTCACGTGCCACGTGGAGCCGCGGCCGTAGTCGCGCTCGCGCATCGTCGTCAGAGCCTCTTTTCGTTCAAGATTCGACGTGGTCGAGGCGAGGAGGGCCACCACTTCGGGCGCTTCTCGGGCTTCTGGAAAGCGCGAGAGCAAGAGCTCTCCGGCATGCGTCGCCTCGTCGCGATCGAATCGGTCGAGCGCGCTCTCCATCACCGAGCGCGACAGCGGTCCGAGGAAAGGCAGAGGCAGATCGACTCCGCGTTCGGCTCCTCCGAGCTCGGCCAGCGCCTCGGCGAGTGTCGGCGCACATCCCCACGGATCGGGGTCGTCGCTGAAGTCTTTGGCCACTTCACGGGCGCAGCGTATGGCAGCGTCGCGCGCTTCTTCGAACGCGCCGCGCTCGAGCCGAAGCTTGGCGAGGTCGCTCAATTTCTCGGCGAGCAGATCGCTGTGCGCGCCGTGGTCGATCTCGGCGATGACCTGCAGCACGAGCTTTTCGTGCGCCGCAGCGTCGGAGCCATGTCCACTGCCCAAGTCGGCCAATTTGACGAGCGTGTCGATCCGGAGATCCGAGTCTTTCGTCAGCGTGAGCACGTGCCTCAGCGCATCGAGTCCGCGCGCCGAGTCGCTCGAGTCGAGGAGGATCGGCGCGCTCTGCTGGTAGGCGCGCGCACGGAGCTCGGCACGCGCCTTCGGATCGGCTGCCACCTCCTCGAACAATGCGAGCGCGTGGTCGGTCGAGGTCGCGGCCGGGTGCGCCGCCTCGCCCGGGCTCGACGCTCGGGGATGGTTCGAGCCGCGGGGAGCTTGCGCGTCGCGCTCGACGAGCAAGCATCCGAGGAGGAGCTTTTCGGCAGCCGTCATGCTCGGCGCATGACCGATCAGATCGATGAGGTGCTCCGACGCGCGTCGGGCGGCTGCCTTCTGCTCGGTGATCGATCGTTCTAGGTCTGCTCGCGCTTGGATGGTGCATCGGAGGTCGACGCCTTCACCGTCGGGCCGCATCGCGTGCAGCAGATTCGCGCGCTCATGGAGCAAGTCGGAGCGATGGTTCTGCTGATGGAGCTCGACGAGCGCCGCGTGACGAGCTTGAAGCGTCGACGCCACGTCGGACGCGACTTCACTTCCGAGCGATTCGGGCGAGACTCCCATCCAGCCCATCCCAATGGGCGAGAGGCTGGGATCGCCGCTCGGTCCATTCCGATCGAATTCGACCTTGCCGAGATCGATCTGGAGCGGGACTGCTGCCGAAGTGCGTGGCTGCTCCTTCGGAAAGACGTCGGAGAGTGCGACGGTGCGCGCATCGGGAACGACTGGCGGCGGCTCGAGCCGTGCGAAATCGATGGGCGGGCACACCGTTTCGTCGACAGGCGCCGCGCGCCTCACCGCGCCGGAGGCCGCTCCGTGAAGGGTCTCGCGACGTGCCGTCTCGTGCATCCCGGGAGCGAGAGCGACCCCCGCGGATCCGCACCCCAGAAGGACCGAAGCACAAGCGATGGCGAGAGTGGTCTTCATGGGCTCAATCCGACACCCTCTCGGGGACGAAGTTCGCTGCCGGGAAATCTTCGCAGCGTGGAGGGGGCTCTCGAAAACGAAGAGGTGAGCCTCAAAATCGGTTCGCCGCGCCAGTGCCCCGGGCTCTGAGCTCGCTCCCATTTCGGTGTATGGTGGCGTCACCATGGCAGCGACGACCATCGAAATCGCGAAGTCGGGCAGGGCGGCGTGTCGAGCTTGCAAGCATCCCATCGCGAAGGGAGAGCTGCGCTTCGGTCTCGAGGGTACGGGCGGTTTCGCCGATCCGAGCTCACCGACCTTTCTCTGGCATCACCTCCTCTGCGCCGCCGGCAAGCATCCCGACGAGCTCCGTGAAGCGCTGGCAGCCTACGAAGGTGAGATTCCAGGGCGCGACGAGATCGATGCGCGCCTCGTCGACGCCGATGCGAAGAAGCCGCCGCCGTTGCCTCATGCCGATCGCGCCCCGACTGGCCGAGCGCGTTGCCTCGAGTGCGGTGAGCCCATCCCGAAGGGAGAGCTTCGAGTGGTCATCGAGCGCGAAATCGACCGTGGAATGAGCACCACCAAGGGCGCCGGCTACTTGCATCCGGGTTGCGCCGCGGCGCACGTCGAGGCCAAAGGCTCGACCCACGAAGAGCTCACGACAGCACTCCACGCGAACACCCGATCGCTCTCCGACGCCGACAAAGACGGGCTCTTCGCCATCGTCTGATCCGAGAGCGGGCCAATCGAGCTCGACTGCCCACCCCGAGGAGCCAAGCTTGGACGAGCGGCCCGTGCTCGGCATCGGAATGTCGCTTGGCTTTGGGCGCCAAGCCTCGAAAGTGCTTCTGCACCTCGCGCGAGCTTCGGGCGGCGCCGCGCAGCTCGGGCCCAAATTTCGCAAATCCTCGAACCAACGTCGACTAGGCTCATTCGCATGCTCCCTGCCCCGTCCGCTCGCCTCAGTGAGCGGCCGCTGCTTCTCGGCCTAGGCGCGATCACTGCGGCCACGCTGGCGCTCGAGGTGCTCCTCACTCGCCTGCTCTCGGTACTGACCTGGTATTCGCTCGCGTTCCTGGTCATCGGCATGGGCCTCTTCGGGCTCACTGTGGGAGCGGTCGAGGTCTACCTTCACCCCGAGCGCTACGTGCGCGAGCGGCTCGCGAGCTCGCTTGCGGATCGCGCGCTCGAGTGTGCGATCGCGATGCCCGTCGCGTACGCACTCCTGCTCGTGGTGCCGCTGCGCGTCGAGAGCGTGGCCACGACGGTGGTGCTCTTCCTGTTGTTCTCAACGATCCTCGCGGTGCCTTTTGTCTTTGCAGGCGCAGCGGTGTCGGCTGCGCTCACGCGCTCGGGGCTCCCGGTCGGGCGGCTGTACGCCGTCGACCTGATCGGCGCCGCCATAGGCGCGCCGCTCGTTCCGGTCGTCCTCGACGTGCTCGACGCCGGAAGCGCGATCATCCTCAGCGGCGCCCT
Source organism: Polyangiaceae bacterium (assembly GCA_043755175.1). Classification (GTDB taxonomy): domain Bacteria; phylum Myxococcota_A; class Polyangia; order Polyangiales; family Polyangiaceae; genus CAYYKK01. The sequence continues at coordinate 7,150 of JAYUUB010000293.1, read as the reverse complement.
GGCTGCAGTGGCGTCCGTCGCCTTCGCGCGCGCCGGCGACGACTCGCGCCGCGCGTACCGCGGAGCCATCGCAGCCGTCGCGCTCGCGGCGCTCGCGCTCGCGAACGGCACGAGCACCCATGGCCTCGTGCCCATCTGGGTCAAAGGCCACGCGGAGGAGCGCGCCTTCATCGAGCACGAGGTCTGGAACAGCCACTCTCGGATCCAGATCAGCAAGGAAGGCGTCGTGCCCGCGCAGCTCTGGGGTGCCGGCACCAAGTGCGTCGCTCCCCTGGTGAAGCAACGATGGCTCAACATCGACGGCGAGGCGGGGACCGCGCTCTATGCCGTCGACGATCCGGCTGCGGTCACGTTCCTCGCTTGCGACGTGACAAGCTTCGTCCACGCCGTGCGCCCCGGCGGCTCGGCGGCCGTCATCGGTGTCGGCGGCTCGCGTGACATCCAGGCGGCGCTTACCGCGGGTCACCGACCCGTCGTCGGGGTCGAGCTCAACGGCCGCATCCTCGACATCCTCGCCGGCCCGCTCGGCGCGGCCACGAAGGTCGCAGCCCAGCCGGGAGTCGAGCTCATCCACGACGATGGCCGCAGCTGGATGGCCCGCTCCGATCGCGAGTTTTCGGTGGTGCAGATGTCGCTCATCGACACCTGGGCAGCGACCGGCGCGGGCGCGCACGCACTCGGCGAGAACGGCCTTTACACCGTCGAGGCATGGCGCACCTTCATGGGGCGGCTCGCGCCGGGCGGCGTGTTCACCATCTCGCGCTGGTTCGGCGGAGGCGTCAACGACGAGACGGCGCGGCTCGTGTCGCTGGCGGTCGCGACCCTCCAGGAGCGCGGCGTCGCCCACGCGCGGCCGCACGTGATACTCGCTTCATCAGGCGCCGTGGCGACCCTGCTTCTGGGGCGAGACCCGTTCACCCCCGAGGACATAGCGCGCGCGCGAACCGCCGCTGGGACGTACGGTTTCGACCTGCTCGTCGTGCCGGGGGCGCCTGACGCCAATCCCGTGCTCGGACGCATCCTCGACACCACCGATCGCGCCACGCTCGATCGCGTTACGCTCGGCCCAGCTCTCGACCTCCGACCACCGATCGACGATCGCCCGTTCTTCTTCAACATGCTGCGCGTGCGCGCCTGGTTCCTCCCGCTTCCCGCCAACGCTCAGTTCACCGAGGGCAACCGCCGAGCGACCCAGACGCTCGCTCTGGCGTTTCTGTCGTCGCTCGTCCTCGCGGCGCTCGCGATCGCCTTGCCACTCGCTCGCCGCGCGCGTCCCAATGGGCGCGTCGGGCTGCGGCTCGCGGGGGCGCTCACGTACTTCGCGGTCATCGGTGTCGCCTTCATGCTGGTCGAAATCGGCCTCCTCCAGCGCCTCTCCCTGATCCTTGGTCACCCCGCGTTCAGCCTGGTCGTCGTGCTCGCCAGCCTCGTTGCGTCGGCCGGCCTCGGCGCGCTCGCCTCGGATCGCCTTCCTCTCGACCGGCCCTTCGGACGAGTCGTCCTGTCGATCGCGCTCGCCGGGCTCCTCGTCGCGGTCTCCGTGGCGCTGCCCGCGTGGGCGCCGCGCATCGCTCCGCTCGCGCTTTCCACGCGCATCGCGTTCTCGGCGGCGCTGACCTCGACGCTCGGCTTTCCGATGGGGATGGCTTTCCCGGCCGGAATGCGGACGTACGCGCGCGATCTCGCCGATGAGACCCCGTGGCTCTGGGGCATCAACGGTGTTGCGGGCGTCATCGCCAGCAGCGGCGCCGTGATGCTGGCGCTCGAGCACGGTATCACCGCACTCTTCGTGACCGCGGCGCTCGGCTACGCAATGCTTGCCCCGCTGACGATGCTCGGGACGCGCACGTCGAGCGGCTCTGTCCCTGAACCCAACTCTCTGGTCTAAGCGCCTCTATGTCCGCCGAACCCACCAATGCCGCGGAGTGCAGCGCACCTGTCGGCGAACCTAGCCCGCCCGTCGCGAGGTGCCTCGCCCCGGCGACGCTGGCCCACGTGGCTCCCCACCCTCCTGCACCTCGTCGCGGGCCTGGTCGTCTTCTCTCCGGCCATCCGCGCGCCGTTTCATCTCGACGACTACTTCCAGACCTCGATGATCGAAGGCACGTTCCCCGCGCCGCGGAGCCCGTTCGAGCTCTACAACTAACTAGGACCAAGGCTTTCTGCGAGGCCCGGCGTCAGGTTCGAGCACACGCGTGTCGCTCGCGAAGAGCACGAGCTGCTTCTCCGCCGCATCCTCGCGCTTCGGCACCACTTCGGCCCGCACCCTTAGCGCGCGAGCTCAGCACCCGTGATAACGCACCATGTGGCCATGTCGTCTGGGTCCCATTGCAAGCGAAGGGAAGGGCGGCGGCGGGATGAGCGCGCAGACCCTCGCAATCAGGTCCAGCGGCGCTACCACCAGCGCTACCGTCCCGTTGCGCCAAGGCTTCTTCAACAGGTAGCTGAGCTTGGCTCCAGGGGTCTGCTCGAGGCGGTTTTGCGCAATGGGCGGACGACACACGAACCGGCATAGCCGCTCGAGACGAGCTCGGTCTCGCGCCGGCTGCGCTCCCCGCACGACACGGGCGAAGGAGAGGGCTTTTTTCACTGGTTTGGCCTAGCGTGTTCCAGGTGTTTGCAGGGCGGCTACGCGGAATGGGGCTCGATGTACAACCTCCATCGATGAGCAGATGACAGCGGCCACCGATCACGCCGGGAGCCCCGGCGCGCCTTCGAAGACCTGGAAGGATGCTCAGTCCGCGCGTCTCGTCCGGCGACTCCACTGGCTCATTCTCGTCATCGGCTTCTTCGTCCACCTGCCCTCCCTTCGCTGCCGTTACCTCCTCGACGACGGCATTCACGCTTCGATGGTTCACGGGAACTATCCGGTACCTCGTGGACCATTCGATCTCTACGACTTCGTGGGCGACGCAGACCGCGACGTTCTCTTCGAGCGGGGCATGCTCCCTTGGTGGTCGGATCCCCACCTCACGATTCGCTTCTTCCGCCCGCTATCGAGCGCGCTGCTCTGGAGCGAGCACAAGCTGCTCGGCGACGACCCCATTCCTCTGCACGCCGTCTCGTTTCTTTGGTGGATCGCGGCGGTGGCGGGTGCTCGGGCGCTCTTCACACGAGTGCTGAGTCCCCGCGGGGCGCTGATCGCCACGGCCATCCTCGCCTTCTCGCCGTGCCATACGGTCCCCCTCGCTTGGCTCGCTAATCGCGAAGCGCTCATGTCCATGACCCTGGGGATCTTTGGTCTCGACGCCTTGCTCCGATTCCATGGAGACGGGAGGGCACGAAGCGGTGCCCTAGCGCTGAGCTTGTTCACGTTGGCACTGCTGTCGGGCGAATACGCCGTAGGGATTGGGGGTTACGCGCTTGCCTTCGCGCTCACTTCACGCAGCACCGATCTACGTCGTCGCGTGCTCGGGACGCTCTCGTTCGCGGTCCCGCTGCTCGCCTACGTCGGCGTTCGCGCAAAGCTCGGTTATGAGTGCGTGGGCTCGGGTCCCTACACCGATCCCTTCGTCGAGCCACGTGCTTTTCTCGAGGATGCTCCCCGGCGCTTCGTGACGTTGCTCTCGGACGTCTGGTGCGCTCTCGACGGCGACGCCGTCTCGATGGCCTGGCTGGTCCCATTGACATTGGTCGGCTTTGCAATTTTTGTCAGGTCCTATCTCCGAGCGGCGGCAGGCACCGAGGCTCAGCGCCGGGGTCACATCTCGGGATTCCTCGTCGGCTCGGTGCTGGCGCTCATTCCAGTGCTCGCCGTGCTGCCCTCCCCACGCGTTCTCGGAGTAGCTCTCATTGGCGTGGCGGCAGTGACCGGAGCCTTGCTCGACCACTCGTGGTTCAAAGTCCAGGAGAAATACGATCAACTCGGGGGCCTGTTGGCGCTCGGGTTGGCGTTCGCTCACCTCGTCCATGCTCCCGTGGTCTCGTGGCTTGCTGGGAGCGGTTTCGAGGTCCTTACGACCGAGCTCGAAACCGGGTCGAGAAACCTTTCCGCTCGACTCGGCAATACGAACAAGTCCGAAATTTTCATCATGCGCGCAGCGAACGGGGCGTTCCTGCTCTTCTTTTCCGTCGACCCGCAATTCCGTCCACCTGCCCGTTGGCGCATTCTCTCCCAGACCACTCACGTGCTCGCGCTGCGGCGCGGCCCGCGGGTGCTCGACCTCGCCGCGACCGAAAGCCTCTTCGAGCCGGACAGCCCTTTCCGCAGCGCCCGTTCGCTGCTCAAGAAGGGCGATGTCGTCACGATCCCGGGATTACGCGCGACGGTTCTCGAGTCGGGGCCTCTTGGGCCGAGGATCGTCCGCTTCGAGACCGACCGCGACCTCGACGACTACACCTGGATTGCCGAAGAGCGGACAGGCTTCAACGAGGCGCGCCCACCGGCGCCCGGCTTCGGCAAACCGTTCGACCGCTGAACCTCCAAGTCTTTCGTCTATGCTGCGAGACGTTGCCGAATCCAGAGCGACGGCTTCTCGATGAGGACGTGCATGAAATAGCCGAGGACGAACGACAGGAGCGTCGTCATCGTCAACGATCCTAGCCATATCCAGATGAGCGAGACGTGTCGATTCGCGAGTGTCTTCGCCGCGGGTACAATCACGTGGTCGATGAGCGGGATGTGTACGAGATAAACCCCGTAGCCCAAAGTTGCGAGCCGTCGGAAGAGCGGGGCGCTGAAAATGCTTTGAACCCACCCTTTGCCGTAAAGCAATAGCAGCACCACTCCCCAATACATGACGCTCGTCACCGTTCCCCAGAGTAGGAGGTGCGCGACCTGTAGGGTGTCCGGACCGAAGAGGGTCGGACGCAGAAGAAACCACAGGCACGCCATGGAGGGCAGAGCCAGGAGTGCCCGGTGAAACGGGGTTTCGAGCCATCGGCCGATTCGTGAACCCCAACGGTCGTTCACGAATGCGATGAGGATCCCCGCCACGAGCGTGTCGAACCGCGTGTGGGGTCGAAAGTAGACCGCGGTGAGGAGGTCTCCGTCGTTCCAGGGTTTGTGGCGCTCGTAGACCGCGAACCGAATCGCCGTTCCCAGAGCCCAGAGGAGTACCAGTAGAGCGATGCGGCTCCAGTCTCGCTTCAGCCGGTGGAGCCCGAAGAATAGAATGGGAACGGTGAGGTAGAACTGCTCCTCCAAAGCGAGCGACCACCCCCACGACATTACGGTCTCAGAGCGCCCTCGCGGAAGAAAGTTGGCTGCGTAGAGGTATTCGTACGGCAGGTGATGGCGCTGTTGGTTCGTGAGTCCGAATGCGACCGCGAGCACGGTCAGGACGATCCAGTACGAGGGGAACGTCCGGAAGATGCGCCTGATATAGAATCTCCGAAGGTTCTGAGTGCCACTGTCGCGCAGCGAGCGGAGGAGAATCGATCCGATCAGGAACCCGCTCAGAACGAAGAACAGGTCCATTCCGAAGAACACGCGCAACGACGCGTCCACCAAGCTCGGGTCGATCTTCAGACCCTGTTCACCCCAGAGAATGAGCGTGATGTGGTACTGGATGACGCTGATGATGGCCGCGACGCGGATGCCGTGAAGTGCGGGATAGCGATTGTCGAGCAGGTCGAGGCTGAAGAGGCCCTTATTTTTCTTCGGGCCAATCTCGGCGAGGGGCAGGCTCTGGGCGTTGACGGTCATCGGCGAAGCCGTGGCAGGGTAGACCATTCGGTCGAGGGGTGACGAGCGATCTTCGCGGGCTGGAAAGGTCTTGCTCCATGGTACCGTAACCTCATGAGGTCTAGACACTCACTGGGGTTTGGTTGCTTATTGTTCCTCCTCGGGACGGGCTGCGCTCAGGTGCTCGGACTCGACACGTACCACGACGGCACGGGCGGCGGGTCGAGCTCTACGTCGACCTCGGGTCAGACCGCAGTGACCTCGGGCCCCGGAACCGGTCCGTTTACGACGGGCGCCGGCGGGAGTTGCTCCGGACCGACGTGTCCAGGATGCTCGAACGGTCAGCTTGACGGCAATGAGACCGACGTCGATTGCGGTGGCTCATGCTCGCCCTGCGAATTCGACAAGCAGTGCAGCGTCGCCGCCGACTGCGCTAGCACCTACTGCGTGGCGACAGCCTGCGGCTCGCTCGTCCTGGGCAACGTTCCCAACGGACCAACCAAGTTCCACCTGATCGCGGCCGATGGCGTCAATGTCTACGTCACGAACTATGGAACGATCGGCATGAGCGACGGGGAGATCTGGAAGCTGCCTGCCGCGGGCGGATCGCCGACACTGCTGGCCTCCGCGCAGGCCGATCCCCTGGCCATCGTCGTCGACACGAACAACGTCTATTGGACCAACATAGGCCTCGCGAGCCCGACCACTGGCAGCGTTATGAAGGTGCCGATAACCGGTGGTTCCCCTGTGGCCTTGGCGCCTTCTCAGCCCTATCCGGCCGGCCTCGCCATTCAGGGCGGAGTGTTGTACTGGGCCTCCTATCATTTGACCACCGGCGCCATCAAGAAGGTCGCAGTCACTGGCGGAACGGTGACAACGGTGGCGTCGGGTCAGTCGTTACCCATTACAGTCGCCACCGACGGGGTCAACGTGTACTGGGGTCAAGCCACGGCGACGGGAGGCATTTTTTCTGCCCCGGTCGGCGGCGGAGCGGTCACTACGCTCGCGTCCAACCAAGCGAATCCCAACTACCTCCTCGTCGATGGCCCTGACCTCTTGTGGTCGAACCTGAAGGCCCCCGATGGAATCCTGAAGTTGCCCAAGGGAGGCGGGAGCCTGACCACAATCGCTCCCACCAACAAGGGTGTCCCCGTCTTCGCGTCCGATGCAACCAGCTATTACTGGATCGATGCGAATGGGACGGTCGAGAAGGTGGGCAAAGCTGGCGGAATGCCCGTACGGTTGGCGAGCGATGTTGCCGTTCCTGTCGGCATGGCGATCGACGGCAGCTACGTCTATTGGGTGAACGAAACGGGGGCCGTTCAGAGAGTCCACAAGTGAGCCAGCGGGCTTCGTGCCAGCGATTCACGACCTCTGAACCAAAGTCCCGCGTATGATTAGTCGGTGCTGTTCCGCCAATACGATCGCGAGACAGGTGGCCTCGTCTCTGCGCTCCTCGGCCTACAAAAGTAGGCTTCCGGTGCTCGTTCCTCGGGCAAAAGGCTCCCTTCGGTCTCGACGGAA
>JAYUUB010000292.1:0-2694 GCA_043755175.1 Polyangiaceae bacterium | reverse complement strand
GTGAAGTGCGACGGTCGGTACAAGACCAAGAAGTATCGGGTCCAATACCAAGAGACCGACTTCGCCTTCGTGAGCCGTCTCCTCGAAGACTCGGGGATCAGCTTCGTGCTCGAGCAGCGCGCGAGCGGCACGGTCGTCGTGCTCCGCGACGCGCCCGAAGCCGTTCCGCCGAGAGCGACGCCTCTCGAGCACGTCAACGACACCTCCGCCGGCCCACGACTCTATGCCACCGACCTCCGCGCAGAGCGCCGCGTCCGCCAGGGTCGTACGACCTTCGCCGATCACGATCCGCGGCTCCCGAACCAGCCGCTCTTGGCCCACGCAGTTTCGAGCCATCACCCTCTCGAGTCCCGTCTCGAATCCTTCGCGTACACGCCGGGCGCCTTCAAGTTCGGCAACGACGGTCCAAAAGACACCCCCACCGCAGACGACCGTGGACGAACGCGTACGGATCCCGACGAGGCGCGCCTGATGGCCGAGCGCGACGCCGCCGTCCGCGTCGCCTTGTCCCAGCGCTTCTCGTTTCGCTCCAACTGTCTCGAGCTACGAGCCGGCACGACGCTCGCCGTATCGAACCATTTCACCGCCGAGAGACTGAAGAAGCTCCTCCTGACGAACGTGAAGTACTCGGGCAGCTCCGATACGCATACCGTCGTCTCGGCCGAAGCCGTGAGCGGCGAAGTCTCGTACCGACCCGAGCGAGCCACGCCGCGTCCCAACATCTCCGGCGTCGAGTGCGCGACCGTCGTCGGTCCGACCGGCGAGACCATTCATTGCGACGAATTCGGTCGCGTCCGCGTCCAGTTTCATTGGGATCGGTACGGCAAGATGGACGAGCTCTCCTCATGCTGGATCCCGGTGAACCAGCCGTGGGCCGGCGAGGGATTCGGCGCAGTGAATCTGCCTCGCGTCGGCCAAGAGGTCCTCGTCAGCTTTCTCGGCGGCAACCCCGAAGAGCCGGTGATCGTCGGCCGCATCTTCACCAACCCGAAGAGGCCTCCGTTCGCGCTGCCTGTCGCGAAGAACGAGAGCGGCTTCCGCAGCAAGAGCGTCCCCGAGACGGGGGGCTACAACCTGCTCCGCTTCGTCGATACCGCGGACAGCGAGCTCGTCGAGGGGCGCGCCGAGAAAGACATGACCACACGCGTGAACCACGACAAGGAGCTCTCCGTCGGCAACGACCGCCGCATGGACATCTCACGCGACGACGAGGAGCACGTCGGCAGAAACCAACGCGAATCGATCGGCAAGAACAGGCACCTGCGGGTCGTCGACAACTACGTCTCCGTCGTCGGCAACGACCGCACGTTGAAGACCCTCGAGGACATGAAGTCGCAAGCGAAGGCTCACTTCATCGTCGCCGAAGACTCGATTCACATCACGGTGGGAAGCTCCTTCATTCACATGGACAAGGATTCGATTCACATCAGCGCGCCCCTCATCAAGATCGAGCGTGAAGACCCGCAAAATCATCGCGGAGTGGGCGGGAAGTACGCCTCTGGAGTGAGCTACACCGAAGGCGCGCGTCTTCCGAAAGCTTCGCTCGATGGCAGCGAATGAGACCGCTCGACGACGCGAGAACGCTGACCAAGCTCGCCCATTTCAACCGTCTGGCAAAGACCTCCGGAGGAAACCTCGATGGCTGATTTCTGCTTCCCGTTCAAGGTACCGCCCGCGCTCAGCTGGCACGGCGGTGCGCGGTATTTCGGTGCGCCCCGCCCGAAAGGGCGAAAGCACGGGGGCTGCGATCTGATCAAGCCGGAGTACACGCAGATCTACGCGGTCTCCGACGGCGTGCTGGTTCACGAGGAGTTTCTTTTCTACTTGAAGACCTATTACGTGACCTACCAACATGGCCCGTATTTGATTCGCTACGGCGAAATCCTCAGGGGCAGCACGCACAACGCGAAGCGCGGCACGACCGTCAAGATGGGACAGCCCATCTGCAAAGTGGGTCTCATGGACGGCTTCAAGGCTGGGGGCGCGCGCGGTCACATGCTGCACTTCGAGATGTACTCGAAGGGCGGCGATCACTCGACCTTGGGCGGCCGCGGAGGACCTTACAAACGTCGAAGTGACATCATCGACCCGGCCCCCCACCTCGACCAATGGGTCCACCACCTACCGTGATGCAAGCGTCGTCGCCCGCCCGTTTCTGCCGCGTCCAGCACTCTGTTTTGCGAAAGGCTTCGCCATGACCACCGCCTCTCCGCTCCGTAGCCCACAAGACCTGCAAGCTCAGGTCGACTCGCCCGACAAGTTCGATGTCCGCGAGTTCGTGGTCGACGACGGAGTGAATGCCCTGTTCTCGATCGACCTCTTGGTCCGGTGCGAGAATCCGGCGGTCGACTTCGAGCACACGATTGGCGCGCAGGCCACGTTCCAGATCCGCGCGACCGTGGCCGATGCGCCTTCGCCGAGCTGGAGCGGGATCGTCACCGACATCCAGCAGGTCACCTCCGAGCACACCGGTCTGTCGACCTATCGCCTCCGCATCGCGCCTCATCTGTGGCTCTTGGCCCAACGCACCAACTGCCGCGTGTTCCAGCAGATGACCGATCTCGATGTCGTCGTCGCGATGTTCACCGAGTGGGCGCTCGCGCACGAAGTGAAGTGCGACGGTCGGTACAAGACCAAGAAGTATCGGGTCCAATACCAAGAGACCGACTTCGCCTTCGTGAGCCGTCTCCTCGA
>JAYUUB010000291.1:0-22489 GCA_043755175.1 Polyangiaceae bacterium | reverse complement strand
TTCGGCGTAAACCGGGAACGGGAAATCGGTGGATTGGTCGGGGATGAAGTTGAACTGGTTTTGCATCCCCTTCAGGTAGCCGTTGCCGACGAGGCCCCCGTTTCCGATCGCGATGCGCGAGTGGTAGGCGTGCCATCCTTTGCCGAGAATGTCGGCCTCGGGCTCTAAAAAGACCTGAATTCGGGCCTTCTGGTAGTCGAGCAAGATGTATTGCCACATCGCGAAGATGCCGGCGATGCTCGAGCCGATGAACAAAAGCACGCTCTTCGAGCGCACCTTGGTCAGCGCGGCGATCGTGAGAAAGATGAAGGCGTGGACGCAGGCCGTCCCGAGGTCGGGTTGCTTCAAGATGAGAAGGAACGGCACCGCCGTGATGAGCGCCGGAATGAGAAGGTCTTTGAGCGTGCGGCCTTCGTTCTTCGGATCGTCGTGGAGAAATTTCGCGAGGGCGATGACGAGACAGAGCTTCGTGAACTCGCTCGGCTGCAACTTGAAGCTGCCGAACTCGATCCATCGGCTCGAGCCGCGCACGTCGCGCGCGAAGACGAGGACGATGAGGAGACTGAAGACGCCGATCGCGTAGATGACGTATGCGTAGCGTTCGATGTGGCGGTAGTCGAACGCGCAGACGATCGCGCCCACCACTCCGGCTCCGAGGAGCCAGTAGAGCTGGCTGATGTAGCGCTCGGCGATGGCCGTCGACTGCGCGTTCACCGGGCCGCGCAGATACACGCTCGTGGCGCTGTAGAGGTTCAGCACTCCCAGAAGCGCGATGAGCACCGCTGCGATGAAGAGCGGCCAGTCCATTCGGGCCGACAGACTTCCTTGCGAGCGCATCACGGTGCACCTCCCGGGACCTTGTTCTTCTGGCGAACACGCTCTTCGGGCTTCGAGCCGGCGCTCGAGCGCGACCCCTCTTTGTCTTTGTCGTCTTTCGCGGCGCTCGCTGCCCGCGCGGCCGTCATCTCGTTGAGTGCACGGATGACCTGGAACACGACGGGCGCCGCGTGCTTGCCGCCGGTGCCTCCGTGCTCGACCAGGACGACGATCGCGACCTCGGGAGCGAGCGTCGGCGAGTAGCCCGCGAACCAGGCGTGGTCGCGGTTGAAGTACCAGACGCGCTCGGCTTCGACGCCGCGGACGAGGCCATGACCGACCTGCGCCGTTCCGGTCTTGCCCGCCACATCGACGCCTTCGAGGCGATGATGGAAGGCCGTGCCGCCCTCTTCGTTCACGCCAGCGATGAGCGCCTTGTGGATGAGCTTCATGTTCTCGGGGTCGATCTGGATCTGGCGACGGACGCGAGGCGAGAACTCTTGGACCGTCGTGCCGTTCGAGGTTTCGACCGCACGCACGAGCTCGGGCTGAAAGAGCGTGCCTCCGTTCGCGAGCGCCGCGTAGGCGAGCGTCAGCTGCAACACCGTGACCGTCGTCGCGCCTTGGCCGATGGCTGCGTTGAGGGCGAAACCGCGCTGGTACTGGCCGCGATTTCGGAGCGTCATCCACGCGCGAGTGGGCATGCGGCCGGCGGCCTCAGCGTTGATTCCGATGCCGGTCCGCTGGCCGAAGCCGAAACGCTGGCCCATGTCGGCGATGATGTCTTGGTCGACGCCGTAGTCGGCGACGAGGGTCCAGAAGTAGACGTTGCAGCTCTCGGCGATCGCCTTGTTGAGGTTCGTGACACCGTGGACGTGGGTGCACGAGAAGGTCTTGCCGCGACCGAACTTGAGGTAGCCACGACAGTCGACCGAGGCGCGTGGATCGATGAGACCCTTCTCGAGCGCGGCGAGCGCAGTGAACGGCTTGAACGTGGATCCGGGCGGATACGCTCCAGAGACCGTTCGATCGAGCGAAGGCTTGAGCGGATCGGAGTAGAGCCTCCGGAACGCGTCTCGGATGACTTGCTTGCCCGAGGCGCCCGAGAGGTCGTTGGGGTCGAAGCTCGGCTTCGAATAGAGGCCCAGGATGCGGCCGGTGCGGACCTCGATGACGGCAGCTCCGCCGGCGAGCTCGCCGCGCATCGCCTTGTCGATCTCGACCTGGAGATCGGCATCGAGCGTGAGACGAAGATCGCGACCCGGAATCGGATCGGCCTTCGCGTCCCCTTGATCGATCACGCGCTCGACGATGCCCTCGTCGGTTCGTTTGCGGCCCTTGGCGTCGACGACGATCTTCTCCCAGCCACGGGTGCCGCGTAGATAGCTCTCCCACGCGCGCTCGGTACCTGCGACGCCGAGGCGATCGCCTTCGACGTACCCGGACGATCGCAGCTTGGGCAGCGTCTCGCCGGAGACCTCGGCCATGAAGCCGAGGACGTGGGCACCGACGTCTCCGAACGGGTAGTAGCGCACCGGAACGGGCACCACTTGCACACCGGGAAGCTCGGCGGCATGGGTCGCGAGAATGGCGACGGCGTCGCGCGAGATGTCTTCTTTGAGCAGGATCTGCTGCTCTTTCTTCGAGCTCTCGGTGTCGGAGCGAATCTTGACGAGCTTGTCCTCGAGCTTGACCCGTTCTTCTTGCTGAAGGCCGATGTACTCGGCGATCTTCGGCCAGGTCGTGGCCATGTCGAGCTTGCGCGGAACGACGTAGAGGTTGTACGACGGGCGGCTCATCGCGAAGACCTTGCCGTTGCGGTCGCGGATCACCCCGCGTGTCGTCGCCAGCGTCACGCGCCTCACGATGTTCTCGACGGCGATGGCGCGGTTCTCGTCGGTCTCGAGCACCTGGAGCTGGAACAATCGCGCGAGGATGCCGCAGAACGTGAGGCCCATGAAGAGTGCGATCCACCGGAAGCGCCGGCGGAACTCGCTCGTGTCGGAGCGCTGCGCGAAAAGGCTCATCGTGCCCCCTGCCCTTCCGACGGTGTCGGAGCAGCCATCGTCGCGACGTGGATGCGCTCGGCGATGCGAAACACGAACGGCGCGATCAGCGCCGTCGCGATCGCGTGCGGTGGGACGATGAGCGCAAGCGAGCGTGCGCGCGCCGGATCGTTACCGAGGATCGCGGTGAGCACGACGATGAGGATCCCTTGGAACAGGGAGAACGCGAAGGCGAGCGCGATCTTGGTGAGCAGGGTCTGTGCGGCGAGACGGACGCCAGCGAGACGCGCGACGAAGAACGTCGCGACCGAGATCGTCGTGAAGAGGCCGAGCGGCGAGGCCGCGAAGACGTCGAGCAAGTAGCCCAGAATGAACGACAGCGCGACGCCACGAGCGACCGAGTACTCGTGCACGCCCATGAACACGATGAGCGGCAAGAGCAGCGACGGGGTCGCTCCGGTGATGTGCACACGGTCGACGATCCAATAGAGATTCGACTGAGCGATCAGGAGAAAGAAGCCGAATGCAAGAAAGGCCGAGTTGCGCACTTCGGCTCCTTAGGGCTTCTTGACGGATGCTGCGGGCGCACCGACTGCGGGTGGAGGGGCTTTCTGGCTGAGCACCACGACGACCTCGTCGAGCCTCGAAAAGTCGACGGTGGGAACGCAGGTAACCTCTTGGTAGATGCCGAAATCGCGTTTCACGATCTTCGCGACGGTGCAGACACGGATCCCCTTCGGAAATCGCAGACCGACGCCGCTCGTCAGCATCACGTCGCCGACCTGGACCTCGTCGGTGCGCTGCATGTAGCTGACCTTGCATGCGTACTCGCGCTCGTCACCGACACCGCTCACGTACCCGCGCGCTCCGGTCCGCTCGACGACGACGTCGACGCCCGAGCCGGCATCGACGACGAGCCTCACGTCGACGGTATCGCCGGCGGCCTCGAGGGTGGTGCCGACGACACCATCGGGAGCGAGCACCGGGAGGTTCGGACCGATGCCCGGAGTCGGCTTGTCGAGCGTGATGCGCAAGACGCGGAAGAACTCGTTCGTGTTTTTCCCGATGACCTCGGCGGTGACCACGTCGTCGGCGACGCTGGTCTTGAGGTCGAGCAGACGTCGCAAGCGACGATTCTCCGCCTCGAGCTCCTCGAGCTTCGCGACGCGTTCGCGCAGACGAGCGTTTTGGGAGCCCAGCGACGCGTTGTCGCGCTTCACATCGACGAGGTAGACGTAGTCTCCCCACAGGTTCGAGACGCCGCGCGCGAGCGTCGCAGCCACGACCTGGATGGGCCCGGCGATCTGGACGATGACTCGATCGGGACCCGACGCGCGTTTCGGATCGCGCATGCTCGCTCGCAGGAACCAGAACGGTACCGCGAGGGCAAGCACGACGATGACGAGGTCGCGGTACCGCTGGAGCTTCAACAGGATCCTTTCGTGCGCGGCGTGGCCGGGTCACGGGTTTCGCTCTGCGCCCGGCTGGGACCGGCGCATCGGCCGGTACGCCGAGCGGCGCGGATGGGAGGCTGGACGAATCGAGGCACACTGGGCGTGCCTCTCGCGGCGAATGAAGCCATAAATCCGCAGGAAAGGCCATGTTCCGCGGGGTTGGATCGAGAGAAACGCCTCGTCGCGCGCATCGCTTCCCGACGAGAGCCTGGATCAGTCGGGCCGCACGCGCCAGTCGAGCAGTCCTGGGGCTCAGGTGCCGCCGTCGAGTGAAGTGCGCACGCGTGCGCAACTTAATGTCGCGGAGCGTGTTGGAGCCGCTCAGCCGAGCGTCACTTCTTTGAGCAGCTCGAGGTGCTCGAGGGCCTTGCCGCTGCCGAGGACGACCGCGCTGATCGGATCGTCGCAGACCATCACCGGAAGCCCGGTTTCTTCGCGGAGGAGCACGTCGAGGTTCTTGAGAAGCGCGCCGCCGCCCGTCAGCACCACGCCCTTGTCGACGATGTCGGCGGCGAGCTCGGGAGGCGTTCGCTCGAGCGCGATGAGCACCGCTTCAACGATGGCGTTGATGGGCTCGGCGAGCGATTCACGAACCTCGTCGGAGTTGACGAGGACGGTCTTCGGAATGCCTGCGACCATGTCGCGGCCCTTCACCTCCATCGTGATTGGCTGGTCGAGCGGATAAGCATTTCCAGCCGTGATCTTGATGCGCTCGGCCGTCTGCTCGCCAATGGCCATGTTGTACTTGCGCTTGATGTACTGCATGATCGCTTCGTCCATCTTGTCGCCAGCGACGCGAACGCTTTGCGAATAGACGATGCCGGCGAGCGAGATGACGGCGACCTCGGTGGTACCGCCGCCGATGTCGACGACCATGTTTCCGGAGGGCTCGGTGATGGGCAGGCCGGCGCCGATCGCGGCCGCCATGGGCTCTTCGATGAGGTAGACCTCACGAGCGCCGGCGCTCTCGGCGCTCTCTTTGACGGCGCGCTTCTCGACTTCGGTGATGCCGAAGGGCACGCAGATCACGATTCGCGGCTTCACGAGCGTGCGGCGGTTCGAAGCGCGCGCGATGAAATAGCGCAGCATCGCCTCGGTGATTTCGAAGTCGGCGATGACACCATCTCTCAGCGGGCGCACAGCTTGGATGTTGTGCGGGGTGCGACCCAGCATGTCCTTCGCTTCGCGGCCGACTGCGAGGACTTTCTTGCCGCCGCGCTGATCGCGCTGAACGGCCACGACGGAGGGCTCGCAGGAGACGATCCCTTTGCCACGCACGTAGATGAGCGTCGTGGCGGTGCCGAGATCGATCGCGAGGTCGTTCGAGAACAGACCTTGAACCCAGTCGAACACCATCGGATCACCACCCTGCGAAAGGGAAACGGCTCGGGGGCCTCGGGATCTGCAAGCGACGTTCGGACCTGCGAGCGCAAGAGCGACGACGTTTTCATGCAGACCTGGCGCCGGACGAAGCTAGCGGGGGCTGGCTAGCTGATCTCCGCTCGGGGGCTCGGGAGCTCGAAAGCTCGAGAGCCGGCCCTCGGGAAAAATTGCCGGCGCCGAGAGGGCGCAGAGCCGGGAGAGACCTCAGCCCTTCGAGATTTTGCCTTCCTTGTGCTCGAGGTGCTTTCGGCACGAGGGGCAGAATTTCTTGATGGTGAACTTCTCCGTCATCGTGCGCTTGTTTTTGGTCGTGTGATAGTTCGCACGTCCGCAGTCTGCACAGGTCAGCTTGATGGTGTCACGCATGGCGGTTCTCTCTGGTCTCTGGCAACCGACACGGGGACGATTGCGACTCGAAGTGCACGATCTGTTGGTTTGCTCACGAAGGGCTCGCGGCGGGCTTTCGACCTGGTCGGTCGAAGGCGTCGCGGGTTCTTCCCGGCGAAACGAGAGGGGACGCTCCACCCTAGTCGAGCGGGCGTCCGAGTCAAGCCCCGGGTCTTTTCCGCGCCAAGCAGATAGGCGGAAATCTCGGGGTGCGGTTCGAAGGGCGACGTGAGAACGCGTGAGAGGAGGTCCGAGGACCTCCGCGGCTCACTCGTCTTTCCCGCTGTCCCAGTCGTCTTTTCCGGTGTCCCACACCTCGTTCTTGCGGCCACCGCCGCCGCGACCCGCGCTTGCACCACGGCCGGCGCCACCGCCGTCACCGTCGTGGTTGCGGCGTCGCTTTTCGTCGAACGCCTTGCGCTGAGGAGGAGGAGGTCCGCCGGCGAACGGTCGGGGTGCACCGTCGCGGGGCGGAAAGCCACCAGCAGCAGGAGGGCCGCCGTAACCGCCACCGCCGCCACCGCTGTAGCCGCCGCCGCCAGCGAAGCCGCCGCCGCCACCGAATCGCGGGGCACCACCGCCACCGCCACCACCAGCGAAGCCACCCGCCTCACCCGGCGGACGCTCGCCTTTCGGATGCGCAAGGTTCACGACGAGACGTCGACCGCGAACATCGACCCCTCGAAGCAGCTCGATTGCGGCTTTGGCGCTCTCGGCGCTCGCCATCGTGACGAAGCCGAAGCCGCGCTTTCTCCCATCGGGATCGGCGGGAAGATGAACGCGAACGACCGGACCTGCGCCCGTACCCGTGATGAAGCCCTCGACCTCTTCGACGCTGGTGTCGTAGGGAAGATTGCCGACGTAAAGCGTGCGATCGGGCGCCGCTGCGGCTCCCCCACCTCCGCCCATACCCGGAGGGCCACCAACGCCCATCGGTCGACCCATACCGACGCCGCCCATCGGGCTGAGACCATCCCTCTTGGGTGGCTCGGCCTGAAAAGGTCGCACGGAGATCGATTTGCCACCTTGAAACGAACCGTCGAGCGACTCGCGCGCGGCGTTCGCCTCGTCGGTCGTTGCGAGGGTCACGAACCCGAAGCCACGCGGCCTCCCGGTCGCGCGGTCTTTTGGCAGCGAGACCTCGACGACGTTGCCGCCGGTTGCCTCGAATAACTGCTTGAGAACTTCTTCCGTAATGGAGTCCGGCAAACCGGCGACGAACAGCTTCCGCGAATCTTCAGCCATCGAAATTCAACCTGTCAGAACCAATCGCTTGGGTGATGAATGAGAACAAAAATACCGGGTGGAGATCAGAAAGAGAAAAGCTGTGCGGGGGCGCCTCGTGTGGGGCAGCTGGCGAAAAAATGGCCCGTCGAAAGTCGCCATCGGCCGTAGCTCTTTTCAGGACGACCTTCTTCGGGATGACCTTCTTCGGGACGACCGGAAGACCATCTCGATGACGACGGCGTCGCCGACGAAGGAGTCGCGCCCCCATTCGACTCGCGCATCACGCGCTCGGCCGCGCGGGTGCGGGGCGCAGATGGCAGCAACATCGCACGAGCTGTCGAAGTCCGGAACATGACGCAGGGAGCCATACGATAACTGGACGGTCCCAAACGTCAAGCGAGGACAAAAACGACGACTACGATGCGTCGTCGTCTTTCTTCGCGGCCTCGTCGCTCGCCGACCCCTTCGCGGGCCCGGTAGCAACCTTCACAGGAGCCCCGACAGATGCGTCGTCGGACCGCGTTTCGGAGGGGGCGTCATCGCCGATGGCGTCGTTGGACCCACCCGTCGAGACGTCGTCGTCGTCGGGCTTGGCTTCGCGGTTCGACTTCGGCTCCGCGCTCGATTTCGCCTCGCTCGATTTCTTCGCGCCCTTCTTCTTCTTGCCGGACTTGACGCTTGGTGTGGCGACCGACGATTTCTTCGTCACTTTTTCGGCCGAGCGCTGTGGCAGCGGCGCGTCTTCGTCGTCGTCGGTGTCGGCATCGCCGACGTCATGTGCAAGCGCAGCGGCCTGCGCCTCGGCGTACGTGGCCGGGACCGGCGGGTAGTGCTTCTTGCCGAGGTAGACGATGTAAAACCCGAGCGCGATGAGACCGAAGCACGCCCACTGCGCGGGGGTCAGCCCGGCGTGTCGGGGGTCGACCTCGAGGCCGACATGATCGCTTTCGCCGGCGCGGAAGAAGTCGAGCACGAAGCGGACGGGTGCGTAGAGGATGCACATCCAACCCGCGAAAAATCCGTACTGCCGAGGCCTCTTCCACCAGAGCAGCGCGAACGCGACGGCGAGCGGGATCGTGAGCACGCACTCGATGAGCCCGAGGTCGTAGCGACCGAGGTTCTCGGTGTTGCGACAGAGAAAGGCCGCGCCTTCGCCGTGGCCCAACTTATCGGCATGCTCGACGCACTTCACGGCGTACCAAGCATCGGAGACCTTGCCCGGGTGATCGTGGACGGTGGCGCAGCCCGAACGACCGAAGACCCAGGCGAGCGGGAACGCGCTGCAAACGGTGTCGACGTAGGCGAGGACCTGATCTTTCTTCACGAGCTTGTACGCGACCGCGCCGATGATGGCGCCGGTGAAGCCGCCGAAGCTCGAAAGGCCGGCCCAGATCTTCACGATGTAGAGCGGGTCGGCTTGGATCTTCTCCGGCGTGTAAAAAATGGCGTCGAGAACGTGACCACCGACGAAACCGAGACCGACGACCCAGAAGATGAACGAGTTCATCTTGTCGACGTCGAGCCCTCGCTGGCGACCGTGCCGTACGGCGATCACCGAGCCGAGGTAGACTCCCAGCGCGACGAGCGTTCCGAATGGCTTGATCGTGGGCGGCTCAGGGACTTCGAAGTAAGTCGGTTTGAAGTAGAACCAGAAGGCGAGCGGGGCGAGGACGGCCGCCGCCCCGAAGAGCATCGCCATGAAGTCCCATGGCCGGCCTTTCATCGAGACGAAGTAAGTGACCGCTACGACCGCGAGAAGCGCGACGACGCTCCACGGCGGGATGGGGATCTCGGGGAGGACGACATGCGGGAAGAGGGGGCCAGACACGATGCGGGTGCGTTAGCGCACCACGAAGCGAAAGGCTATACGTCGACACCGATGGTCATGCGAGCCGTGTCCTTGCCTGGCTGCGGCTGCCGGGGGGCTTTTCAAGTCGCGGTGATGCAGCGGTTGTGGTCGCGCGGAGAGCGCTTCGACATCGCCGCAGGTGCATCGAGCGGCTCGATCTCGGGCGCCGTCTGGGTCTCGGGGCTCGCAGAAAAAGCGCCCGCTTTTTGGCGTGCGCTCGCGAAGACTCCGATCGTGTCTCGTCGGTACCTGAAGACCGAGCGGAGCCCGTTCGGAATGAGCATCATCCTGCGCGACGCGCTCGAGAAGTTCATTCCCGAGCGCCAGATCGTCGAGAGCGAGGTCGAGCTCTTGGTCTCCACCACGCGAGCGAGGCGGCTCATCATGGGAGCGCTGGCAGGCTTCCGCGGCGCGCACGACACGACCCTTTCGACCGCGAGCCGAATCCGCTCGATGGCGATCGCGAGAGACGCGCTCGTCGTTCATTCGAGCAAGGGGCGCGACGACATGCACGACGTCATCGTCGCGAGCTGTACGATTCCAGGCGTCTACGCGCGACTCCCCGTGCTCGATGGTGAGGTACACATCGACGGCGGCGCGGCCGACAACACCCTCATCCACGCGCTACTCGATCGTGGAGCCACCGAGATCACCGTGGTCACACCCTATGATCAGGGTGCCGTATCGCCGACGATGTTCGAGCGCGAACGGCCCCCGACGGTTCCGCCACACGTGCGACTCCGTCTCATCTGGCCCGAGCGTCCGATACGTCTCGGTCGCTTCGACTTCGACCACGGCCGGCTCGAAGAGGCGCTCACGATGCCTCACGTCGAGCGGGTGTTCGAGCCGACTTTTGAAGCACCTTCGCACTCCGAGGTCGGAACATGAAAGCGCGCTACCGCGTGGCGACCGTCACAGCGAGCGACTCGCGCTCCGGGGCAGACGACGAGGGCGGCCGAACATTGCGAGCGCTCCTCGTCGAGGCTGGGTTCGACCTCGGCCCCCACGAAATCGTCCGAGAAGAAATCGAGATGCTGAGAGAACGCGTGAAGGCCCTCGCCGACGACGAGGCTACGCACGCCGTGGTCGTGACGGGAGGCACCGGCGTCGGGCCTAGAGACCGAACGATCGAAGCCGTGGTGCCGCTCTTCGACAAAGTCATCGACGGCTTCGGTGAAGCCTTTCGGCGCCTCAGCTGGGACGACATCGGACCGCGAGCGATATTGTCGCGGGCGGTCGCCGGAACTTATGGGGGCAGCGTGATCGTCGCGCTGCCAGGCAGCGTGGCTGCGGTGAAGCTCGGGATCACGGCGCTCGTCGCGCCCACCTTGGGGCACGCGATAGGGCTCGCCTCGGGGAAGCACGGACAGCACGCTACGAAGACGCTAAAAGGAGAAAGCTGATGCTGAGCTTCGCCGAAGCCTTAAAGCTGATCCTCTCACGCGCCGTGAAGGTCGGAGGCGAGCGCATCGGGCTCGACGACGCAGACGGACGAGTTCTGGCCGAGTCGATCCAGGCGCCGTTTGCGCTTCCACCCTTCGACTACAGCGCGATGGATGGCTACGCGCTCCGTGCGAGCGATCTCGTAGGTGACGGACCGTACGAGCTCGACGTGCGAGGAGAAAGCGCTGCGGGGGCCTCGTTACCCGTCTTCGTCGCCGGAACGGCGCTCCGCATCTTCACGGGCGCTCCGATTCCGGCGCCCGCAGACAGCGTAGTCATGCAGGAAAACGTCACGCGCGAAGGTGATCGCATTCGATTCTCGTCGCGACCTCGCCCCGGCGAGCACGTCCGAAGACGAGGCGAAGACCTGCAAGAAGGAGCGACTGCGCTTGAAGAAGGGACGCGGCTCGGGCCCGGCGCGATCGCCCTGGCAGCGGCGCTCGATCGACCAAACCTCATCGTCGCGCGGCGCCCGGTCGTGACCGTCTTGGGCACGGGCGACGAGCTTCGTTCGCCGGGCGATGGGCAACGCCCCGGCAGCATCGTGGAGTCGAACGGGTACTTCGTCTCGGCAATGGCGAGGCGCGCAGGCGCGGTCGCACGGGTGGCGCCGTTCGTGCGCGATGACGCAGAGCTCGCTTCTCGGGCGTTCGACACGGCGCTCGATGCATCCGATTTGCTCGTCACGATCGGCGGCGTGAGCGTCGGCGATCACGACGTGGTGAGGCCGGCCCTCGAGCGTGCCGGGGTGACGATCGACTTCTACAAGGTCGCGCTCAAGCCTGGAAAGCCTCTGACGGTCGGCAGTCGAGGTAAGCTCCTCGTGCTCGGACTGCCTGGAAATCCAGCCTCGGCGTCGCTCACGTTCCTGCTCTTCGGCATGCCGCTCTTGAGGGCGATGCAAGGAGACCGCCGACCCCTTCCGACGGCCGAGCGGCTGCCGATCCGAGGGACCCTGAAGCGGCGTGCCGGCCGGCGCGAATTTCTGCGCGCGACAATCTCGCGCGACGAAGGCGTGGGAACGGCGACGATTCGCCAAAACCAGGCATCGGGAGCGGTGACGTCGTTCGCCGAAGCCACGGCACTCATCGTGGTCCCCGAGTCGGTGACCGAGATCGCCGATGGCGACCTTCTCGACGTGCTCACGATCGACGGCTTTTGAGACCTCCGGCGGCTCAGACCTTCGGCTCGCGGCTCGGCGTCTCAGAGCTCTGTTGGTGCTCGGCGTGGCCGTGCTCGCCGTCAGCGTGGCCGTGATCGTGGCCTTCGTGAACGTCGTCTCCGAGGGCGCAGCGAGCATCGATCCAGCCCACCCAATGAGGGCCGTCAGGTCCATGCTCACGTTTCCAGATCGGTAAACGAGATTTGATCTCGTCGATGAGCGAACGGCACGCACGAAAAGCCTCACCGCGATGCACGGCGCTCGCAGCACACACCACTGCGATGTCGCCGACCGCGAGCGCGCCGGTACGGTGCGTCGCGAACACCCGCAAGGTCGGGTCGTGAGCCACGAGCTCCGCTTCGATTCGACCGAGCTCGGCCTCGGCCATCGAGCCATATGCTTCGTACTCGAGGAGCGTCACAGCACGGCCGTCGCTCAGGTCGCGAACGACGCCCACGAAGGTGGAGATGCCCCCCGCGCCAGGCCGCGACACCGCGCGAATGGCTTCGTCGACGCTCAGAGCTTCAGTGCGAATGCGCAAGAACTAACCCTCGTACCGGACGTAGCTGCCGGTGCGACCGCCTGACTTCTCGAGCAGCTTGATTTCGGACAGGACCATGTCGCGATCGATGCCTTTCAGCATGTCGTAGACGGTGAGGCACCCCGCCGTCACGGCCGCGAGCGCCTCCATTTCGACGCCCGTTCGATCACGCGCCTCGACGATGGCGACGACCGTCACGCGACCGAGCTCGGCGTCGACGTCGACGTGGACTTCGATCTTGGTGAGAGCGACGTGGTGACACAGCGGGATGATCTCAGGGGTTCGCTTCGCAGCCATGATCCCCGCGATGCGCGCGACCGAGAGCACATCGCCTTTGGGCACGTTGCTGTCGACGACGCGCAGCGCCGTCTCGTACCGCATCTGCACCGAGCCCTGTGCGGACGCGCGTCTGAGGGTGACCGCCTTGTCACCGACGTCGACCATGCGCGCCTCTCCTTCGTCGGAGAGGTGGGTCGAATAGCGGTCGTGTTGCAGAGCTTCTGGCGACAGCGAGTCTCCGTCGAAATCGCGTTCGTCGTGGTGGAGCTCGTCGAGCTCCTCGATGCCTCGGGCGTGCCGTGAGCCTCGGTCCGGCTCGACAGAACCTCGGCTCGAGCCGTCGCCGCGACCCGTGAAGCGACCGTCATGCGCGACCGCCCCATCGTCTTCGTCTCTGCGACTCGCTGGTGATGGCCGCGGCGGCGGTTCGCTTTGCTGGGTCACCGCATTGGCGCCCCGTGCTCGGGACGCGGAGGCCGACTGCGCTGGTGTCGTCGAGCGAGCGCTGGTCGATGCCGACCGGCGCTCGGTGGCGGGCGTGCCCGAGCCAGCCGAGTGCCGCCGCGTCACATCGACGTCACCGGGTGAGCGTTTGGGCGAACGGGGTTCGGTCGACGGTCCTGGTGACAGCCGCCGCCCGGCACGTCCGCTGGAGCTCGGGCGTCGGTCGGTCTCCGCCGAAGGCGCGGTCGATGGAGCTGTTGGCGGTGGAGTCGTCGGGTGGGTCGACGGACGCACGCTCATGCGCGGCAGGATGATGCCGAGCGCGGCCTCGAGTCGCCTGGGATCGTCATGGGCGATCGAGCGTCGCAGCACGTGAACGAGCGCGTAGCGATCGAGCGCGCGCAGTCTCGCCCACTGTGCCGGATCGACCGACCGACGCGGACCGAGGAAGCTCGAGAGCTGCTCGGGTGGAAGGAGCGGGTCGGGGTCGGGCACGGGTCGGATGCGCGTGGCGGGGATCGCCGCGCGCCTCACCGACTCCTCCACGCTCGATGCGTCGACGGCGTCGCGGGCCCCCTCGAGCGCGAGCTCCTTTCGCTGCGTCAAGCCGAGCGACTGCCATCCTTCGAGCGACAAGCGAAAGCCGGCCACGTCGAGCGCGCGACGCGCCGCCAGAGGTAGCAGGCTCAGCGCGTCGCCAGTGTCTTCGAAGTCGAAAATGACGGCGCGGAGCGGGTCGGCATCGCCAGATCCGTGTCCATCGCCATCCGACCAACTCCCACCCCGGTTCGAGCCATCTTTCATCCCGCGTCTATCCCCCAATGGCGCGCATCGACACACTCTTCGCCGAATCTTCGGTGCAGCCCTTGAATACTCTTCCGTCGGGCTTTTTCAACCAAGCCTCTTCGAGCCGGGCGCCGATGCCGGCGGCGTCGCCCGAGCGCGCGACCTCCGACGCATCGACTCCATCTTCGGTCGCGAGACAGGGCCGGAGGACGCCGGTCGACGAGACGCGAAGTCGATCACACGAGGCGCAATAGGTATCGCTCGTGCCGCTGATGAACCCGACGCGCAGCGAGCGGTCGTGGCGTGCTCGAACGTAGCGCGCCGGGCCACGATCGGGCTCTGGAATCGCTTCGTCGGTTTCGAGCAGGTGCGCGAGGCGTGCGCGCATCTCGTGCGCGGTGACCAAGTGCTCGCCGACGAGCTTTGCGCCTTCGGCGATGGGCATAATCTCGAGGAAGCGAGGAACGAGGCCTTTGTCCCAGGCAAATCGAGTCAGCGGCTCGAGCTCGTCGTCGTTGGTGCCGCGAAGGATGACCGCGTTGAGCTTGATGGGGGCGAAGCCGGCTTCGAGGGCCGCATCGATGCCAGCGAGCACGTCGGACAGCCGACCGCCGCGCGTGAGCTCTTCGAATCGAACAGGATCGAGCGAGTCGATGGAGACGTTGATGCGCATCAGCCCCGCCTCACGGAGCGGCCTCGCGAGCTTCGCGAGGCGCGAGGCGTTGGTGGTGAGCGCGAGATCACTCACGCCGCGGTCGGAGAGGTGACGAATCAGGTCGACCACGTGCGGCACGAGCAAGGGCTCGCCCCCCGTCAATCGGAAGCGCTTCACTCCCGCAGCGATCAGCCCGTCGAGCAGGGTCCGCCACTCGGATGGGATGAGGCGCCCGTCGGTGTAGCCTTCGGACTTGGAAGGTCGGCAATAGGTGCAGGCATAGTCACAGCGGTCGGTCACCGAGATGCGAACGCTTCGCGGTTCGGCGACTCCGGGTCGCGCGTTCGCTCGCTGGACGTTGAACGGAGTCGCTGTCGGCTCGACCCCGGCGCTCGACGGGTATTGGCGCCCCTCGACGGATCGAGATCCGTCTGCCGCCACGAGCGGAAGACGACGGCGTTCGGGGACGTGCCCAGGAAGAGATGCCGGCATGGTCAGGACCCCTTCGCGATTCGATCTTCGACGCCCGATGGGGGCGAGTGACCGCTCCAGAAGGTCGATGCGAGCCGACGCGCTCGCGACTCGGTGAAGAGCTCGATGGACATCACCCTCAGCCCCCAGCCACGGGGGGAATGAGCGCCACCTCGTCGCCTGTCGAGACCGCGTCACCGGGCTCCGCGTACGTCCCGTTGATGGCCAGCCTGACACACCCGCGGTACGGCTCGAGGCCAGGATACGCCGAGACGATGTCGTCGAAGAGCTGCGATGCCGTACAGGGTCGAGCGAGCGCGAAACGGATTTCGGGCGACCCCACGACATCGCGGGCTCCCGCGAAGGCGAGCACTCGAACGAACGACTCCACGGACGGAGCTTAGCAGACGCAAAGGGTGCGGGGCCGCCGCAAGAGGAGCGCGAGTGAACCCTTTTCGCGATTTGCGCCCTTCACTTCGTCGTGTCTCGACCGCTCGGGGCGCCGTTGGGTGGTGCAAAGCGCCGCGGTGAACGAGAACGTCCGTCGAGACCACAGCACAGTGGCGTTCGGCATGTGCGAGTCCCTAATATGCGGACCGCGCTGATGAGCGACGAAGCCATTTTCCCCCCGGGCACGGTATTGGCCGGCCGTTATCAAGTTCGCCGCGAGCTCGGACGAGGCGGAATGGGTATGGTCTATCTGTGCCGTGACCTCGTGCTCGACGAGCGCGTCGCCGTGAAGCTCCTGGGGCGTCCGGGTGAAACCGCACGCCCCGAAGACGCATGGTGGTTCCAAGAAGAAGCGCGCGCTCTCGCGGGCTTGTCGCATCCCACCATCGTGCGCGCGCGCGATTTCGGCACGCTGGCCGACGGGACACCCTACCTCGCGATGGACGCGGCGCCGGGTCGCTCGCTCCACGAGTGGATTTACTTGGCGCAGCACGATGGCCTGCTGCCGTTCGCGATCGTGTGGACCTGCGTCGATCAAATCCTGGCCGGCTTGGCCCACGCCCACGCGCGAGGCGTCATCCACGGCGACTTGAAGCCGTCGAACGTCTTGCTCGACATCACGCCCGAGGGCGACGACGCACGCACGTACATCCTCGATCTCGGTCTCGCGTGGCTCATGCAAGATCGCGTCGATCATCGGCTCGACGGTTCGACCGAGGCCGAGCCGACCGTGCGCTACGGGGCCGGAACCCCGGGGTGGATGGCGCCCGAGCAGATTCGCTACGCGACGCCTCACATCGGGCCGGCGACCGATCTCTATGCGCTCGGCTGCATTCTGTTCGCGATGGTCGCCAACCGCGAGCCATACACGGGAACGAACGAAGAGCTGTTGCAGCAACATCGCAACGCTCCCATTCCCGAGCCGAGCGTGCCGATGGACGCGCCCAAAGAGGTCGCCCAGTTCGTGATGCGCCTCCTGGCCAAACGGCCTTGGCATCGCTTCACGTTCGCCGCCGACGCGCGACGTGCGTGGCGAGCGTTCCAGCCCTCTCGCCGCGGAAGCGTGAGCGCCACGACGACTCCCCTCCCTCGTGCCGGCGGAAGCATCGCACCGAATCCGTCCCGCGACGCAATCACCCTGCCCGAGACGTCGAGCGACGGAACGATCGGCCAAGTGAGCACGGCCGCTGCAGGGTTGCTGGCGCTGAGGCCGAGCCCGTTCGTGGCGCGTCAGGCCGAGCGGGGACGGCTCATCGCCATCGCCCACGAGGTCGCCGAAGCGTTCGCCGATCCGAAGACCCGCGGGCTCTCGCGCCGCCTCGTGGTGCTCTCGGGAGATGCAGGTGTGGGCAAGAGCCGACTCGCCGACTGGCTCTGCGAGGACGCTCACGAGCGCGGTCTCCTCATCCCGCTGCGAGCGCGCTACCGCAAGATCGCCGCGCCTCTCGACGGGGTCGTCGGTGCGGTCACGCAGCACTACCGACTCGAACGCGCCGACCGCGACGTCGTGGAGAAGGTCCTGATGAACGTCTGGGGCGTCAGCGCCGACGACGACGACGGGACGACTTGGATCGCAGCGAGCGCCGAATGGCTGAGGCCCGAGGCCCCTCAGGGGAAGGTCGGCCCGAGCGGAAAACGCTTTTCGCTCGATCATCCGGAGCTTCGTTGGCTCGTGATGCGCCGAACCCTGGAGCACATCTCGAAGGAGAAGCCGATCTTGCTCTGGATGGATGACATCCATCTCGCCCCGCCCGCCACCTACGACAACGTCGTCAGACTCCTGCGGGAAGCCGATCAGCTCGGAGTGCTCGTCGTCGTGACCGTGCGCTCGGAGGCCGTCGAAGCCGACCCGAGCGGACAAGAACGGCTCGAGCACCTCATTCGCGAGGGCAACGCGGAGCGCATGGACTTGCTTCCCCTCGACGCGGCGCAGACGCATACCCTTTTGCGCGAGACGCTCCCTCTCGACGACGCGGCGGTGGTCGAAGCGGCCGCGCGAAGTAAAGGCAACCCGCTCTTCGCGCTCCAGCTTCTCCACGCGTGGGCCATGGGCGGACATCTCGAGCTTCGAGAGGGCCGCTACTACGTTCCGCGCGCATCGCTCGCCGCGCGTGCGGCGACGACCGCCGATCTTTGGGAAGAGCGCGTCGCAGCGGTGCCCGACGAGTTCCGTCCAGCAGCTTTGGCGGCGGCAGCGCTCGGTGGCGACATTCGTCGCGACGTGCTTCGAGCGCAGTACGCGTCGCTCGGGATGGATCCCGCGCGCGCCATCGCCGTGCTGAAGCGCGCGCAGATTCTGTTGGCGTCCGGCTCCGATCGACTCCGCTGGCCGCACGCGCTGCTGCAAGAGTACCTCCTGACGAAGCTCTTCTCGCGGCCCGATGCGAGCCTCGTCTTCCACGCGGCAGCCGACGCGCTCGCGAAGCATCCGTCGGCCGGCAGTCGGCGCATCGTTCGTCATCGCGTCGTGAACTTGATCCGAGCGAACGATCTCGGCGGCGCAGCCGATCTCCTGCACGGCTTCATCGCTCAGAATTGGGGCCGATCCCGTGACACAGCCGCGATCTTGCGCGATCTCGCGCTCCTCGATGGTCGGCTCGACGGCCGCCACGCGGCGGTCCAACACTTGTGGCGAGGCGAAGCGCTCCGACACGCCGGAAAGCTCGAGGATGCTCGTCGCGAGGCCGAAGCTTCCCGTCAGATGTTCCAAGATCTAGGCGACAAGCGGAGCGAAGCGACTTGCCTCAGGCTGCTCGGGCACATCGCGAGCGACCAAGGCTCGCCCGCCCTCGGCCGCAGGCTCACAGCACGTGGGCTCGCGATGTTCGAAGAGCTCGGTGACGATCACGGCGCCGCGCAGTGTGAGGTCACCCTTGGCGAGATCGACTACCTCCTCGGCGATCACGCCCGCGCGCGGCAAATCTTGGCGAGCGCGACGCAGCGCTTTGCGAACGTGTCCGACCGACTCGGGCACGCCCAGGCGTTGGTCGTCCTCTACCTGATCGATCAAGCCGCCGGATCGGCCTCCACCGTTCGCGACATGCTCATCACGGCGCGCACCGAGTTCGAGTCGCTCGGCTACCGTCTCGGAATGAGCCAGTGTGACGTGGGGCTCGCCCACACCGATCACCGCGAGCGCAACTACGACCGGGCCCGCGCGACGGCACTCGCGGCGCGTCAGAGCTTTCGAGATCTCGCGACCCCTCGTGGCGAGGCAGCGTGTGAACGTCTGTTGGCGATGGTCGAGCTCGACGCAGGCAACGGAGACGACGCAGCGACACACGCGCTGGCCGCCGCGGTGCTGTTCGACAGGCTCGCCGATCCGTGGGGACAGGTCGAAACCAAGCTTCTCCAAGCCCAGCTCGCCCTTTCGCATGGCGATGAAGAGACGGCGCGCACCGAGCTCATCGCGTGCGAGGCCGTGGCGCTGGTCGAAGCGGAGCCGAAGCAACACAGGCACCTCACCCGCGCTTGGCTCGCCTACCACGAAGGACGCTTCAACGACGCGGCACGCGAGCTCGACGCTGCACGCGCAGCCTTCAAAGATCCGACCCGAACGGGCGATCACACGACGCAGCTCCTCGAGCGCTTCGCCGCCATGCAGTGGCCGAAGCCGGCCGGACCGAGAATCGATGCTTGGCTCGCCGCCGTTTCGGGTCCGCGGCGAGCGAGCGCCTGAGTGATGTCTCAACAGCCCACGCAGCTCGCAGCCTTCGAGATCCTCCGCCGACTCGGTGCTGGCGGCATGGCCGAGGTGTTCCTCGCGAAGAAGCGTGGGGCCGAAGGGACCTTCAAGCTCCTCGTCGTCAAGCGGATCCTCCCGCAACACTCGTCCTCACGCCGGTTCCGATCGATGTTCGTCGAGGAGGCGCACCTCGCGACCCGGCTCAACCATCCGAACATCGTCCAGATCTACGAGTTCTTGGATCACGGCGACGAGGGGTTGCTCCTCTCGATGGAATACGTCGAAGGATTCGATCTTGGAAAGCTGATGAGCGCAGCGAAGCAAAAGAGCGCGCGCATCCCACCGCTCGTCGCAGCGTTCATCGTCTCCGAGGCCGCCAAAGGGCTCCACTACGCACACGAGCGCAGAGACGAAGGAGGCGCTCCACTCGCGATCGTCCATCGCGACGTCTCGCCGCAAAACATCATCATTTCGGTTGAAGGCGTCGTGAAGATCGCCGACTTCGGGATCGCGAGCGCGAACCTCTTCCGTGAGGAGCCCGGCGTCCTGAAAGGCAAGTTCGGGTACATGTCTCCCGAGCAGGGGCGCGGCGAGCGCGTCGACCGGCGAAGCGACATCTATGCACTCGGCGTCGTTTTCTACGAGCTCTTGACGCTGCGGTCTCCCTACGCCCCTCCAGGGCAGGAAAAGCCGACCGACGATGCGCTGCTCGATGCAGTTCGAACCGGCAAGATCTTCACGCCGTCGGCGCAGGGTGTCGAGCTTCCGAGCGAGCTCGAAGCGATCACGCTGCGGGCGTTGTCCCAAGATCCGAACGAGCGCTTTCAGACGGCGCGCGACATGTCGGGCGCGATCATGCGCGCGATCGTAGCGAAGCAAGAGCTGGTCGACAGCGCGTCGGTCGAGCAAGTGCTCGTCACGCTGCTCGGCAAAGACGCGCTGGTTCAATCGCTTCCACCGCCGAGCGAGGCTGCGCAGCTGACGCAAGCGGCGGCACCTCAAGCGCGCACCAGCGGTGGAGGCAAAGGAGAAGGCTCGCGCGCGCTCCTCGTGAGGCGCGCCCGCGAAGTGCGCCACGTCGCAGTGCTGAAGATGCGGATCGAAGGTTTCGATGTGCTCGAAGCCCGGCTCGGGCCCCTCGCTGTGCGCCGCGTGAGCGATCAGCTGAAGCAGACCCTCGATCACATCGCCTACAAACGAGGGACGCGCTTTTCCTGGGAGCCGGCCGACGGAACCCTTCGCGGCGGCACGGCCCTCGTCGGCTTGATGGGAAATCCGTCGCGCGCACCGTTCGACGCGGCCTCGCTCGCAATCGACGTGCACGAGTCGTTGGCAGGGACGAGCGAGGATCTCCCGCTCGCGATCTGCGCAGCCATCGGGATCGTGCGCGGCATCGCGCTCGGCGAACGAGACGATCAAGGCCATCTCAGCGTGCAGAAGCTCGAGGAGCCCGCTCCGTTCCTCGCGACGCGAGTCGGAGACGCCGCTCCCAGAGGCAAATCCTGGGTCGCGGGCGGCCTCTATCGGCTAGTGCGACGCGATTTTCGTTGGGGTGATGCGCCGACGCTCGACCTCGGCAATGCCGAAGGACGCGATGTTCCGCGCCACATGCGGATCTACGCGCTCCTCCGTCCGCTCACGCGCGAGGAGCGCGCCGCCGAGATGGCGCTGGCGCCGAACGATTTGGTCGGACGCGACGCGGAGAAGGCCGATCTCCACGCCGCTTACCACCGTGCGGTCGCTGCGATTTCGTCGCCGAGCGAAAGCGACGAAGGCGAGTCGGTCCGCCCCCCCGCAGCGCCACTGCCCGTTTTCCCGTCGACGGCGCCGGGAATCGCGTCGGTCGCGCCCAGCGCTCCACCACCCCGCTCGGCAGCTCCCGCCGCGCACGAAGACGACGAGGTAGCAAAGGCTCAGAACGGCGAAGCGAAGCATGAGTCCGCGTCGGCCGCCCGCCTCGATGACGACGACGGCGAGGCCTCATCGCGCCACCGGCCCATCGAAGGAGCAGCGCGGGACGCTGCGCCCGGCGCTCCCCTTCCCTCAGGGGAAACTGCCGACCGAGCCGCCGCGCAGTCCGCGAATGCCGAGGCCGAGCGGTCGGGAGACGAGAGGGCCGGCGCGCTCGACAACAGAGCAGTCGACGCCCGGTCGACGGCAGCCATCGAGCCTTCGGCGTCGAGCGCACAGCCTGTGCTCGGCTCGCCAAGCGCCCCGCCGGTGTCTCGCAATGCGGTGTCGGCCTCGAGCCCGAGCATCGCGATCTGGGGGCACCCCTCGGTGCCACAGTCGATCTCGCCGCCGTCGACTTCATCACAGTCGATCTCGATGTCAACGGCCCTCGGCAAATTCTCGACGAGCCCTCCCGCCGGCCGCGGAAAGCTCATCGCTCGCGCCGTCGTCGGCGAGCTCGGCATCGGCAAGACGGCGCTCGTCGCGACCTTCCTCGGGGAGATCCCGCGCGACGTCCGCGTCATCTCGATCGAATGCTCGCCCGTGAAAAGCGAGATCCCGCTGGCGACGCTCTGCGACCTCATTCGAGAGGCAACCGGCGTCGGGATCGATCACTCTATCGACGAGGCACGGGCCGTGTTCCGCGGCATCCTCGGGCAGGTCGTCGCGCGTTCGAGCTTGAGCGAACGGCTCATCTCGCGCCTCAGCGAGGTCGCCACGGGCAAGCAGGTCGAGGACGCCGAGGAGGACCAAGGCAACTACCGTCGGGACCTTCTCTTCGTCGCGGTGCGCTTTCTGCTCGGCGCGCTCGCGCTCGAGCAAGCGCTCGTGGTGGTCATCGACGGCCTCCAGTGGGCCGACCGGGTCAGCCTCGAGCTCTTGCAGGAGCTCTTGCGGCGTGAAGAGCGGCTGCCAATCCTCGTTCTGCTCGTTACACGTCCCGAAGATCGCGCGCAGCCATTCATCGAAGGCCTCGTCCGAATCGAGCTACGCGGCCTTTCCGAAGAGGAGCAGGTGCGCCTCGTCGAAGCGCGGCTCGGTGTTCATGAAGGCGTCGCGTCGGTCTGCGGCGAGCTCCTGCCTCGGGTCGGTGGCAATCCGTTCTTTCTACTCGAGATGGTCGACGCGCTTCTCGAGCGCGGGACGCTCGAGATCGTCGAGCGCCCCGACGGTCAGCACGAGCTCCGACGAAACGAGCAGGCCTTCGGAGACAAAGCCGAGGCCCTGCCGTCCACGCTCGAGCAGCTCATCGGCGACCGCATTCGCGAGCTTCCGTCCACGGAGCACGACGTGGTCGATTGGCTCGCGGTCGCAGGCGGCCCCCTCATTGAATCCGACATTCTCGCCCTCACGCGTCTCACCGACGACGAGGCCATCACCCGCCTCTGCGCGCGCGGTCTCTGCGATCTAAAGGCGGGAGTCGTCGACTTTCGGCATCCTCTCGCGCGCGACGTCGCCTACCTCGCCCTCGATGGGCCGAGCCGGGTGCGCATGCATC
>JAYUUB010000290.1:0-57649 GCA_043755175.1 Polyangiaceae bacterium | reverse complement strand
GCCTACTTTTGTAGGCTGAGGAGCGCAGAGACGAGGCCGCCTGTCTCACGATGGTATCGGCGGAATAGCGCCGACTTGTTTATACGCGGGCCCTAAGCCACTGCGTCGGAGCCGAGTCGCAGACCTTGCTTGCCGCGGAGCACCTTTCGAATGTGCTCGCCGCCCTGCCGATCACGCATCGACTTCTTCAAAGCCGCGCGAAGATCGTTCGACCAAGGCTCCGACTCGGTCGACTTGATGGCCTCGGTCAAGAGAAGCAAGGCCTCGTCGCGTTGCTCGAGCTCGGCGCGACGCGCGAGGTTGGTGCGAATGACCCATGCGAGACCGACGCCGAGGAGCAGCGCCAACACACCGAGCCCGATCGAAGCGATCCAGATGATGCGCGAGCCGGTGGCCGATGCATTGCTCGCGGCGATGAGCAGAGCCCCATCTTCTTTGGGTTTTTCGCCGGTCAAACGCTCGTGCTTGGTCTGGTCGATGGCGTCTTGAAAGCCGAGCGTGGCTCCTTTGGAAATCTCATGCGCCGCCGCACCGAGCGCCGTGGCTCGTTCTTCGGAGGTTCCCATTTCGGCGCGTACCGATTCGAAGACGACACCAATGAGCTCGCCCACCGTCGCTTTCATGGCGAGGCGGAGCTTCAGCTGCGTCTTCTCGTCGAATGTGCGCGAAAGCGATGTGTCGATGACGGTGGCGACCGCGGAGCCGGCGATTCCGCTGACGAACGACTCGATGCGCGCCTTGTGCTCGGGCGCGTCGAGGGTCGCCAGCGCGCCATCGACGAGGCGATTCGACAGCTCTTCGAGGCGGCGGCTCCGCGCCGGATCGTCGAAGGTATCGAGCGTTCCGTCGACCACCCCTCCACTCACCTGGTGCGTGAGGGCCTTCACTCGACTTTCGTCTGCGAGAGCCAGAAGGTCGCGCTGGGTATCGGGTCGGGCCAAGCCTTCAACGGCGCCCGAGACCACCGCTGGCGTAGCCTCTTTCACTGCGTCACGTACGAGCGAGCCGCAGCCGAGCTGCGTGAAGGCCATCAACGCAATCAGCTGACTTGGATTGGTCTTCATCGTGGGTTTCTCGCGAACGTCGGAGGTCGACGTCGAAGCTGCGTCATCGGACCTGGGGGCCGTGGATGAGTTACTTGGCGCTCTCCGGTCGGTCACCCTCGCCTGGTTACCGCCTCGCATCGAAGCTCCTCTCAACCCATCGAAGTAGGCCTTTGGTGCGCGTTCGCCAGGCACCAGTCCCACTTCGGTTTGGTCGGAACGTCGCGCGCCGCGACTCTTCCTCCTGCAGAAATCACTTTCGCCGACTGAATACGAACGAGGCAATCGACAGGATGAGGAACGCGAAGAACAGGATCTTGGCGATCCCCGTCGCGCTCGCAGCGATCCCGCCGAACCCAAAGATGGCCGCAACGATCGCCACGACGAAGAATCCAATGGCCCAACCGAGCATGTCGACTCCCGAATGATGAATCGGCGTCGATTCGCCGATGAGACCAGGCGGTCGCAACAGGCGTGCCATGCCTGGGGTTTTGATCGATGCGGCTGAACACGTAGGCGGGTCGGAAATGTCGTGAGCTTCAGTGAGGCAATCGCGCGCGTTTGCGTCATGTTGTCGCACCGACGTTCATCCGCGCCTCGAAACCTTGGTGCCCCGCGACCGGCACGCCCCTTGATGAAGCGACGCTCGCGGTTCCGCCGGCGCTCGAGGTCAGCGCTGCGACGAGGCCGTAAGAACGACAGGACCGGAAGGACTCAATCAATCATGGGCCACGAGACCTACCACGAGCCTCTGGAGCTGCTCTCCGAGGGTACACGCAACATGCATCGCGCTCTCATCTCGCTCATCGAAGAGCTCGAGGCCGTCGATTGGTATCAACAGCGTGCTGACGCGTGCACCGACGATGCACTGAAGGCCGTACTGATTCACAACAAGAACGAAGAAATCGAGCACGCGATGATGACGCTCGAGTGGATTCGACGCACGAGCCCCGAGTTCGAATCGAACATCGACAAATACATAGGCACCGATGGTCCGATCACGATGTTGGAGGCGCCGAGCGACGCCGGGGGTGCGGCGAACGAGCCCGCACACGGAAGCGGAAAGATGGCCGGCGGATCCCTTGGGATCGGCAGCCTGAAGCGAGCGTCGCTTCCCAAACCAGGAAAGGGACCCTGAACGTGGACCTCCTCAAACGTCACCATGCGCCGATTCTTGCCGAGTCGTGGGCTCTCATCGATCGCGAGGCCGCGCGTGTGCTCACGCTCTCGCTCGCCGCTCGAAGGATCGTCGACTTCGTTCGACGGTCCCCACGGCTGGGCGCTCGGGTCGGTCAATACCGGACGCGTCGCGAGCATCGGCGGCCCGCCCGTCGACGGCCTGGTGGTCGGTCTGCGAACGGTCGTTCCCCTCGTCGAGCTGCGAGCGAGCTTCACGTTGAACATCGACGAGCTCGACTCGGTCGCCCGAGGCTCCGAAGACCCCAACCTCGCGGCGGTCATCGAGGCCTCCGAGCGGGTCGCGAGCTTCGAGGACGGCGCAATCTTCAACGGGTACGCCGAAGGAAGCATCGTCGGGATCATCCCCTCGTCCCCGCACGCGCCCATCGACGTCGCGCGGGTCGAGTCGTGGCCGCTCGCCGTCGCGCAGGCCAAAGAGACGCTGAAGAGCGCCGGCATCGGAGGACCGTTCGCCTTGGCGGCGGGTAAGACCGAATACGACGAGCTCACCGCCGAGAGCGAGGACGGCTATCCGCTCGAGAAGCGCGTCGAGCAGCTCCTCGGCGGCCCCATCGTCTGGGCGCCCGCGATTCGCGGGGCCGTACTCTTGTCGACGCGCGGCGGCGACTACGAGCTATCGGTTGGACAAGATCTCTCGATTGGGTATTTGTACAGCGAGCGAAGCACCATTTCGCTCTTCTTGGCCGAGTCGTTCACCTTCCGAGTGCTCGAGCCCCGCGCCGCGATCGTGTTGCGACGCATCTGAGCAAACACTCGAGGCCCCGCGCATACCGACGGGGCCTCGGCCAGACGATCCCGGGCTCGCTTTTCGAGCCCCTAGGTTCTGTGCGCCGGGAGGCTTAGGGGCCTGCGTAACAACAACTCGGTGCTATTCCGCCGATACCTTCGTAGACAGGCGGCCTCGTCCGCTCCTCAGCCTACGAAAGTAGGCTTCCGGTGCTCGTTCCTCGGGCAAAAGGCTCCCGAAGGTTGAGGCGGATTATCGATCGACTTCTTTATACGCCGGCCCTAACGGGGAGGCTCGCTCGGACCTCGGGCTTCGTCTCCGCCGTGATGACGACGTGCACTTCGTGTCTATTGCCGTCGACCGGGAGATCGATGATTCCGCCCGGGACCGAGCGACCATCGAGCGTGACGAGGCACAACCCACGCGACAGACCCCGCGGATTGTCCACCGTGATGTGAAGAAGGCCCGAGACTCCGCGGTAGTCGACCTCGAACGTCTTCCAGTCTTTCGGAATGCAGGGGGCGAAGCCGATTCGGCCACCGACGAGACGAATACCGAGTACGTGCTCGATCATGATTCGGTACATCCACGAGGCCGACCCCGTGTACCAGCTCCATCCGCCGCGCCCCATGAAGCCTTCGGCGGCGTAGACGTCGGCTGCGACGACATAGGGCTCGGTGCCGTACCGAGTGGCCGCCTCGCGGGTGCTCGCGTGGCGAATCGGGCTCAGTGCGTCGAGCAGTGACACGGCTCGGTCGCCTTCGCCCAGCGCCGTCAGCGCGAGCGCGGTCCACAATACGCCGTGGGTGTATTGGCCGCCGTTTTCGCGAACGCCCTCGGGATACCCCTGAATATAGCCGGGGCTCGGCTCGGATCGGGCGAATGGAGGCACGAAGAGACGCATCATCTTTTCGTCGGGCAGACGCAGCATCTCCTCTGATTTCAGGACCGCCGCGCGCGCTCGCTCGGGGTCCCCTCCGCCGGCGATGGCCGCCCAAGATTGGGCGATGGCGTCGATTCGGCACTCCGCGTTCTTTGCGGAGCCGACGGGGGAGCCATCGTCGAAGAAGGCTCTCAAATACCACTCGCCGTCCCAAGCTTCGGCATCGACCGCGCCGCAGAGGGCGTCGGCTAGCTCGAGACAATGGGTTTTACGCACGTGATCGCCGCGGGCCTCGGCCAAGGGGGCGAAGTCCCGCAGCGTCTTGGCGAGGAACCACGCGAGCCACACGCTCTCACCGCGCCCAGCCTCACCGATTCGGTTCATTCCGTCGTTCCAGTCGCCGCCCTGCATGAGCGGTAGGCCGTGGAGTCCCGAGGTGGTTCCTTGAGCGATGGCGCGCGTACAGTGCTCGTAGAGAGTGGCCCTCTCTTCGGAGATGGAGGGCGTATTGAAGTGGTCGTGCTGCTCGGGCTCGAGGAGCGCCTGCTTGAGAAACGGGACGATTTCCTCGAGAATGCCGGCGTCACCGGTGGCCTTCACGTATTCGGCGGTCACGTACGGGAGCCAGAGCATGTCGTCGGAGCAGCGCGTGCGAACGCCCTCGCCGGTCTCTGGGTGCCACCAATGCTGAACGTCGCCCTCCTCGAACTGCCGCGCCGCCGACCGGAGGATGTGCGTCCGTGCGACCCCCGGCTCTGCGTGGACGAGCGCGAGGACGTCTTGGAGCTGGTCGCGAAAGCCGTAGGCGCCCCCCGACTGATAGAATCCCGATCGGGCCCACACGCGCGCGCCCAATGCCTGATAGACGAGCCATCGATTGGCCATCAGGTCGAAGGCGAGGTCGGGCGTCTTCACCCCGATGGTCGAGAGGCGCTTGTCCCACGCCTCGGATACGACTCGGAGGGACGTCGCTACCGCCGCTGGCTTCGTGAAGGTCGAGACGAGCGTCCGGGCGTGATCGGCGTCGTTCCCCTCCCCGAGCACGAACGTGATGACTTTGCTCTCGCCAGCGCCGAGCTCGAGCGGGATCAGGAGCGCTCCGCAGGGGTCGAGACCCACCCCAGACCGGTTCTGAAGGAGCGCTCGGTCGAGGCCCGCGGGCCGCGCGCGTGAGCCGCGTCGCCCGATGAGCTCGGCGCGGTCGGCGGTCGCTGTCGCCGGATGGGTCGACGCGAAGAAGGCGCGACGCGCCGGGAAGTTCGAAGCCGGATTGAATGCCGAGACGAAATGGGTTGCCGAGTCGATTTCGGTCACGACGCTGAGCCGCGAGCGTTCGCGCGAATTACCCAATACCCATTCCACATATCCGGCGACCGAGAGCCTTCGCTTCTTGGGGCCGCGATTCGAAATCGAGAGCCGCGCGAAACGCACCGGCTCGACTTCGTCGACGAACAGCGTGAGCTCGTGATCGAGGCCATTTCGACTGTGGGAGAAGACGGTGTAACCCTGACCGTGTCGGACCTCGTAGAGGGCCTCGCCGCCTGCAGGAAGAGGCGTGGCTGACCAGACGTCGCCGTCGTCTTCGTCGCGCACGTAGATCACCTCGCCCGAGGGATCGCTGACGGCGTCGTTGCTCCAAGGGGTCAATCGATGGCTCTGGCTGTTGCCCGACCAAGTGAACGCGGATCCGGTTTCGGAGACGACCGAGCCGAATGACGGATTGGCAATCACGTTGCACCAAGGAGCAGGTGCGGGTCGACTGGCCCCGATGCGCATGACGTATTCGCGTCCGTCGGCGCTGAATCCGCCGGTGCCGTTGTCGAACGAGAGCGGCGCCAGCGGCAGCGAGGCTGCCTTTTGAAGCTTGGGCTGGAGACGTCGTTCGGTCGGATCGGGAATCGGACGGCCCTCGCTCGCGGCGCTTCGGAGCTGCCGACCGAGCGAGCCGTTCGAAGCGAGGAGAACGACGCGCGCGAACGCCAGCAAGAGCGTGCGATCGGTCGGCGACATCTGGTCGGCTCGCCTCACGAACACGCCACCCGGTTGGTCGACGCGCGCCTGCGCCATGCTCGAGCGGACGAGGCCGAGCACGCCCTCTTGGAGGGGCTGATAGTAACCGCTCGGCTCCTCGTTGAGTATGAGGAAGTCGACTGCGATGCCGTTCAATCTCCAGAGCTCTTGGGCGAGGAGTACGGCGCGACAGAGATCGCCGAAGTCTGGATCGTCGATCCGGAGGACGATGAGCGGCAGATCGCCCGACACGCCAAGACCCCAAAGCGCCGAGCGCATCTCGCCCTGAATCTCGCTCGGCGGAGGGCGATGCCTGAGCTCTGGCTGTGGGAACAGCACCGCGGAGAGGAGCCTCTGCGATCGGTCGGCCTCCGTCCCGTTCATTCCGAGGTGCTTCAGCTCGACCCGCGCATCGGCCCAACCGAGCTCGAACGCGCGCGTCACGCTGCTCATCCCCGAGTAGGTGTCGACGAGCTCCAAGGCACCTTCGCGCGAGTCGGCCAGGGCGGTGGAAAGAGCAATACGGGCATGTTTGCCAGGGCCCAAGGTCAGGGTGCGCCGCAGAACGAGGGCGGGATCGAGCAGAGCCCCCACGGACCCTGCGAGCTTCGCGCCGCGATCGAGCGCGCGCGGCGCCTCGGTGGTTCGGCCCCGCCCGATGAAAGCGGCGCGTGACGTGTCGAACTCGAAGGGTCCGAGATCGGCGCCTTCGCTCGCGAAGACTTGGACCATCCAAGCTTCGTTTTCGGTCGGTGACCGCGTCTTTCTACGCGCCAAGAGCGCCGACTTCTCGGGCAGCGCCTCGGTCTCGACGAACATGTTGCTGAAGGCTCTGTGCGCGATGTCAGCCGCCCTCGAAGCGAGCACGACCTCGGTGTACGCCGTCAGCTCGATCGTCTTCTCGGACCTACCGTGGTTCGTGACGGTGATGCGCCTCACCTCTGCGGGGTGCTCGGGCGACACGCAGATATCCATCACGGTCTCGACGTCGCCGTCGCGTCGATGAATCTCGATGCGGTCGGGGGAGAACGCTGCATCGTAGCGGTCGGGGTTACGGCGCGTCGGCTCGTAGCCTGCCGACCAGACCTGATCGTTCGACAGATCGCGGAGATACACGAAGACGCCGCTCGGGGCCGCCGCGCCATCTTCTCGAAAGCGGTGGACGTCGAGGCCCTTCCAGGTCGTGACGCCGGTGCCGAGCGAGGTGACGAGCGTCGAGATGTCGCCGTGCCCGATGAGATGTGCTCTCAAGGGCCCTTTGGCAGCGAGGCCGACGTGCTCCACGAAATCGAGCTCCGCTTCGCTTTCGTTGACTACGGGAGAAATTCCGGCGGAGCGAACCTCGACCGACGGAACGCTCGTCGGGACCCGCTCTTCGAGGAGCAGCGCGCTCGCCTTGATGGGCGGGTGCGCGTGGAACCGTCGCTGCATCGGGGAGCCCGAGAGCACGTTGTCGAGTGCCACCAGCGTCATGCCCTGGTGATGAGCCATGTACGCTTTGACGATCACGCCTTTGCGACCGGGAGGGACACGCATCGGTGTGTAGTCGATTGACTCGTAGTACCCGAAGGCGCCTTCGAGCCCATCGCGCGTCATCCTCCGGAGGTTGCTTGCCGCCCTCGACGCGTCGACGAGCGAGGCCAACATGGTGGCATAAGGCGTTACGACCAAGTCGTTCGCGAGACCCGACTTGAGGCCCAATCCAGGGACGCCGAATGCCCTGTATTGGTAAGTCATCGTGAGATCCATGAGGTTGTACGCCGACTCGGAGATTCCCCAGGGAACGCCGTGCTCGTCACCGTACGCGCGCTGGCGCGCGACGACCGAGGCGCAGGTCTCGTCGAGCAGAGTTCCCTCGTAGCTCCGGGTGACGAGGAGCGGCATCAAGAACTCGAACATCGATCCCGTCCACGCGAGGAGAGAGGCCCCGGTCTCGAGCCCGGTCCGCGGGCGTCCGAGTCGAAACCAATGCTCGAGCGGGACGTCGCCTTTGGCGATGGCGACGAGGCTGGCGAGCCGCGCCTCGGAGGCGAGCAGATCGTAGTGAGAGGCGTCGAGACGAGCTCCACCGATGTCGTAACCGATCGAGAAGAGCGAACGTTCGCGGTCGTAGAGGAAGGCGAAGCTCATGTCGTCGGCGATCGATTCTGCGAGATCGCCGAGCCGCCCGAGCTCGGTCTCGATCGCCTCGCAGGCGGCGTCGGCCTCGGAGAGCCTCTCTTCGAGCGACGAGAGGAACGCCCTCACGCGAGCGCAGGCATCGGAGTCTTCCAGCGCGGAACAGGCCTCCTGGAGTGCTTCGCGCTTCGTTCGCGCGAACGCCACCGCATGGCGAATGGCCTTCGGGGTGCCCGCGAGGGCGAGCGTCGAAGCGATCGCGCTCCAGAGCTCTTTCGGGGCGAGGTCGGTGAGCTCGCTCGGCGCGGTCTCGAGGAGCGCGAGGTGGGGGGCCAGCTTCATTGCTTCGGCGAGTGCGAGGTCGAGCTGCCGCGCGGCTCTCGCGAGCCATTGTCTGGAAGTCGCAGGTCGAATGGGATCGAGGTCAGCGTCTCGGACGGCGTCGCGGAGCTTGCGTAGCGCCGAAACGCCGTTCGTCGTCGGGCTCGTCAAGGCGAGCCTGGCATCGGCGAAGGCTTGCTCGAGGCTCTCGTACGTGGCATCGGCTCGGACGGTCTCCTTGCCGTCGGTCGAGCGGCTCGCGAGGCGAACTCCGTCGAGCGCGCCCTCGGCGGTAGCGAGATTGACGATCTTGGCATCTCGAAGCTCGAGGCATGCTTCGCGCAGCGTCCAGAGGTAGCCAGCCAGATTCCCGCTGTCGACCGTGGAGACGTATTGCGGGTCGAGCGGACGCAACGTCGTCGTGTCGTACCAATTGAGGACGTGGCCATTGCGCTTGTCGAGCGCGCTCACCGTTCGGAGCGTGGCTGCGAGACGCGTCGTCAGCTCACCGAGAGTGATGTACCCGAAGTCGCGCGCCGCGACGGTCGAAAGGAGATAGAGCCCGATGTTGGTCGGCGAAGTTCGATGGGCGACGACGCCTCGCGGATCTTCTTGGTAGTTGTCTGGCGGGAGCCAGTTGTCTTCGGCGGTGACGAATATCTCGAAGAACAGCCAAGTCTTTCGGGCGTAGAGTCTCAGCTCTCCTCGGTCGTCGACGGAGAGTGACCGATAGCGGTCGCGTGTAGGGAGCGGACGGCTAAGCCAGCTCGCCAGGAACGGGGCGAAGATCCAGACGACGAGGAGCGGCATCGCCCAAGGCAGGGCAGGGGACGAGAGGCCAATCAGCGCCGCCAACAGCGCCGCGCTCAAGACGCTCCCGAGCGCCATTCTTCGATCGTAGGTTCGACCCGATTCTGCTGCATTCTGCGCCGCTTGGCTCGCGGTCGTCCACTCGAGCAGATTCGTCTTCGAGATCCAGAGCCGGTGCAAGGTCCGCACGACCGCGTCGACCGTGATGAACGCCTGGTCGAGCAGAAAGACGACAGCGAGGGCCGCGCGGAGCGCATTGACTCCCACGTCGGTGCGCAGCACCGCCCAGAGAGAGGGGCTGGTATCGGTCTTCGGTCGCGTCAGCGCCAAGAGAAGGCGGCCCAACGCGGAGAGAGTCAAAGCGGCTGCGACGATGACGGTGCTGATGGCCGCGGGGGTTCTGCCGAGCGTCCACCCGAAGACGAGCAATGCAATCGAGGCGACGGGAACGAGGCTGCGACGCAGATTGTCGAAGAGCTTCCAGCGAGCGATGAGTGAGAGGTGGTTCTTGCGTCGCTCGTCGCTCTTCGTCGGGACATGCGACCACAACCACTCGATGAGCTGCCAATCTCCTCGTATCCATCGGTGCTGGCGCCGCGCTACGAGGCTGTACGACGTGGGTTGGTCGTCGAGGAGCTCGACGTCTGTCGCGAGCGCGGCGTGCGCCAAGAGTCCTTCGAAGAGATCGTGGCTCAAGAGTCGATTTTCGGGCACATGGCCGTCGACTGCAGCGGAGAACGCGTCGACGTCGTAAATGGCTTTACCGACGTACGAGCCTGAGCCGAAGAGGTCTTGATAGACATCGGCGCAGGCGGACGTGTAGGGATCGATTCCCACTTGGCCCGCCATGATTCGTGCATAGCGAGAGCCCCGAGCGCTCAGCGGCTCGATACCGACGCCGGGCTGGATGAGCCCGTGTCCTTCGAGGATTTTGCCGGTGCCCTCGTCCCAGCGCGCACGGTTCAAGGGGTGCGCGATGGTCGCGACCAGCTTTCGGGCGACCTCGCGAGGGATCTCGGTGTCGGCGTCGAGTGTGATGACGTAACGAATCCCGGCGAAGAGCTTCGAAGGCAGAGTGACGTCGGTGAAGGTCGTATCGCTCGCGCCGCGGAGTAGGCGATTGAGCTCCTCGAGCTTGCCTCGCTTTCGCTCCCATCCCATCCAACAACCCTGTGCGGGGTTGTGAAGCCGGCGGCGGTGAAAGAGCGAAAACCTGTGCGGTTGATTGCCTCGATGCAATCGATTGAGTAGTAGAATTCCCTCTTTTGCAGATGCCAAGAGGGCAGCGTCGCGAGAGCTCACTTCGGAGTCGTGATCGGTATAATCGGTGATGAGCGCGAAATAGAGGTTGTCGTCGGCGTTGGCGAGTGACCGAATCTCGAGGTCGGCCAAGAGACGCTTCACGGCGGCCTCGTGGTCGAGCATCGCCGGAACGACGACCAGGGTCGTCAGCTCGGGCGGAATGCCGTCGGAGAGATCGAGCTTCGCGAGGAGCTTCGGCTGCAACGTCATCGTCACGAACGAGTTGACCAGCGTTACGGCCAAGTCGGTCGCCGGCAAGATCGCCAGCAACGCGAATGCCCCGATGACGAACGCCGAGCCGGTCCCGAGCGCACGAGCTTCGAGGGCGAGCCATCCGACCACCAAGACGGCGATGACGAGCACCGACCCGAGATAGAATGCGGTCGGGTACGCGAGAGCGATGCGTCGAAGGCGTTGGGAGAAGCTCGGCCTGTAGCCGATGCACTGCTCCAATGCTTCGCGCCCAGGCCCGATGAGATAATATCCTACGTGCCTCTTCGCCGTGTGGCCTTTCGCGGCTCGGGCCGCGAGGTCGATCGCGGCGCTGGCTACGAGACATTCGTCGCCGTGGCTTCTACGTGCCAATTCTTCGACCGCGTGGCGATACCGGTCTCGAGCTGCCTTCTCGGTGAGCTCGTACGCCGCGGCCGGGTCTTTCCTCAGAATGGCCTCGACCGAGCTCGTTCTCTCGAAGAATCGACCCCAGTCGAGCGCAGCGATCAGCCGCATGCTGGTGATGGCGTTGCCTACCGAAACTTGATCGGCGGCCTGGCGAAGGTGTTCTCGGCGCGCGAGCTCCTCGGGCGTATATCCGAGCTTGTGGCTCTGTTCACCAATCCATTCGAAGGCGCTCCCGAATGGGGCGTCGTGCTCGCGAAGCCTTCGGAGCAGGTGAACCAAGAATGGTGGCGTGATGCTCGGTCTGTCGTTTTCGAGCTCGTCGATCGCGCTCTGAACGAGCTCTGGCGAGGAAGGGTCGGTCGAAAAGAGCGTCTCGGCCCACCTGTCACCGCGGACGCGGTCGTCGCTCTTTGCTTCAGAGGCCGCAAGTGCACCGACCCGCATCACGAGACCGAGTCGGAGCATGATCGGCACCGCCCAGAGCTCGCCGATCGTGAGGTCGCGTATCGTTTGATAGCCGACCACGTAACGGGTGAGCGTCGCGAGGTCGATTCGGGCGTCGGTGTGGCGCAGGTAATCGAA
Organism: Polyangiaceae bacterium; assembly: GCA_043755175.1. Classification (GTDB taxonomy): domain Bacteria; phylum Myxococcota_A; class Polyangia; order Polyangiales; family Polyangiaceae; genus CAYYKK01. The sequence continues at coordinate 46,032 of JAYUUB010000290.1, read as the reverse complement.
GCAGAGTCCGTAGACACATGGGTAGCCGGCCATCGTGCCGCTCGCGATGCGCGGGAGCTGCACCAGGTATCCAGCAGGCAGGTCTTCTTGGATCTCTTTGAGCTGATCTTCGACGATGTGCGAATTGTCGAGCAGCCACTCTTCGGCCAGCGACAGCTCGCGGCGGCGCGGGGCTACGCGCGATAGGACCTTGTATGCCTCTTTGACTCGCGTTCTGGCGGCTACGAAGCGGGCGCGGAGCGGGCCCTCGAGCGCGCTATGCGACGGCTTCCCTTGCGACGACGCTAGCTGCGCGGCGTGGGCTTCGAGGAGGTCGACCGGGAGGAGCTCACCGCGTGAGGCGTCGGGGGCATCGTCCCACTCCACCGACGACGACAGGCAAGGGCACTGGTCGAGATTCGGAGCGAGCAGTGGGACTGGCGTGGCGCGCGGCTTCTCTGGACCCGGGGGCAAGCTCAAGTTCGTCGACCGAGCTCGGCTCGCGTGCCGAGCTGGAGCTCGAGAACTGCAGGGTGGAAAAGGGCGGGGGACGCATCTGCCTGGATGCGATGCAACCAGGCTCCGTTGGTCAACGGCCAGTCGGACGGACATCGCGAGCAAGACGCGAACGTCCCATCGAGGTCGCTGTGGCAACCTGCAGTCGAATTGCAGATGCGGCACGGATGCCGAACTGAGCTGGATTTCCAGTCGGGTTCGTCGGCCTTCGAGTGCGTCAAACCAAGCATCGGATCTCTCTTTCCACGCGGGCGTCGGCGACGCTCCGGAGATTTATCAACCGACTCACTCGAGCGCCGCAGTCGCGACGGACTTCGAACAGGCCTCGAGCAGGCCCTGTGCATGCAACGTGCCAAGAACGAACGCTGCAGAATGCGACGCATGATCTGGTCCGACGAGAGCATCGATGCCGCAGTGAGGCGAAGTTGCGCGGCAGAGTGCGCGAGGTCGGTGGCTTTCGTTACGGAGCTTTCTTGCAGAGATTCGTGAACCCTTTCCTCGCCGCTCGGACTCTAAGCTGATGGGAGTCCGGGTGGCATCCGTTTTCGAGATCGAGAGGGTCGGCTCCGTGAAGAATGGGTTGGTGGAGACTGTGCGACGTTTGCCGGGAACCGGCGTGGGCGCGGCAGACTCGGGGGACCGCTGATGTGTCGTCGAATCGATTGCGCGATTTGTAGGCGACCGACTTTCACCGGTTGTGGCGCGCACATCGAGCAGGTGCTCCGTGACGTGCCGCGAGCCGACCGATGTCACTGTCGCGAAGACAAGGCCCGAGGCGTCGATCCAGTGCCGAAAAAAACCGCGCTGAGCCCGCCCGAGGGCGACACACGGTCTTGGTTTCAAAAGCTTCTGGGAAGCAAGACGTGACGGATTGCGTCTTGCAGCATCTCCGTTGCGACGCGAACGTCGCCACCTACGACTACGAAAGGATCAGCCATGACGAGCTTCGGAATGCAGAAGCGTTTGCAAGCTACCTACGATGAAGCCCTCATTCGCGTGCCGGAGGCCCTCAAGGTCGAGGGGTTTGGCGTTCTGACCGAGATCGACATCCAGAGCACGCTCAAGCAGAAGATCGGTGTCGACTTCAGGCGTTACAAGATCATCGGCGCGTGCAACCCGCCCCTCGCGCACGAGGCGCTTCAGACCGACCTCGAGGTCGGGCTCATGTTGCCTTGCAACGTCGTCGTTTACGAAGGCGATGATCAGAAGGCGGTCGTGATGGCGATCGATCCGACGATCACGATGGCAAGCTCGGGGAACGTGAAGCTCGTCGCGCTGGCCGAGAAGGTGAAAGAGAAGCTCGCCCGGGCGCTCGCGCTCTTGGAGTGAAGAGCTCGTGCTGTGGAGGCCACCCGTGACGTCTCGGTTACGCGAAGGAACAGGCCGCGACTGCGCAGGACAATCCGTAGCCGAGTCGCTACCAATGCGCTGATGAGCGGCTCGTCGGCGACCCTGGCAACGACGACTGCGGCTGCGTGCCGAATGGCGAGCCCGAGCCGCTGCCGATTCCCGTCGTCTTTTCGTCCACGCGCCTCTCGTCGGCCAAGCTCAGAGCTTCGTCGATATCGTCACCACCACATGTGATGGGTGGTTCGCCGATCTCTGACCGAGCGCTCACTCCGCGACGCCGGCGACGTGCGTCAGGAGGGCGAAGATGGCCTCGAGATTCTCGTGCACCATCTCTGCGCCCAGGAGCGTGAGCTCAATCGTCGATCCGTCGTCGGTCAGCTTCGGACGACGGGCGCGAAGGGCGGCGAGCGTGTCTCGGGTCTTGTCGTCGAGCACCTTCGTCGTGACGTTCGCTTGATCGGACCAGACCAAGAAGGCCTCATCGAAGGTCGCATCACCGGTCTCGACGGACTTCTTTCCCAACGCGCCAAACAGTCTGTGGCCCCAGTCCCGCGGGACGACCTCGAGTCGTCGCGTGAGCTCGGGTATCCGGTGGGCACGTGCCACCGTCTCGATTCCTTCGCTCGCTTCACCGAGCTCGAGCTCGAGCTCGCACGGAACGCCATGCACGTTGCCGCGCATACCGAGTGATCCAGCGGGATCGACGGTCATCCCATGCGCTTCGGCGACCTCGATCCACACGCGCTCGACGATCGCCATCGTGTGAGGATCGACGATGGGAACGGGCCGCTCGTGTCGGCGCAGGCGCCGCTGCTTCTGGCGCGAGATGAAGACGTTCACGCCGATGAACGAGACGAGCGCGATGATGGCGAGAATCGGGAGCATCGATTTCGACGAGGTGCGGGCCCGTCACACGCCGCGAACGCGTCGACGACGTGCGGCGGCCCAGCCGACGCATCTTTGAAACGGGCACCGATTCAGGGGTGGAGCTGCTTCCAGCACGGCGCGACCTCGAATGCGTTTCCGCAAGCCGACGTGTCGCTCACGTTGGCCGGGAGCCCGATGCAGTCGAGGATGGCAGGGGCGCATCCAGGGGCTGCCCAGACCTCGTAAGGATCGCCCGTCGTGAGGGCGACTTTCTTCATTCGCAGCGAAGTGTCGAGCTCCCCCGAGAACTCGTCTCGCACCGTGGTGAGGAGGATCCAGATCGGTTTCTTCTTGGTGATCGCGTCGGCCATGAAGGGCAGGGGGTAGTCGAAGCGCCAGGTCTTGCCGTTCACGACGCCGGCGACGTCGACGCCATTCACGCTGGTCTTGGCAGCGATGAGCGGCTCGACGAAGGTGCCTTTGACGCGCAAGTAGGCGACGCCGGCGACGAGCACCGAATCGGCTACCGAAGCCACCTTCACCCCGACCGGGGAATCGATGAGCATCTTCACTCCGAGATCGCCACGGGCCGTGAAGGGCTGTGTGGCCGTCGACACCCCGAAGAACGCAGGTCGGCCTCCGAGGAAGAGCAGCAGCTCGCTCGATCGAAAGCTCGACGTGAAAGACTTCGGGGCGAGCTTGGTCGAGCCGACTTCGTCGTCGGGAATGAACGCCAGGGCACTTTGGAGCGGCTGGTTGGCGAGGCCGTGAACGCGCGCGAGGCCATTGGTGGCCGGTACGACATTCAGCGATAGGCTGAAGGCTCCCGAGGTGGCCTTGAGGTCGGCCTCGTCGCCGGTAACGGATTCGGGGGCCGCGCATGCCGCGAGAAAAAACAGCGAGCTCGAGAGAGCGAGAGGTCGTAGGTTCACGCCTCCGGACCTACTCGACCCACTCGGCCCGATCAAGCCGTGTCAGCAGAATTTCGGGAGCTTCCAACGTCGCCGGCCTATCGAGGAACCTCGCGCTTTCGGACGGTGGCTTCGGCTCGCGATGCACTTCCGCGGTCCACGTTGTGCGCTGGGCTCGAGAAGTCGGCGATGAGCGCCGAGACCAGCCAGGCTCGGGGATCGACCTATCCGCGCAGGATCGAGCGGCCAATCACAGCGCGTAGCTCGCGTCGAGCGACCCAAAGACGAAGTACTCCTGGCCCATCGATTGGTCTTTCAGATTGGTCCACGCCCAGTTGAGCGCCGGCTTGAGAACCGCGTCGGAGAGCGTGAACGGAACGCCGATGCGGGCCGAGACGTCGTCCCTGTTCTCGCTCACGTTCTCCACGTAAATTTTGTGGCCGTACCCGACCGCCGTCTCCACGCCGACCCACGGCTTGATGGCGGCCGTGCGTCCGAGCTGAGCGTGCAGATAGCCGTAGCGGTAGTTCTTCAGCGCCGATTGGATACCGTGAAAATAGCTGCCTTGGACGTCGACATCGACGACCCCCGAGGCCCAGAAGAAGTCGAACGACGGCTCGATGTAGATCGGCACGTTGGTGCCTGCGGCCTCTTTGGTGGCGAAAGGATAGGCGTAGCCGGTGAATCCCGGGGTCAGCGCGATGTGGGCGGGGAGATCGAAGCGGTAGCCGAGGATGACGTCTTCCTCGTGGCTCAGGCCCGCTTTTCGATTCTGCGCAGCTGCTGCACCTGCAGCTTGGTAGCTCGAGAAGTAGGTAATCACGAAGCCCGTGTGAGGCATCGCATAAGAAGCCCATGGCGCGAGCTGAAACGCCTGATCGAGCTGCTTCTTCGCCTTGTAGAGGTTCAGGCCACGGAAACTATAGGCCGAGCCGAAGGTGGCGCCGAGCCCGATGCCGAGCTTTTCCTTCTCTTGTTTCGCGTTCTCAGAGCCCTTGGCGGGCTCGTCCGAAGCCCGCGGCGTCGCGATGACCACCGGCGCGTCGGTGGGAAGGCTCAGTGTCGTCGGATCGAGTGACGCGACCTGTTTTTTTTCCTCGCCGGCGGCCGCCGTTCCCGCGAAGAACATCAACACCGTCGCGACTCCCGCGATGCCTCGCTTCATGGCTCGGATCTCCAGGCGCCACCGGGCCCGGAGCTTCGCCCCGATGACGCCGGAAGAGTCCGGGTCGCATGCCACTGCGCGCTATGCCGTTGAACGGCACAACGCACGCGGTCTTGAGGTGCCTCGCGAGCGAGGATGGGCGCTTTCTGGCCCCGCCGTCATTCGTCCGCAGCGGGCCTCTTCGTGACGGTCACTCGGGCGAGTCGTCGTCGTCGTCGCCGCCATCGTCGTCGAGCGCTGCCACGAGATCTTCGGCCAGCTCGATCTCGACCCCCGAGTCGTCGAGCTCTTCCCGGACGCGCGACAGTGTCGCTTCGCCGAAGCCCGCGAGCTTCCCTCCGGAGGCGCGGAAGGCGGCGAGCGTGGGCTCGAGCTCACCGAGCGCATCGGCCGCGGCGTCGAGGAAGGTGTCGATGAGAAAGTCTTCGACCGTGACGTCGTCGTCGAGCTCGTCGAACAGCGCCAACGCGAGGGCGGGATCGCTCACTTTCGCTCTGAAGCTCGAGGTGATCGATATCTCGTATTCGATCTCGGTCTCTTCGTCTTTGAACTCGCCCACGACCCCGTGAACGGCCAAGGTGACGTTGCCCGTCTTCACGAAGGCGACGTCGATCTCGGGCGCGCCCTCGACGAGGTAGCTCGAGAGGGCGGGTTGGGTCTCCTTCGTGAGCCGATGACGCCCGGGGCCGAGCTCGGCGACGATCTCGTCACCGTCGACGAAGAGCACCACCTCGTCGGCGCCGCATGTCACGGTCGTCTCGGGACCGAGGCTCTCGCCTTCTTGCCACCAGCCGATCAGTGCTTCTCGTTCGTCATCGTCTCGCGCGACCAGGATGGATGCCATGGGCGCGCATGTTGGTCGGGCCCGCGAGATTCTGCAACCGCTGTCGACAGCGATTGCGGGCAAGCGCTCGCGCGTTTCTGGCGACCGCGCGCCGGGTCGGCGCAAAGGAGCGTGAGGCGTGCTTGCTTGTCCACACCGGGTCCGCGAGACTCGCCGACCAACAATGGGGTGCCCATGACGCTCACGTCGCTCACTTGTCCGCGGCCGGTTCGTCGGTCGTCGCGACCGACCGCGCTCGACTTCGACCTCCTCGATGCGGCGGTTCGCCTGTTCGACGAAGGAAAGCCGCTTCAGTCGCTCGAGAAGGTCTTCGAGCATCTCTTCCCCGGTCACCCGACGGTCGACCTCGCGAAGGAGCCCTTTTCATTCGCGCAGGGCTCCTCGCGCGTCACCGTCTCCATCGAGAACGACGAGCTCTGGGTGAGAGTGCCCTTCGTGCACCTCGCCGCGGGCAGCAACTCGACCGCCGCGCTTCGATACCTGCTCACCCGGTTGAGCGGCTCGGGCCAGCTTCATCAGCCGAGGTTGCACGGCGACGACGTCCACATCGAGTTTCACGATCGGCTCTCTCGCCTTCATCCCATGAAGCTCCTCGAGACGCTGAGGCAGGCGCCGGTTCAGGCCGATCAGAACGATGATTGGATGGCCGACCAGTTCGGCGTGACGCCGCTCCTGCGCGAGCCGATCGAGAGCGTGTCGCAAGACGAGCTCGACCGCTCGGAGATCATTTGGCGGGCGCACTTCGTCGAGGTCGAAGAGCTCTTGAAGGAATCGCAACGAAAGCGGTCGATGTTCTTCTTGAACGAGCTGTCGGCGTATGCGCTCTACCACTTGCGTTTCTCATTGCCGCTCACAGGAGCGCTCCATGCACGGATCGCCGAGAGCGCGACGACGTTCAACGAACCCGACCTCGATCCGTCGAAGCGCGAGGCCGCGCTCGCGAAGTGCGTGAAAGAGATGAAAGCGGTGACCCGTGAAGAGCTCGAGAAGTGTCTCGGCCACGCCGTCTACTCGCTCAATCCCCTCGCCGAAGGTACCTCTGCGACGCTCACGACCTGCCTCGGCGGCGAGTACAAGGAGACGCTCGTGAAGCTCCGCTCCGCTGGAAAGCACATCGACGCTGCCCTGGCGCTCTTCGGAACCTATTCGTATTTGCTCGGCCGATTCGCTTGGTCTCTCGAAATCGAAGAGCTCTTGCTCGCGGGGCTCGCGCAAGCCACCGGAAAGCCGTGGCGTGAAGCGGCGAGCGAGCTGCTTCTACAAGCCAAAGAGATTCTCGATGCCATCGAAGAAGACGAAGACGCCCGAGAGTCGGCGAACGAAGAACAGGTCGCCCGATGAGTGACGAAGCTCCGGTGACCGACGACATCGAGTCGCTCGGCGTCTTTCAGGTGTTCACGGGGGCCGGCACGGGCTCCGGCTTCTTGATCGATGGGCGCCATCTATTGACCAATTGTCACGTTGTCGCTCCCTATCGGTTGGTGGCGATCGAGCTCCGCGACAAGAGGCGGGTCGTCGGTCAGGTGCGCCGCATTCATCCAAAGAGAGACCTCGCCATCGTCGAGCTCGTCGCGCCGCTCGACGTGGTGTCCGAGGCGCGCCCCGACGGGACCGCCTTCACCGTCCTCGCTCTGGCGCCGGTCGAGCACACGCTTCGAGCCAAGCAGTCGGTGAACATCCTCGGCTTTCCGGTCGGGCTCCCGCTCTCGCTGACCGAGGGAGTGGTCTCGCATCCCCGCCAGCTCCTCGACGGTCAGCACTATCTACAGACCGATGCCGCCATCAATCCCGGTAACTCTGGCGGCCCCATCCTCGACGATCTGCAGCGGGTCGTCGCCGTCACGACCTGCAAGCTGCGCTCTGCCGATCTGGTCGGTTTCGGGATCCCGGGGGTCGACGTTCGGCGTTTTGTCGACGCTTTCCGCGAGCAGACGGCCGTGTTCGGGGTGGAGTGTCCTTCCTGCGAAGCGTTGCTCGAGACGGCCAATCGCTATTGCGATGGCTGTGGGTCCGATCTCGACGATCTCGAGCTCGGCTCTTACTTCCAGGCCCTCGAAGCGCACCCGGTCGTGGCGTTCGTCGAGCGGGCGCTCGAGACGGCGAAGGTCGATCCGGTCCTCGCGCGGCACGGGGAGCAGAACTGGTCGTTTTACAGCGGCAGCGCGCCGATCAAGATCTGGTGCTGTTGCTCGGAGCACGTCTGCTTCTCGTCGCCGCTCGCGCAGCCCGGCAAAAAGAGCCTCGGTGAGCTGTTCCGGTTCCTGCTCTCGACGGAGCACGAGCCGTTCGCCTTCGATTTGCGCGACAACATCATTCGGCTCAATCTGACCGTTCACATGGCCGACGTCTTCGCTCCCGACCATCACGAGGTGCTCTCGTCGGCGATTGCCCGTTTCGTGAAGACGGCCGACGACTACGACAACGCCCTCATCGACCGCTTCGGCTGCGAGCCGGCCCCCGAGACGCAGCTCACGTTCTTGAAGGCTGGCGCCCACCCCTGATGAATCAGGGCGCCGAGCGGTGCTCGCACGGGCTTCGTGCCGATGAATGCGACCGCCGATCCCTTCGCTGCGACGGTCGGCCTCCGCTTCTCAGCCTACTTAAGTAGGCTTCCGGTGCTCACTCGTCCGTCTCGCTTCGGTCTCGCGCCGCGCATATTTCGACCAGGCCCTCACCGAGCGAAGGCCGAGGCTCGTGAGCGCCTCGATCGCGTGTGCGCACAGCGTCGATTTTCCCGAGCCCCGTGGCCCCGACACGCCCACCATCGTCGGCTGCGTCGGCGCGCGACCGTGCACGTCGGCGATGAACCGAAAGACGGGAGATGAAGGCCATCGACTCGTCTCTCGTCAGCGAGCGTACACAGGAGACCGTCGCGGATCGCTTGCCAAGCAGTCATGTCGGAACCAAAGACTATCCGGTTCTTCACGGACCGTCGGCGCGCGATCGCGAGCGCGTCGAGCGGCTCGCGCAGCCGCGGCTTCGAGCGCGGCGTCGTGTGACGAGAGCTTCACTCCGCATTCGGTTAGGCTTCGCCGATGGCCTCCTCGGCGACCCACATTCTCGACCGCATCGAGCAGATCTGTCCTATCCCGGCGACCGCTCAGAGAGTCATGGTTCTGTGTGCCGATCCGAACGCACAGATCGCGAAGATCGCCGACGCGGTGGCGAGCGATCCGGGTCTCTCCTTCGAGGTGATGCGCATCGCGAACAGCGCTGCCTACGGGCGAGCGCGTCAGGTCGCTGATCTCGGCCAAGCAATCTTGATGACGGGTTTGCGCGAGCTCAATCAAATGGCGACCGCGATGGCGATGTTGGCCGCGTTCCGATCGAAGCTCGAGCTGTCGCACGATCTGCATCAGACGGCGGTGTTCGCAGGGAGCATCGCGCGCGGGCTCGCGTCGGCGACGGGGGGAGTCGATCAGGGCCAAGCTTTCGTGTGCGGATTGCTCGGCGAAGTCGGAGCCATGGCCTGTCTCGCCGTCGACGGAATGACCTTCGCGAAGCTCCTCGACGAAGCAGGCCCGAGCCTCAACGAAAGAGAGCGTCTCGAGACGGAGCGCTACGGGACGACGACGCGCGCGCTCGGCGCACAGCTTCTTCGGCGCAACGGCTTGCCCGAAGAGATCGTGCTCGCGATCGAGGCTCGACCCGGCCCCGGGCTCAGCACGGGCCTCGCCAAGGTCAGCACGTTCGCCCGAGAAGCTGCGCCGGCCATCGTCCGCATCGGGAAAGACATCGCGACCGAGGCTGGAGTGGCGGCGCTCGAGCGTGAGCTTGCCTTCTTGGCTTTCGAAATCGGAATGGCGATCGATCTCGCGCGTTTGGTCGAGGTCTGTGTCGATGCCGCGCGGCGAACGCTCGGCGCATTCAAAGACTAGTGGAAGGGCGAGCAGGCGAGCGAAACGGCGCTACTTGTGACGAGCAAGCAACTCGAGCGCGTTGCTCCGCAGCTGCTGGAGACGACGCGTGGCCGCCTCGCCTTCAGCCATCGAATCGGTCAGCTCGATTTGGCCCACGCAGAGCCGAATCTCACCAGCCAGCGACCGAGCCTCCTTGCTCGAAAGAAAGTCGACTTTCGCCGGGTCTTGGTCGCGTCTGTCTGCCCAATTTTCCAAGGACTCGGCCATCGCCTTCATCACCGTGGGCAGGTCGATCCGAGTCGTCGGCTTCAGCTCTTTCGCCACGCAGGCATGCTAGCAGGCTGTCGAAGAAGTCCGGGCGAAGGATTTCGAGGCGCCATGGAATCGAACCCACCTGCCTCGAAAACGCTCGCGCAGCGTATTTCGACGGACGGCTGGTACCTCGACACAGTGGATTTGAAGGGCGGAGGCCAGCGGAGATGAAACAGGAAGACAAGAAGACGGGAAGACGGAGAATTTGCGCGTCAAAACGGCGCGGCCCCTGATCACTTCGGTCGACCCATCCTCAGGCCTTCCTGTCTTCCTGTTGCATCCTCGGGCTCCGAGTCGTTCGAAATCGACCGAGGCCGAAGCGGTCTCATCCAGAAAAGCTCTTCAGCCATGCCGGCGATCGTCCTCTCGGGGGAGTCACCCGCGGAGACCTCGCGGACTCGACCGAGGAGCGAGCTTCGAGCGATTTGGAGCGCTGAGCGTAGCGTTTTCGGGGTACGGTCGTTAGGTGCTTCTCTCGCTCAAATGGTCGCTCTTGGTGGCTCCTCTCCTGACGTTGGGCTGCGGCGGAGACGAGACCGGAGCCGGCGGAGCCTCGGGCCAGACCGCGGCGAGCACCGGCGGTGCTGGAGGGACTGGAGGCGAAGGGCCCGATACGACCCCGCTCGATGCGCGTGTATCCGAGTATCAGCTGCACTTCGACTTGGGGACGAGCGAGCTCCGCTCCACCCTTTCGCTCGACGTCCAGAAGGCGGGCGGCTGCTACACCGTGCCTTCGATGCTCACACCGACGAGCGTCACGCTCGACGGCGCTGCACCGCTCGGCCAAACGTCGGCGTCGGGCTCGCTCTCCGTATGCGGTCCCGGATGGGTCCCAGGCCATCACACGCTCGAGTCGGATTTGATCGTCCCTGAAGGTCAGGCATTCGGTCTCGACGTCGGCTACGGAAAGAAGATCCACGGCGCGGGGACGTTCACCTACCTCCTCAGCTGGGTCGGAGGCTGCGATCGATTCGGGCCATGTGACGACCAGCCCTCGGAGCTCGTGCACTTCACCTACGACATCACCCACCCTTCAGGGACGATCGCGCTCTGTCCGGGGCTCCTCGTCGCGGGAGACACCGTCACCCATTGCGATCTGCTCGGCACCGCCGCGCCCACGTACTCGGCGTTCGCGGTCATGGCCGACACCGAATGGAAGCGCGCCCCCTTCACGAACGCTGCCGGTGTCGACGTCGTGTTCTACGAGGCGCCGGGCGGCACCCTGGCAAGCTCGCTCGACCCCGCTTCGTTCGACCAATTCCTCGTTTGGGCGACGGGCCTCTTGGGGCCCTTCCCCTATGGGAGCGAGCTTCGTTTCGCCGGTGCGCCGACGAAGTGGCTCGGATTCGAGCATCCCGCGAACGTCGTGCTCGACGATGCGCTCCCCTCGCTGACGGGGCCCTATCTCGACAGCACCATGCACGTCGCGATGCACGAGACGATTCACCAGTGGGCCGGCGATCGGTCCACGATCGCTACGGCACAGGACTTCGCTTGGAAAGAGGCGATGGCCGAGTACCTCGCCTATGTCTTCGAGGACGAGCATCGGCCTCTCGGCGAGGCCGATGCGACCCGCGTCTATTGGGACGGCGCTTCGCTCGGCGCGAAATACCACGTAAGACCGACCGACCAGCCGCCACCCGCCGTGGAGAAGTTTTACGGTGATGTGTACGGGCCGGGGCCGATGCTGCTCTTCGTCCAGCTCGAGCCGCTCATCGGTCGCCCGGCGGTGCTCTCGGCGATCGCTTCGTTCCTCCACGATCCGGCTGCTCGCAGCGTCGCCGAGCTTCGCACGAGCCTCGAGGCGGCGAGCGGCAAAGACCTGGCGGCTTACTTCGACGCGTGGGTCTTCGGCGTCGGCGCACCCAGCTGGCCGACGTTCACCGCCACTCACACCGAGTCTGCCGGAATGGTCGATCTCACGGTGACGCAATCGAGCACGAAAGGGACCCTCTACCCCGTCGTCATCGAGGTCGAGATCGAGGGTCCGACGAAGAGCCTCATCGTTCCCGTGAGCTTTGGTCTCGCGCCCACCGGAGCGACGACGATGGTCTCGGTGCCGTTCGCAGAGGCGGTCACGGGCATCAAGATCGACCCCGCCCATCGCGTCGTCGATCTGCCCATGGGCCTCTTGCCGCTCGTGCCGCCTCGCGTCTTCATTCTCTGAGCGCGCACGCTCCTCAAGCGTCGCGCAAGGCCTTCCGGCGCCGACGTTCGCCCGCTACCCCGATCGCGAGGCCGAGCATCGCGATGCCGAGCGTCCCGGCGCCGACATCGCGCGCCGACACCGGAGCCGCCGTGCAGCCCATGGCCGACCCGGAGCCCGAGCAGCCCGAGATCCCGCATTGGACCGTGCCTTGCGCCGAGACGTCGACTTTGATGCCTTGGGTGGCGAGGTACGAAATGCACTGCTCGATGTCGGTCGCGTTCACGTATTGGCCATTGCAGAAGATGGCCCCCTTCGGGTCTTGGCACTGCACGTCGCAGCCGCCTTGGAGCTTCGCGAAGCAGGTGTAGTCGCAATCGAAGTTCGCCTGGGTGGTGCAGCCTCCGGTGCAACACGTGGTGCAGTGCTCGGCACACGAGCTCGGCGGAACCTGACAGGCGTCTTTGCAGTGGATGTCGCACTGTGCCTTGGCGACGTTCACGCAATCGGCGCCCGGCTGCTTCGAGTTGCACTCGGTCGTCGTGGGTGCGTCGCACTCTGCGTGACAGCCCGCGAAGCAGTCGAGGTGAGCCGGGTCGCACTGCGCGACGCACTGGGTTCCGCAGTCGTCGACGCATGTCTGCGACGCCGTCGAGCTACAGCCGCCGCTGCAACCGGCTTCGAACTTGAGTGGCGTGCAGTCGGCCTTGCAGCCCCCCGAGACCTCGATGCGGCAATCGATGCCGGCCGAGAAATCGAATTTGCCGCAGGGCGTATCGGCTCGTGCCGAGGACGCGGTGAAGAACGCCGGAGCGGCGACGAGGGCGGGGATCAGGAGATAAGAAAGCTTCATGGGGAGCTCCAAGAGGGGGGGCTGATTCGACGATGGTACGTAAAGGACGACTCAACCCTGCACGTCGTGACCGTGCTGAGGGCCCACCGTTCGTCTTCGAGAGCCGACCTCGACCCCCGTCACTCGCGCGCGTCGGGGATCAATCGTGCTCTCTCCATCGCCGCGCCGAAGGTGCAAGCCGCGCTCGACGTCGAGCGGATCGCCTGGTCCGTGCCGCGGCCGAGCTCGACAAGCGATGCATGGGACTCGAGATTCGCATGACCGCGGAGAGAAGGGGGCGCGCGGATTCCTTCAGACGAAGCCGAAAAGAAGTTGGGAACCATCCAAGCTTCGAGGCGTCTGAGGCCTCATGCGCATCGGTCTCGTCGCCTTCACGGGTCTCCTCCTCGTCACCCAGACCACCCATTGCGCGGTTTCCGAAGGACGAGGAACGGTCGAGCCCGCCGATTCGACGTCGCCCACCGTCCTAGCCGACTTGCCGGTCGAGACCCCGGAGGCCGAGGTTCCGATGGTGTCGGGCGCAGTCGGTGATGAAGCGCCGTTCGCGCTCACAGCGTCTGACGGGACCGGAATGAAGCTCGTCTCGGTTCGCTCCGACACGGTCATCGAAAGCCCCCTGGCTCTCACCGAGCTCGTCCTCGAATTCGACAACCCCGAAGACCGACAGCTCGAGGGACACTTCGCGATCGCGTTGCCCGAGGGCGCGTCGGTGAGCCGGTTCGCGATGCAGATCGGCGACCAATGGCAAGAGGGCGAGGTGGTCGAGAAGCAGCGCGCGCGACAGAGCTACGAGACGTTCCTCCATCAGCGCAAAGACCCCGCGCTCCTCGAGCAGGGCGCCGGCAACCAGTTCTCGGCGCGCGTCTTTCCGATCGCGGCCCAGGGTCGCAAGAAACTCGTCTTGACATACGCCGAGGTGCTCGACAAGTCCCGTCCGTTCCAGGTTCGCTTGCGCGGTCTTCCTCTCGTGCAGAGCCTCGATGTTCGCGTTCGATTCGACGGCAACGAGCAGCGTATCTCCGAGAAGAACTTCGTTCCGAAGACCGATCTCGTGCTCGACCAGGGGCCGACCGATCGCGCGAGCGGTCTCGCCGCAGGCGCGCGCGTCGTCCTCCGAGGCACCGTTCCTGCGGGTGTTGGAAAACCCGACGAGCTCACGTCGGCCTTGATACTCGTCGACACCAGCGCCGGGCGCGCGCTCGACTTCGACGCGGAGCTCCTGGCGGTCAAAGACCTCATCCGAACGATGCCGGGCGATGCGCGGGTCGCCGTCGCGGGCTTCGATCAGGAGGTGAGCCTGGTCTTCGACGGCCCGGCCAAGACCTTCGGAGACGAGGCGATGCAAAAGCTCGAGCGACGCTCTGCGCTCGGTGCGAGCGATCTCGGTGCAGCGATGGCGTGGGCCGCGACGTTCGGCCCCCAAAATGGTCTCCCTCGGCTCGTCCTCTTCACCGATGGGGTCGCGACGAGCGGCGTCACGGGCGTCAAGGCCATGCGAGATGCTGCAGCGCGCATCGAGCGCGCTGGTCTCGAACGAACCGATGTCGTAGCCATCGGCGGGCTTCGCGATACCCAGGCGCTCGCGGCGATCGTGCAAGACGGTGGGAAGCGAAGCGGCGTGGTGACGAACGTCGATGACGGCGCTTCGCTCATCGCTCGCCGCCTCTCGAAGTTGACGGTCGGAAAGCTCGCCGTCGATGTGCCCAATGCGAGCTGGCAATCGCCCAAGACGCTCGAGGGTCTCCAGCCCGGTGACGACTTCGTGGTGTTTGCCGATCTGAAAGAGCCCGTGAGCACGAGCCTCACGATCGGCGTCGGAGGCGACAAGCTCGCCATTCCGATTCGTACCTCTCAATCGACCGAGCTGGTCGAACGGGCCAATGCGGTCGCGAGAGTGCTCGAGCTCGAGAGCGGCGATCCGAAAGACGAAGAGACCCGTAAACGCATCATCTCGCTCTCGACGCAGCACCGCATCTTGAGCCGCGACACCGCGATGGTGGTCCTCGAATCAGACTCGGACTACGCGCGATTCGGCATCGATCGCAGCGCGACAGTCGACATTCTCGGAATCGAAAGTGGCAAGATCGTCACTTACAAGGGAATGCGAATCTCGCTCGGCGGCAAGGCGGGCGGCCTCGCTGCTGCTCCATCGACGCCACCGTCGCGGTCGAGCTCTTCGTCGACCGGGCCTTCGGGGTGGGGGAACGCGGTCCCGCGCGCCGATCCCATGTCCGCGCGAGGCAACATGTGGGGCGACGAGATCGGTGACTCCTTCGGAGTCGGAGGTTTGGGGCTCAGCGGAGTTGCGGAGGGCGGTGGCGGACGAGGCGAGACGATCGGACTCGGAGCGGTCGGAACGCTAGGTCACGGTTCAGGCGCGGGCGACGGGCAAGGGTTCGGCTCGGGCAGCGGCCGACTGAGCGGGAGTCATCGCTCGCGACCGCCGCAGGTTCGCATGGGCGCGACCCAAGTCAGCGGCCGCCTGCCCCCCGAGGTCATTCAGCGCATCGTTCGACAGAACTTCGGCCGCTTTCGCCTCTGCTACGAGAACGGTCTCAGGATCGCGCCCAACCTCGCAGGGACCGTCTCCATTGGGTTCACGATCGGTCGAGGCGGCGACGTCGCTAATACGAGGGTCGATTCGTCGACGATGGGGGATACGACCGTCGAGCAATGCCTCGCGAGCTCTTTCGCCCGCCTCACGTTCCCCGAGCCCGACGAAGGCACGGTTTCAGTGGTTTATCCGATCGTCTTCAGCCCCGAGGGCGGGGGATCGTCGTCGTCCGTCCCGGCCGAGACCGCCGGGACCTGGGCGCCGAGCGTGCCCTCGGGGGAGAAGCCCTCGAACGAGAGCCCGTACAAAGGCCGATTCAAGACGGTGATGGATTCGCTCGCACAAAAACAAGGGGAGCGCGCTCTCTCCGAAGCCTTGCACTACCGCGCCGATTCTCCGACCGACGTGCTCGCGCTGGTTTCGGTCGGCGAGGCCGCCGAGGCGACGGGGCGACCACGCCTCGCGGCGCGCGCGTACGGCTCGATCATCGATCTCTGGTCCTATCAGGTGGAGATGAAGCGCTTCGCAGCCGAGCGTCTCGAACGAATCCGCACGCCCCAGGCGCTCGCCGTCGCCGTAAATGCCTATGCATCGGCCAACGAAGACCGGCTCGATCACCCTTCGGGCTATCGCTTGCTCGCCTATGCCGCATTGAAGAGCGGTGACCCGAAGCGCGCCTTCGAGACCGTCGAAAAAGCTTTGAAGCGTACGTATCCCGACAATCGCTTCAAGGGGGTTCTCGACGTCTTGCGACAAGACGCGGGCATCTTGGGCAAGGCTTATATCGTCGCCGACAAGAGCGTCGAGAGCGACGTCGTGAAACGGCTCGCGGCGATGGGGACCCAGCTCGACGATGAGCCGAGCACGCGGTTCGTCCTCTCGTGGGAGACCGACGCGAACGACGTCGATCTCCACGTCACCGACGCGTTCGGTGAGCACGCGAGCTATCGACACATGACGCTCGACTCGGGTGGAAAGCTCCTCGCCGACGTCACCACCGGGTACGGCCCCGAAGCGTTCGTCATCCCCGGCAAGGCCAAGGCCTTCCCTTATCGCCTGAGCGCCGACTACTACTCTCGCGGCGTGATGGGCTTCGGAATGGGCAAAATCCAGGTTGTACGCCACGATGGCCACGGCAAGATCGAGATCGAAGAACGACCTTTCGTCATCCAGACCCAAAAGGGCAGTGTCGATCTGGGCGCCGTGGACGAGATCGCGTCGAAGTAGCCGAGCGCGCGCCTCGGACGCGTGACTCGCCGAGAGAACGACACCCGGAGCCTCTGCGTGCGATCACTGCTTCCCCGGATCGTCTGCGCTCCGCTACCTTGCTTGTTGGGATCCCGAAGACAAAGATGGATTCGAGGACGACGACGGTTGTGCCGTTCCCGACAACGATCACGACGGCATCCCGGACGTGCGTGACACGTGCCCCAGGGAATCGGAGAGCTTCAACGGCTACCAAGACGACGACGGTTGCCCGGACAAAGCCCCGAAGCGCGGCGAGAAGCTCACGCGACTCGTCGCGAAAGAGCGCGCGAGAAGAGCGACTCGTTGCCCCTTTGAAGAAGCCGCGACCCGGCCCGGTGCTGTGGCGCCTCTGCAGCGCGCCGACAGCGACACGAAGATTGAACGGTGACCCCGTAGAGCTTCTATCGTAGGGCCATGTCCAACGATAGGTCCGACGGTCGAAGCCAGCTTCGAGGCATCGCACGCCGCGTGATGGTCGAGCGCGGCCTCCTCCCCGAGCTCTCGCCCGCCGCTTCGAACGAGGCGAGCGCTCTCGAAGACACCGCTCCGCGACTCTCGCATGGGGTTCGCGATCTCCGGGCCCGCCTCTGGGCTTCCATCGACAACGACGACTCGCGCGACCTCGATCAGCTCAGCGTCGCCGAGCCGCTCGAAGGCAGCGCGACCAAGATCCTCGTCGCCATCGCCGACGTCGCAGCCACCGTCTTGCGCGGCTCGGCGATCGACCAGCACGCACAGACGAACACGACCTCGGTCTACACCGCCGCCCAAGTGTTTCCGATGCTGCCCGAGAGGCTGTCGACCGATCTCACGAGCCTCGGTGAGAACAGAGATCGTCGCGCAATCGTGCTGGAAATGACCGTCGATGTCGAAGGTCGCGTCATCGCCTCCGACGTGTACCGAGCCATCGTGCGCAATCACGCGAAGCTCGCCTACGACGCGGTGGCAGCCTGGCTCGATGGAACGGGGCCCATGCCTGCGGCGGTCGAGGCCGTCCCTGGTCTCGACGAGCAGCTGAGGCTTCAGAGCCGCGTGGCGCAGTCGATGCGGGGGCTGCGTCACGAGCACGGCGCGCTCGGCTTGGAGACGATTCGGGCGCAGCCGGTCTTTGACGGCGACGTGCTCTCCGACCTGAGACCCGACGAAGGCAATGTGGCCAAACAGTTGATTGAAGACTTCATGATCGGCGCGAACGGCGTCACCGTGGGCTACCTGGTCAAGCGGGGGTTCCCATCGATTCGTCGCGTACTTCGGTCACCGGAGCGCTGGTCTCGCATCGTCGATCTCGCGCTGGCCCTCGGAACGCAGCTGCCGCCCGAGCCGAGCGCGTCGGCCTTGTCGGCGTTTCTGGTCGAGCGTCGCGCAGCCGAGCCGGCGAGCTTTCCAGACCTATCGCTCTCGGTCGTGAAGCTTCTCGGTCGCGGAGAATACGTGCTCGAGCTCCCGCAGCGCGCGACCCAAGGGCATTTCGGTCTCGCGGTGAAGGACTACACACATTCGACGGCGCCCAATCGTCGATTTCCCGACCTCATCACGCAGCGCCTCGTCCACGCGGCGCTCGATGGCGCGCGCCCTCCCTATTCGAACGACGAGCTCGCCGCGCTTTCGCTCCACTGTACCCAGCAAGAAGATCAGGCGACCAAGGTCGAGCGGCGCGTCGCGAAGTCGGCCGGTGCGTCGTTGCTTGCTTCGAGCATCGGTGATCGCTACGAAGCCATCGTGACAGGCGCCTCGGCGAAGGGCACTTGGGTCCGCATCAGCCGCCCTGCCGTCGAGGGAAAGCTCATTCGAGGATTCGACGGTCTCGACGTCGGTGACCCCGTCACCGTCGCGCTCTTCAGCACCGACATCGAGCGCGGCTTCATCGATTTCGTCCGAGCGCGATAGGTGAGCTGAGCGCGCGGCTCACCTTCGATTGGTGGCTCGTTGCTGATCGGGCCTCGAGCGATTGAAGGAGTCGATTGTCGCCCTTCGCCGTGGGTTGTATCGGTCGCAACGTGAGCATTTCGAAGCGCGCCTGGGCGTTGGTTTCGTCGGCGACGCTCGGCGCTCTCGTCGCCATGGCCTCAGCGGCGTGCGGTGACGCGGCGCCGAACGGAACGCCTCGTTCGGGCCCGCTCTCGAGCGGAGCTTCGGCTTCGGGACCGACACCCCCCGAGACACGCGAGGGCATCGCGTCCATCGTCAGAGATCGCGCTTCGGTGCCGCTCGAGGGGCCGCGCGTCGAAGCTCTGAGCGGTGACTGGATGATCCAAGCCAGCGACCTCGTCGCAGTGGTCTCGGCGCTCGACGGTCGCGTGATCGACTTCGGCCCCAAAGGCTCTGCCGATGGACTGGGCTTCATCGATTCGGTGGTGTGGGACGGGCTCGATCGAGCGCGTGACGAGGTCGTTTCGATCGAGGCCGTCGGTTCTGCCACTCAGAGCGTTCATGTCGTCAAACGCGTCGTCGATCGGCCTCTGCTCCTCCACGTCTGGACGTGGATCGATCGCTCGAGCCTCCACATCGATTCGGTCATGGTCGGCACGGGTCCCAAGCGTGCGCTGTCGGTGACGCTCGGTGAATCGGTTCGCTGGGGAAACACGCCGACCTGGGTCGAAGGCCATGGGACGATCGATCGAGGTGGCTCGTTCGGTGCCGACTTCATCGGGCGCGACAGTCAGGGCGTCGCGTACGCAGCGTGCTCGTTCGAGGGCACCTTGATGGCGCGCTTCGGCGCTCCCGACGTGGCCGGTTTTCATCCGGCCGCGCGCACCGGCGAGTCGCCGATCACCATCGATCCCGGGCAGACGTCGCCGCATCGTCACATCGTGATCGACGTCTCGAGCGCATCGATCGGCGAGGCCGCAATGCGCCTTCCGTGCGCGAGCTTGGCTGTGGAGCGAACGATTACCGTACCGACCGGCGCTCCAGAGCACGCCGAGCTCGAGGTCGCGCATTGCGAGGCACCCCTCGAATCGCGTCCGAAGCTCGCGCTCGGACCGGCGACGAAGCCAGAAGCCAGCGCTCTTTTGGTTTCCAAGCCTGCTGCATCGACTCTCGACAAGCGGGCCGACAAGGTTTTCGTCGAGCCACCGTTGGAGCACGCGCCATTCGTCCGATTTTCGGCCAGAGAGAAGCAGATCTCCCTGCCCGACGGCTGTTTCGTCGCTCGCTTCGTCGCACTCGGACACGCCGCGGGAGCGTGGGTCTCGATCGAGGACCTCTCCACTTCGAGCGCCCGCGCGATGCCCACACGGGGGACCTTGTCGTTCGTCGTGACCGAGAAAGACGCGCCGGTTCCTGCCAAGATCATGCTGCGAGGTCGCGAAGGCACCGCCGATCCCGACTGGGGTGACGAAGGCACCGATGGGGCGGCGGTCAATGCCGTTTATTCGGCGACCGGCAAAGGCACGGAGCCGCTTCCACCGGGGCGCTACCACGTCGTCGTCGGACGCGGCCCCGAATACACACTTCATGAAGAGGATATCGAAGTCGCCAAAGACGCGACCGTCAGCGTGGTCGCCAAGCTCGAGCGCGTCGTCGACACGAGCGGCTGGATCTCGGCCGATCTCCATGTGCACGCAATCCCGTCGTTCGATGCGCCAGTGAGGCTCTCCGACCGCGCCCGCTCGCTCGCTGGAGTCGGGGTAGAGGTGGCTGTCGCGACCGACCACAATCGAATCACCGATACGCGAACGGCGATCGCCGAGGCAGGTCTGTCGTCCCGGCTAGCCGGCGTCGTAGGTGACGAGATTACCAGTCGAGAAGTCGATTTCGGTCACTTCAACGCCTTCCCGCTGCGCGCCGATGCCGAGCCACCCGAGACCCGCAGCGTCGCCCCCGCCGAGCTCTTTCGCGCGATGCGCGGCGCCGGAGGGCCCGGGGGAGCGATCGTCATACAAGTCAATCATCCTCGGATGGGCGACATCGGCTATTTCGATCTCTTGCGGCTCGATCCCGAAGATGTCGCGGGCTCGATCCGCCGGTCGCCGCTCTTCGATCAAGACTTCGACGCGCTCGAGGTCTTCAACGGAGACCACTATGCCGACATCCCCAAAGTGGAGCGAGCCATGCTCGACTGGTACGCGCTCCTCGGTTCGGGAAAGCATGTCACCGCCACCGGCAATTCGGACAGCCACAAGATGACCTACCAAGAGGCCGGTGTTCCGCGAAACTGGGTCCGGGTTCCCGACGACGATCCCGCGCACTTCGACGAGCGAGCGTTCGTCGATGCCATTCGAGCAGGCAAGGTGACGGTGTCGAACGGTCCTTTCATCACGCTCTCTTCTGGCGCGGCGGGGATCGGCGATTCGATCGCTGCAGGCGAGGCCAGTCTCACGATTCATGTCGAGGCGCCTTCGTGGATCGATGTCGCGCGCGTCGAGCTGTTGAACAAGGGGCAGCTCGTTCGCGTCTTCGAGGGGCCGTTCGAGGGCTCGGGCAAGCGCTTCGACAAGACCTTCACCGAGCACGTCGAGCGGGGCGACTTCCTCATAGCGGTCGTTCGAGGCGATCAGCCGATGCGGCCACTTCTGCGCGACAAAGCCAAGCCGTTCGGCTTCACCAACCCCATCCGAGCTCGCTGATTCATGGAGAAAACTTGAAGCGCACCCTGGTCATCGGAGCGACGTCGGCGATTGCACAGCGAATCTGCGCGCTTTGCGTTTCGCGGGGCGAACGACTTTATCTCCTCGGGCGAAACGAGGAGAAGCTCAGAGGTCTGGTCGCTCTGCTCGGCGACGGCGTCGTAGGCCATGCCGCCTGCGATTTCTCCGACACCCACTCGAACGCGGCTCGCTACGAAGAGGCCAAGCGGGTTCTCGGCGGAATCGACTCGGTGTTCATCGCCCACGGCGACATCGGAGATCAGCTCGAGAGCGAAAGGTCGTTCGCGCACGCCGAGCAGATCTTCACGACCAACTTGCTCAGCGTGGTCTCCTTCGTCCTCCCGATCGCGAACGATCTCGAGCGCGATGGGCGAGGAGCGCTCGTCGTCATTTCATCGGTCGCGGGCGACCGCGGCCGCCCTCGTAATTACACGTATGGGGCCGCCAAAGGCGCGCTCTCGCTCTATCTACAGGGCGTGCGGTCTCGTTTGTTCGGCAGCGGCGCGCGTGTATGTACCATTCGACTCGGGCCAGTCGACACACCCATGACGGTCGACCACCCGAGGAACGTGCTGTTCGCGAAACCCGACCGCGTCGCAGCCGCCATCGTCGCCGCGCGCGATGGCGGGCCCGAAGATCTCTACGTTCCATGGTTCTGGCAGCCGATCATGGCGACCGTGCGGAACCTCCCGGAGCGGCTGTTCCAGCGCTTTTCGTTTCTCTCGGGCCGATGATCTGCTCGAGCTCGTTCGAACGGGATCTTCCGCGAGCGGATCCTCTCGCCCTCGGTGCATGAGACGCGGTACGCGCTCTCCGACCGTGTTCGTCAGCTCACGAGGCGGTCGACGAGCGCGATGTACTTCTGCATCGCGTCGGCTCGGCTCGTGCCTTTCTTCGTGGCCCACGCATCGAACTTCGCGCGCCCTTTGAAGTCCATCATGCCCGGACGAGATCCCGTCACGTCACCGGTCGTGGATTGCTTGTAAAAGGCATAGAGCTCGAGGAGCTCGTCGGAAGACGGCGCCTTGGTGAGACCCTTCACGCGTTTCTGGGCGTCTTCAAATTGGGGGGTGAGCTCGTCTTCCATGCGACCGAGTTTAGCAGGCGGTCGAGCTTTCCCCGTCGAACGTTTCCACGACGCTCGACTCGATGGTCTTGGCCTGGTCGGCTTCCAAGGGACGCGAACCGATGCTAGGACTCGCGTCGATGAAGATGACCGCGCGTGCCTTCGCAGTGCTCTTCGTCATCGGCGCCGTGTCGCTCACCCTGCTCGACTCGATCCACGTGCATGTGCGCACCCTCGTCTACGAGCACCCCTTCGCGTTCGGCTCTGCGTGGTGGGTGCCGCTCTTGATGGGGTGCGCCGTTTCGGGCGGCGGGCTCGGCTACCTCGTCGGTTGGGCTCGCCTCGGCGGTCCGAGAAGGCTCGCCTCGGGGGGCGCCATCGCGGTAGCGGCGCTCGGCTTCGCGGCCCTCTACGCAGCGAGCGGTCTTCTGCCCCTGAGCTCGGTTGCCAAGCTCGCCGTGATTACAGCGGGCGCTGCGCTGATCTTCATGGCCCTCGACGGGAGCCGGGCTGGCGCCGTCTTGATGCTCGTAGGAGCGGTCTCCGGACCGATCGCCGAAGCCATCAATCCGGGATTCCACTATGTCGCCCCCGACTACTTTGGTATTCCGATTTGGCTGCCCGCGCTTTACGCCTGTGTCGCGCCCATCGTCGGTCAGCTCGCTCGAAGGCTCGTGCACACCCCCATCGCCGAGCCCATGGTCGCGATTGGTGCGTAGGCTCTACCCGATGAGGTGCGCGGTGAACCGAGCCCGGAGATGGGAAAGGAAGACAGCAAGACGACGAGAGCGGGGTGTGCACGTCTTGCGGCACAGCCCCTGCCTCTGGGGTAGAGATCCTCCGGTCGAGAGGCCGTCATGAAATTGCCTGTCTTCCTGTCTTCCTGTTGCATCGTCCGAACTGGTGAACCAATTCGATCGTCGTGCGAGGGGGGGCATGTCGGGTCGATGGCCGGGAGGCGTCGCGCGCTTCACGAAATCGGTTGGGGTCGATCGTCGATCTCTCGAAGGAACCCCCGCATCAAAACGGGCTCCTTTGAAACAGATCGGTCAAATCGCCTTCCTCTACGCCATCGGTCTCGGCCCGCGAGATCGACGTGGAGCAAACCGGGAACACCGCATCGAGAGCCCAGTGTCCCGCCGCGTCTTGGCGAAACCAGGGGTCGGCGCCCACGATCGTGCCCCCCTTGGCGCCCCACGGCCCATCGTCGTACGTGCTGTCGAACGCGATCATCGGATCTTCTCGTTCGTTGGTGAGGTGGGCCAGCGTGCCACCGGCGAACACTTCGAGCTTCACGTCGGTCGGAACGGGAGCGAGCGCGACGCTGTTTGCGGGGCGCGTACCGATGGGGAGCCCCTCGGCCGCCGCGACGAGCTCATCGAGAAACTGGTAGCGTTTGCCGCGAAGCTCACTCGCGTGGATGAACGCTGCGGTGCTCGCACGAGCCCCATCGGCGAATGCACTGGGCGACGCCTCGGTGCCGCCGCCGTGCGCCATGTGGGAGAGGGCGTGGTGGAGCTTCTCGACCTCTGCGCGTACGGCGACCAGGTTCTCGGGCGTGTTACCGATGGGATGCCCGTGGATCCACGGCCACTCTGGAAGCGCGATGTCGAGCGCGAAGGCTGCGCTCTGCGCTCTGCCTACTTTGGTGAGCTCCACGTTACTCTTCGAATGGAGATAGTCCCAGCGCGTGATCGACAGGTCGGAGCCGTCGGTTCGCGCGTCGATTCGGTTGTCTCCGCGCTTGAGGAAATAAGGGTGAATCGGGCAGAGAAGAGCGATTCCTACATAGCTACCGGGACCTTGGTTCGCGCGCGTACAGCCTTGATGCGCCATCGGGAACCCGTTGACGTCGTAGTCGACCCAACCCATCGCGTCGTTCGGGCCGTTGCGTGGGCCATTGATGATGGCGACCGAGGGGAAGAGCCCGAGCGGCCCCCTCGTCGCGTCGAGCGCTCCCTCTGGAATCGCGTACTTGAGGGGCGCGACGTACGGAAGCCCTCGCCGGCCAGGAGGCGACGTATCGAGCGGAGGGGCAGCGGCGCAACCCGACGTGAGCGCGGATCCCAGAACGAGCCTGACGAGTAGATCGCGAGCCAAGCGACACGAGAGGAGTCGAACGACCATGGCGCGGGAGCATACCTCCTCGGAGAGGTGCTGAAATCGAAAGTGACTTTCAGTAGCGTTCCAGCGTGCTTCGCTCGCGACACGCGGCTCTCTTCGGCTTCGTTGCGAGCTTCTGCAGAGCGGCGTGCAGCGACGAGCGCATTCTGCCGGCACCGCTTCCGGCGACGTCCACGGGGAGTGAGACCACGCTCGCCTCCGCCTCGTCGAGCTCCGGATCGGGCGACGGCGCGTCGCTACCCACCGGCCTCGTCTCGAAAGTGACCAGCACGCGCTTCGTCACGGCGGCGCACATGCACGCGTCGATCGAAATGCAGATATCGGGGGTCTACCTCGATCGACGCCTTCTCGATCTTTCTCGAATAGGAGTCGACCCAAGAGTCGTGGGTCGCATCGATGGCGATGCCTTTGGGATCGGCGAGCGCGGTCGCGATCTCGATGGCGTTCGACCCATCGAGCTTCGATGCCTGCTTCACCTTGCCGCTGTCGGTGAGAGAGCCGAACTCGGTCCAATAAATGTGAGTTGCGTCGACAGCGATGTCCCAGGGGACGTCGCCGACGGGTAAGATGGTATCGCCCGGCAGATCTCGATTGGCACGCTTGACCGACCCATCTTGTCGGTCGACCCAGAATAGGTTGTCGTCGGGGGCTGAACCTTACCAGTGCCATCGAGCAAACGAAAGTCACTTTCGAGAGCGCGTCGCGTGGGCGCCGGCTCGAGAGACATGACTATACTTTCAGCGCCATGAAAAAGAGCCGGAGCCACACCGACGATCTCCGCGGAGCGAGCCGTTTGGCCATCGATGCGACGAAGGGGGTGATGGTCCTCGTGGAGTCGATGCATCGGACGATCGCCGCAGGCCCTGCGGTCTTGGGTAAACCGCTCGAAGGTCCTGCTCGGGTCATCACCAGGCTCGTTTACGGCGGGCTCCGTGGCGTGACCGACGTCGTCGGGATCGCCATTCAGCGTGCCCTCTCGGAGCTCGGCCCGCTCCTCGGCGAGAGCGCTCCCGGCTTCGAGCGCGAGGCGATCGTCGCGGCGCTCAATGGAGTGCTCGGCGACTACATGGTCGAGACCGACAACCCGCTCGCTATCGAAATGGAGCTTCGTCGCGACGGCGAGCCGCTCGATCTCGATCGAGAGGCGCTGCGAGCGGCGGTCCCCGACGCCACGAGCAAGCTCTGCTTGCTCGTCCACGGCTCGTGCATGAACGATCTGCAATGGGCGAAGATCGGCCACGATCACGGAGCAGCTCTCGCGCGCGACCTCTGTCTTTGGCCCGTATACCTGCACTACAACACGGGGCTTCACGTATCGACCAATGGTCGACGCCTAGCGAGTCTCCTCGAGTCATTGGTCTCGGCGTGGCCAGTCCCCGTAGACGAGATCACAATCGTCGCCCACAGCATGGGCGGTCTCGTCACGCGCAGCGCGGTCCGCTTCGCCGAGACAGAAGGCCATCGATTTCGAGACAAGCTCCGCAGCATCGTGTTTCTGGGGACGCCGCACCACGGAGCGCCGCTCGAACGCGGTGGCAACTGGATCGACGTCTTGCTCGGCGTGAGCCGCTACAGCGCGCCGCTCGCTCAGCTCGGAAAGATTCGCAGCGCGGGAGTGACCGATCTCCGGTTCGGGAACGTTCTCGACGACGATTGGGGAGGTCGCGATCGCTTCGAGCACGGCGACGATCGGCGATCTGGGCTCCCGCTGCCCGAAGGCGTGGCTTGCTACGCGATCGCAGCAACGATGAGCCCGAACCCTCGATCGACCGAGGACGGTCCCGCTGCGCAGCGCTCGTTTCTCGCTGGGATCGTGGGCGATCGATTGATCGGCGACGGGCTCGTTCCCGTCGACAGCGCGCTCGGGCATCACGAAGACCCGAAGCTCGCTCTGCACTTCCCGATTGAGAACACGTTCATCGCCTACCGCGCCGCGCACCTCGATCTGCTCGGCCGGAGCGCGGTCTACGATCAGATCCTCGGCTTTCTCTCGCGCGACCGCTGAGCGGCGCGAAGACGAGGAGCGACAGTCCGATTGCTGCCCGAGGTGTCGGGTTCTTGCCCGACGCTCGGTCGCGGTCGCGCCGGGGTGTTACCCGTGAATGCATGTGGACCTCGCTCTCTCGCATGGCCGTGCTGGTGGTCGGTGTCTCGCTCTTCGCGAGCGGGTGTCACCGTGAGCGACCACGGTTCAGCATGTCGGCGAGCGCAGTCGCGCCGCCGCTCTCGATGCAAGTGCTCGACGCCGATCAGCGCGGGCGCCGCCTTCGGGTGCGCGCGTGGCTCATGAACCGGGGCGATCAGGCGGTGCTCATCGATCGCGACGCGATGGGTCTTCGTCTCGCGAACGGACGCGTTCTGCCCATCTCGCGTGGGCGTCACAAAAGACCCTACTTGGTGAGGCCCGGACAAGGCCGCATGCTGAAGGTCGACTTTCGTCTCGAGGGCGACGTCGGTGACGTCCGCCTCGCGGCGCTGACGCTCGGTGGCTCGTCCGAGCCGAGCCCCAAAGCGGCCGACGTCACGAGCTGCACCACCGTGCCCGCGGGCGCCGTCATCGTGATCGGTGGTGAGCCGGGCGTGATCCCCAAGCCTCGTTTTCCCGGCTCGCCGGCATCGGCCCACGACGCATCCGAGGAAGACGACGACGACGACGATCCGCCCTCGGTCGACGCCCGCCCGAGCTCGAAACGCGCGCCGCTCGGAGAAAGCTTGCAGAGCCGCGAGACGCCCGCCCCGCTCCCACGAGAAGCTCCCGGCGAGCCGGAGACGTGGGAGATCGGCGGCACCGAGTAGCGACTGTCGAGCTCTCGAGTTGCATTGCTGGTGCAAGAGCACGTGAGTCACGAAAGCATCTCGTGTTGCGACACGACCGAGCCCTCGCGACTGGGTGACACGCGGATCAGTCGGGGTGGCTCGACGAGGGCGCGATCGTGACCTCGGTGTGGAGCATGCAGTCGACGTGCACGTGTCGTCCCTCGGTGATCCATCGCGCCCCATCACGAAGGCGAACGTTCTTGGGGCCGCATCGCACGAGAAGAGGCTCGTTCGTTTGACCCGCCGAGATGCCCTGCACGACGACCTCCGCGGCGCTCGACGAATGCACCGTGAGATAGCCCTGGAACGACAGCAGCGCTCCGGCGTCGACGGAAGACGCCGTTCGCGGAGAGGCTTCGGAGGCCGCCCCGAGCTCCATCGGCGGCGCTGCCATAGCCACCGCGGAGGCGGCCGCGCTCGTCGCCCCATCGACCGATGTCGCGGCCACTCTCGGTGTATCCGTCGTGGTGGCAAAAGATGGAATCGACGAAGCAGACAGAGCGTGGGGGGCGCTCGGCTTCGCGGACCTCGCCGTGACTCGTGTCGTCGAGCCCGACGCTGTCGCCGGCGAGCCGGGGTCGGTGATGACCAAGAACCCTGTGAACGCGAGCCCGCTGCTCGCGAGCGCCAGGAGCGCGAAGAGCCACGTGTGACTCCTCGCAGGAGTGACTTGTCCGGCGTGTGTCTGCGGCGCCGACGGCGGCGGCTCGAACGCGAACAGCTCGAGAGACGGCGAGACGCCGGGAGATGGCGGCTGGCCGTTCGGGAGAACCGTGGCAGCGCCCTTCGTGAAATCCAACAGGACGCCGTTCCTGGCAGCCGGTGGGAGAGGAAGCTCGGTGACCAGCGGAGCCATCGTCAGAGTTCCTCGCGCGCCGAACGTCGCGGGGCTCTCGGGCCGCGCGCTGGCGCGGTCGTCGCGCGCGGCGACGAGGGCTGGAAGCGGCGCAGGACGAGGTGGCAAGCGCGGGATCGCGCTGCCCGCCGGGCCGGAACGCGCGGTCGTCACCGCTCGCGCGGGAGGAATCGACGCGATGCGCGGAAGGGTCGGCTCGTCGAAGAAGTCGAGCGACCTCTCCATGCGAAGCTCCTCGATCTCCCGCTTCGCTCTCGCGAGCTCGCTCTCGAGCTTTTCGATTCGCTGATCACGCTCTACTGCGCCTCCGGTCGACGCGCTTTTGCGCTCGTCGCGCGAAGGCGGATCGGTCTGGGTGTCGTGAATCCACGTGCCGTCCCCCGCAGCGAAGAGCGCGCCACCTCGCGCGAGCTCGCGGCCCGGACGCGACGACCGAGCATCGTCGGCGGTGAGCTTCGAAAGCCCTGCGCCCGACTTGAGCGACGGCCTCCGGTCCCGACCCATGAGCCATCCTTACCACGCGCGAGGCCGTGGGCCCACGGTCGACTGGACGCCGGGTGTATGCTGCTTGCTCGGTGAACCATCGTTCTCGAAAGGAGCTTCGATCTCGGCGCTTCAGCTCACGAGACAGGCTCTTGCAGCCGCCGGGCCCGGCGTTCCGAATCGCGATTGCCTGTCTCGTCGCGGCCTGCGGCGATCGAGCAGCCCTCGTTCCGCCGAGCCCGACCGACTTGTCGGTCTTCGATATCGAGCGCCCTGTCGCTGCGACCGCGTACCCCTCCAACGCCCCCGTCCGAAGAGCCGCCCCACAGGTCGCCGTTGGCGATGCTCCGCCCCAGAAGGGCGAGCCATCGGCGAGCTCGACCTATTCCGGATGGGCGATGACCAACGCGCTCGACGGCGACGAGCAGACCTCGTGGTATTCGGGACAAGACGATTCGGTCGCCAAGGGCAAGACCCCTTTCTTCCAAGTCACGTTCCCCGAGCCACGCGCGCTTCTCCGTGTGTCGGTGTTGGGTAATCGCGACCCGAGCTACTTCGACGGATTCGGAGTCGTTCGTGCGCAGCTCGACGTCTTCGACGCGCCGGGTCGCCTCCTCGTGACGCTTCGGCGCGACGGGCAGGGCGATCGTCGCGACTTCGTCTTCGAGCTCGGTGGCCTCGAGGGCGCGAAGGCGGTGCGGTTCACGTCGCTCGCCGACGAGGGCAGCAAGAACCGTTGGGGCGACATCGCGATCGGCGAATTTCGCGTGGAGTGACGCCGCTTCCATTCAAAGATCGTCGTCTCGATCGAGCTTGCTGCGCATGGTCAGCACGCGGCGCCACACGCCAGGAACGCGCTTGACGAGCACCAGCCGCTCCGCGACCGAATCTCTCTCGAACAGGAACGCGGGCCCGCGGCCATTGCCGACTTCGACGAAACACGTCGTACCCTCGTCACGCTCGTGATCGAACACCATCGCGTACGCCGACTCCGCGTGACAGTCGACGATGTCGAGGCTGAGCTCGAAGAAGGCGTCGTCCCTCGACTCGAAGGTGCGTTCGCCGTCGAGGTGGTGCTCGCGAAGGTCGCCATCGGCGTCGACGAGCGCGAAGGGCATTCGAGCGGCTTCACGGTGATCATTCGCGCGGGCGAAGGCTTCGTCGACGACACGGAGCTCGGCCGACGTCGGGACGGTTTGCGTCGGGCTCTCGAAGAGATCGCGCACCGAGGGGCGCCCGATCGTGCGACCAGCGGCGTGCTTCTGGATGAGATGGTATCCACCGCGTGGCGACGCGAGCTCGACGGCTACCACGTCGATCGGCGGTCCGTCTGCAGGACGAACGCGGCCGTCGGTGATGATTGCGTAGGAGTCGACCTCGGCCTCGAGCGCGCGAGCGCGAAGGAGCGCGACACAC
The DNA here is from genome assembly GCA_043755175.1 of Polyangiaceae bacterium. GTDB lineage: Bacteria > Myxococcota_A > Polyangia > Polyangiales > Polyangiaceae > CAYYKK01. Next base: position 16,076 of record JAYUUB010000290.1, on the reverse strand, counting down.
TGTTGGACTGGCAGGCCCTCGACCATCAATTGCGCGGTGGTCGAGATCGTCTCCTTCGAAGGCCAGAGGATCAGAGCGGGGCCGAAGCTGGCACCTGGGTTGTCGGGCGCCCCGCCCGAGGCCTCGACCATGGAGAGACCGAATCGAATGGCATCGAGCGCCAGGTCGGTGTCGGCGCTCGTCAGGTGCTGGGATTCGAGGTCATCGAAGCGATCGCGCGTGGCCACGGAACGAATCTTCGCACACCCACGCGCGATTGCTCGCCTCGCTCTCGCTTCCGGCGCGCGCCACGACGAAACGACTGGGCGTGAGGCCTCAAACGCCGAGTTGCACGCTCGCCGCCACCGGTTGGGTCGTGTCGACGTAAAGCACGCCACCACGACCAAGTGTCAACGCGTACGCCCGCCGTTTCCGCCGGTCCGGAGACGACGTTCGCGCATCTCAGATCGCCGAGAGCGACACCGACCACCGTCGAGTCAGCCACCATCTCGAGGAAGGCCCTTTCGCTGGGTCATGGCTTCTTCTTGAATGAGCGCACTGCCCCGCTGCCGTCCGAGCCTTCACGGAAGCCGCCACGTGGCGACTCCCGGAGGCGATCTGTGACGCTTCAGGTCCAGCTGATCTCAAAAGTCGAGACGAGGGGCTCGTGACGAATGAGACGTGCCGCGACCTCTTTCCCACCCGCAGCGCGAGCCGCCGCCCCGAACCCGGTAGCATAACAGCGCGCGATGAGCCTCGGAATGAGGTTCGGCGGGGACGTGAGCTCGATACGGACGACTTTTTCGTGCAGGGCCGAGACGTCGACACCGATCCCGCGATGGAGTGTCGCCATGCGTTTGGGCGAGCCCGACAAGAACCGCTCCGGGCTCGCGAGGGCAAACAAGACGCGGTACATCGGGCTCGAGATGATGGTTCGGTTGACCCCGTGAAAATGCTCGACGAAGTCGTCGTCGTCGTCGAAGCAGAGGTCGCGCGCCGCAAGGAAGAGGCTCGTCGCGAGCGTCTCGGTCACCCATGTCGATGGTAGGAGCGGACGCTCCACGATTTTTCGGATCGCGCTCGGAAGCTTGTCCGCGATCGTCGAGAAATCGGTTTCGGCGAGGAACGTTCGGTAGATCGAAGCCTTCTGCGTGTGGTCCGGATACGACGAGAACCCTTGCGGAAGTGACGCGAGGTAGCCTCTGGTCTCCAGCAGACGCGACGCGCTCGGTCCGAGGTCGAGCTCGAAGCGTGAAGCGCGAGAGGCAGTGGGTGAGGCGGAGCGCATGGTTCAATGACGAGCCCTTCGACATCGGAGAACGGTCACCACGACCCGAAGACCAAGAGGCAGTGAAGGAATGCCTCGCGGAAGACCCTGAAAGCGACGAATCGTCAGGTGTGGGCGCGCCGAAACTGCGCGACTTGGGCGTGCGTCGCCCTAGCCTGCGCCATCGCCTCGGCGACGCGCTCGACGTACGCCGAGCTCCCGGATGCGCCGACCCTCGGAACGAGCCACCTCAGCGGCCCCCTCGGAGAAAGCCGTGACGTCGGTCGGAAAGTGCGCCGCGCAATGAGCGCCAAGCCGATCAAAATGCCGCGAACCGCCGCGCCTTCGAAGCCTTGCGCCTCGACGACCCAAGCGAGCCCCGGAACATGTGGAGCGACGCCGGCGAGCGCCGCGCTCACTGCTTTTCGATGGGTGTCGAGAGGCGGCTTCGCGCCGGCCGGGATGACGACCATGCCTCCGAGACCTCAGGGATAACGCCTGGCGTACTCGCGCACGAGCCCCTCGGTCGCGACGTACTCGTCGGTCAGGGCGTGACCGTCGTCGGTGAGCGTGAAGATATCTTCGGTGAATAGGAGCGGAGCGTACCGCTGGTCCGAAGGCCATGACGTCGTCATGACTCCGACACGAGCCTGCGGTCGCTGCAAGTCACACCCTTCCAACGGCTCGTTCTGCGAAACCGAAAGGCCGGTCAGGGTCGTGGCGCAGACGATCACGGCGTCTCTCGAACGCGTCTCGTCGTCCGCGACGGCGTGGTTTTCGAAGGCGGCCTTGGTGTACGCTGCAGGGTTGTCTCCGTCTGCTCGTCCTCTGCCAAAGGCATCGCCCATGTTCTCTCCTCTCGATCTTCGTTCGTCGTTGACGGCTGGGCTCGCCCTCTGGGTGCTCGGCGCAGGCGCGGGATCGTCGCTTGCTTCGACCGGCGTCTGCGATTCCAGCGCGAGCGCGCCTCAGGCGTGCATCGCTGCGATCCAAGCGAGCGGCGGTGTCGTGAACGACATCTTCAAAGACGCCAATGGGCTGACCGCGCAGCAGTTGCCGGTCTACGGCCAGCTGGTCAACGCGTGGCCGGGGTGCGACGGCACGGCGTTCGCTGGTTGCAGTGGCCAAGACACGATGCCCTACGATTGCCCCGGCGAGTACGTATGCACGGGATTGCCCAACACGTTCGCCAACGCGAGCGCGGGTCTCGACACGCTCGACCACAACTGGTGGCATCCTTGTCGGCTCGGCGATCACACGCTGACGAACGGTTGTCCGGCATTCACCCAATGCATCGGCGACGGCGTCGGGGGGAGCTACTTTCCGTGGGAAGGGCTGGTCTTCGATCTCGGAGGGCCGTCGAACAAGGTCGCCATTTTTGCCGAGAACGATCACGGTCCGCAGCCGTGCGAGTCCACTGAATACACCGTATTCTTGAGTGACAATCCATTCGCCAAAGACATCGTCCTCGATCCGAAGACGACAGGGATCGATCCCATGAAATGGAATCGTGCGGTGTTGACCAAGATCTACACCGAGGGCTGGGAGCAGGTTCGACCGGCCGATCCGGTGGGCCACGCGAGCTGTGGTGACACGGTCGACTACTCGGTCGAAAACGATTCCTTCGTCACCGTGTACGCTCTTCCTTGCGGCGTGACCTTTCGATACACATCGATCGTAGCAGGCAACGACGGGCTCGATTTCGCCCAGTGTGCGTTCGACTCGCGAGAGGCCGAGGTCGACGCCATCGCGGGGCTGACCGAAACCGGCAGCGGCGTGTGCCCCGACGCCGACGGCGATAAGTTCGTCGACTGCAACTGTCCCACGGCGCCTCCGGTCTGCGATTGCAACGACGCCGATCCGACGATTCACCCGGGCGCGCCCGAGGCCTGCGACAGCGTCGTCGACATGAACTGCGATCAAAGTCTCAGCCCCTGTCAAGCGGGTCTCTTCTGCTATCAGAGTCTCTGCGTCGACAAATGCTCGGGCCCCGAATTCCCGTGCCCAGTAGGCTCTACGTGCCAAAGCACCCCCGAGGGGCAGCTCTGCGTTCCCACCGATTGCTCGGTAGGCGGCTGTCCGCCTGGCGGCATCTGCAAGAACGACATCTGCGTGCCTGCTTGCACCGGCGTCGTGTGTCCGGGTAACCAGGATTGTCTCGACGGCGTCTGCAAAGACCTTTGCGCGAACCTCCTCTGCCCCGCAGGTCAACTCTGTCAAAAGGGCGAATGCAAGACGCCTTGTACTTGCTTTGCGGCGGCCATCAGTTGTCCCGATCCTGGAACGGCCTGCGACTCTGGCGGAACAGGTCTCTGCGTGTCGAGCGCGTGCGCCTCCGTCTCTTGCCAACCTACCGAGACGTGTGATCCGGTCACCGGGACGTGCGTCGGATTCTGCAATCCGAACGTGGTTTGCCCCGATGGGCAAAAGTGCGTCGATCCGACGGGCTGCGTTCCGCTCTGCACCGACGTCACCTGTCAGACGGGCTTCGCTTGCGATCCCAAGACGGGCCAGTGCGCAGACAACTGCGCGAACGTCGGTTGTCTCTCGCCCGACGTCTGTGTCGACGGCGTCTGCGTTCCGGGGAGCGGGCAGGGCGGGCAGGGCGGTGCCGGAGGAACAGGCATCTCCGGGAGCTCGACCAGCGAGTCGTCCTCCGGCACGGCCGGCGGCACCGGAATCGTCACCGAGTCGAGTGGCTGCAGCTGCACTCTCGCCAACGAGCAGGCGGGTCGAGAAGGCGCGCTTTTCGCGCTCGCTAGTCTGGGTGTCTTCATGAGCCGTCGGAGGCGTGGTCGCGGCGCCTGAACTAGGCGGCTCGTCGTTCTTCGACGAGAGCCGCCCCGAGAGGGCTCGTACTTAGGGCCCGCGTATAAACAAGTCGGCGCTATTCCGCCGATACCATCGTGAGACAGGCGGCCTCGTCTCTGCGCTCCTCAGCCTGAAAAAGTAGGCTTCCGGTGCTCGTTCCTCGGGCGCCTGTCTCACTTCGGTCTCAACGGAATATCGATCGACTTGTTCATACGCGGGCGCTAACCGAGCCCTCTCTCAATCGATCGCCGTGCGCGACGCAGCTCAACTTCGATCGTGTGCGCAGAGCGGACAGGCCGAAACAGCGTGCGTGGCGTCGCGGCGATGTAGATCGAGCAGACCACGCGAGATCGTCGCGAGCGCGCGGCGCACCTCTCGACGTTTGCCGGCTACGCGTGGGATCACCATCTGGTCGTAGGCCGTGGTCTGGTGGCGCATCCAAGCGATGACCGCCGACTCGGCGCGCTCGGACACGGGGATGCGCGCGGTTCTTGCCACCGTTCCGCTGCCGACGGGCGTCGCGTGGGCCGTGACCTCGCGCGCGATGTTTCGTGCGAGCTCGATCCATTCGGGCGAAAAGCGCAGGAACGCGAGGACCTCTTCTTCGAACGTGAGAACGTAAACGGCTTGCACGTGCTCGCGTCGCGCCGTGGCGGCGACACGCTTTTTCGCATAGCCAACGGTCGCGCGCTCGGCTTCGAGCGCCGAGCGCGCACTGTCGATGTTCTCCCGGGGCGCCCAAAGGCCTTTGGAGAAAGCCTTGCGGCCGCGCTTCTCGATGACGGCCCAGGAGGGTCCCGCTTGCTTTACGCGCCGGGTGAGCCCCGCGTCGCCGGGAGGCAGGCATGCCCAGGTAGGGGGCGCCGTGTGTCTCGTCCCGTCGACGGCGACGAACTCGTTGGGCTTCTCGGTCGGGGCGAGCGTGATGCACGCAGTCATGGGCGCGGAGCTTTCCCGAATCTCGCTCGGGTGTCGACCTCGCTCACGAGCCTCGGTGTGGACTTCGCGAACTATCGAGACGCAGGCGCCGGCTTCGTGTGGTTCGACGAGCTTTGCAGACTAGCGGTGTCGCGTCGCGCAGTCTGTCACGTGTCGATTCGAATCGACACCGGCTCGCTTCTCGCGAAAAGGCGCTCCAGCGCTACCATCGCGCGATGTCGAAATGGCTGATGATCGTGTCGGTCGTCTCCGTCGCGAGTCTAAGGGCCTGCGTGTGTAGATGCGGGCCCCTAAGGGCCCGCGTATGAACAAGTCGATCGATATTCCGTTGAGACCGAAGTGAGACAGGCGCCCGAGGAACGAGCACCGGAAGCCTACTTTTGTAGGCTGAGGAGCGCAGAGACGAGGCCGCCTGTCTCACGATGGTATCGGCGGAATAGCGCCGACTTGTTTTTACGCGGGCCTTAAGCGCCCGCTGACCGCGTTGGCGTCGTCGCAGGTCTCGGCGCCGGCGATGATGCTGTCGCCGCAGACCGTCCCGCAGACGCTCGGCGTGCCCAGGCAGACGTAGCCGGGTTGCACGGCGCAAACCGAGCTGCAGCCGTCGTTGTTGTCGTTGTTGACGTTGTTGCCGTCGTCGCAGGCCTCGCCGCCGACCTTCAGGCCGTCGCCGCAGATCGTCGAGCAGACGCTGGGCGCTCCGCCCGCGCAGGCGTACCCCGTCTGCACGGCGCACGTTGAAGAGCAGCCATCGCCGTTCGCCACGTTGCCGTCGTCGCAGGCCTCGGCGCCGGCCTCGGCGCCGTCACTTCAGGTCGTGATGCAGATGCTCGGCGAGCCCGCGCACGTGTACCCGGACTCGGGCACGCAGGCCGCGTTGCAGCCGTCACCGTTGACGAAGTTGCCGTCGTCGCAGAGCTCGGTCGGGGTCTTGATCCCGTCGCCGCATCCCGCCGAGCAGACGCTCGGCTGACCGACGCAGCTGTAGCCGGACTCCACGCCGCAGGTGGAGTTGCAGCCGTCGCCGTTCGTGAGGTTGTTGTCGTCGCAGGCCTCGGTGCCAACCTTGAGGCCGTCGCCGCAGGTCGCGTTGCAGACCGTCGGCTGGGCCGCGTTGCAGACGAAGCCCGACTCGAGCGTGCAGGTCGCCGAGCAGCCGTCGTTGTTCGCCGTGTTGCCGTCGTCGCAGACCTCGGCGCCGAGCTTGAGCCCGTCGCCGCAGGTCGCCGTGCACGTGCTGGGCGCGCCGCTGCAGGTGAAGCCCGTCTGCACGGTGCAGGTCGAGGTGCAGCCGTCGCCGTTGGTCGTGTTGCCGTCGTCGCACTGCTCGGAGCCGAGCTTGAGCCCGTCGCCGCAGATCGCGGTGCAGGTGCTGAGCGGGGCGCCGGTGCAGGTGAAGCCCGTCTGCACGGTGCAGGTCGACGAGCAGCCGTCGCCGTTGACAACGTTGCCATCGTCGCACGCTTCGGCGCCGGCCTTGATGCCATCGCCGCAGCCCGTCACGCAGACGCTCGGGGTGGTCCCGGTGCAGGTGTAGCCCGCCTGCACCGTGCAGGTCGCCGAGCAGCCGTCGCCCGGCACCAAGTTGCCGTCGTCGCAAGCCTCCGCGCCCGCCTTCTTGCCGTCGCCGCAGGTCGTCACGCAGACGCTCGGCGAGCCGCCGCACGTGTAGCCCACCTGGATGGTGCACGTGGACGAGCAGCCGTCGGTGTTGTTGATGTTGCCGTCGTCGCAGGCCTCGGCGCCGTTGACGACGCCGTCACCGCAGACCGCCGCCTTGCAGATGTTGCCCTGGCAGATGCCGGTGGTGCAGTCCGCCGGGAGGTTGCAGATCTTCCCGGTCGCGCAGGCGCCGCAGGTGCCGCCGCAGTCGACGTCGGTCTCGTTCCCGTTCTTCTTCGTGTCGTTGCAGGTCGGGGCCTGGCAGATGCCGGCCGTGCACACGTTGCTCGCGCAGTCGCCGGCGACGAGGCAGATCTTGGTGGCCGCGCAGGGAACGCAGCTCGAGCCGCCGCAGTCGACGTCGGTCTCGGTGCCGTTCTTCAGGGTGTCGTTGCAGGTCGCGGCCTCGCAAACGCCGCCCGTGCAGACGCCGGTGGCGCAGTCCGCGCCCGCGCCGCAGGTCTTGCCCACAACGCACTTGGTGCAAGTCGGACCGCCGCAGTCGATGTCGGTCTCGCTGGCGTTCTTCGCGCCGTCGGTGCAGGTCGCGAGGCAGACGCTGCCAGAGCAGCTCGCGCTCACGCAATCGGTGGGCAGCGAGCAGGTCTTCCCGGCTGCGCAGGCCGGGCAAGCGCCGCCGCCGCAGTCGATGTCGCTCTCGGTGCCGTTCTTGACGGTGTCGTTGCAAAGGGGCGCGGCGCAGAGGCCGGCCGTGCAGAAGGTGCTCTGGCAGTCCGCGCCGACGACGCACATCTGGCCGGTCGTGCAGGGGCTACAGAGCCCGCCGCAGTCGACGTCGGTCTCGTTCCCGTTCTTCACCACGTCGGTGCAGGTCTGGGGGACGCACTTGTTGGCCTGGCAGCTGAGGCTCATGCAGTCGGGGCCAACGTTGCACTCGACGCAGGTCTTGTTGCCGTCGCAGACCTTGCCGCCGTTCACCGCGCAGGCCGCGCCCGCGACCGAGGGGACGTTGGTCGGCGCGCCCGCGGTGCAGAGATCGTCGGTGCAAGGGTTCCCATCATCCAGGGGATCCATCGCGTCGATCGTCTTCGTCCCACCGTTGCCGTCGCACACGGCCTGCTTGCAGTCGCCGCTCAGCTGCGTCGAAAGCGGCGTGCCGTCCGGCGCAAGAGTGGTCCCGCAGACGCCTGCGACGCACGTACGCGTCGTGCAGTCGGTGTCGCTCCCGGGACACTGCGCCGCCGTCATGCAGCCCGTCGAGCCGCCCGCGCCGCCCATGCCGCCGGTGCCGGACGAGGGCGTCGCGCCGCCCATGCCGCCGGTGCCGCTCGACAACGTCGCGCCGCCTTGGCCGCCCATGCCGCCGCCGGTCGTCACGCTGCTGGTGCTCGTCCCGGTGCTCGTCGCCGTGGACCCGCCGCCCTCGCAGCTGCCGGTGCTTGCGGCCCCAGCGCCGAGGAGCAGGAGCGCCGTGAACGGCGTCAGTAGTTTCTTGAACAAGGATCTATTCAGGCGTTCGTAAGACACACGAGACCTCGATTCCATCCGGCGAGAGCCGGGCGTGGGAAGACATCTGCTCGTCAACCCCAGCCAGGAAGGCGGGGCCCGTGCGCGTAGAAGTCTTTCAGGAGATCCAATTCCGTGCGCAACGTCAAGTGTCTCGCGCGGAAATGAGGCGGACCTGCGCCCGATTGCCCACGCCACGCGTGACGCGCAGCGCCGCCGCCGCCTCACGCGATCGACTTGAAATAGAGTGTGGGAGTGGAGGTCGGGGGGCACCCCTTCAACGGCATGGCCGGCGAAGTGGCGCGCGCGGAAGAGCTTGAAACAAGCTCGAAAGCCGCGCGTCAGGGCGTCGTGCAGAGCACGAGGGCCCGGCTGTTGAGCGTCCCGAGATCGCCGGCGGCGTCGTCGACGATCTTCAGCGACCACTTGCCGTTTTCGGGCGCGTTGGCCAGGGAAGCAAACGACGTCTCGGGCGAGTAGCAGCCCGAGAACGGAGCCGAGCCCGCCGTGACGGCCGTCGCACAGGTCGAGTCGAGCACGGTGTTCGTGAAGTTGTCGAGGAAGTTGACCAGGAGCGAGTAGGCGAAGTTGGTGTTGCCGAAGCCCTTCACCTCGATGAAGTACGTGCCCGGCTGGAGGTTCGACGTGGTGATCGACGAGCACCAGTTGGTCGTGCTGTTGATGTCACCGTTGGTCACGATCACCGCGGAGGCCGAGTCGAGCAGCGCGACGTTCGTGTCGAGCGTGTTCGACGTGCAGGCGACGCCGAGGAAGTTTGTCGACCGTCGACGCCGTGACCGACCCGACGCCGCCCACCGGGACGACGATGGAGAAGTAGTCCTTGTCGGTGCCGATAGGCTTCAAGAACCCGTTGATCTTGTTGCCGACCTGGGTCGTCGCGAAGGCGTTCGCCGTGGCGGTGGAGCTGTTGTTCTCGACCTCGCAGCCCGCCTCGATCTGGCAGTTCAGACGGGCTGCCGAGGGTTTTCACGGTTCGATTTCCCTAAGCGCCGACCACGAGGCGAAAGCAGCGACTCGAAGAGCCGCCGCGACGAAGGCAGACCTGAAAGCCCTCGCCACCCGGTTCATGGATCGAAAGCAGGGCATCATTCTGATCGTCGGCCCACGCGCCAAGATCCTCCCTCAGCTAGCCGACCTCGGCCTCCCGGTGCCGGAGTTCCGCACGGCGGACGGCGACTAGAGTCCGTCAGCCTCGGGCCGAGGACTGCACCATGCCAGCACGTCGGCGAAACGGTGGGTTGCGAGCGTGCCGAAGACCCTGTGGCGCGAGAGCTTCTCCTGGGTCGTCGTTGGACTCGTGAGACCGCAGAGAAATCGTGCAGCCTGCCGTGCGTGCCCGAGTGCGCGCGGATGCGCGGCGCGTAAGGCGTCGAGTGCCTTGGTATCGACGCCCGAGGGCAGCGGAGGCGTGGCGACAGCCGGCGGGAGCGTCTGTGCGCGGCCCGCACGACAGAACGTGCAGTTTTTGCAGGGGGACTGGAGTCGTTCCCCGAAATGGAGCGCGAGGAGCGCACTCTGGCACTCCGTCGCGGTGACGAGGTCGAGCACCTGGCGGATGCGCACCATCTCGTTCTCTTCTCGGACCCGGAAGCGGCGCGAGAGCTCGTCGACGAGATGGGGCGCGGCATCCGGCGTCGCGATGCGAACGAACCGGTGCCGCAGGTCGGATGGGCGGATCTCAGCCCACCCGTTCTGCTCCAGGAGCTCGAGGGCGCGCACCACGCGGTCGCGCGGTTGGTTGAGTGCCGCGGCCGCCTTGGCCGGTTCGAACGCGTACCAGATTCGGCCTTTCTTCGCGACGCGCTTCGAGAAGAGCTCTGCGAGGAAACGAGACGGCTCGCCATCGAGCGACGAGACGATCTCCTCGAGCGGACGATGGAGACGTGCTTCGTAGCCGGCGTAACGGGGCGTTGTCTGGCGCACGGCCCCCGCGAGCTCGAGGTAGGTGAGTGCGGTTCGGAGCACCAACGGCCGGAGGTCGTGGCGTCCGCCGAACGTGTAGAGGTCGAGTTCGACCTCTGGGCCTTCGAGCAACGCGGTCACGACGCCATCGAGCGCTTCGTCCGTCGGCGTGTCGCCGCATGCGAAATTTTCGAGGACCGGCACGTCCTCGTCGCATGCGAAGAGCTCGACGATGGACCGTTCATCGTCTCGACCTGCGCGGCCGACCTCCTGGCTGTAGCTCTCCAGGCTCTTGGGGAGGTTGTAGTGATAGACGTAGCGCACGTTCGCCTTGTCGATTCCCATCCCGAACGCGATCGTCGCGACGACGATGCCGCATTCACTGTGCATCCAGTCGTCCTGGACCGCAGTTCGCTCCGCCGCTTCCATTCCTGCGTGGTAGGCCCGCGCGGGCAGTCCCGCCGCGGCAAGATCAGTAGCAACACGTTCGGCGGTTTTCTGCAGCGTGACGTAGACGATCGTTGCTCCTGGTGGTCGCGAGGAGATGCGATCGAGGAGGAGCACGTCCCGCTCGGCGGAACCTACCGGGGTGGTCCACAGTTCCAGGTTGGGGCGGTAGAACCCGGTGACGATCGCGTGCTCTTCGCGGATGTCGAATGCTGCGCGAACGTCGCGCGCCACGGCGGGGGTGGCCGTGGCGGTGAGTGCGAGTACCCGTTTGGCTCGCAGCGAGCGCGCCGTCTCGGCGAGCTTGAGGTAGTCGGGTCTGAAATTATGGCCCCACTCGGAAATGCAGTGCGCCTCGTCGAGCGCGAAGAGCGCGATCGGGATCTCGCGGAGGAGACCGATGAAGCGCTCGTTCGCAAAGCGCTCCGGCGCAACATAGAGGATCTTGATCTCGCCCGACCGCAGCCGCTTCTCCGTCTCGAGCCGCTCCGCGAGCGACAGCGAAGAGTCGAGACGTGCCGCGAGGATGCCGTGCGATCGTAGCGAATCGATCTGGTCTTTCATGAGCGCGATGAGCGGCGACACGACGACCGTAAGCCCCTCGAAAAGGAGCGCCGGGAGCTGGTAGCAGAGAGACTTGCCGCCGCCTGTCGGGAACACCGCGAGCGCGCTTGCCCCCGAGAGGAGCGCATTGATCACCTCGCGTTGGCCCGGACGCATTTCGCGGAAGCCGAAGCGCTCGAGAGTGCGATCGATGTCGGAGTCGGTTGCGAGCATGGCGGGACGATACCCGAGCACGCGGGGTGCCAAGAGACCGACGCGAGGATCTTGGGCGCTTTGCACAGTAAAGAGGTGTCCCGGCCAATTTTTCCTGTCTTGGGACACGTCTGCGGCAGCGCTCATTCCCCGCGGATCACGATTACGAGGACGCACATGAGCTCACGACAAGCGCAGTGCAGCTGCGGACAGCTGCGGGTCACATGCGAAGGCGATCCGATCCGTGTCTCGAATCGAAAGCAGCGATCGAAGCCGCCGCCACGAAAGGCCGACCTGAAAGCCCTCGCCACTCGGTACATGGATCCGAAGCAGGGCATCATCCTGATCGTCCGCCCACGCGCCAAGAACCTCCCCCAGCTAGCCGAGCTCGGCCTCGCAGTTCCGGAGTTCGGCACCGCGGACGGCGACTAGGAGCCTGTAGGGATAGTACAGTTCGTACCGTGCGATCCTATTTGTGCCTCGCCTTCAGCGTCGGTCTCGTCGACTGCGGGCCCGTGCTCACCGAGGTTCAAATACTCTCGCCCCGACTCATCAACCCTGTTCGTGCCATTCAGTATCGATTGCCTGCGACACCGTGATTGATGAGCGCCTCGAGGCGGGCCAACTGCTCCGTTCGCAAGGTTATCGCTTGCGATGCCCAGTTTTCCTCTAGACGTTCTGTTTTCCGCGTCCCTGGTATCGCCGCAATGGAGACATCGCGGGACAGCAGCCATGCCAAAGCAACTTGGGCTGGTGTGGCTTCGAGCTCTTCGGCAACCTTCGCCACAAGACCGGTCAATTGGCTGTTCTTCGCGATGGCTTCTTCAGTAAATCGTGGATTCTCCAACCTCCAGTCTCCGGGTTGTAGATCACTTCGTGAGCGGATGGCGCCGGACAAAAATCCACGACCTAGGGGACTGTAAGCCACGAATCCGATGCCGAGTCGTTTGATTGTTGGCAGAATGTCGGATTCCACGTCGCGCGACCATAGAGAATATTCGGTCTGAAGTGCGCTGATTGGATGAACCTTTTGAGCGCGGGCGATGGTCTCCGGGTCTGCCTCGGACAGGCCAATGTAGCGCACTTTTCCCGCCTTCACGAGCGCATCCATCGCGCCGACCGTTTCCTCAATCGGCGTTTGAGGGTCGACACGATGCTGATAGTAAAGATCGATGTAGTCGGTCCCGAGGCGCTTCAGTGAGGCATCGCAACAGGCCTTCACATAGTTCGCATTTCCTTTGATGCCTTGCCAGCTGCCGTCTTCACCGCGGGAAACACCGAATTTGGTTGCCAAGGTGATTTGGTCGCGACGCCCTTTGAGCGCCTTTGACAACAAGATTTCATTCGTAAACGGGCCATACATGTCGGACGTATCCCAGAACGTGCAGCCCATGCTTGCTGCCCAATCGAGAACGCTCAAGTTCTGCGCTTCTGAAGACGCGCCGTAAAAGTCCGACATTCCCATGCAGCCCAAACCGATGGACGGCACGCGCAGGCCCTGCGACCCAAGATTGACTTGTTTGATCATTCTGATGCCCTTTTAGAACATTGCTTTCGTTCGTTCACGACTTAAGTGAACGGAGGCCAGAGCCCAGAGCCGCTACCTCGGTTGCGACGGTTGATGATCTCGATGAAGCATTTCAAAATAAGAAAATGGTCCAAGGGGAATAATTTCGAAGTCGATCAATTTCTCACGAACAAACGGCAATTCAGTGAGAATGTTTCGCGCTTCATCGGCACTGCTGCATTCAAGAACAAACACAACCCCCAAACGACGATCTGTACAATTGTACATTTCTCGACATGTGCCTTCTTTGTACAGTTTCCAAGCGTGCTTCACTTCTACTTCAAGATGGGGTCGCATTTTCTCAATGGTTGTTTGAGGATCAACTTTGGCGATCGCTAGAATCTTCATCTCTTCTCTCCTTTTTTCTCGATCATTTCGTGGGACCATCGCACCCGGGCCGGCTCATGGAGCTCTAGTGGGATCGCCCTTGGCCCAGGCGACCCCGTCGCCACGGTCCATCTTCTCGATCGCAGCCATGTCCTCGTCGTCGATGTTGAAGCCAAAGATGTCTGCGTTCTTGCGCATGCGGTTCGGGTTGGTGCTCTTCGGAAGCACCGGGAACCCATTCTGGATGGCCCAGCGCAGAAGAACCTGCGCCTCGTTCACGCCGTACTTTTTGGCCATGACCTTGAATGGGGCGTTCGCTTGATCGCCGTCGGCCTTCATCTGGTCGGTCTTTGCGCTGTCGTGCCCCTCTGCGGTTCTCCATGTGGAGAGTGGAACTAGACTGCTGTAGGCGATGTTCTGAGATGAGGTAGGTACCAAAGCCGAGGAACGGGATTGCGACGTCTGCGTTGAGGGTTCGGTCTTTCATTTGCTTCTCCTGGAAAGCGACATTGCCGAATGCCGAGCGCCGTGGCTTGCCGGTTTCTGGAATTCGCTTGCCTAATCCTGCACATACCGAGAGAATGGCAATCTCCCATGCGGGCCGTTGTAGGCTGTTCGTGGAGCCAAAACATGAACTTGGAAGAACTCATCGTAAAAGCTTCCCACTATGCCCCAGTGTGCTTTGATGACTGTCCACAAACGGCACAGCCGATGTCAGGTCTCGTGCTCCTGCGGCAAAACTGCCCCGGCGTGCTCGAAGCTTCGTTGTACGAGCCCGTCCTATGCCTGATCCTCCAAGGCAAAAAACAGGGTTGGATCGGAGAGCAGACCTTGTCATTCGGCCCAGGCGAGTGCCTGCTCGTGAGTCACGACCTGCCAGTGAGCTCCACAATCACGCGTGCTCCGTATTTTGCGCTAGTGCTCAAGGTCGACGTCGCGACCATCAGGAAGCTCTACGACGAGGTTTCAGAATCAGTGCTCGACAGCGAGGGCGCCCGCGCAATCGTCACCCATCGGGCGGATCTCGAACTGCTCGATGCCTTGGGTCGATACTTGACGCTCGCTGGCTCGACTGCCGATGCGCAGGTGCTCGGTCCGCTCGTCTTGAAAGAGATCCACTACCGCTTGCTGGTGGCTCCGTTCGGCGGAATGCTCCGCGGCCTCATTCGCCACGACAGCAACGCGAGCGCCATCGCTCGCGCTATCGGCTACATTCGCGGTGACTTCCACTTGCCGATCGCGATCCCGGAACTCGCACGGCGAGTTGGAATGGGCGCGTCGTCATTTCATCAGCACTTCAAGACGATCACCTCGGTGACGCCGCTGCAATACCAAAAGGAGCTTCGTTTGCTCGAGGCGCGGCGACTCATGAAAACGGACGGCGCTTCAGTCACCACCGCCGCCTACGAGGTCGGGTACGAAAGTTCGAGCCAATTCAGCCGCGAGTACACGCGCAAGTTCGGAGTTTCTCCGAGCCGAGATATGGCAAACGCAGCTGGCTGAACGCGGCGAACGGTAGATGTGAGTCTTTGTCTCATGTAGAGATTCGGCGATGAGCTCATGCATGTAAACGATGCCGAGGCGCTCCCGTGCATCGTAGCGATGCCGCCTCGCCCAAGCGCCTGCGCTTCGCTCGCCGCCCACAGCCGCCGATAGCCGATTGTCTCGAGAGCTCCATCCATTGTGTGTGGCGAAGACTCCATGCATGTTATCCGCCCGTGGCGTGCATGTTGTCCGGTCGTGGCGGGAACTTCATGGCCCTTTGACTCGCCAGCCTCCGCTGCGAGCCGGGCTCCTGCCCACGCTCCCGCTCGACTCAGGCACTCAGAACCGGCTCAAGTCGCCACATGGGCGTCCGGCGGTGGCGCGCGTACGGATGGTGCAATGCACTCCACATGTTCCCGCCCTCCGAGGGGCGCCTCCCGGAGAGTAGGCCACCGTGAGTGGGGGGATGGCTCGCAAGGCGGCGGTGCGGGGACGGCGGTCGGAGCATGGGGTGGCCGAGATTCCGATGTCGCAGGACATAGGGCGGGCGGTTGGGCGTTCGCCGGAGCCGGCCGAGGAATTCACCGGAAGCGCGCCGAAGGCGGCAGCCTGGTCGAAACGTGATGTCGAACGCGCACGCGCGGAGCTCAGGGAGTTTTTCGAGACCCAAGGCATGGGTTCGCATCTCGAGCTCCACGCACGCGGCACGACGGCTGGCAGCGCGGTCCTGGTCCCGTAGACGCCGGTGACCGTGTCTGGATCGCGACGCTCATCGCCTCTCACGCCGGGTCGGCCGGCTCGACGGCGAGCCGCGCGCGTACCATCGAAATCCGAGGCAAAGCAGCACACCTGCGCACAGACCTGTGGCGGCGACGCCCGCGTTCCCGAGCACCTCGCATCTCCAGGGCGCGCGCATGCGGGGCCGACCTCTACTGGCGCCCGAGACAGACCGCGGGGACGACGGCGGGATCGGAGCTCGCCGCCGCTTGCGCGGAGGACCGCTCTCTTGCTTTCGCGCAGAGCTCCGACGCAATCGGGAGTGAGTAGGCGGGCGACCGCGATCCTCTTCGCGACAGCGAGCGGACCAACGCTTGCAACACGGGCCTCATGATTACCGCCAAGGGATATGCCGCCACGCATTCGTACAGCCGCCTCAAACCGATCGTGTTCGATCGGAATGATGCCGAACCGAACGAGGTGGAGATCGAGGTGCTCTTCTGCGGAGTGTGCCATTCCGACATTCATCAGGTGAAGAACGAGTGGGGGAATACCGTATATCCCAGCGTGCCGGGCCACGAGATCGTTGGCCGCGTACGCAGCGCGGGCGCTGCGGTCACGCGTCACAAAGTCGGTGACCTCGTCGGCGTCGGCTGCATGATGGACAGCTGCCACAGCTGCGGGCCTTGCCGCAGCGGCGAAGAGCAGTACTGCGAAGGCCCGAACAGC
>JAYUUB010000289.1:0-2713 GCA_043755175.1 Polyangiaceae bacterium | reverse complement strand
CGAAATCTGTCGTGGCGAGACCATCGGAGCTCCTCTCAGAACTTCATCACCGCAGAGGTGGTGAGCACGTCATCGGGGAAGGACAGGAGCCTACCCAGCTCGCGGATGAACGTGTACTCCGCCTTGAGAATGACGTTAGCGCCGATCTCGAAGCGCAGCCCCATGGTCCCGCGAGCGACCTTCGAGATGTAGACGAAGCTCGCGCCGCTGGTGTGCATCGCATTGCGCCAGTCGGCGCGCCCGTACGGCTCGAGCCAGTTGGTCAGTCGGTACCCGACCAGCCCGTAGGCTGCCTTGTACTCGAGGCACTGCGCGGTGTCGCACTTCACGCCGCCGGGCGAGGTCGCGCCCTTTGCTTGCCCTTGGACGTACTCGGCGCGGACGTCGAGATCCTTGTACTCGAGCCGCGCGTCCGCCCCGATGTGCCATTGGGCGACCCCGTCGTCGGGCTGGAGATCCTGCGCGCCGTATGCCCCGGAGGCTCCGACCTCGAGGCCTTGGCCCTTGATCGGGATCTTGTAGGACAGGCGCGCAGACACGGTCTTGACGGTGTTGGTGTCGATCTCGTTGTAGAGCGGGAAGAGCTCGACGAAGCTGCTTCCGTTCGTCACCGCCACGTTCACGATGAGCTTCTCGTCGCGGAAGCGCGCGCGGGCCTTCAGGCCCAGGGGACGGCCGCACGTGTAACGGCAGAGCAGCGAGGGCGTGACCGAGAGCCGGTCGGGGGCGTCCTGGCTTCGGTACTCGATCCCGAGGACCGAATCGAACTTCCCCGCTTGGAGGGCGATGTCCCACCCTTGCGTCTCCGGGGTCCACTGCAGATAGCCGAGCTTCACGTCGATGTAGTCGCCGACGAACACCTCACTTGGGATCGAGACATTGCGGCTGCGCGGCACGAAGTCGATGCTCGCGTTGATGCTGACCGTCGAGCCGACGCCGTGACTCATCGCGAGGTTGACGGAGTTCAGGATGAAGGATGGTTTGCCGCCGCTCTTGATCTGGTCGAACGTGATGGCGCGCGATCCGTTCAGATCGGCGGGCTCGCCCCGGCTGTTGATCGTCGTGGCGAGCGGATCGCCCATGAACACCCACGAGTCGGGTATGATCCCCTTGTATTCGGGGAAACGCTCGTTGCCGGTGTCGGGCCGGATGCCAGAGCCGTTGCCCTGCACCCAGAAGAATCCAAAATCGACGTAGCCGGAGATCTTGTCCTTCGACGGCATGAGCTGCTCGACCCGCTGCTCCACGAAGCTGTGGTCCTCGCGCAGCCGCTGCACCTCGTCCGAGAGCTGAGCGTTCTTGCGTTCGAGCTCGTCGAGCCGTCGCTTCATCTCCGCGTTCGGGTCTTCCTTCTTCGTATCGGGCGACGTCGCTGCGACGTCGGGCGAAGGCCCGTCATCCGCCCGAGCGCGCCCGGCTGGCAAGAAGAGCGAGAGCGCGGCCAGAAGGAAGGACGCGATGAAGCGGGACGCGGGATGTTCTCTCGACACCGTCCTCAGCCTAACGTAGAAATTATTAGCTCATGTAGACCACGCGGCCCGCGCTTAATCTTTCGCGCGTGGGTGCTGTTGTAACTTGGTCACCATGGATGGAGTGGAGGGGCGCGATGAACTTGAAGAGCTTTGTTGTGACGAGCTTGTCGATCATGGTGGTCGGTTCCTCGTCCTTCGCCGGCTGCTCGTCGAGCGACGAGAACGTCGACCAGCGTTTTTCCCCCGCAGAGTGGGAAAAGGTGAAGGCGCTCTCGCCTCTGCCGGCCCCGCCCAAGGACCCCACCAACCGGTTTGCCGATGATCCTGCCGCGGCAAAGCTCGGACAAAGACTGTTCTTCGACAAAGGGTTTTCGGGGCCCATCGTCACCGCGGACGACGGCACGAACGGCGGCAACGGAAAGGTCGGAGAGTACGGCAAGGTCGGCTGCGTGAGCTGCCACCAGCCCGAAAACGGCTGGATCGATCGCCGTAGCAAGCCGAACAAGACGTCCCTCGGGACCAACTGGGCGCCCCGCAACGCGCACACCGTCGTCAACGCCGTGTTCTACGGGCCCTTCAACGAGACGGACGGCCTCCGCGACTCGGCGTGGTCCGACTCCTGCTCGACGGACCCGTTCGACCCCAACTCGTTCAACGGCAGCCGGCTCTTGCTGGTGCACGTGATGTTCAAGAAGTACCGCGCGGACTACGACGCGATCTTCACGCCCAAGCTCGACGCGGCCCTCGACCCCGCCGCCCCTGACGCGGCGCGCTTCCCCGCCGAAGGCAACCCCAAGGCGTCGCCGGGAGATCCCGACGGACCGTGGGAGAAGATGACCGCGGCCGATCAGCGGATCGCGAACACGATCATCGCAAACTACGGCAAGGCGATGCAGGCGTACCTTCGGTTGTTGGTCAGCAGGAACGCTCCTTTCGACCGATATGTGGCGCGGGACTTCGGTGCCATCAGCAGCGCCGCGAAGAACGGACTGAAGCTCTTCATCGGCAAGGCGGCGTGCGTCGCCTGCCACAGCGGCCCTGCATTCACGGACAACAAGTTCCACAACCAAGGGCTCGAGGCAGAAGGTGAGCACGTCATCGTGGAGGAGACCGGGCGCTACGACGGCGTCAAGGCTCTGCTCTCGACCGAGTTCAACAGCGACGGCGAGTTCAGCGACGACAAGACTACCGGTCGGCTGAGCGGGCTCGTCGCAGTCGAGAGCGACCGGGGCAAGTGGCGA
>JAYUUB010000288.1:0-8016 GCA_043755175.1 Polyangiaceae bacterium | reverse complement strand
TACTTTTGTAGGCTGAGGAGCGGAGAGAGGAGGCCGACCGTCGCAGCGAAGGGATCGGCGGTCGCAGCAGCACTCATTTCGACCGGGCGCCTAAGACGTGGCTCTGGGCGCCAGCGCGGTGGGCGTCGACGAGAATCGCCGGGCAGGTGTGATTCGTCCAAACGCCCAAGAGGCTCGTCGCCTCGGAGATCTCGTGATGGCCGACCGCAAAGAAGACCGAGCCATCGCTGGTCGAGACTCCCTCGTACGAGGGCCAGCGAAGCGAGGCCTGCCGCTCGGGGCGCGATCAGAAGTCGCCCGGTCGAAGAGCGCACGATGAAAAGCCGGAAGCGCTTCACCGCATTCCCTCATTACACGATCGCGAGTCGACCTACGAGCCAGTGCGGGTGTCGAACCTCGACACGGCGCGCTTCGAACCGAATGACCGGGTGCGTGCTCGCGCTCACTTTGCGCAGCGAAAACCAATCGCTTCGGGAGGCGTGCCGAGGTTCTGACCCACCTTCTTCGACTTGATGCCGTCGGAGTCGAACTTGTTCCAGGTCCCGCCCATGAGCTGGCTGAATGGCTGTGTGCAGGGAGTGCCCGCGGGCGGCGTCCCGATGCACCCTTGCACCGCCGTCTCTTCGTAGACGTTTCCGGCCATGTCTTCGATTCCGCTCGGCGTGTTGCCCTTCGGGTGCGAGCCGATCTTGCAGGTCCCGCCCGTCTGGTAATAGCAGGCGATGTCTTTGGTGGCCTTCTCGTTGCCCCACGGAAAGGGACGGTTCTCGGGACCCGCCGCCGCGAGCTCCCACTCCTCGAGGGTCGGGAGGCGTTTGCCGAGCGACTTGCAATAGGCTTCTGCATCTTGATGAACGATGCAGTTCATCGGATGGTCCTCCAATCCGGTCTTCTGAAAGTTGCATCCACCGGGGTTCAGCGACGTGTCGGGCGGCGATTTGCAGGATCCGCCGGTAACGCACTTTCGATAGTCGGCGACCGAGACCTCGGTGCGGTCGATCGAGAAGGTCTTCACGTCGGCCCTCGAGGGCTTGTCGTTGAAGCCCACGATGTCGATCGAGGCTCCCGAGACCTCGACCATGTCGGCCGAGGCCGCGGGCTCGGTCGGCGCGGCCGAGGCACTCGCGGAGCGAGCCGTGGTAGCGCTCGCCGTCGCGTCTGCAGAGGGCTTCGGCTTCTGGTTCTTCGCAGGCTCGGCGGTCTCGTCGCCGTCGTTCCCAGTCTTCTTCGCTTCTTTGCCGTTACCGCACGCGGCGAGGGCCAAAGTACACACGATGGTAAGGCGCGAGAGGCACGTATCGATCATGGGCGCATCCTAACCGAAGAGCGCTCTTCGCCGGCACGCGCTGCGATTCTCTTTCGCCGTCTCGCCCTGACGTGACGGAACCGATCGAATGCGCTTACGCGGGCGGCGGGAGACCGACCCAGCGCGAGGCGAGCGACGCGACCTCGGCGTGCTCGGGGATCCGCTCCAGACACGAGGCTCGCAGATCGGGGCTCTCTATCGACGCGAGGCGCGCAGCGAGCCTGTCGTGCGCGAAGCGAATGGCTTCACGCGCCTCTTCTTTGCGATCGGTGGCGGCGAGCGCCTTGGCGAAGGCGAGACGAATCAGAAGCTCACCTTCGTCAATCCCCCCCATTTCATCGAGGATCGTGACAGCCGCCGTCGCTTCGTTCGCGGCCTCGTCACAACGCTCGAGACCGAGGAGCGCGAACGCGCGGACCGCCCTCGCGTACGCCCGCTCCGGTGGCGCCGTGGCGGCGTCGAAGGCTCCTGTGGCGGCGGCCAGCGCGCCGTCGAGATCTCCGGAGGCGAACAGAATTTGAGCGAGATAGGCGTAAGCCGCCGACTCGAGACGGGCGCTCTTCTGTGCCTCGAACATCGAGAGCGCCTTCTTCACGACGTACCCCGCCTCGTCGAGCCGCCCCGCCCGAAAGAGCGTTCGTCCGAGGTTCAGTCGCGCGATGGCGGCGGTCGCGTCGAGCCCCATGCGCTCGGCGTCTTGCATCGCGGCGAGGAGAGATCGCTCGGCTTCTTCGAGGGCACCGAGCTCGGAATACCAATCTCCGACGTTCACCTTCTGTTGGCACGCTTGCCGATAATCTCCGACTGCCTCGAACGCCTGCGCGCTCGCGATCTGGTGGCGCAGCGCGATCTCCTGCTGGGCTCTGACGAGCGCCTGCGTCGAGCGCAGCCGGTACACTTGCGCCAAGACGGCCGGATCGGGGGCGAGCCTGGTGAGACACTCTTCCATGCGCGCGACGAGCGCTTCGCCGAGGTCGAGGTTGCCCGAATAGAAGATGTGCTCACCGGTCGTCGCGAGCGCCTCGAAGTACGCGAGGGGCGAGAGCAGATCAGGCTCGAGACAGCGCAGCTCGTGGGCGAGCTCTTCGACGCGGTCGACCTGTCCGAGGCGCCCGTTCGCGACGGCCGAGACGTACATCAAGCGGAGCGAGAGCTCGTTCGACGAGACATCCATCGAATCGAGCACCGCGCGTGCGCGGGCGAGCGCGTCGGTGAATTGCCCACGCCACGCCAATGCTTCGGCGGCGTAGAGATAGAGCCAAGCCCGATCTTCGTCGACCGCGCCCGCTTCGATGCCGCGCGATGCTCGATCGATCGCCGCCTCCAAATCGTTGCCTTCGAGCGCCTGCGCCGCTGCCACGCGATAGAAGCGAACCGCCTCGCGCGCCTTGCCCGCGCGCTCGAGGTGTTGGGCGAGCAAGACGGCGTCGTGCTCTCCAACTCGCTCGAGCCACTCGGCGGCGAGCCGGTGGCCGAGCGCGCGATCGGTGTCGGTGAGCGCGGCGTACGCCGTATCGCGAACGAGCGCGTGCCTGAAGACGTACTCCGTCTCCTCTGCGAAGCGCGACGCGGGCCGCCGAACGCAGAGCTCCCGATCTTCGAGCGATCGAATCCACTCGGCGACATCGATCCCATCGCCCTCACCGAGGAGCGCTTTGACGCCTCCGCGCCAGAAACGAGTGCCGAAGACGCTCGCTGCGCGGAGCACGCGACGCGCTTCGTGAGGAAGCTCGAGGATGCGCGCCTCGACGGTGGCGAGAACCGTCTCCGGGAGCAGGCCGTCGTCGCGCCCCTCGGCCACGGCGCGAATCAGCTCCTCGAGGAAGAACGCGTTGCCCTCGGCGCGCTCGACGATCGTCTGCACGCGCTCGGTAGTCGCAGCTTGACCGAGCGCCTCGGTGACGAACCTCTCGGCGGCCTTCCTTCCCAGCCCCGAGAGACGGATTTCGGTGAGCGCGTGATCGAGCCACAGCGAAGGGAAGAGCAAGTGCACGTCTGGGCGTGCGAGCGCGAGCACGAAGAGCGGCCGCTCGCGCAGATTGCGCAAGACCGTGTCGATGAAGCGCACCGTCGGCAGATCGCCCCAATGCAGGTCTTCGAGGACGAGGAGCACAGGGGTCTTTTCGGCGCGGGCACCGAGATAGTCTTCGAACGCGCGCAGCATCTGATCGCCCATCAAGACCGGGTGCTGTCGAGCTGCCTTGAGCGCCGCGTCGACTTCGCCGCTCGTGGGAGAGGGGATCCCCGCGAGCTCGCCGAGAAAGGTGCTGACGCGCGGCGCTTCGAGCGGCCCGACCGCTTCTGAAACACTCTGGGCGAGCGCGGCACGACGGGCTTCCAGCGAATCGGCCTCGCGTACACCGAGCGCAGACCGGAGGACTTGGGCGAGGAGACCGAACGACGAGCCGGCGCTCATGGGGTCGGCCCGTCCGCCGAAGACCGCAACCTCGGGGGCCTTCGATTGAACATACGAGAGCAGCTCGCCGAGAACGCGTGTCTTGCCGACCCCGGGTGCGCCGGTGACGAGCACCGCACGCGCGACCGACTCGTCGATGCACTCCGAAAGCGTCGCCTCGAGGGTTCGAAGCTCTCGTTCACGGCCGAAACAAGGCATTTTTCGACCGAGCAGCGTGCGGTGCTGCGCAGCGAGCGAGCGCTCGCGTCGAACCCGCGCGAGCCTCCGTGTTCCTTGCGCCGTCGACTGCGTGTCGAGCACGAAGTGCTCGCCGATGAGCGCTGCGGTGGGCTCGTCGACCACCACGGTCGCGTGCTCGTCGCGCTCCGCGCTCGTCCGGAGGAGCGCCGCGGCGCGCTCGATCACTTCGCCCACGGGGAGGCCGCCCGTGACGACGCCACGACCGAGCGCGACCGCGAACCGAAATGACTCGAGGTGCGCGAGCAGGGCCTGAGCGCACCGCACCCCCGCTAGCGCCTGATCGGTCGCGCTCCCGTGCGTGCTGATGATCGCGACGAGCCCGCCATCGCGCAGACGTTCGAGCTGCGCGCCATGCAGACGAGCGATGGACGTCAGCGACTCGGCGTCGTCACGATCGATCACCGCGGAAGGATTTTCTGGAGACGCGATGACGACGCAGACCGTCCGCTGTTCTTCACGGGTGAGCGCGCCCGATCCCTCGCGCGCCCGGGTCTTGGCAAACGGCCCGGATGCGACCTGCGTCTGGAGGTCGACGAGCCCGCGCGCCACCTCTTCGGCGGAGCTCGGGCGCCCGCCGGGATCTTTCGCGAGCATGCGATTGACGAGGTCGGCGAGCTCTTGCGGGACGTCGGGTCGGAGCGTTTCCACGCGAGGCGAGTCTTCGAGCAATAGCTTCGCTGCGACCGCGAGAATGTCGTTGCCTGCAAACGGCGCTTTGCCGACGAGACAATGAAACAGGACGCAGCCGAGCGAGAACAGATCGGCCCTCGCGTCGAGCGAGGCCTCGCCGCGCGCTTGCTCGGGCGACATGTACCCAGGCGTGCCGAGCACCCCCGTCTGCGTCGCGATCTGCGTCCCCACCGAGAGATGGGCGATCCCGAAGTCGAGGATCTTCACACGGGAGACCTCGCCTCCCGAGAGCCAAAGATTGCGGGGCTTGATGTCGCGGTGGACGACACCTCGCGCGTGGGCGAAGGCGAGCGAGTCGGCGAGCTTCGCACCGAGCATCGCGGTCTCGGCGAGAGAGAGTCCGTCGCGCCTGAGACGCGTGTGGAGATCTTCGCCTTCGAGCCACTCCATCGCGATGAAGAGATCGCCTTCGGACGTGGTTCCGTGTCCGACGTAGCGTACGAGACCCGGGTGCGAGAGGTCGAAGAGTAGTTTGGCCTCGCGGACGAAGCGACCTCTCGCGGAGTCGTCGGGCTCGCCGCGTAGCATCTTCACCGCCACCGACTCGCCGGAGAGACGGTCGAGAGCGCGGTAGACGATCCCCATTCCCCCGGTGCCGGCGACCTTCTCGATCTCGTACCGACCCGCGATGACGTCGCCTGCTCTCACCGCGTGACAGTATCCCGACGCGTAGCGCGGTCGACAAGATCTTCGAGGCTGGCAGGCTCATGGGCTCATCCCCGTCTCGATGCTTGAGCGCGATTGGATGACCGAAAGCTGAGCGTCGATCTTTTGATCGAGCTCGTGCGTGGAGAACGGAGAGACTTTCGCGTTTTCGAGGAGGTGTCGCGCGTCGATCAGACGTCCCGCTCGAACGAGCAACGTCGCGTGGAGCACCGACGCGCGTACCGCGACCGGATCGCCGAGCCCGTCGGCGTGGGCCGAAGCGAGGCAGAGCAAGGCCGCGTCGAGCTTGCCCTTCCGCGCAAAGACCTCGCCTATGCGGAGGCGCTCGGCGCGCGGAATCGACTCCTCCAGTCGATGAAGTCGGGCCTCGCCCCAGAGTTCGGCCGCCGTGTCGAGCGCCCCCGAATCGACGTAGAGAACGACGAGCCGGAGGTAGGCTTCGACGCGCCGACGCGTGTCGTTCGCGGCGGTGGCGGCGCGCAACGTCTCGAGTTGGACGTCGATGTTGTCGGGGCTCTCGCGCGCGAGGGGCGCGAGGGCTGCCAGCGCCTCGCCTGCGCGTCCGGCGTCGGTCATCGCCATCGCGGCGAGCAGCCTCGGATCTTGCAATCGAGAGACGGCGTGCTCGTGCATGGCGTCGAGCTTCGCGTCGACCCCGCTCAGCTTGAAGCCGAGCGCGATGAGCGCTCCGAACGCGAAACCGCCGATGTGCGCGACGTGCGAAGTCCCATCTTGCGAGCTGAGGACTGCCTCGAAGAGCTCGCTGAGGAGCCAGAGCGGAAGCATGAGATACGCAGGAGCGCCGAACGTCCCCCAGCGAGGCTTGAGCGAGAGAAAGTAGATGTAGAAGAACGTGATGCGCGTTCCGGCACAGGTGACGAGAAAGCCGCCCATCGCACCGGCAATCGACGCAGAGGCTCCGACGAGCGGCTCCCACGAATCAGGCGACATCGTTCGATGCGCGAGCGCGCCCACCGCGCCCGCAGCCAGATAGAAAGCAGGGAATACCACTCTGCCCCAGCGGTCTTCGAGGTTGGCCCCGCAGAGCCACAGGAACCACAGGTTGAAGCCGATGTGGAGAAAGCCCCTATGGAGAAACTGATAAGTGAATAGTCCGAGCACGCCCGCTCGCGCTGGAACGTACCCATACGCGACGCGAACGAGCTTGGCGGCCGCAGCATCGTAGGCCTCACACAGCCCATCGAGCTCGCCTTGCTCGGCGGCCTGCTCCTCGGCGGTCAGCGTGCTGGGAGGCTCGCTCCGTCGCGTCTCGAGATCGATGCCTTTGCACTTGAGCTCGAGGTACGTGTGCAGTGCTTGGTAGCTCGCGACGTCGTGCGCGGCGCTGTCGACCCGCCGCTCTTGGTTTTCTCCGAGCAAGAGCGTCGCGATGAAGACGAGCACGTTGAGCCCGATGATCGCGATCGTCACGATCGGCCAACGGCGGGCTTCTTGGTGCTCGTGCGACAGCGGAACGATGAACACGATCTCAGGCTACACGATGGATTCGGCTCGGAGACGCCTCGAAACCGTCGCGTCTCCTAGCCGCCAGCCTCGGGTGGAAAGCGGTCGGGCCTTCAAAACTCGACCAATCGCGTCTTTTCCGGATGCAGCTCCAGGACGTAGTTGGCCAAGCGCTTCGGGCAGTAGTTCCATGACCCGTTGTGCATCCGGTCTGTTCGCGAACACGAAGACTGCGTCGTCTGCATGGCGAAACATCGCAGCTTCATCTCATCTACATCGCTTCCTCCTCACTCAAGCTTGGCCTGGCGCACCCTGTCTCCTGTTGCATTCTCTCGACCTCAGAAAACCTCCGACACCAGCCCTTCAGCGTTCGACCATCGACTTGAGTCGCTCGAGCGCCTCGTCCCAACGTGCGGAGACGAGATCGAGGGAGCGTCGCGATCGTCGAGACGTCGAGGCTCGAGCTCGTAGACGTTCTCGCGTCCGGCGCGCGCGCTACGCACGAAACGCCGGGACAGGATGACGACGCCCCTCTCGGCGGGCCCGCTCCCTTTGCCAAAATTACAGGGAATAGCTGCCGATGCCGCGTTTCAGCAGAGAAACGCAGACCTGCGAGGCTGGTCTTTCTCTTGCTTTAGTGACTCTCATGGCGAGCACATCGAGCAACAAGGCGGCAGTCGTCGTGGTCGGCGGCAGCGGAGGCATGTCGGACCGGTATCGCGCCATCGTCGAGGAGCGAGGCCTCGAGCTTCGACACTTCGAGAACCGCGTCCCGAATGGCACGCGGCGCATCCTCGGGAACGTCGCGGCGGTCTTCGTCATGGTCGGCATGGTCTCGCATTCGCTGCGAGACCAAGTGAAGGGCCTCGTCGCCGACGACGCGCACGTCGTCTACTTGCGCTCGGCGTCGGTGTCGGCGCTACGCAACGCCGTCGCCGCCCTCGAGACCTGATCGCCGCGCCTTAGGGGGGCCCGCGTATAAACAACTCGGTGCTATTGCGCCGATACCTTCGTGAAGACAGGCGGCCTCGTCTCTCCGCGCCTCAGCCTACAAAAGTAGGCTTCTGGTGCTCGTTCCTCGGGCGCCAGTCGCCCTTCGGTCTCGACGGAATATCGAGCGACTTGTCTATACGGCGGCCCTTAGGGCCCGCGTATAAACAAGTCGGCGCTATTCCGCCGATACCATCGTGAGACAGGCGGCCTCGTCTCTGCGCTCCTCAGCCTACAAAAGTAG
>JAYUUB010000287.1:0-22554 GCA_043755175.1 Polyangiaceae bacterium | reverse complement strand
GCCGAAGGGGCTCAGCGGCCTTCTTTGCGACGACGCGCCATTTCGGCTCCGAGCTCGGCCGAGCGCTTCGCAGCGACCTCGACGGCGTCGATGAGCGTTCTGCGAAGCCCCCCAGATTCGAGGGTGTGGAGACCGGCGATCGCCGTCCCGCCGGGGCTGGTGACCATGTCTTTGAGACGACCCGGGTGCTCGCCCGTTTCGAGCTGTAGCTTGGCTGCCCCGTAGACCGTCTGCGCAGCCAGCATGAGCGCCGTGTCGCGCCCGAGCCCGACCTTCACGCCGCCGTCGGCGAGCGCTTCGATCATCAGCATCACGTAGGCGGGCCCGCTCCCCGAGAGACCAGTGACCGCGTCGAGGAGAGACTCGTCGAGCACGGCGCAGCGCCCGACGGCTTCGAAGAGCGCTTGGGCGACCTCCATGTCGGCGTCGGTCGCGTTCGTTCCGGCCGCGATGGCGGTCGCGCCTGCAAGCGCGATGGCGGCTGTGTTCGGCATGCTGCGCACGACGCGCGCTCCGGGACCGAGCACCGATTCGAACACTTCGATGGGCACTCCCGCTGCGATCGACACCACGACGGTTCCGTCTTGAAGGTTCTCGGCGACGAGCGGCAGAATTCGGTCGACGATCTGCGGCTTCACAGCGACGACGAGAAGGTTCGACCAGCGGACGAGCGCCCCGTTGTCAGCAGACGTCTCGATGCCATATTGGGAGGCGAGCTCGGTCAACCGACCCGGCTTCACGTCGCTCGCGCGAACCTGGTCGCAGCCCACGCTCTTCGAGTGAAGAAGGCCTTTGATGAGAGCGCCCGCCATTGCGCCTCCACCCAAGAATCCGATGCGTCGTCCGCTCAAGCTCGAAGTCGTTTCAGCCATGGTCGGGCACGCTACGCTTCCGGTTTGTGGGTCGCAACTAGGCGCCTCGCGTGCACGTGGGAATCAGCTCGCTAAGATGAGTGTTCACTTCCCTGGAATGAGGAACTTCATGCAGACATCCACGACACATCTCAACCAAACGGGGTGCACCGAGGTGTTGTTTTTTAAGAAGCGCTTCGTCGCTTTGGCCGCGATCCTCGCCCTCGGAGGCAGCGCCGGCGTCGTTTCCGGCTGCAGCACCAGGTCGACGACCCAGCCTGCGCAGGGGGTCGCGGCGAAATCGCTCAACGACGGATCGGTCGAGCGCCAAGCGTTGCCGCCGCTCAACGTCGGTCAGGCTCTTCCGCCTGCGCCGGTCCCGGCCACCTTCGATGTGGCCGACCTCGCCGAGCGAGTGAAGCCGACCGTCGTGAACATCACGACGACCCAACGCGTGAGCGCGCCGATGATGGGCTACCCGTTCGAGCACTTCATGGGCCCCGAAGGCGGGCCGCCGCAGGGCGAGCGCCAGGGAGCAGGCACCGGGTTCATCATCGACCCGAGCGGCTACGTCGTCACCAACGAGCACGTGGTCCGCGACGCCGACGAGGTGAGCGTGAAGCTCGCCGACGATCGCGAGTTCCCCGCCGACGTCGTCGGTCGAGACTCGAAGCTCGACATCGCGCTCTTGAGAATTCGCGACGCCAGAGATCTTCCGTCGGTGCACCTCGGCTCGAGCGACGCGCTTCGAGTCGGCGAGTCGGTGCTGGCGGTCGGTAACCCATTCGGTCTCGGTCATACCGTCACGCTCGGGATAGTGAGCGCGAAGGCGCGCTCGATCGGCGCTGGGCCCTACGACGACTTCATTCAGACCGACGCGGCCATCAACCCAGGAAACAGCGGTGGTCCGCTCTTCAACTGGCGCGGCGAGGTCATCGGTATCAACACCGCCATTCGCCCCGGAGCGAACACGATCGGCTTCGCCATCCCGATCGACGCCGTCCACGACATCTTGGGCCAGCTCCGCGAGCACGGACATGTCGTGCGCGGCAAGCTCGGGCTGGTGTTCCAGCCGATGTCGGCCGAGCTCGCCCAGGCGCTCAAGCTCAAGGCTCCTCAGGGAGCGCTCGTGGCGCAGGTCGAGCCTGGGGGCTCCGCCGCGCGCGCCGGTATCAAGCCCGGAGACGTCATCGTCACCATCAACGGCAACGACATTCACCACGCCGAAGAGCTGCCTCGCAACGTCGCGAAGAACTCGCCAGGCGCTGCCATCAAGGTGAGCTACCTCCGCGATGGAAAGAAGATCGACGCGACCGCCACGCTCGACACGCTCGACGACGATTCCGACACAGGCTCGGGTCCCACTCGAAAGACGACGCCGGCCCAGCCGCAGAGCAGCAACAAGCTCGGTATCCAGGTCGGCAACGCGAAGGGTGGCGGGGTCATCATCGAGAGCATCAGCGTCGCGAGCCCCCTGAAAGAAGTCCGACCTGGCGACGTGATCATCGAGGTCGCCGGCACGCCGACGATCGACGTCGAAGTGCTTCAAAAGACGCTCGAGAAGGCGACACCTGGCTCGATCGTGGTCGCTAAGGTCAAGCGTGGCGACGGCACTCGCTTCGCGGCGCTGCCGATCCCGAAGTGACGGCACTCGTGCAGAGAGAGGATCAACAGGAAGACAGGAAGCAATGACGATGGCGATCCATGACGCAGGGGCTGCGCCGGTTTGCCGCAAAAGAAATCAGGCCTCCCTGTCTTTCTGTTTCATCTCCCCGAGAGAACGACTCGACTCGAGATGACGAAAAGACCTCGACCTCGGCTATTCGCAGCTGAGGTCGCCGTTTTTCATCAGGCACTTCTCGCCCTTCATGCACATCCCACCGCAGGGATCGCTCGCCGACTCGGGCTCGCGCAGAGGCGCGGTGCAGCGGCATTGCGTCGCGCTCTCGGGGCGCGGTGGCATGCCGGCGGCTCGATCGATCTCGAACTGAGCACACTCTTCGGCGCACGGATCGACCTCGACCTGGGCTTCGGGGCGAATCGGGATGCATGTTCCGCTCTTGTGATCGCACTGGGTGCCGTAGGCGCACGTCGCGTAGCAAGATCCGGTGGCCTCGTGCAGAGCGACCGCCGCTGCGACGTTCGCGGCGGCGACGATGGCGGCATTCGCAGCAGGGCTCTTGGTGCAACCTGCTTGCATCAGAGCCCACGCTGCGAGCGCGATGTCCACGCCGAGTCGGCGGATGACGATGGCGCTAGGGTGGTGCATGGAAGGCGTGGTCTCGATTGGCGTTGGTCTTCTACGCCCCGAGATCGTATCACCCGTTCGCGGGCCGGCGCCGGCGAGAGCCCGCTTTCGACGCGTCGTCGTCTTCAGAGCAGCGACGAGCCGATGGAGCCGAGGTGACGGGGCGGAAGCCCGATCCCGTCGTGGAGCGAGATGACGCTGGGTTTTCCGAGCGAGCCGTTCTCGATCGGAAAGCGATCGATGACGCCATGCTCGGCATCGGCAGCGAAGCAGGCGCCGCAAGCGTTCTCGCATCGGACGTCGCCAAGGGTCACGACCTCTTTGTCGCTCGTCAAGAGCACCGCGTGGTCGTCGCCAGCGACGTTGGTTCGCACGAGCGCGTCGGGGCGCGGCGTCGAGGTTCGGCACGGTTCGAGACAGCCCGTCGTGGGAAACAGCAGGAGATCGTCGGTCGCGAAGGTCACAGACGGCCCGATCGGGTTCTGACCGAACGTCGACGCACCGAGCCTCGAAATGACCTTCAGCCCCGCAGTCCTGTCGAAGACGATCAACGCAGAGGTCGCGATGTCGGGATCTCCTTGGCCCTGGTACGCGCCAGGGCAGGTGACGCCGATGCGTTCGCCGCTGGGGGAGAGCGCGAGCCCGAGGCAATTGTCGCTCCCGGTCAACGTCACGACACTCGCGATCGTATCGGTCGCAAGATCGACATCGACGAGCCTCGAATCGGCATTTTTCAGGAAGCTCGCGCTGGTCGCGGCGCAGACGACGTAGAGGTGACCGCCAGAGACCACCATTCGACCGGGGCGAGGTAGGATCGACGGGTCTTCTCCGACGAAGGCTTCGTGCATGTCGATGCGTCCGGTGATCGTGCGCGTCGTCGGGTCGACGATCACCAAGTCCCCTCCGCCATCGAATGGCGTTTGGCCTGGCATCGGGTTGTCGCTGTAGCGACTGATGTAGGCCTTGTGAGTATCGGTTTCGACGTAGTCTTGCGGGTTCGAATGGCCGCTCGAGAAGTTCAAATTCAGCTGGCCTTCGACCTTGCCGTCGGATGCGTTCACCCAGGTGACGACCGCCGTGGGAAAACGGTCGAGCAGCACGAAATGGGGGGCGGGGGTCGCGAAAGTCGGAAGGACGACATCTCCGGTCAACGTGGCGGAGAGGCCCGTGTCTTTAGATCCCGTGCTGATGATCGACGACGACTGCACCGAGCCGTCGAAGCCGACGATCGCGACGTTGGTGGAGTCGTAGTCAGCGCTGACGACCGTCACGGCTCCACACTTTCCGACGCCGAGCTTGACCCCACCCGTGTCGTGCGGGGGCTCGTACGACGTGCAGGAGGCGATCGACGAGCCGCCGACCCCCGCGGTGCCGAGGGCGACGACGACGAGGGAAAACAGAGGGCGGCGTCGAAGATCGGATCGCATCACGCCTTCGGGCTACCACGCTGCCCCGGACGAGTGAAGGCGCGCATCGATTTCGCCTCGTTTCGCGGCAGTTGAGCGCCTCGCGCGATTTTGTTCGAGGGCACGGCCTTCAATGGGCAAAGCTTCCGCCGTGACCTTGGACGACCGAACGAGGCGAGAGCGGAATGCCTTCGTCTTGCTCGCCCTGCTGCTCGTGATTGTTTTGTTCGGAGCGACCGCGTTCGGGGCGTCGTCGCTCGGCTTTCGTCGCGTCCTCGCCTTGCTCGGCGAGCAGCTCGGGTGGTGTGAAGCGAGCTCGGCCGCCGACCGCACGGTCTTCTGGTCGATTCGCGTGCCGCGCGTCGCGCTCGCAGCCCTCGTGGGCGCGGTCCTGTCGATGTCGGGCGCAGCGCTCCAGGGTCTCTTTCGCAACCCGCTCGCCGATCCGGGGCTCATCGGCGTATCGAGCGGCGGATCGCTCGGGGCGGCCCTCGTGATCGTCGTGGGAGGGCCGCTCTTCGCCATCGCCCCTGCTTGGCTGAGGCCGCTCGTTCTTCCGCTCGGCGCTTTCGCGGGTGGGCTCGTCGCCACGCGTCTCGTGCTGCGTCTCTCGACCCTCGATGGGCACGCGCACGTCGGCGTCATGTTGCTCGCGGGGGTCGCGGTCAACGCCTTCGTCGGCGCCGCGCTCGGACTCCTTGCGTCATTCGCGAACGACCGTGCGCTCCGCAATCTCTTCTTCTGGACACTCGGGAGCTTCTCTTCGGCGAGCTTTCGCGAGGTCGTCTTCACTGCGCTTCCGATGGCGATCTGCCTGTTCGGACTGCCGAGATATGCGGGGCAGCTCGACGTGATGCTGCTCGGCGACGTCGAAGCGAAGCACCTCGGCGTCCCGGTCGCGCGTGTACGAAAGATGATCATCTTGCTGTCGGCGCTCGGGGTCGGAGCAGCCGTCTCCGCCGTGGGCCTCATCGGATTCGTCGGGCTCGTCGTCCCCCACCTCGTGCGTCTGGTGCTCGGCCCGGAGCATCGACGGCTCTTGCCGCTCTCGGCGCTTCTCGGAGCTTCGTTGCTCGTCATCGCCGACACGCTCGCGCGCTCTCTCGTCGCTCCGCTCGAGCTACCCATCGGCGTCCTGACTGCGCTCGTCGGAGGGCCGAGCTTTCTCGCGCTGCTCCACCGCGAACGAAGGAGGCTCACGTGATCGAGCTCTCGTCGGTGGGATTCCACGTGGGCGAAAAAGACATCGTTCGCGGGGTCGATCTTCGGGTGCGCTCGGGTGAGATCGTCGCGATCATCGGTCCGAACGGCGCCGGCAAGTCGACGCTGCTCGCGATGGCTGCAGGCGACTTCGCGCCGACGTCCGGGCGAATCCGATTCGCCGGACGGGAGCTCGAGAGCTATTCGGATCTCGATCTCGCCCTCGAGCGCGCCGTCGTTCGTCAGTCGAGCTCGCTCGATTTCGCGTTCCGCGTGGTCGATGTCGCTCTCATGGGCAGAAGCCCGCGCTCGACGGGGCGCTACTCGGAGGGCGACATCGCAGTCGCGATCGAGGCGCTGACGCGCGTCGGTCTCGAGGCCCTGCGCGAGCGACTCTTTCCGACGCTGTCGGGAGGCGAGAAGCAGCGGGTGCAGCTCGCGCGAGCCCTCAGCCAGATCGCGCTCGGTAGAGAGGGCAGGGCGCTCTTGCTCGACGAGCCGACCGCCGCGCTCGACCCGGCGCAGCAACACCGAGTCCTCACGATCGCGCGCGAAGTGGCGAGCCGTGGTCTCGCCGTGCTCACCATCCTCCACGACGCGAACCTTGCCGCCCAATACGCCGACCGAATCGTCGTCCTCTCCGAAGGCGCTGTCGCGGCAGAAGGCGCCCCGATCGACGTGTTGACCGACGAGCTCTTTCGAGACGTCTTCCAGGTCGAAGCGCACGTCTCCAAAGCGCCGTGGAATGAACGATTGCCCTGGGTCGCCATCGTCGGCAGCTCGAAAGATCGAGCTCGCTGACCGATCGAGCTTCGGGCGTCGAGGACGCGCGCGAGCCAATCGTGAACGCGGATTTCCCCGCCAACGAGCTGGTTTTGCCTTTCTTCTTGAAATTGGCTTTCATCTTCGCTATCAACTCAACCAACGACTCGATGGCTTTCATCACGACACTTCGTCTTTCGCGCGACCCGTGCGTTTTTGCGATCGAGACGCCCTCGGTCCTTCGGAGCTTCGCCATCGCGGTCTTCGCGGTCTTCCTTGGCGCGTGCTCCGCGAGCTCGACCGACGCGGCGAGCACCGGGGCCGTCACCGAAGGGCCGTTTCTCGCGTTCGCAAAAGACTTCGAAGAATTTCGAAGCTGGACGAGCACGCCTGCCGGATCGTCGACCGAGCCTGCGTCGACGCACACGACCGGGCCTCGGATCGCCTACATCAACCACGAGCCCAAGAGCGGATCGACCGAGTTTCCGGTCGGCACGATCATCGTCAAAGAGTCTTCCGCCGGGCCCATCGCGTCGCGCACCGTGTTCGCGATGGTGAAGCGAGGCGGCAGCTACAACCAAGACGGCGCGCCTGGTTGGGAGTGGTTCGAGCTCACGAACCTCGACGAGAGCAAGGTGTCGATCGTGTGGCGAGGCGTCGGTCCGCCCATCGGGGAGAAGTACGGCGGCGACCCCAACGGCGGCTGCAACGGCTGCCACGGAGCATCGCGCGACGACGACTTCGTGCAGACGACCGGACTACATCTGAACAGCTTCTGAAACTGAATTCGTTCTACTCGGATGCGGCGATTTTTCGCCGGCTCGAACCTCGCGCGACCTATGTCCCATCTCACTCGTTCTCACCGTCTGACCCAGAGCCTCTCGCGATCGCTCGTGCCCCGAGAGCCGCTCGTGCAGAGCTTCCGAGCGCAGGCTCGCTCGAGTACTCTGTCGTCGGGACCGCTCTCGTTCTCGAAGCGATTGTTCGTGGTCGCGGCCTCTCTCTCGGCTGGCCTCGCCCTAGCGACGGCTTCTCCGACAGCGGCCTCTGCGCATCCGAGGCCCCTACCGTTCACGTACACGTATCCGACGCTCCCCAAAGGAGAGATAGAGATCGAGCAATACGTCGACTTCGACCCGGTGAAGGCTCTCTCGACGACCACGGGCAAGCCGACGTTCTACGGAGCGACGCAGTTCCAGACCGAGTTCGAGATCGGGATCACCGATCGCTTGGAGCTCGGGCTCTACGCGACCTTCGTCCCGCGGCCGGGTGACGGTTTTGCGCAGACGCCGATGCTCCCCGAGGGCAACGGCGCCAAACAGCGCCTGCGCCTCCGTCTCGCCGAAGAGGGTCAGTGGCCGGTCGACGTCGCGCTCTACGGTGAGGTGGTCGAGAACGAGCGCGAGATCGAGGTCGAGGCGAAGGCCATCGTGGCTCGGCGCGTCGGCGACGTTCACATCGTCGCGAACGTCACGGGCGAGGTCGAGGCGTACTTCAAAGGAGCGACCGAGATCATCTTCAATCCGTCGCTCGGCGTGACGTACCAAGTGACACCGGCGTTTCATCCAGGCTTCGAATATTGGGTGCGCGCCGAGTTTCCGCTCAACGAGGAGGCGCCGAAGAAGGGCGTCGAAGAGCACGAGTTCAATGCGGGCCCGCACCACTACGTCGGGCCCGCGATGATGTTCAACTTCGGTCGCGCGTGGTGGTCGACCGGGGCATATTTCCGAGTGAGCGACGTCGGACACGTCCTTTTGCCTGGCGATGCGTTCGGCCCGATCTGGTTTCGAACGGTCATCGGAGTCGGCATATGAGCGCGACCGTCGGCGGGATGATTTTCGCTGCCACGGGGCTCTTCGCCACGGCTCTCGTCGTGGCCTGCGCTCCTCCGCTGCCCGCCGACGCCCCGGCGGTCGCGCAGGTCTGGCTGGGCCGCTGCGGCGGGTGTCACACTAGGGTCGAACCGGGCACGCGCAGCCACGCCGCGCTCGAAGGTGCGCTCGCCCGTCACCACAAGCGCGTCCGCCTCAGCGACGAGGAGTGGACCCAGATGATCGACTACCTCGCGAAAGATCGCATGAGCGCGTCGAAGTGATCGTTGTCAGAAGCCATGAGGTCTGTAGGGCCCGCGTATGATTGAGTCGGTGCTAGTCCGCCGATACCCTCGCGAGACAGGCGGCCTCGTTTCTGCGCTCCTCAGCCTACCCAAGTAGACTTTCGGTGCTCGTTCCTCGGGCACCTGTCTCGCTTCGGTCTCGACGGAATATCGATCGACTTCATGATACGCGGGCCCTTACGGCTTCGAGGCGTCTTTGTCGGCGTGCCGTTTGTCGTGGTCGTGTTCATGATCGCGTGGCTCTCCGGCGTGAACCAACGCGTCGTGGAGCATGTGCGACACGTGCTCGTCGGCGAGCGCGTAGTAGATGTGTTTGCCTTCGCGATGACGCCTCACGAGGCCTTCGGAGCGCAGGAGTCGGAGGCGCTGCGACACCGTCGAGAGACCCTCGTCGAGCGTCTCGGCGATCTCGGTCACGCATTTCTCGCCACGCGACAAGAGCTCGAGGAGCCTCAGCCGCGGTACGTCTCCAGCGGCTCGAAAGATCCCTGCGGCTCGTTCGAACGCGGTGTTCGTGTACGGGGTCGGCGGCGTCGGCTTGTGCTCGTGCTCGCCGGTGTCACATGACGGATCCCACTTCGGTTCAATCGGATTCATGCGCTCGTGTCTCGCCTCCGACTGTCGCACGCTCGAGGCGCGAGCCGCAAGGAGTCGTTCGCGACATGGCGTGTTCGCGCGTGCGCGTCAGAGCGGCGCGTTCGACCCATCGGGCTTGACCGCGAACCTGAACGACGGATCTGCGGCGCCGCTCGTGTAGTCGATCATGTCGACCTGAATGGTGCCGTTGGGACGCTGGAAGAAGAGGCCGAAGCCGTAGTTTTTGTTGCCCGTGAGCGGCGCGCCACCGTTGCCAATCACGACTTCGCGGCCGGGGTAGTGAGCGTAGGTGTGCGTGTGGCCGACGATCTCGAGCGTGAACGGGTGTTGCAAGATGATCTGCTCCGACGGCGGCACGCCCGGGGTTTGCGTGACGAGCCTCGACTCGTGACGAACGATGAAGGTGTACGTCGTGGTCTTCGAGAGCGTGGCGTCGAGCCACGAAGCTTGCGTGCTCGACCACGCGTTTGCGGCGACGAACACGAACTTCGAAGTCCACGAGCCGTCGACGGCGTCGATCTCGACAGAGTAGTAGGGGAGTGTCTTCCCGATCGGCGAGAGGAGCTTCGCGATGAAGGCCGAGTAGTTGTTGGTCGCGCCGTCGGTCGTTCCAGGGCCGCAGTTCGAGGCCGTTCCGCCGGTACACTCGTGGTTGCCCATCGCGGGGAAGACGACGCCTTTGTATTGCTGGCGCGCAGCTAGATAGAGGTCGAATTGACCCGCGGCCAGCGAGCCGTAGGGCTTCGCGAAGACGTAGTCACCCGTCGACAGGCTGAACGGCGGTCGCGGATTGAGCGCCTCGACGTCGGCGTAAATCTTGTTGATGATCGCCTTCGGGTAGCCCGCCGTATCGTCGATGACCGGAGGTCTGGTGTCGCCGATCACCGTGAAGAGCAGGTGCGAGAGCGTTCCACCGTTTCCGTTCACCGTTCCGGTCGGCGCGGGACCCGTGGTGGGAGGCGGCGCTCCACCGCAGTCGGCCGGCTGCGCTCGGCACTTGTTCGTGGCCGTGTCGCACCACCAACCGCCATAGCAGCCGTTCGGTTGACACGGCTTCGCGCCGCACGAGTTGCAGCTTGCCGCGACACCCGGGCCCACGAGAGAGCCGCACATCGTCGCCGAACCACCACCGGCCCCGTCGGTCTGCGCCGCGCATGGGCTTGCGTCGGTCGGTGCGCACGCGCTCGTCTGATCGCCGGCGACGGAGTTGACGGTGACGCACGTCCGACCCGCACCACACGTTCCGGCTGCGTCGCACGCGGGCGCGCAGAACGAGTCGCTGCCCAGCTGCACGCAGGTGGCCCCGCCGCTGCAGTCTGGGTCGCTGACACAGAGCGGACATTCGTCGCCTCCGGTGCCAGTCGTAGCGGCGGCTTTGCCGCCGCCTACGCCATCGATCGCGTTCTGAGAGCAACCGATGAAGGCGGTGGCGAGAACGAGCGCATGAAGACCGCGTAGTGCGCGCACCGTGTTGTCTCCTCCGAAGCTCCAAGGAGACCCGGCTCGAGATGACGCCGCCTTCGAAGCAGCAGGAGCTCCGTCGAATCGAATCGACGGAGCAAGGCACCCCTCACCGTGTGGCGAGAGCTCGTTCGAGTCAACCGCTCGACGGTGAAGCTTTCGTCAGCCTCCGAGCTCGAGCGGAGAGCGCCACCCGAAGATCGCTCGATGCTACGCGCCCACCTCCGCGCGCCATGACAGAGAGGCCTCGATGAGGATTCGTTCATTCGGGGTGCGCGGGGACGCGCGTGCCATCGAACGAGAGCTCGAGAGGATCCGGTCGTTCGTCTTGCACGACGACGATCCGTCTCTAAAGAGAATCGTGATACTTTGGCAATCAGTAGTCATGATTGAGAGTGCGTAACGAGCCTCAGGTCGAGGCGGTCTCGGCTCGACGCCCGATGTCGCTCGAGCGCCTCGGAGCGTCGACCCCCCGAACACCACCCGACGTCACCGATGGATGCTCGTGCCGCGATGAGGGACGATATCGACCGGATTCGACTCACTTCACAGAATGCGAAACTCATAATGTGACTGTCCGGGAGCCGACGCCGAAAGTCCTCGCGAAGCGTCGTGCTATCAAACGACGAGGGGCTCGCTACCTCGTACCGTCGGCGGCCTGTGCCGGCTGGTCGATGGCCGTGGGTGTCGGTCACCCTCCGCGCCGACCGTGGCGCGGTCGTTCGAGCTCGCTCGCACGGTCGGCACGAACGCATCGGTCAGCTCGTCGCTCCACCACCCATGCTCCTCGCCTGTGCCATCGCCGTGATCTCGGTGCTCCTCGGAGCGGCCGTCGGCTTTTCTCGGCGCATCGGCGACAGGCACATGGGCCCGGTTCGCACCTTCGCGTTCGCGGCGGCGCTCGCCGTCGTATTCGGTCAGTTCATCCCCGACGCGCTCGAAGGGATCGGCGCGTGGGCGGTCTTACCGTTCACGATCGGGGTCGCCGCTCCTTGGCTCCTCGAACGGCTCACGTCGCGCGTCTCTCGTTCGTCTCGGGCGCTCGGTCTCGAGATTGGGTACCTGGGTCTCCTCGTTCATCAGCTCGGTGACGGCATCGGAATGGGGACCTACACGGGGCCGCACCACGAGGGCCATCGTCACTTCGACGTCTTTCTCGCGATCGGCGGCCACACCGTTCCGGTCGCTGCGATGGTCGTCGTCGCGTTCCTTCGGGCGAAGGGGCCGCGTGTCGCAGCCGTCCGAGCCATCGGGCTCGCGCTCGCGGTCGTCCTCGGCGTCGCCGCGGCTCGGTTCCTCAGCGTATCGCTGGTCGAGCGACATCACGCTGCGATCTCGGCGCTCGTCGGCGGCCTCCTGCTGCACATCGCGACGCACGACATGAGGGCGAATCTACCGGCGACCGTGCGTGAGCGAACGCTCGATCTCGTCTTTGCCGCGGTCGGATTTCTGGTGGTGGTCGCGACCTCGAGCGGACACGAGCACGAGCATCGCGCGGCTCTCGGAGGAGCGGTTCACGTGGAAGCGTTCACGGTGTTCGGTCGGCTCGCTCTCGAGGTCGCCCCGGCCTTGCTCGTCGGCCTCGTGGTCGCTGCGGCTCTCGGCGCCCTCCTCGAGAGCGGCGACGCGCGCGACGACGTTCGCTCGCTCCGCGGCGGATCGCCAATCACTCAGGCGATGCGCGGGTGGATGATCGGAGCTCGGAGCCCGCATGCGCTCTCGCGACCTCTTCAGCTAGCTGAGGCACTCCGTTCTCGCGGCGCACCGCGTGTGCTCGTCGCCGCGTTCTTGACGGCCATTCCGGCGTTGGGCGTCGACACCTTCCTCGTCTCTTCCGGCCTCCTCGGGTTCCGCGCAGCGGCGCTGCGACTTGCCGCCGCAGTCGCAGTCGCCTTCGTCTTCGCGCTCGTTTTCGGGGCGATCCGAAGCGACGGCGGCACCGAGCTCACGTCAGACGGCGAGGCCTTCGCGACGGCGCGGCCGGCGACTGCACTGCCCGAGAGCGCACTGCCCGAGACTGCACTGCCCGAGACTGCGCATCCCGCAGCGCATCCCGCAGCGCATCCCGCGAGCGCCGCGGCACGCGCAGCGGTTGCGCTCGACGAGCTGGCCAGTCGGACGCTGCCGTGGATGCTCCTCGGTCTCCTGGGAGCGAGCTACGTCTCGGTCGCGCTCGACGACGGTATGCTCTCTGCGTTTTCGAAGACGGGCCTCGACGTGCTCGTGGTGCTGGTAATTGCCGCGCCGAGCTTCGTGAACGCCACGAGCGCCGTGCCCCTCGCGGCGGTGTTGCTCTCGAAGGGCCTCACGCCCGGGGCCGTCCTCGTCGGTCTCGTCGTCGGGCCCGCACTGAACTTGACCACCTTCGGCTGGCTCGCGCGAACTTACGGCCGCCGTGGAGCGGTCGCTGGTGTGCTCGCGTCGACAGCGGTGGCGCTCGGCGTGGCCGAGCTCACGAATCTCCTCCATCTGGCGCCCGTGGTGCCGGCCACCGTCGATGCGGCAGGTGGAGGCTCGTGGATCGCACTCTCGTCGCTCGCGATCCTCGCGCTAGGCACGAGCTACCGGCGAGGCGTACGCGGATTTTTCGCGCCGGTTCTCGTCCCGGTCGAGGGTCTTGACGCGCGTGGCGGTGCCGCGCATGTCGGTGCCGCGCGAACGGGTGAGAGCGACGTCGGAGAGGGGCACGCAGATCACCTCGGCTGCGACAGCGACGATCCGTTCCACGCGCATGCCCATGATTCGTCGACTTCAGGCGCGACCAGCGTCCGGCTCTCGGCTCATGGCCATTGAGAATGGCTCGAGCCCCATCGCGACGCGCGTCAGGCTCGCAGCACGATCAGCTTCGACTGGGTGAGCTCCCGAACCGAATGGGGCATGCCGCCCATCCCGAGGCCCGACTCCCGACGACCGCCGAAGGGCATCCAGTCCGTTCGGAACGTGGTCGGATCATTGACGAGCACCGTGCTCGCATCGAGGAGGCGCGATGCCTCGAGCGCCGTCTCGAGACGGCCCGAGAACACCGAGGCTTGAAACGACCAGCGGTTCAAGTTGGCGCGCGATATTCCTTCGGCGAGATCGTCCACGGCCGAGACCGACACGACCGGACCGAAGACTTCGAGCTGCATGACGCGGCTCGTGGTCGGAGGATCGAAGAGGACGGTTGCGGCGTACCCGTTGTTCTCGAGCGTCGAGCCGCCCGAGAGAACGCCGGCGCCTCCGGATTCGGCTTCCCGCACCCACTCTTCGATGCGCGTGACCTCACGTCGTCGGATGAGCGGCCCCATCTCGGTCTCGGAAAGCTCGGGGTCTCCGAACCGAAGCGCGCGAGCCGCGGTCGCGAGCTTCTCGGCGAGCTCTCGGGCCAACGAGCGGTGAGCGAAGACGCGCTGGATGCTCACGCAGACCTGCCCTGCGTGGTACATCGCGCCCTTCGCGAGCAGCGGCACGATCGAGTCGAGGTCGACGCCCTCGTCGACGAGCACAGGCGCGGCCCCGCCATGTTCGAGCGCCACCCGCACACCAGGCGCGAGCTTCTGGCGGAGGCTCCAGCCCACCGCGGCACTTCCGATGAACGACAAGAACGCGATGCGCGGATCGGCGGCGATGGCGCCGGCAGTCTCGTTGTCGGTGACGAGCGCTACGGCCTGGCCCTCGTCGAGACCAGCGCGCGCGAGCAGATCGAGAAACGCCAGACACGTGAGCGGCGTCTCGAGCGCCGGTTTCACGATCACCGGGCAGCCTACGGCGATCGCCGGGCCGACCTGGTGGACGATGAGGTTCAGCGGGTGATTGAACGCGCTGATCGCGAGGACGACACCTATCGGTTCGCGAAGCGTGAACGCGATCCGACCCTCGCTGGCCTTCGTGAGCCCCATGGGGATCTGCTCGCCCGCGAGGTGCTCGACCTCGCCCCCGAGAAAATCGAGCCCCGAAGCTGCACGGTCGACCTCCACACGCGCGTCGATCAGCGGCTTGCCGCCTTCGCGCGCGATGAGCGAAGCGAGCTCTTCGCGTTCCTCGCGAACCAGCGCGGCGGCGCGCCTGAGAACGTCGATGCGCCGATGCGCCGGGAGAGATCGTTTCCGATCAGCGAAGAGCGCAACCGCCTCGACGACCAGACGATCGGCTTGGTCACGCGATGCGAGCGCGACCTCTCCGACGACCTCGCCCGAGTAGGGCGATCGCACCTCATGTTTCATGCGGACCAGTTTGCCAGAAGTCGCGATGGTGCGGCCTCAGAGGCACGTAGCCGTCACCACGTGGCTGTGCGCGTTCGTGGTCGTCGACGTGACCATGACGGCCATCTTCGCTTTCAGGCTCGCGAGGTCTGCCGGAGCGAAAGTGACCGTGTGATCGTGCGGCGAGGTCCCCTGGATGGCGTAGGTCTTGGCGGTGGCCGAATCGAGGTCCGCTGCTGCGATCGTCAGCACGTGACCGTGGTTTCCGGCGATGGCCGTCCCGGTGGCGCCGCATCCGCCTCCCGTCGTAGTGCTCGATTGGGTGCCTGTCGACGTGGATCCCGTACCTCCCGCGCCGCCTGCGCCGCTCGAGTCGCCGCAACCTTCGCCGCCGACGACCGCGCCGACCGTGGTGATGAGGATCTGGATAAATCTTTTTCGCGTGATGTCCATGGTCAGGTTCCGTTCTGCGGCGAAGCGCTCGGTAAGGTCGGTCTCGGAGCGATGCTCCGCGCGCGAAGACTACAGAGGCATGACCGCGCGAGCCAAGCGTTGGGCGAAGGACTCCGAAAAACGTGCTGCGGTTCGGAGCGCGTAGACGATCAGGCTCGGAGAGCCCGGAGGCTGGTTCGCGCGGCGAGCGCGCCCTGCAGCGTGAAGACCACGCCCCCTGCCACCGTCAGCGCGAGCGCCCATCGCGCGTCGATGTTCGACCGGACCGCGATCATCAGCGCAGCTGCGCTCGCGCAGACCAACAGGTCGGCGCGCGGCTTCTGGTGTTGGAGACGAAACGACAGCATTCGCAGCCCGAACGCGACGTTGGCAAGCGTCCCCACCACCACCACGGCGATGGCCGTCAGCGCGCCGGTCCAGTAGCTCGCGAAGAGCGCCGCGTTGAACGCGACCAGTGCTGCGGCAGGCGCGAGCTTCGCGAGACCCACCCGTCCGACGCGATAGATGCCGTGCGCGATTCCGAATCCGACCGTCGAGAGGGTCCAGATGGCGACCATCTGACCGCCGGTGAGCCCGAGCACGATGGGCTTCGAGTAGACATCTGTGCCCCAGATCGCGCTCACGAGGAGCGCGGTGGTCAATGCAACCGATGACTCGATCTGATTGAGAAGACCCAAGCGAAAGACCCCGAGCTCCGCTTGCTCCCAGTAGACGAAGGCCGCCGCTGCAGGGATTCCGACTCCTGCGAGGACCCACACGAGCGGGGAGGCACCGATCGCCATCGCGGTCACGTAGCCCATGTAGGCGACGTTCAAGAGGTCGAGCCCGTGATCCAAGAACTCGCCGAGCGCGGAGCACTGGTTGGTGCGTCTCGCGTGGGCTCCGTCGGCATTGTCACAGAAGACGTAGGCCCAAACGAGTGCTGCCGAGACGGCGAACGGCCATCCGCGCGTCGGCCACTCGAGCAAGAGAACGGCCGCGCCCGCGAAGCAGAGGACGTGCCCGAGATGGGTGATCAGGTTCGGGCTCACCGTCGCCGGAATGTGCGCGAGCACCGGCTCGACGATGTACCGCGTGTAGAACGGAAGCAGGACCGATCGGTCTTCCACGCGGTACGCGGGTGGCTTCGATTCAGTCATTCCAGCCTCACAGCATGCTTCATCGAGGCACCATTCTGCAAACCGGAGTCTACGGACCGACGATCGGAGGCGGCTTCGGGCCACAAAAGAGGTCAGTCGAGCGCGTCGATGAGCTACCGCTTGCCGTGCATCGGCCGCATCGTCCATTCTCCCGCCCATGACGCCACGCCGGAAGATCGCGATCAACACGGGCGGTGGTGACGCACCCGGGCTGAACGCAGTGGTGCACGCGGCCACGCTCGCGGCGATGGCACGAGGATGGGACGTCGTCGGCATTCGCCACGGCTACCGCGGCGTGTTCGAGCCGAAGGGCCTGATCCCGCTCGATCGCGAGGTCGTCGCCGGGATCGCGCATCTCGGAGGAACCATTCTCGGGACGGCCAATCGCGCCGATCCGTTCCACTACCCGACGATCCCGGTCGAGGGCGGACCGCCCGTGCCGACCGATCGTTCGCACGAGCTCGTCGAGCGCCTCCATGCCG
Source organism: Polyangiaceae bacterium (assembly GCA_043755175.1). Taxonomy (GTDB): domain Bacteria; phylum Myxococcota_A; class Polyangia; order Polyangiales; family Polyangiaceae; genus CAYYKK01. The sequence goes on along the minus strand of JAYUUB010000287.1, from coordinate 5,658 downwards.
AAGGTATCGAGGGCATCATCGCCATCGGTGGCGACGGCTCGATGCGCCTCGCTCGCGATCTGTTCGAGCTCGGGCTTCCGCCAGTCGTGGGCGTTCCGAAGACGATCGACAACGACGTGCTCGGCACCGACGTGACCTTCGGGTTCGACACGGCGGTTTCGATCGCCACCGAGGCGCTCGATAGGCTCCACACGACCGCAGAGGCCCACGAGCGTGTGATGGTCGTCGAGGTCATGGGGAGGCACGCCGGATGGATCGCGATGATGAGCGGTCTCGCGGGAGGAGCCGACGTGATTCTCATTCCCGAGGTGCCGTTTCGCCTCGAGCCCATCGTCGAAAAGATTGCGCAGCGCGAGCGTCGCGGCCGGCTCTTTTCGATCGTGGTCGTGGCCGAGGGAGCGATCCCGATCGGGGGCCACGAGACGCTGCGCTCGAGCGGCGACGTGTTTCGCGGGGTCCCGGTGCTCGGAGGCGTCGGCGAGGCAGTCGCGGCCGAGCTCGGACGCCGCACCAACAAAGAAGTGCGTTCGCTGGTACTCGGCCATCTCCAGCGGGGAGGAGGCCCTTCCAGCGCCGATCGTGTGCTCGCGCTCCGCTTCGGCGCCGCCGCGGTGTCGGAGCTCGCTGCGATTTTCGGTGACTCGACCTCCGCGAGCGCCGACCCGGCCGCGAGGTGCGGTATGGTCGGCATCGTCGGCGGGGTCATTCAGCTCGTCCCACTCAGCATCCCGGTTTCGGGTATTCGAAGGGTTCCGACCGATCGGGGCATCATCCGGAGCGGGCGCGCCATCGGAATCGCCTTCGGCGATGAGCCTGTCGGGTGCTTCGCTTCGTAGGCGGCGCGAAAGGTTTCTCGACCCGCCCATTCCCCCTTGCTTTTAGCCAGACGTGCGAAGTCCGAACTCGATGTTTGACCGGGCGTCATCAGGCCCGATATCGTCACTCAGCCTCGTCGACCCAGACTGAGACAGAAGGAACATGACCAAAGTCCTCGTCTTCGAAAGTGACCACGCATTCGCGGGGGAATTGCGGTCCGAGCTCACCAAGCTCGGATGCACCGTGCAAGTAGTCGACGATGGCAACGTGGGCCTTCAGGCCGCGGCCACCGATCCACCGAACCTCATCCTGCTCTCGATCGAGCTGCCGCGGATGAACGGCTTTTCGGTGTGCAACAAGCTGAAGAAAGATCCGCAGCTCAAAGACGTCCCGCTCATCATCATGTCGAGCGAGTCGAGCGACGACACCTTCGACCAGCACAAGAAGCTCCGGACGCGCGCCGAAGACTACGTCCACAAACCGATCGCGCTCGGCGAGCTCTTGGTTCACATCCGCAAGTACGTGAGCATCGAGGCTCGTGAGAGCGACAGCGAGATCGCGATGGACGATGCGATCGAGCTGCTCGACGAAGACGAAGAACCCGAAGGCGAGACCGAAACGACGCATACGGGAGACGTCCCCGCCTCGGCTGCTCCGCCGCCTCCGCCGCCTCCTGCCGCGGCAGAAGCCGAGCCACCGAAGCGCCTGAGCGGGCGACCTCCCAAAGGTGAAGACCGGGAGATCGACGACTTTCTCGGTGGCGCGTTCGATCGTCTCCTCGGTGACGAAGAGGCTCGCGCTCCCTCGGTTCCCCCCTCTGCCGGGGCAGCGAGTGCGCCACCACCAGGCCCGACGGGTTCGTCAGGCAAGAGCCTCCCGCCGCCGAAAGCACCGAGCCTTCCCCCTCCGAACAAGAAGTCGGCCGTTCCGCCGCCTCCGCAGGCTTTACCACAACACGCCGCGTCCACCGAAGAAGCCGATCGCCTTCGCGGTGAGCTCGCTCGAGCCAAAGACGAGATCGTCAAGCTATCCAAAGAGGTCGCAGCAGCCAGCGTCGCGGTGAACCGCCTCGAAGGCGACGCGGCCGCGGGCGGTGGCAACGATGGCGAAGTTCATCGGTTGCAGCGCGAGGTCGAAGACCTCAAGCACCGCCTCACGACGTCGAGCGGCAAAGGCGGCGTTTCGAGCAAAGAATTTCTCGATTTGCGCGAGGCGCTCAACAAGAAAGACAAGGAGCTCATCACTCTCCGCCAGGAGATGTCGCGCAAAGACAAGGCGCTCGTCGAGGTACGCGACACGAACCTCTCGCTCGAGGGCGAGAAGGCCGACCAGGTCGACAAGATCCTCGAGCTCGAGCGCGCGAAGAGCGACCTCGAGTCGATGGCCGATTCTCTCCGCGCCGACAAAGATCTCGCGAACAAGCGAGCCGACGATTTCAAGGCGCGCGTCGAGAAGACCCAAACCGCGCTGCAGGCCAAAGACGCCGAGCTGACGCAGGCGAAAGCTGCTGCAGTCGAGGCCGATGAAGCCCATCGTCAAGCCGCGCAAGCCGCCGATGATGCACTCCTCGCCGAGAAGATGGCCGGACAGAGCGCATTGCAATCGGCGAAGGCTTCACACGAAGAGTCTCTCGGCTCGGCGCAGGCTTCGCACGATGAAGCCCTCGCCTCGCTGCGGGGTTCACACGACGAGGCGCTCGCCGCGCTGCGGGGCTCTCACGAAGAAGCGACTGCCTCGGCGAAGGCTGCGCACGAGCGCGCGACCGAAGCCGCACGAGCGGCCTCCGACAAGGCGCTTGCCGAAGCCGAAGAGTCGAAAGAGCGAGCCCTCGCCCAAGCCAAAGACTCCCACGAGCGTGCGCTCGCCGAAGCCCGAGAGTCGGCCGCTCAGGTGCTGCTGTCGCGAGAGCGGGAGCTCGACCAGAAGCGCGAGTCGGCGCTCTCGGAGCAGCGCGCCGCCCACCACAAATCGAGCGAGGAGGCCGCGGCCGACTTCGCCGATCAAAAACAACGTCTCGAGGGCGAAATCTCTTCGCTCCGCGAGAAGCTCGCCGCGAGCGAAGCGCTTGCGGCGGGGCTCGACCAAGAGCGTGCTGCCCTCGGCAGCGAGCTCGACGAGACGAAGAAGAAGCTCTCGGCGAGCGAGTCGAACGGCCAAAAGCTCGAAGGGACCCTCGAGGTTCGTACGGCCGAGCGCGACGAGGCGATTTCCGACCGAGACGCGACCCGAGACGAGCTGGGCAAGCGGACGGCGGATCTCGCCAAGACGCGCGAAACGCTCGCCGACACCGAGGAGCGTGTCCGCGACCTCGATGCATCGCTGAAGACGCGAACGCAGGAGCACGAGAAGGCCACCGCCGACGTGGCCCAGCTCGGTCAGCTCCTGACGGTCGAGCGCACCCGCCTCGAGAAGGCCCGAGTGAAGTGGGGCGAAGATCGCGCTTCACTCGACCGTGCGAAAGAGGCGCTCGGCTCTGCGCTCGCTCGAATCTCCGAGACCGAGCAGCGCGTCCTCGAAGACTGAGCTGCTCTCGAATCGAACGCGCGTCGTCTTCATTCGAGAGAGCTCGATGACAGGCGACGCGTTTTCGTCGGAGCGCTCCCGAGACGTGGCTCCACCGAGCCGTCGCGCGAAGTAGCTCGACGGGCCGCTAGACGAGCGAGTCGGCCCTGAAGGCGTCTGGCAAGAGCTCGGCGAGCGTCGTCACGCGCGTCGCCGCCGGGAGACCGTCGACCACGAGGCGAATCGGCATGTCGAGCGCGAACTCCGCGAGCGTCTGTCTGCACATGCCGCACGGCGATCCGGCCTTCGGACCGCGCGTCGCGACCACGATCGCGATGGGATCGCGGTCGCCCGCTGCGATCATCTGCGCGACGGCGCTCCGCTCTGCGCATAGGCAGAGACCGTACGAGGCGTTCTCCACGTTGCATCCAGCGTAGATCTTCCCGCTGCCCGTCAAGAGCGCCGCGCCGACGAGGTAGCTCGAATAGGGGGCGTGGGCGTTCTGACGAACCGCCAGCGCCGCACGTTCGAGCTCGGGCCAATCGATCGAAGTGTCTGCCATCGTGTTCTCCGTCAGGCCTCCGACCGAGCACCGGCACCGACGACCCAGCCGCTCAACAACGCGACGAACCGATCGCGGGCGAGACGCGCAGTCGCTTCGACCTCGGTGTGGTCGAGCTTGGTCGGTGAAAGACCTGCGGCGAGGTTCGTGATGCACGAGACCGCGCCCACCGAGACCCCCATGTGCCTGAGGGCGATGACCTCGGGGACGGTGCTCATTCCCACGGCATCGGCGCCGAGCGTTCGCAGCATCCCGATCTCGGCCGGCGTCTCGTAGGTGGGTCCGAGGAGAGCGGCATAGATGCCTTGATGCAGATGCATACCTGCTTCACGTGCAGCTCGCAACGCGATGGCGCGAAGCTCGAGCGAGTACGCCTCGGTCATGTCGGGGAAGCGGGGACCAAACCTTCCGTCGTTGGGTCCCGAGAGGGGGCTTTGAGCGGTCAGGTTCAGGTGATCGGTGAGGAGCATGAGATCGCCCGGCGTGAATCCGCGCCGGATGCCGCCCGCCGCGTTCGTCAGAAGAACGGTCTTGCAGCCGAGGCGCGCGAGGAGACGCGCTCCGAACACGACGCGCTCAGGGGCGTGACCCTCGTAGAGGTGAACACGGCCCTGGAGGCAGGCGACCTCGACGGGGCCGATCTTTCCGACGACGAGGTTTCCCGCGTGTCCGACCACGGTCGAGGTCGGCATTTCAGGAATCTCGGCGTAGGGAACGACGATTCGGTCTTCGAGCGAATCAGCCCACATTCCAAGACCAGAACCGAGGACGACACCGACGCGCGGCGAGCGCTTGGTGCGGTCGCGAACCACCGCCGCTGCCTGCTCAACTTTTTTGAACTCCGACATGCGCTCGACGCTACCAGCCACGAACGTGTTGAGAAAGGCTCGCGATGTGGTAGGGTGCGCGCCCTTTCCCGAGGAAACAGGCTATGAGCAAGTTCGCAGACTTCGTCAAAGACAAAAAGATCGATCCGCGTCGGGTCATCGCAGCCTCCTACAAGCTCGAGCGGCTGCACGTCGAGGACCGGGCCATCCGGTTGGCGAAGCGCAAGGCCAAGAAGTCCGAGGAGAAGAAAGACCCGAACGCCGTCCAGGTGAAGCCCCGCAGCGGCCGCCCGGTCACCGAGCCGGGCCTCGCCGCGATGCTCGCTGGAAAGCCCATCAGCGGCCCCCAGAAGACCCGCGTCCTTCGCGCGATCAACTATCTTCTCGAGAAGAAGAAGGCGGACAAGGTCGAAATGAAGGCGCTCTTCTAGGATTCTCAGGACGAAGTCGATCGAACCGGGGTTGTTGTCGCTCGCGGCAACCCCCGGGACCAGGTCGCCCTCGAGCACCGTTTTCATTCGGAGACGTCCAACGAGTGAGGCGCGCTCGAACCGACGAGCTGCGTTTCGATCGCTCTTGTCGATGGTGAGCTGCGTTTCGTTCGCGCTCCGTGGTCGGGGATGCAGACCCGCACGCCGCCGGCGCCTCCCCCCACGCCGATAGGCCACGTCGAGGGCGCGGCCCCCAAGCGCAGTCCCTGTTTCACGGAGTCGACGACCTGGTCGGTCGTCTGACGAATCCGTCAGACGGCGCGCTTGTGACTCTTGCTCTTCACAGCGGCGAAGTCGGCACCAACCAAGAGCGTCACGAGCCCGATTGCGATCCCCAGCATCATGGGACGCGAAACTCTGGGAAAACGCCCGATCGGGCCAAATTTTTCGTGCGATTTTATTGTTGCTTTGCCGCGCGCATCACCGACGCATTGCATCAAGTCGAATTTTTGCGAGAAAA
>JAYUUB010000286.1:0-22617 GCA_043755175.1 Polyangiaceae bacterium | reverse complement strand
TTCATGACTTCCTCAGACCTCGGGGCAATCCCCTCGAAACTTGCGACGTAGAGAAGAGCCGCGGCCTATAACCCAGCCGCGTGCGCTTCGCCATTCTGCTCATTTGTGCCGGTATGTGATTCGACCCCGGCTCGGATCGTAAGGGGAGACCTCCACGGTGACTCGGTCGCCGGGAAGAATCTTGATGTAGTACTGCCGCATTCTGCCGCTGATCGTGGCGAGAACGTCGAGCCCATTGTCCGCGTTGACGCGGAACATGGCGTTCGGCAGTGCTTCTTGCACGACACCGTCGAACTCGAGCTTGTCGCCCTTGGGCTCTTTGGGGCCGTGGTTCTGTTTTCGCTTCATTCAGTGACTCGTTGAGACCGACCGCGAGGGACGAGTGGGGTGTCCTTCAGAGCCCGTCTCTCGGCTCCTCGGATGCGTGTCCCCAGGTGAGGGAGCTTGGGTTACCCGAGTGGTTCTCGGGAGAGCGCTCCGAAGAGCCGCTGCGTGACTTCTTCGGGCTTGCCGACGCCATCGACGCGTCGGAGGAGGCCTTTGGACTGGTAGAACGGAAGGAGCGCCGCAGTCAGCTCTTCGTACAGGTCGAGGCGCGTGTTGACCTTGTCGGGCTGGTCGTCGGCTCGGTGCTCGAGCTCGGCCCCAGCGGGCGGCGGATTATAGAGGAGGTGGTAGATCTGTCCAGTCAGTTTGTCCGCGCGGCGGTGTACCAACCGCTCGAACAACATCGAGCGAGGCACATCGAGCTGAATCACGGCTTCGAGCTTTCGACCTTTCGCCGTCAGCAGGGCGTCGAGGCCTTCGGCCTGGGGGACGGTGCGGGGAAAGCCGTCGAGGAGGAAGCCCGGCTTCGTGTCCGCGTCTTCGAGGCGCTTTTCAATCAGCTCGAGGATCGCTTCGTCGGGGATGAGCTTTCCTGAGTCCATCATCGCGAGGTACTTGGGGTCGAGCGTCCCGGACTTCTTCGCGGCGCGCAGCATGTCGCCCGTCGAAATCTGGGGGATCCCATGCTTTTCGCACAGGTGTTGCGCCTGCGTGCCCTTCCCCGAGCCGGGGGGTCCGACGAGAATGACGATCATGTTCCCTACCCCGCCTCAGGAAGGCGACGGCCGCGAACACGACCACCGCCGGGCCCCGTGAGGCCTTCGTAGTTGCGCTGGATGAGGTGAGCTTCGATCTGGTTTGCCGTGTCGAGCGCGACGCCGACGACGATCATGAGCGAAGTTCCTCCGAACTGAATCGGGATGTTCAGCCAGTCGCCGATGACCGACGGGAGCACGCAGACGGTGGCCACGTAGATGGCGCCGCCGACCGTGATCCGCTGCACGACCGCATAGATGTACTCTGCAGTCTGCTTGCCGGGCCGAATGCCAGGAATGTTCGCTTGCTGCTTCTTCAGGTTCTCGGCGACATCGACCGCTTGGAAGGTGATGTTCGTGTAGAAGAACGTGAAGAAGACGATGAGCAGCGCGTAGCCGGTGTTGAAGATCCAACCACCGCGATTGACGATGTTGTGAAACTCTTCGGCGCCCGGAATCTTGAAGCTCGCGAGCGTGGCCGGAAACATGAGGAGCGACGAAGCGAAGATCGGCGGGATGGTTCCCGAGATATTCACCTTGAGCGGCAAGTGAGCGTTTTGTCCGCCGTAGACGCGTCGACCAACCTGCCTGCGCGAGTAAACGATGGGGACTTGGCGGCGGCCGTTCTCGAAGAAGACGACCGTGGCGATCAGACCCACGACGATGACGATGAACGCAGCGATCGTCAGGGGCTGAAGGTCGCCCGAGTTCTGCTGGATGTACTGCGTCACGTGCGTCGGGATGCCGGTGATGATGCCGGCGAAGATGATGAGGCTCGTCCCGTTGGAGACGCCGCGCTCGGTGATCTGCTCGCCAATCCACATCAGGAACGACGTGCCCGTGGTGAGCGTGATCATGGTCATCAGGAGGAACGCGGTACCGGGATGGCTGACCACGCCCGCAGCGTTGTCGCTGCCGCTGATGCCCTGGGCCCAGTTGGCGATCCCGAAGCTCTGGAAGAGCGAGATGCCGACGGTGCCGTAGCGCGTCCATTGATCGATCTTTCGACGCCCGGCTTCGCCCTCTTTTCGGAGGTCGGCTACGGGTGCGTACACCATGCCGAGAAGCTGCAGAATGATCGATGCCGAAATGTACGGCATGATCCCGAGCGCGAAGATGGACAGCTGTCCGAGCGCCCCGCCCGAGAACATGTTGAAGAAACCGAGAAGGCCTCCCTGCGAGGCCATGTACTGCTTCATCGCGTTTCGGTCGACGCCGGGAATCGCGACGAAGACACCAACGCGGTAGACGGCCAGCATGCCAAGCGTGAACAACACTCGTCGCCGGAGATCCGGGAGCTTGTAGAACGCGCCGATGCCTGTCAGGGTCGCCATGGTATGGAACGCGGTCTATCCGCGGCTCGAGCTTCGGGCAACCGAGAGGACCTTATTATTCCCTCGACCTTCGGCTCGACCGCGTGACCTCCCGAAGCTCATGCGGAGTTCTTGCGTCCGAGGACGACGACTTTGCCGCCGGCGGCTTCGATCTTCTCGACGGCGCCCTTGGAGAACTTGGACGCCGAAACGGTGAGCTTCTTGGTGAGGTCGCCGTCGCCGAGGACCTTCACGATGAGCGCGCCGCTCGCGATGCCCTTTTGAATCGCCTCGAGCTTGCCGTGGATGAGTCGGGTGACATGCAGCGCGACGATGTCCACCGAAGCACCCGTGTCGAACACCTCGAGATCGCCGACGTTTACGGCGAGCACGGGAGTGGCGAGCGGGTTGCGAAATCCGCGCTTCGGGAGACGACGCTGAATGGGCGTCTGGCCGCCTTGGAAGTGCTTCTTGCCGATGTTACCGGTCGAACGGGCCTTCTGGCCCTTTTGACCGCGGCCCGACGTCTTGCCGAGACCTGAGCCGACACCGCGGCCAACGCGGGTCTTCTTCTTGACGGCGCCCTCGGGGGCCTGGAGCTTGGAGAGGATATCCATGACGCTTCTCTCGAGATCGAGGTTCGAATTGAACTCGACGTAGATTTACTTCTTGTCGAGCTCCGCCACCTCGACGAGGTGGATGATCTTCTTCACCATGCCGCGGAACGAGGGCGTGTTGTCCACGACCACGGTCATCCCGATGCCACGGAGGCCGAGGCCCCGGAGCACCTTGCGCTGGTGTTCGACTTGGCCGATCGAGCTCGCTCGCTGAGTGACCTGGATGAAGGGCTTCATCACGCGCCCCCACTCTTCTCAGGAGCAGCCTTCTCAGGAGCAGTCATCTCGGGAGCAGCCTTCTCGGGAGCAGTCTTCTCGGGAGCAGTCTTCTCGGGAGCAGCCTTCTCGGGAGCAGCCTTCTCAGCTGCGGCCTTGGGGACCTCAGCCTTCACGGCAGAGACGGAGATTCCAGGAGCAGCAGCGCCCGGCGGCAGGAGCGATGCGCGCTTCTGCGTACCGACCGAGCCGGTGTTCTTGGATTGGTATCCGAGAGCGTCGACCGTGATGCTGCGCTTGCCGGCGAACTGCTCGGGACTCTTCAGGAGCTTCAGCGCAGCGATCGTCGCGTGGACGATGTTGTGCTTGTTGCTCGTGCCGAGCGACTTCGAGAGGACGTCGTGGATACCGGCCGACTCGACGACGGCGCGAACTGCACCGCCGGCGATGACGCCCGTTCCAGGGCTTGCAGGCTTCAGGAGCACCTTGCCCGCACCGATGTGACCGAACGCATCGTGTGGGATGGTGACGCCGTCGAGCGGGACGCGGAACATGTTCTTCCGTGCCTGATCGTTGCCCTTGCGGATGGCCTCGGGGACCTCATTCGCTTTGCCGAGACCGACACCGACGTGTCCGGACTCGTCGCCAACGACGACGAGCGCCGAGAAGCTGAAGCGGCGACCGCCCTTCACGACTTTGGCGACGCGGTTGATGTGAATCACCCGCTCCTTGAGTTTCTCTTCGTCGACTTGATCGAACGCCATGGATAAAACCTTAGAACTCGAGGCCGGCCTCGCGGGCGGCCTGGGCGAGCGCAGAAACGCGCCCGTGATAGAGGTAACCATTGCGATCGAAGACCACGCTGTCGATTTTCTTCGACTTGCAGATCTTCGCGATGAGCGCGCCAACCTTCTTGGCGGCGTCGGTTTTCGTGTCCTCCTCGAGGGTCCCGCGTAGGTCCTTCGAGAGGGTTGATGCGAACGCGAGGGTCTTGCCCGACGTATCGTCGATGACCTGGGCGTAGATGTGTTTGGAGGAACGGAAGACGCTCAGGCGCGGCCTGTCCGTCGTTCCTTCGACCTTCTTGCGGATGCGGAGCTTGCGGCGCTCCCTGCCGACGATCTGCATCGCCATGGCTACTTCTTACCGCCCTTCCCAGCCTTGCCCGCTTTTTCGCGGACAGCTTCACCCTTGTAACGGACGCCCTTACCACCGTAAGGCTCCGGGGGTCGGAACCCGCGGATCTTGGCAGCAGTCTGTCCGATCACCTCTTTGTCCGGCCCGTTCAGAATGAGCTGCGTGCCCTTCGACTCGGGAGGAATCGTCGCCGTGAGCCCTTTGGGCAGCGGGAAGACGATGGGGTGAGAGAAGCCGAGCGCGAAGTGGAGTGTGGTCCCCTTCTGCTCGACGCGATAGCCGGTGCCTCGGAGCTCGAGCTGCTTCTCGTAGCCTTCGGCGACGCCCTTCACCATGCCGGCGACGAGTGCACGGACGAGCCCTTGCAGGCGCGAGCCGTCGCGACCCGACGCAGACGAGGTGACGGCGAGCGCGTTGTCTTCGCTCTTGATCTCGACTTGCTGCGCGATCTCACGAGCGAGATTGCCTTTCGGCCCCTTCACCTCGACCTTGCGGCCGTTGATGGTGACCGACACTCCCTTGGGGATCGTGATCGGGCGCTTGCCGACGCGTGACGTCTTGGCGAGAACGGTCTTGGTCTTGACCGGAGCGGCTTTGATCTCGGTAGCCATCACCACACCTCACAAAGAAGCTCGCCACCGAGCTTCAAGCGACGGGCATCGCGATCGCTCACGAGGCCACGCGAGGTGGAGAGGATCGAAATTCCGAGCCCAGCGAGGACGCGCGGAATGCGATCGTGACGGACGTAAACGCGACGGCCGGGCCGTGAGATGCGCTTCACGCCGTCGATGGCGCTGACGCGGTCTCGTCCGTACTTGAGGACGACGACGAGCTTCTTCTGAGGCCCTTCGCTGTCTTCGTTCGTATGGAACTCGGTGATGTAGCCCTCATCCTTCAGGATGCGAGCGAGAGCATTCTTGAGTTTGCTCGTCGGAATCTCGGTGCGGTCGTGGCGAGCCAACGCCGCGTTCCGGATTCGCGTGAGCATGTCTGCGATCGGATCACTCGTCATGGTATCACCAGCTGGCCTTGGTCACGCCCGGGAGCTCCCCGCGTAGCGCGAACATCCGAAGACAAATTCGGCATAGCTCGAAGTCTCGGTAAAAACCGTGCGAGCGGCCGCAGATCTTGCAGCGGGACTTTTGCCGCGTGGAGAACTTCGGCGGTCGGTTCATCTTGGCGTAATCTTTTGCGCGAGCCATGAGCCGTTACCTCACTGCCTGAAGGGCATGCCGAGCTCGGCGAGGAGAGCTTTGCCCTCTTCGTCCGTGCGGGCAGTGGTCACAAAGGAAATGTTCATGCCCTTCGTGACGTCGATCTTGTCGTAATCAATCTCGGGGAAGATGATCTGCTCGCGCAGGCCCATCGTGAAGTTTCCCCGACCGTCGAATCCGCGGGGGCTGACGCCCTTGAAATCGCGCACGCGGGGGAGGGCGATGCCGAAGAGGCGATCGACGAACTCCCACATACGTTCTTTGCGGAGCGTGACGCGCACGCCGATCGGGAGGTTCTCGCGGAGCTTGAACGACGCAATCGACTTGCGAGCACGGCAGATGGTGGGCTGCTGGCCGGTGATGGCCCGGATCTCTTCGACGGCAGTGTCGATGATCTTCGGGTTACCGACCGCGGCTCCGAGACCCATGTTGACCACGACCTTTTGCAGGCGCGGGACCATCATCGGGTTCTTGTAGCTGAACTGCTTGGTCAGCGCGGCCGTCACATGGGCCTTGTAGCGCTGACGTGCGCGAGGCACGTAGTTCGGGTCGCGTTGCTCTTTCGGTTTCTTTTCGCCGGTGGCAACGGGGGCAGCTTTTGCGGCTTTCGACTTCGCAGGCTTGTCGATCGCGCCACCGCCCTTGGGCTTGGCCGACGCGCCCTTGGCGTCTTTCTTGTCGTCTTTATCCTTCGCCATGTTCTTTTACCTAGCGAGAGCCGCTTAGCCGTTCGTGATGACGGCGCCGCTCTTGGCGACGCGCACCTTGTTGCCGTCTTTGATCTCGAAATTCACCCGGGTGGGCTTCTTCGTTTCGGGGTCGACGAGCATCACGTTGGAGGCGTGAATGGGTGCCTCCATCTCGATTTTCCCGCCCTGCTGATTGCGGGCATTGGGCTTCTGGTGCTTCGTGACGAGGTTCAATCCCTCGATGACGACGCGCTCCTCGTTCTTGAGGATCTTCTTCAGTTTCCCGGTTTTGCCCTTCTCGGAGCCGGCAATGACCTGAACGAAGTCGCCAACCTTCAAGCGCTTCATCAGAGCACCTCCGGAGCGAGCGAGATGATCTTCATGAACTTCTTCGCGCGCAGCTCACGAGCGACCGGCCCGAAGATGCGGGTGCCGATAGGCTCTTTCTGGGTATTGATGAGCACTGCGCTGTTGCCGTCGAACTTGATGTAGCTCCCGTCGGCGCGCTGATACTCACGGGTCGTGCGAACCACGACTGCTCGGGCGGTATCGCCCTTCTTCACCTTGGTACCCGGGAGGCACTCTTTGATGGAGACGACGATGATGTCACCGAGGCCGGCGTACTTGCGACGCGAGCCACCGAGGACCTTGATGCACACGACTCGGCGAGCGCCGGAGTTGTCGGCAATCTCGAGGTTGGTGGATACCTGAATCATGGCTTAGGCCTCCACTCGGCGTGTGACCAGGCGGGTCACGAGCCAGCGCTTGTCGCGCGAGATGGGTCGGTGCTCGGTGATCTCGACGCGGTCGCCAATCTTGAATTGGTTGTGCTCGTCGTGAGCCTTGTATCGCTCTCGCATGCGAACGTACTTCTTGTAGACCGGGTCCATGGCCTTGCGAATGACCTCGACCACGACGGTCTTATCCATCTTGTCGCGGGTCACGAGGCCAATCATCGTTCGGCGGAAGCTGTGGCTCTTGAAGACCGTGGTCGGCGCGACGGGGGCCGGCTTGGGGGCAGCCTTCGGCGCGGCGGCGGCAGCCGCTTTCGCTGCTCCGGCTTTCTTCGCGGCCTCGCCTGCCGGCTTCTTCGGGGCTGCCTTGGTTTTCTTGTCGCTCATGATGAGGCCTTCTCTTCGGAAGCGGCTCCAGCGCCTGCGCGCTGAGTAAGAATCGTCTTCACCCGGGCGAGATCACGACGGGAGCGGCGGATGGCCGCGGTGTCGTTCAGCCGGTTCGTGTAGTTCTTGAAGCGCGACTGAAAGAGCTCGCTCGAGAGGTTCTTCTCGAGGTCTTTCAGGTTCTCGTCCGTGCGGTCGCGCAGTTCTTTCGCCTTCATGCGAACTTCTCCTTAGAGGCCAGTCGAAAGTCTTACGCGTGGTCCCGAATGAGGAACTTGCACGCCATCGGGAGCTTGTGAGCTGCGAGCCGGAAAGCCTCGCGAGCCATTTCTTCGGGGACGCCGGCGATCTCGTACATGACGCGACCGGGCTTCACGAGGGCTGCCCATTCTTCAGGGTTGCCCTTTCCTCCACCCATGCGGACCTCGAGGGGTTTCTTCGAGATCGACTTGTCGGGGAAGATTCGGATGAAGAGCTTGCCGGCGCGCTTGCAGTGGCGCTGCACGGCCATACGTGCAGCTTCGATCTGACGCGAGCTGACGCGAGCGGGCTCCATGGCCTGCAGCGCGAAGTCGCCGAACGACACGTCGCAACCGACAGAAGCCATGCCGCGATTGCGGCCCTTCTGCATCTTGCGGTACTTGGTTCGCTTGGGGGAAAGCATGAGCTTGGCCTTCTGGCGGGTGCTCCCGGAATCGGGATTCCCAGAAAATCATCGGGCAGCGTGTCTGATGTCGACTGAGCTGCTTTCGAGAGCGTGATGGTCATTCGAGGTTCCCGAGGGGACACTTCGAATGACCGAGACGCGGTGCGGGTTCTCAGATGCGGCGCGGCTTGCGCTGCAGAACCTCGCCCTTGAACATCCAAACCTTGACGCCGATGATTCCGACCTTGGTCTTGGCTTCGGCGAGACCGAACTCGATGTCGGCGCGGAGCGTGTGCAGCGGAACGCGGCCTTCGCGGTAGGTCTCGACGCGGCTCATCTCGCTGCCGCCGAGGCGACCCGCGCAGCGAACGCGAATACCCTTGGCGCCGAACTTCATGGCCGTCGCGACGGCCTTCTTCATGGCGCGGCGGAAGGCAATGCGTCGCTCGAGCTGCGTCGCGATGTTCTCTGCCACGAGCTGCGCATTGGTCTCTGCCTTGCGCACCTCTTGGACGTCGATGAACACCTCGTTGTCGGTGAACTTGGCGACGCCGGGGAACTTGGTTTCACCCTTTTGGGCGCTGTCCAAGTTGCCGCTCTTGAGGATCTCGATCCCCTTGCCACCTTTGCCGATGACCATGCCGGGTCGCGCCGTGTAGACGATGACCTTGGCACGGTTGGCGGCGCGCTCGATCTCCACGCCCGCGATGTTCGCGTTGTAGAGGTACTGTTTGATCGCGCGCTTGATACGCAGATCTTGGTGGAGCCACTTCTGGTAAGCGGCGCCGTCTTCGTACCACTTGCTGCTCCACGTCTTGATGACGCCGACGCGGAAGCCATACGGGTGGGTCTTCTGTCCCATGGAGGATCCTCAGATCGAGGGGCCGGTGCGGCCCCGGAAAACGAACGCGCTCTACTTGCGCTGGTCGAGCTCGATGACGATGTGCGAAATGCCCTTTTCGATTCGGGTCGCGCGACCCATCGCGCGCGGGCGCCAGCGGCGATTGAACTTGGTCGGCCCCTTGTCGACGGTCGCCTTGCTCACGAAGAGGGCGTCGATGTCGGACCCGATTCGCTGGGCATTCGCGACGGCGCTCTCGATCAACTTCTTGATGACCGGTGCGCCTGACTTCGCGGTGAATTGGAGGAGCTGAATGGCCTCGGCCGCGCTCTTCCCGCGCACGAGGTCCGCGATCATGCGGGCTTTGCGAGGGGCGATGCGGGAGAACATCGCGGTGGCTTTGCTCTGCATTGTGTCGTCTCCTACAAGCGCTTCTTCGAGCGGTTTCCAGAAAGCTTCTTCTGGAAAGCTTCGAAAGAGAGTTGCTTCGCGAAGAAGCATTCGAGGGTGCTGGCGAACGAGGGTGCTGTCGAACGAGGGTGCTGGCGAACGAGGGTGCTGGCGAACGAGGGTGCTGCGAAACCAAAAAGTCTCTCGGTTCTCGTCGGCTCTCTGGGTCGGGAATGCTCGCTGGGGCGCTCTCTGTAGAGTGCTCCGTCAAGGCTGCCGCTCGGAGTGCGTCGGAGGTTCGAGGGTTATCGAGAGCGTCGTACGTTTCGGGTCGCGGCCCGACGCCTCTCTTGTGGAGGGGCGAAGATCCCTTGCGCGTCACCGGGGGGAGGCCCACAGCGGCCGAAAGGGCGAACCGTGCTCGAGACGCCGTTACGGCTTCTCGACAAGACAGTAAGTGAGTTGAAGCAGAAGGGGGCGGACTGTAGCCTAACGGGTCGGTCTTTGGGGAACCGATCGTCAGTCGCCTCTACTTTTCTTTTCGGAAGCTCGGTCGAGCCAACGTCTGGAAAGGCGGAGTCGCGCTCTTACCAGCGAGCCCCGAGCTGCGCAATGTCTTTTCGAGCTTCGATGTCGAAAAAGATCGAGGGTGCGCGTACTTCTGAGCAGGCGTTTAGGCATTGGGGTAGTTTGGCGTGCTAAACCTGCGCGGGTGTCGAGTGTTGGCCCTCTCTTTGCGAACGAGGCAGAATGCGCAGGAAGCACCACGCGTCTACTTCGTATCAATTGGCTGGACCGAGGCGACTCGTTCTGCCCCCCAGGAGAATCGATTCCATGCTTACCCGTACCCACTTGCTCGCCCTGACCGTTGCGGCCGTTACCATCGTTTCTGCGACAGGCTGTATCCTGACGACGTCGACCGATGGCACCAGCGTCGGCGGCGCTGGCTCCACCACGAGCAACGTCACCTCGGCAACCGGCACGACCTCCTCCACGACGACCACCTCGTCGGCGACCACTTCCTCGAGCACGGGAGGCGGCTGCGTCGGTGGCAACGGGACTGGCAAGGCAGACAGCGCGTGCGACCAAATGGCTTCGTTTCCTGCCAAATGCTCGGCCGACAACCTAGCTCCCATCGCGGTGGGCACCTGTCACCGCGGCTTTCAGCTCTACGTCCCCGGTCTGTGGGAAGAGCTCCAGAGCTGCTTCGACATGATTCCGGCGACCACGGATGACACTTGCGGTACCAACGCCGTGACCAACGTCCAGAATTGCCTCAACACGATGTACACGAGCGCGTGTGTAAACCCGGGCGCCGACACGGCGTGCGACAACATTGCGGCGAGTTGCGCGAGCGGCGATGTCTTCGAGACGGCCAAGTGCAAACAAGACCTCATTCCCTTCAGCACGTCTGGGCTCAACGAATACATCGACTGCGTCAACAATCACGCCGCAGTTGCTTGTTCGGGGCTCCACGCGACCTGCTTCGACCTCGTTCAGCAGTTCTGAGCCACTCCCACGTGGATGGCCCTGGAGCCTCTGCTCCGCGGCAGAACGGCGCCGGGTCGCGAAAGCGGTCCGGCGTTCGTACATACACGGCGGCACACTCTCCTCCAAAGACGGGCTCCTGAAGGGATTTTGGGTTGCGCGGGGGATGGGGGATCCTGAATTATCAACGGTCGCGATGCGCCGCCGTACCGTTTCACCGCTGGGCGTTCGCCCCTCCCCTGCCGCTCCCAAGCATGGAGCACGCGACGTCTCGAGCATGCGTTGGTCGACTGCGTGTGCGCTCGTCGTCGGGCTCGCTGCAAGCTCGACAGGATGCGCTTCGACCGGGGCTACGCACACTTCGCGCGCTGAAGCGCCCGTGCGAACCTTCGATGCGCTCGAGGCCCATGCCGGCTTCGCAGCAACCGACGGTGATGCGTCGACGAACCCGGAGGCCCGCTCCGTACGTGGCGCATATGTCGACGGTCGCAGGGTCAATGCAGACGCGTCGCGCGCGGGGGCGAGCGAGCGTGCTCTCGATTCGAGCGCGAGCCGACCCTCGAGCGAGGGCTACAGCGCCGAGACGTTCGCGTCGGAGCTCACTGAGGGCGCAGCGCGGTGCCCCGCCGACATGGGTCTCGTCGGCGGACGTGTCTGCGTCGACCGCTGGGAAGCCTCGTTGGTCCACTTGGTTCGCAAGTCCGACGGATCACACGATGAAGCGATCACGCCTTTCGAGTCGGTCGACAAGACGAGCGGCTACCGCGCCGTCTCGAAGCCGGGAGTCATTCCCCAGGGCTACATCAGTGGTGTCGAGGCCGAGTCGGCGTGCCGTGCGTCAGGCAAGCGCCTGTGCACCGCAGGCGAATGGGAGCAAGGCTGTCGCGGGCCGAGCGGTTCGCAATTTCCCTACGGAAATGAGCGCCGCTCTCACGTGTGCAACGACGACGTGCGCGCCAAGCATCCGGTCATCGAAGCGGTGTCTGCCGCAGGTCTCCCTCGAGACCGCACGTGGAAAGAAGGAATGAACCTTCCGATGATCAACCAGCTTCCCGACTCTCTGCTGCCGACCGGCGAACGGAGCGACTGCGTGACGTCGGAGGGTCTTTACGACATGGTCGGTAACCTCCACGAATGGGTCGCCGATGCCGACGGTACCTTTCGAGGCGGCTACTACATGGACACGACGCAAAACGGCGACGGTTGTAGCTACCAGACCACTGCACACGATTTCGACTACCATGACTATTCGACCGGCTTCCGCTGCTGTGCGGATCCCGACTCGATCGAATGACCGGACCGAAATCGCTCACTGGGCTGAATGATGCGCCGACCAGCAATCCTCGTGCGCCCCATGCGCGAAGGGTCGTCGCGGGCTCGCGCAAATGGCTGACTCTTTCGTTGTCGCTCGCGTTTGCCGTTCTCGGAGCATCCGGCTGCAAGAGCTGCGGCAAGGTGAAGGATCTCGCACGTGAGCCCGAGCACCCTGCGGCCGAAGGCGGCGCCACGTCGCACGAGCTCTTGACGAAGGTCGGGCTCGCACGCGCCCTCGCTACGAAGTCGAAGGACTTGATGCCTTCTACGGCGACGAAGTGGTCGCGCATCTTTCCAATCGACACGCAGAGCGCGGTGCTGGGCGGATCGATCGAAAATGGTGCGGTCGCGCTGAGAACCACCGACGGCGGACGCACGTGGGCGTCTCTCAAGGTACCCGTCGAGCAGGGTGCTCTCCTCACGTTCTCGGTCGGTGCCGACAAGACCGTGGTGGTCGCGATCGCGACGCGGCAGCTTCCGAAAAAGAAGCTCCCGAAAGACGTGCTCGCGCCGATCGACACGCTCACCCTCTATTTCGGAAGCCCAGACGACACGAAGCTCTCGGCTCCCTCGCCGATCATCGCGCCGGTGGAGAAAGGCAATGGGCCCACGATTCCCAAAGGCTTCGGTGCGCAGGCGGTGCTCTCGAAGACGTTGACCTCGTTCCCGCTCGAAATGAAGCCGAAGGTCTTCGCATTGGCCTATGGAGTTCCGCCGGGCGAAGAGCTTCCGCCGGCCACACCGCTGCCGCAAACCGAGACACCCGTTTATGGAGCCTATGGTCGGCCTCCAGTACTTTTGACAGCGTCGACCAAAGGCATCTTGTTCAGGCCTTGGCCGCAACCGAAAGAACCGCTAGCCACGCCGAAGCCGGTCGATCGCCTCGCCATGACGAAGACGCTCGTCGACGAGCTCTCGGCGGGTCCCGAGTGCGAGCATGGCGTGTGGTCGTTCCGTCGGGTGTCACAGCCTGGAAACAAGACCTTCGTCGTCGCTGCCTCGAGAGAGAAGGTCATCAGCTTCGAGCTTCCTCAGACGGTCGACAACAAGGTCACCATGGGATGTGGTGACGATTACGTCGTCGTCGAGGCATTGAACCCTGCAGACAATCTACCTTCGTTCGTGACTTGCAAGACCGATGGAAACTGCATCGCACCGGAGAATCGGCCGTTTCTCAAGCCGGTGTTCAAAGGCGATCGAGTCATCGGAATCGCTCCGTACAAGACGGGCATCCTCGCGACGCAATCGCTGCAATCACCGACGCAATGGCAGTTTTTGATGTCGCGATCGGAGACGCTCGGAAAGCCCGACGCGCTCGGCAAGATCTACGATGGCGAGAAGCTCGTTCTCGAAGGCGAAGGCGATCGAGGGCGGCTCGATTACGGCGCGCTCGTCGGACTCGGCGATCGAACGCTGCTTCTCATCTCGGCAGACGTGACTGGAACGACGGCGAGGCAATGGTTCGTGATTGCGACCGACGATGGCGGGCAGACCTGGAACCCGCCCTGAGCGCGATACGAACCCCGATCTCCAGCTCGTTGAAATGCTCTGCTCGAGGGTTTTCGAGCGCTACGGGTTCGTTCGGTAGGCGGCACCGAAGGAATGCTGCTGCCATTTCGAATGTCCGCCAATGACGCGAGCGAGCTCATCCCGCTCGGAAGCAGCGCGCATGAGTTTTTCAACGGGCCCCGCGTACAATTGATTCGATCGATGTTCCGCCGGGACCAAAGCGAGACAGGTGCGCGAGGAACGAGCATGACGACGACCGAGATATTGACGAGCGGTCCCATGGACAGATGCTCAATGCCTTCACGCGCGGCGGCCTCACCCCGTAGAGGCGAGCAGAATCATCGCGAACGAGACTGCAATGGCGATGAGCGCGACGACGACGGCTCGAAAGCTCCGGAGAAACTACGCACGCCCGACATGGGCCGGCTCGATCTCCTCGCTGCTTCGCGACAGCAGCTGGCCGAGCGACCGGTTCATCATGACCGCATTCGGCGCAATCGACAGCGGCATCGAATCGATTCGTCCGACGCGACTCATTACGAAATCGTTCAAGCTCGAAGAGCTCGCCATTTTCTTGCAGCGGGCCTTCGAGCAGGTCGACCTGAAAGTAAACCACCGAGCTGAAGCGCGCCCTGAAGGCAGCAAATTGTGCCCTAGGCGCCGTGGGCGCGCTCGGATGAATTGCCGCCGAATGACGCAGGCTCGACGGCGAGGGCGAGGGCGAGGGCGAGGGCGAGCTGGGGCGATAGGATTTTCTACCGAGAAACCCGGCTCACCCTCTTACGTCACTACTTCTTCTTTTTCTTGGCGCCTTGCGGGCCAGCGGCGTTCTTGCGGGCGCCGAGGCTTGCTGCCTCAGCGCTTCTGGCGTCGCCTGCATAGCGGGCAAACCGGCGGTCACCGCCCTGGAAGATACGCTTCGCGAGCTTGAGCTCTTTCAAAGCGGCCGAAGCGCGCGATTGCGGAATGCTCGCTGCTTTGGCGACGTCGCTCGCGGCGAGACCGTTGCTGGCCTTCACCACGCGCTCGACGAGCGTGAGCGTCTCCTGGCGACCCGCGCCAGAACGTCCGCGTCGAGCTGCCGGCTTGGCTTTGGAAGCCTTCGAGGCTTTGGGGGCTGCAGCCTTGGGAGCGGCCTTCTTCGCGCTCGTCGGAGCGGCTTTGGCAGCGGCCTTCGGCTTGGGTCCTGGCTTCTTGCGGCCCGTAGCGGCTTTGGGGGCAGCAGCCTTCTTGGGAGCCGTGCCTGCCGAAGCCGTGTTTGCAGAAGCCGTGTTTGTCGAAGCCGTGTTTGTCGAAGCCGTGTTTGCAGAAGCCACGGATGCCGGAGCAGCGGCCTTCGGGGCATTCTTCGAACCTGCAGGACGACCGCGTCGTGCCTTGGTGGTGCTCGTCGGGGCGCTCGTCGGGGCGCTCTTCGACGCGCTCTTCGACGCGCTCTTCGACGCACCAGTCGCGAGAGATTGCGAAAGCCCCTTCACACCCGCGAGTTGGTTCTTCACGAGAGCGAGGATGGCATCGTCGGGCATACGCCGAACGAGTCCGATGATTTGAGCGATGAATGCGTCGGTGGGGGTCATGTCGTCTCCAAACTCGCCGATACCCGCTCGGCGATGATGAATCACTATGCCGTCAAGGGCATGTGGGTCAAGCCCAAAACAGTCATCAATGAGGTGTGTGGGCCTTCATCTGAGGCACGAACGGTCGGTCGGGAAGACGTTCGTGGCGTCGATTGGGTACCTCGTTTCCTATCGACCGAAACCGATTAGGCTCCAGCGCGTGGTAAACATATGCCCTCGCATGGGCCCGATTTCGCCGCTTTTCCCGATTTGGTTCGCAGTGATTCTCGTAGCGTCTTGTTCCAGGGGTCCCGAAAAGGATTCTCGTGAACATCAATCGAACACGAACGGCGCTCCCACATCCGCCCCGTCCGGAACGCAATCGACGAAGCCGAGCACGCCGTCGGCCGAGCCGAGCAGCTCGAACGCGGAGAGCCAGGCTGCTCCAAGGCGATTCAAAGGAACCTTCAGCGCGCGTAAGCGACGAGTGGAGCCTCAATCGACTGCCGAGGACGACGTGTGGAAGCGCGACGACGGAAAGGTCGGCTCCGGCCCCGGAGAGATCGAAATCGTGATTGACCCGAACGGAGCCGTCTCCGGCGAGGTTCGAGGTCCATGGGGCCAGCTCGATCTCAATGGGGTGGCCGAAGGCGATGGCGTCTATGCGACGCTGCGTCCTCGATCCGACAATCCGTCGACGGGGAGCCATGGGGCCTTCGGGGGCACGCTCGACGGACGAATCACGACCACCGCATTCGATGTCTCGATGCGCGTCTCGTCGGGTGATTCTCAGTTGGCTCGCGAAGGCGGCGGACACCTGCAACCGATTCGCTGACGAAGAACCCGCTATCGTCGCATCAACGCGCCTGTCGAGAGAGGGCCCTCGACGTCTTCCCAAACCCTCGCTTCGATGAAGATTCGGACGAGGTCACCATCGACGTGTTGGTCTTTGACTTCGAACCCTAGAATGTCGAGCGCGCGCTCGACGGGGACCGCCTTCTTGTAGGGTCGGTCAGAGGCAGTGAGGGCGTCGAAGATGTCTGCGACGCTCATCATTTTCGATTGAAGAGGTATTTCGGCGGCATGGAGTCGGTGTGGATAGCCCGTCCCATTGAGCCGTTCGTGGTGAGCGCCCGCTATCAGGGCGACGCGACGAAACTGTTTGCCCCACGGGATCTGAGACAAGAATTCGAACGTGTGCGTCACGTGGCTCCTGATCTCGTCGATCTCGGTCGAGGTGAGCGACCCTCGGGGAATGGAGAGGCTCTGCATCTCGTCCGGCGTCAGAAGCGGTAGCTCACGTCCCGAGAGGTCGGTATAGGTCTCTCGTGCGACGGCCTCGATCTGCTTGAAGTCGCCTCCAGACAGGATGGTTGGCTCATTCGAAGCACAGATCGACGCGAACGCCGACTCGAGCTGTGCCCGTCGAACGGCGAGCTCTTCGTCGAGCTGTGAGAGCTCCCCGGCGCTTCCTTGTCGCTCGAGGACGAAGAGCTTTCGGCGCAGCACGTCGGCTTCGAGCGAGCGTATGGTGTAGTCGAAGCGCAATCGAATGTTGTCGAGCTGGTGCTCGTAGAGCTTCTTCGCCTTCACGAGCACTTCTTCGCGCACGCCGATCTTTCCGAAGTCGTGCAGTAGAGATGCATACTCGAGCTCACGCAGGTCGTCTTTCGTCCAAGAAACGTCGCGAAAAGGTCCGGTCGATTCGCGCTCGACGGCTCGAGCCAATCCGACGGTGAAATCGGAGACTCGTCGCGAATGACCGCTGGTGGTCGGGTCGCGCTGCTCGATCGCTTCGACGCTCGCGCGAACGAACCCTTCGAGCATTCGATTGATGTCGGCGTAGAGAATCGCATTCTCGAGAGCGATTCCGGCTTGCGAAGCGAGGGTCATCAAAAGCTCTTCGCTTCGCTGATCGAAAGCGACGATCTGCCTCTCGAAGTCTTCGGGTGAGACCAGCTTGAGCTCGGGCGCGCGCTTCTTGTTGATGAGCTGAATCACCCCTATGACGTCTCCGCCTCGGTTCAGGAGTGGTGCGCAGAGCATGCTCTTGGTTCGGTACGCGATCTTCGCGTCGAACGATCGGTCGAAGGCGAATGGACTATGAGCGGGTAGGTCGTAGACGTCGGCGATGTTCAGCGGGCTCTTGTGGAGCGCGACATAACCCGACATCGAACGCGCGCTGACCGGTACGGTGAACTCGCGAAAGTCGAGCTCGATCGAATCGTTTTGGGTGAGCTTGAATCGAAGGGTGCGGCGCAGCGGATCTGGGTCGTCGCCCTCGACGACGTAGATGCTGCCCGCATCGGCGCCAGTGATGAACCGGCTCTTCTCGAGAATGAGCCCGAGCAGCTTGTCGATTTCTCGCTCGGTCGACAGCGCCTTGGCGATCTCGATGAGCTCACCGAGCTCGAAGCGATAGCGGCTCAGCCATTTGCCGCGGCTCTCGGCGCGCGACTTCGCATCGATGAGCTCGAACCCGGCCAAGACGGACGCGACGAGCTCGGTCGGCGAAGGGTGCTGTGGCAAGATGGTCGAGATCCCTCTCCGAACCGCTTCCGCGAGATCGGGGTCTTCGAGCTCTCCGAGGAGGACCAGCGTCATCGCCCCGTCGGCGAGCTCTTCGGCGAAGGGACGCAAAAGCTGGCGCGCCGACGACCACACCTTCGACGAGCCGACGAGAACTGTGCTCGATTCCCTCCGAACGAGGATGAGGAGCGGATGCGGGCGCACGACGATGCGATCCGAGAGTCTCGGGTCTGACTCGAGCACGCGAATGACCTCGTCGAAAGCTTCGATCGAAGGTCGACCCGCGTCGGAAAATCTGGCGGTCTGCATCGGAGAATCCTTGGTGGTGGGACCGGTCGCGGCCAGGGATCGGCCTTTTCGGGCTACCGGGCGTAACCCGAGTTGCCGGTCACGCGCGACCTGCTTCTTGACCCGGCAGGCGACGGGTGCGAGCGTGCGGCGCGGCCAGGTCGTCACAGGACCTGGAATTGGAGCGGAGACAGAGCGCAATTCGCTCGGGTGAAGGACAGCGAAAGTCGAAGTTCACGGCCTGTGCTTTCCGTTACCCTCCGCGCACCTTCTGGCACGCGGAGAATGGGAGACGATGAGAATAGCGATCTCGGGTGTCGTGGGCATGTGCCTTGCGCTTTGGACCGGCGTCGCGGGAGCGCAGCCAGTTCCCCCGCAGCCAGCCCCGCAGCCAGGCCCGCCGCAGCCAGGCCCGCCGCAGCCAGGCCCCGCGCAGCCAGGCCCCGCGCAGCCATTTCCCCGGCCCGTCCCCCCACCCGGGCCTCCGCGCCCCGTGCCGGCCCCTCCGGTCCAACCCGCGCCTCCGGCACCCCCTCCCGGGCCGCCCGGACCGACTCAGCCCCCGCCTTCCCCTGTAGGGGCGCCGCCCCCTAGCGCGGCGCTCACAGTCCCCGAGGCTCCCCCCGTCCCGCCATCGGCAGGGACCGCTGCGACCGTGCAACCGAAGCCCCTCGGTCCTCCTCCGCAATCGTTCGGCGATGAAACCGGAATGGCTTGGAAGTCGAGCTCGAGCCAGGAGCCCAACGCGGGCTGGCACGGGATGTTCTTCCTGCGAGACAACGACGACCAGTTCCATCTGTTCCCGCGCGGGCTGATGCAACTCGACTTCAACAGCTTCCTCGGCTCCGGAGTGAATTCCAAGTCGACCGCGGCGGGTGGTGCAGGGCTCCCGCCTCGATTCTACGCGCGCCTCCTTCGGTTCGGCTTCGCCGGTGACTTCCTGAAGCGATGGAGCTTTCTCGCGGAAGTCGACATCGGCACCGGCATCGACAACGGCGATGGCACCGCGCAGCTCTTCGCCGGTCCGCCCGGGCAGGCGCCATCCGGAAGCACGGCGAGGTATCGACCCGTTCAAGGGGCTGCTGCCACGCTGAGCCCTGCCGACATCTGGATCAACTACAGCTTGTGTCCGTGCTTGAACTTCCAGTTCGGGCAATTTGATCCGCCGGTCGGCATGGAGCGACGGACCTCACCGTGGCAGCTCTCGTTCATGGAACGAAACGTCGCCACCCGAGGAATGATCGCACCGGGAGGCCGGGAGACCGGCCTCATGATTTGGGGCGACATCGGCGACAAGATCGTGAGTTACGAGCTCATGGTCGCAGGCGGTGACGGAGAGAATCGACCGGAGGTCGATGGCGCTGCCGACTTCCTCGGACGCATCGTGGTCAAGCCGTTGAATGGCGTCAAAGCCGTCAAAGACCTTCAGATCGGCGTCTCGGCTCGACATGGAGAAAGACAGTCCGACGCGGTCGGATACAGCTACCCCGCGATCTCGACGAACCAGGGCTATCTGCTCTTCAACCCGAACTACACCGACTCTTTGAATCGCAAAGTGCGGGTCATCCCATCGGGCGCCCAGAACCTCATCGGCGGTGAAATTCGATTGCCTGTCGGTCCGGTCGATATCCGCGGCGAGGGCTACTACATCGCGAACCACACCCGCGAAGCGATCGACGGCTACCAGCTCACGAACACCGAGCGACTCGGCACGCTGAAGGGTGCCGCGTTCTACGGGCAAATCACCTGGTGGGCCCTAGGCGACAAATTCATCTCGGGCGATCCGGGTTACGAGCGGCCGCAGAAGCTCAATCTCCGAAAGAAAGACGCCATCAAGCGCGGCATCGAGCTGACGGGTCTCGTGGCCGGCATTCTCGGTAGCTACGACGGCAATTCACGCGGCGGGCTCGACGACGCGAAGACGCCCGGCTCCCTCGGCAACAAGGCGAGAGACTTTAAGATCTGGCAGTTCGGCGGCGCCGCCAGCTACTGGCATTCGAAGTGGGTCCGCATGAGCTTCAACTACGCGGCCTACCTCACCCCGAACAGCGGGACCGACAAGAATCTGGCCGTGGTCCCCGGCAACGTGACCAAGGGCGGTGATCCCGGGGCCCACGTCATGCACGAAATCGGCACGCGCCTTCAGCTCTGGTTCTGAGACTCTTCTTCAAGAGTATCTCAACATAGATCAGTCGAATGGCCTCGGCGCCAAGACGCCCCGCAGCAGTCCCGACGACGCGAAGGCTGCGGGGTGATCCGTTTCTTTGGCCCGACGCGTCGTGCTGGGTTACCCCCGCCTGCAATGCGGCGTTGGATCGCGATAGGCGTGGCGGCTGGGTTCGTGGCCGTTTCGCTCCCGTACGTGCGCTCGCACACGGCGACCTTGGTGGAGAGCTTGTCGAAAGCCAGGATCCAGCAGGGCGGCCCGAAAGTGAGGAAGGAGGTCACGCCTCCGCCCCTCACCGGCGTGGATCTGACGCGCATCGATGCGCGGGGCGATGTCGTTACGGCCCCTGCGTTCGGCGACCGGACCGCCGAGCTCACGCTCGTGCCGAAGTACCAACGAGCTGCCAACCGACTCCTCCGAGACGGGTCGGTGCCGATGGGCGCCGTGGTGATGACCGACGTCAAGACCGGCAGGATCCTCGTCTGGGCGAACTATTCGGAAGACGCGCCGCTCACCAACATCGCCGCCGAGGCAAGCTCACCGTCGGCGAGCATTTTCAAGATCGTCACGGGATCGGCGCTCGTCGAGAAGGGCCTCGGGCCGACGACGCGCGAGTGCTACCACGGTGGCAAGAGTCGCATCGACGACAGCGAGCTCATCCCCGACAAGAAGCGCGACAAGTATTGCGCGACGATGGCCGAAGCGATGGGGCGCAGCCTCAACGTGGTGTTCGCGCGCCTCGCGCTCGAGAACCTCGACAAGGACGACATGACGAGCATCGCGACCAGGCTCGGCTGGGCCCGCGAGATCCCGTTCGACGTTCCGATCGCAATCAGCAAGATCGATTTTCCCGACGAGCCGAACGAGCTGGCGCGCTCGGCGGCTGGGTTTTGGCACTCGACGCTCTCGCCTTTCCAAGCCGCCAATCTCGCGACGACCGTCGCCAACAAGGGTGAGATGGTGCGTCTCTTCGTCGTCGCGAGCGTAAAAGACTCCGATGGCGAGATGTACCACGGGCCGACGGAGCGACAGACGCTGGGCCGAGTCGTCGAAGAGAAGACCACGCGCGCCGTGACGACGATGATGGAGTCGACGGTCGATGGAGGCACGAGCTTCCAGGCGTTCCACGACCGCAGCGGTCGCGCCTATCTCCCCGAAATCCGCGTCGCCGGCAAGACCGGCACGCTCGCCGAGAACAAGACCGACGGATACCTTTACACGTGGTTCGTGGGCTTCGCCCCCAGCGACGCCCCCGAGGTGGCCATCAGCGTCCTCGCGGCAAACCACGCCAGCTGGAAGGTGAAAGCCTCGACGGTCGCTGCCCAGATGCTGCGCGTTTACTTCGCCGATAAGGGGCGAAAAGGGGTCGCCGACCCGTTCGTCATTCGAGCCCGACGCGACTGACGAGAGCGCTCGTCAGGTGTGTGGCGGGTAGACGGTGCGCTGCACGTCCCGCGCTTCGAAGCATCCACGGCACCGCGCTTCGTAGGCCTCGCTGCCTCCGACGAGCACCGTAGCCGACTCAGCCAAGAGTCGTTGCGAGCGGCAGGCGGCTGCTCCGCAGACGGTGCAGACCGCGTGCACCTTCGTGACCTCTTCGGCGATCGCCATGAGCTCGGGCATCGGGTGGAACGGTCGGCCCAGATAGTCTTGGTCGAGGCCCGCGATGATGATGCGCAGCCCGCGTTTGGCGAGGCGATCGACGACCTCGACGAGACCGCTGTCGAAGAACTGCGCTTCGTCGATGGCGACGACCCGCGACTCGTCGTCGATGCGTTGCTCGAGACTCTCGCTCGTTGCTACTGCAACCGCGTCAACGCTGACGCGCTCATGGCTCACGATCCGTGTCGCATCATATCGATCGTCGATGCGTGGCTTGAAGGCTTGGACGCGCTGGCGCGCGAGCAGCGCGCGCTTCACGCGACGAATGAGCTCCTCCGTTTTCCCGCTGAACATGGAGCCAGTGATGACTTCGATGCTCCCTTGGGGAGAAACGGACCGCATGGCCGCTTGTCTCGGCTTTGCAGGGGCTGACGGCAAGCCCAAAACGCTCCCAGGCACCTTCGCCGAACGAACGAACATTTCGACACGGCAACTTGTGCCGAGGCTGAGGGTCCATGCTAGGCTAGGATGGTGCAAGTCGTGCTGCGGAAACTGGGTCGCGGATCACGTGCAGTGATCGGAAGACTTGTCCGAGCACCACGCAAAGGCTCGGTCGTCGTCATCGAATTTTCGGACGGGATGCATGAGTACGTGACGACCCCGGTGAAGCGCGTTCTTCGTATCGCCGGCAAAGAGGTCTTCTACATCGAGACCGTGAACTCGCGGTACAGGCTCGAGGTGCGTGGCCGTGAGGTCACCCTCGACGACGCTGTCTCCGGCTCGAGCTAGCCTCACTGTCTCGCAGGCTCGACGATGCTGGCTCGACGATGCTGGCTCGACGATGCTGGCTCGACGATGCTGGCTCGACGATGCTGGCTCGACGATGCTGGCTCGACGA
>JAYUUB010000285.1:0-22667 GCA_043755175.1 Polyangiaceae bacterium | reverse complement strand
CCGCTGGTGACGACCACGGCCCTCACCTCGGGGTGCTCGAACCTGAGACGTTGCACGGCGTCGGCGAGCTCGATGTCGACGCCGAGGTCGTAGCTGTTGAGCTTGAGCTGGTACCCAGGGCGGAGCGGCGCCTCCTCGTCGATGTCGAGCGCGAGACGCGCGATGGCTCCGTCGAACGACAGCTTGAAGTGGCGATAGCGCGTCGGGTGAGTCTCGAACCTCACGGGGTCGGCGGGCGCCGTAACGTGATCGGCCATGTCGCATCTCGACATGGGGGGCCGACCGGGTCAAGTACTATACTGCATGCAGGCACGCGGATGATGCAGTATAGTGCATGACGTGAAGCCTGCGACGCAGCACCCCGTTCTGGTTCAGCTGGCCCACCGCATTCGGGAGCGCCGCAAGACCGTCGGGCTCACGGTTCGCGAGCTCGCGGCGCGATCGAAGGTTTCGGAGCGCTTCCTCGTCTCGCTCGAGAACGCCTACGCGAACGTCTCGGTGGTCCGTCTCGCAGAGCTCGCAGAGGCCCTCGAAACGACGCCAGCAGAGCTTTTTCGAGAGTCGCCGCCGACGGTGATTCCGGCTCGTCCACGAACGCTCGTGACGCTGGTGGGGCTGCGCGGGGCAGGCAAATCGACTGTCGGTGCGCGCGCTGCGGCGCGACTCGGTCTTTCGTTCATCGAGCTTGATCGCCGCATCGCCGAGCGCGCCGGAATGACAGCCGGCGAAATTTTCGATCTGCACGGCGCGGCCTACTATCGAAAGCTCGAGCGAACCGAGATCGAGCGCCTCGTCGCTGGTCCCGAGAGCGCGGTCGTGGCCACGGCCGGAAGCCTGGTCACCGACCACGGGACGTACGACTTCGTTCTTCGAACGACGACCGTCGTATGGCTCAAGGCCACCGCCAAAGAGCATCATGATCGCGTCGTCGCGCAAGGCGACCTGAGGCCGCTCGAGCATCGAAAGGACGCGATGAAGGAGCTCGAAGCGATCTTGCGCGCGCGTCGACCGCTCTACGATAGAGCGGCCCACACGATCGACACGTCGAAGCTCGGGCTCGACCGGAGCGTCAGCGCCCTGGTGAAGGTCGTGCGCGACGCGTGGCGTCCTCCGAGGCACGAAAGCGCGTCGACGATGGTGTGAGGCGAGCAAGGAAGCTGTCACTCGACCACCGCCTCTGGTAGACGGGTGAGCCTCCCTTCATGTCCCGACTGAAGATCCTTTTCTCGGTCTCCGAGTGCTTCCCATTCGCGAAAACGGGGGGCCTGGGAGACGTCGCCGGAGCCTTGCCGCTCGCGCTGAAGGCGCGCGGTCACGACGTGCGCATCGTCATGCCGCGCTACCGGAGCACGCTCGGTCGGCCCTCCACGGTCCTCGCGGGCCCGCTCGGCATACCGATGGGCTGGGGAATGGAGTGGGCTTCGGTGCATCGCGCCGAGCTCGAGAGCGAGAGCACCGCGCAGACGCGCGTTCCGATCTATCTCCTGGAGCACAACCGTCTCTACGATCGCGACGGCGTCTACGGCGACAAGGCGGGGAGCTTCGGCGACAACCTCGAACGCTACGGCCTTCTCTCACGCGGCACGCTCGAGCTCTGCCGCTACCTCGGCTTCGAGCCCGATGTGATTCACGCGCACGACTGGCCGAGCGCGCTCGTGCCCGTGTTTTTGAACACCACCGAGCACGGCACCGACCTCGAGCGTACGGCGAGCGTGCTCACCATCCACAACATGGCCTACCAAGGATTCTTCCCCCGCAGCGACGCCTGGAAGGTCGGGATCTCGGGCGAGCAGGCCGACCGACTCGGGATGACGACGCTCGGGAGCTTGAACCTGCTCATGGGCGGCATTCAGCACGCGACGATCGTGTCGACGGTCTCGCCGAAGTACGCCCGGGAGATCCAGACCGCGGACGGAGGCGAGGGGCTCGACGGGATCTTGAAGGCACGCGGCGCCGACGTGCTCGGCGTACTCAACGGGATCGACGAGGACGCGTGGGACCCGGCGAACGATCGACACATCGCGGCGCCGTTCTCCGCGAACGATCTGACGGGCAAGGCGGCGTGCAAGGCCGCGCTGCAGCGAGAGTTGGGCCTTGCCGAGATCCCCGACGTGCCGCTCATCGGCCTCGTGAGCCGCCTGGTCGCGCAGAAGGGCATCGACGTATTCGCCGAGGCGCTTCCGCGCATGATCGCCTCGGGCGCGCAAGTCGTGGTGCTCGGCTCGGGGGAGAGCTGGGCCGAAAGCTCGTTCCGAGCGCTGTCGCATTCGTCACAGAGCTTCCGAGCTTGGATCGGAATGAACGAGGGGCTCGCGCACCGGGTCGAAGCCGGCGCCGATCTCTTTCTCATGCCGTCGCGCTACGAGCCCTGTGGGCTGAATCAGATGTACAGCCAGCGCTACGGGACGCTGCCGGTCGTCCGCGCCGTCGGAGGTCTCGACGACACCGTCGAGAACGGCGTGACGGGGTTCAAGTTCCAAGACCTCACCGCCGATGCGCTCGCCAACACCGTCGCGTGGGCCGTCTCGATGTTTCGAAACGACCCTGCGGCCTTTCGCGCGATGCAACGTCGCTCGATGATGAAGCCGCTCGGTTGGCGCCACGCTGCGCGCCAATACGAGGCGCTCTACAGGCTCTCGATCGGGCGCCGGCTCGGACGCCTGTAAAGCCCACCACGACGCGCCCGACCACGTCTCGCTTTTACGGATTTTTCTCGGCAGGCATGGGCATTCCGGGGTGCCCTTCGGGCAACCGTTGCTGACCGCCTTGGAGCGCGGGAGGGGCTTCGCGCTCGGCGAGGAGGCGCGTGACCGAGCGGTTGTTCGCTTCGAGCACGCGCGTGAAGTACGTGGTGAGCGCGACCAGATCACTCGGGATCGGCGCTTTCAGATCGGTCTTGTCCATCATCTCTTTCGACTGCTTGAGCATGATGTCGCTGGCCGGTACGACGATTCGCACGAAGGGATCGTTCGCGTCTTTGTGGTCTTCGCCCCACTTCTTGAGCGCGGCGTTCGCTTGGTCGGCCTTGTCGTAATCGGCCTTGAGCTTGGCCGGGTCGAGCTTGTCGGTGTCGAAGTCGAGAAACAGGTCGCGGTCCGCGTCGGTCGCGACGAAGGAGAGCTTCTGCGACTCGCTCCACTCTTTCATGTCATAGCCGTTCTTCGACTTAAACTCGCCGAGCGCGGTCGCAAGCTTTTTCTGAAAGTCGTCGAGCTTCTTGAAGCCGTCGACGATCTTGCCGTGGAGCTCTTTGCCCTTCGCGAAATCGTCGGTTTTGAAGTCTTCGCGCTGGTAGTACATGTTCGCCGCGCCGAGATCTTTCGACAGCTGGACGATGTACGGTGCGTACTCGGCCATGACCGGATCTAGCTCGGGCGAGTCGGGGACTTTGATGCCCGCCGCAACGGTGCACGACCGTGCAAAGCGATCGTAAGGGATCGAGCGGAGACGCCGATCCATGGCCAGCGCCTTGGCGCGATCTTCGGGCGTGCTGCCACTACCGACTGGCGCCGCGCTCGAAGCGACCTTGGCGGAGCCGACGACGGGTGCTGCCGAGGGAGCCGTCTTCACGGGAGCCGCGGGAGCAGAGGGGGCGGGCTTGGGAGCGGGAGGCTTGGCCGAGGGCGAGGCCGTGAGATGCGGCGTACCCGATGCAGCCGGCATCGCGACGGAGCCCGCGGGTGTGCCTGGCTTGATGACCGAGGGTGCCTCCACGGTGGGCGATCCGAAATCGGGGATCTTGGTCGCGCTGGGCTCGCCGCCGCCCAAGCTTCCGAGATAGGCGGCGCGCGCAGCCTTGAGTGAGATCGTTCCGTAGTAGCAAGCCTCGGCTCGGTAGACCTTCGCGATGAGCGGATCGACCTTCACCTGCGGCGAGAGCGGCGCGAGCTTGTTCTTCTGCTGAGACGCCGGGTTCGCCGACTCGGAGACGGCGGGGCCGGGTTGGTCTTTGCAGCTCAGCGGGCCGAGCACAGCGAGCAACGTGAGCGGGAGCAACGACCGCTGAATCAAGGACATGACCAATTCTCCTCAAGCTTTTCGCCCCTCGGGAAGGGCGCGCATCAATGCATGGCAAGGGGCCACTTGCAAGGACGTCCCCGGTCTCCGTCGCCCCGCGCGCGCTCAACCTGGCTTCCGCCCCTCTTGTTTCAAGGAACTGAACTTCGGGCCCGGTTCAGGTTAGGCTTGGGGCCGATTCGATGAGCCAGCTTCCGCCGCAGGGCTTCGCGCTTCCCCAATCGGGGGTCGAGGGATTTCCTCAAGCGCCAGCGCTTTCACGAGACAACCCGGGACAGCTCGTTCCGGCGCGTCCAGGATTTCTGCCTGGCGCGTTGCCGGGTCGCGGCGGCGATGGTGCGCACCAGAGCGCGAAGCTCGGGCGAGGCACCGTTCCAGCGAGCGGGGCGGTTCAAGCCAACCTGAGCAATGGTCTGCCGTTCGGGATGGGCGGGCCACCGCCCGCGCCGGGACCTCCGGCCGAGGGGCGTTCCACATCGGCAGACATGCAGGCGGCCGCGATGTACTCCGCTGCCACGCAATCCGCAGCGATGCAGGCGGCAGCGATGCAGGTAGACGCGGCAGCGATGCAGGCGGCGGCGATGCAATCGGCAGCCATGCAGTCGGCAGCCATGCAGTCAGCCGCCATGCAGTCAGCAGCGATGCAATCGGCAGCCATGCAATCGGCCATGCAGTCAGCAGCGGCACAACAGTCCGCAGCCGCGATGCACCCGGGTGCGTCGACCCCCGCGCAGTCCGAATCGGCGCCGCCGCTGATACTTGCGGGGTTCGCTCCCGCGGCTCCGCCCTCGGGTGCGACTCCGCCGCCCCCTGCGATGTTGAGCGGCTTCGCACCGGCAGCTCCTCCGCAAGCGAGCCAACCCCCGCTCACATTCGGACAGGTGGTTCCACCGCCCGGCATGGTGAGCTCGCCTCCCGGCATGGTCAGCGCGGCGCCCGGCATGGTCAGCGCGCCTCCGGCCATCATCAGTGCGCCTCCCGCCGGCGTCAGCTCACCTCCGATGGTCACTCCTGCGATGGGAGGAGCGGCCGTTGGAATGCCGTCCGAGTCATCGGCAAGGGATCACGGAGTCGAGCCACCGGCGCGGATCGGGCAAGACCCCAGCCGCTCGCACGGAGCGCTCGGGTCCAACGCGGGCGAGGTCGCGATCGCCGTTGCACCGGGAGAAACGAACGGCGCGGTGAGCCCTTGGATGTTCGAGAAGTCTGCGCCGCCGCCACCGGTCTTCACGCCCTCCACGCCTGTCGAGGTCGCGAAGCCCGTCGCACCACCGAAGCCGACGAGCAAGGCGCCTTTCATGGCCGTGTTCGCACTTCTCGTAATCGGCGGAATCGCCTTCACGGCGTATCACTTCCGCGCGCAGCTGGCTTTCGAGGGCGGGAGCAAGAAGACCGATGAAGGCGCGTTGAAGGTCGCGGCACCCACTGAAACGAGCGCGCCTTCGAGCGAAGACAAAACGCCGTCGACGCCGATGAGCGCCCGACCGCCACCGCAGCTGGCGACCGGTATGGCACCTCCCCCACTGCCTCCGAGCACAGGCGCGGCGAACCCATTGCCCGGACCGAAGCCAGGTCCAGCGAAGCCCCCCCCGACGTCGACTCCCGTTCCGGGCGGCAAGTTCGATCCTCAAGGGATCTGAGCTTTCGTTCGAAAACCGCCGCGTTCCTCGAGAGCTCGGTCGGAAACTTCCTTTCTGCCGGGAGCGTGGCATCCTATCGTGTGCGGGCTTCGACGCCGCACGGGTAGATCCGTCAAGCCGAGGTAAATGAGCGTGGTGCGTCCGAAGGGCCTGAAAGCGCTCAACCTGAGCTCGTTGACGATCGAGGATGCGTCCTCGTTCAAGCATGTCGGGTTGTTCGCCGACCTCAGCGAGATCCTCGACGAGGCGCGCTACGAGTTCTTGGTCCCCACCGAGGGATCGATCCCCTGGGACCGCGCGCTCTTCCTGAATCTGACTTTCTGGGACGAGCACGAAGCGCGCGACGTGCTCACCGAAGCCGAGATTCCCGCCGACGTGCTCATGCACGTCGGCTGGCACTTTTTGGGAAATCGATTCCTCGCGCCTTCGCCCGAAGCCGAGCTGCTCAGTGAAGCCATCGCGAGCGCATTCGATCTCTACCTCGTCGGACGTCTGCTCGGTCATGCACCCGACTCGACGTTCCTCGCATCGCAAGTGCCCCAGATGGCCGAGGTCGCTGTCGCTGCGGGTCTCGACGACGACGAGTTTGAAGCGCTTCTCGAAGACGTCGCCAAAGATCCCGATCAGGCGTTCGAAGACCTGCGCAAGCTTCTGTTCGCCATCACCACACGCCTCATTCCGGTCACCGACGCTTCGCGCGCATGCGAGGTGCTCGCCTCCTTCGACGAACATCGCTTCGCTCCGCTGCTTCACCACTACGAGCTGACCACCTGGATCACGAAGGCTCGTTTGAGCGAAAAGTCGACGCACCGAGCGAAGACCGGCGCGCAGCGTGAGGCACGCGAAGTCCACGACGTTCTCTCGAGCGTGTCGAGCTCGATCGAGTGGCTCGAGAAGGAGTGGGTGCGACGCACCCTCGGCACGGCAAAAGACGCGACGACTGCTACTTGAGGATCAGCCATGGCACACCAAGAAGAATCTGCAGACTCCGAGGAGAAGAAGAACGTCGACGACGCAGAGCCGGTGTCGATGCGCGATCTCGAGATGATCTTCGCGCCGGGCAAGCCGCCGCCGATGCTGCATCGCGAGCCAGAAGCGCCGCCGCACGTCGCCGCGCCCGTGCACCGCGAAGTGCCGAAGCCTCCGCGTCCGCCTCGTCACAACGCAGCGCCCCGCGACATGTCGGGCCACGACCTCTCGGCGTTCGCCGCGCTCGGATCGATTCCTGCGCCACCCATCGACGGAGCCGAGACCCGAGCGGCCGCGCCGCCTCCGCCCCCCGAGACCGAGAAGGTCGAGGCGAAGCGAACCGATTCTTCGCCTCCCGAATCGAAGAGAATGAAAGCGCGCGTGCTGCCACGTCTTCGCAAGCCTCTTCCGCTCCCGTTCCCCGAGCCCAAGAAGCCGCATGAAGAATGGAACACGCCCCCCGATGGTGTGCTCCAAGACCTCAAGTCGCTGACCTCGAGCTATCCGCCGCCGCCGAAGCGCGACTCGGTCGAGATGGATGACCTCCTCGGGATGAAGAACGACGCGCTCGGCGGCGCGCTCTCGGCGCCGATCATGCCGCCCGATCTCGCGAGGATGTTGAACGAACCGTCGAGCATCGTTCCCACCGAAACGAGTCGCGACAGCGCGCTGCCGGCGAAGAAGAAGAACGGCAGCGAGGCAGCAGCGGCCGTCACGGCGCCTCCGAACGATCCGAAGAAGAAGAAGAAGAAGGGCTCGAGCACGGCACCGGCGAGCGGGTCTGTGGCTTCAGGACCGACGTCTCAGCGAAAGACTTCGACCACGACGCGACCGTCGGCGCCCGCGCCTGCGAAGGTCGAGCCTCGATCGCGCACGCCGATCTATGCGCTCTTGGCTGCAGCGCTTCTCGGCGGCGGCTACTTCGTTCTTCGCGGGCCTTCTGCTGCGGACGAGCCTGCGAAACGCGAGCCTCCTAAACCGGCAACGACGACCGAGACGCGTCCTGCGCAAGCGACGCCCCAGCCCGTCGAGACGGTGGCGGCTCCAATGCCGACGAGCGAGCCCGTGGTGACGGCCGCTCCGACCGTGGCCTCGACGGCTACCTCCCCTACGCCCACCGGCAACCTCCCGGTAGCAAGCACAGGCGCGCCCGCCACGACGAGTGCGCCAGCGCTCAAGCCGACGGCGACCCCTGCGGCGACTGGAACCGATTTCGACAAGGCCGCCGCGTCGTCAGCGCTCGGTGGTGCGATGGGGCAAGCTGCGGGGTGCAAGCAGTCGGGTGATCCGAGCGGTGTCGCCCGCGTGCAAGTCACGTTCGCGCCGTCGGGTCGCGTCACCGTCGCCAACATCTCGGGACCACCCTTCGCGGGGACTGCGACGGGCGGCTGCATTGCGCGCGCCTTCAAGACGGCGAATGTCCCCCCGTTCGCGGGCGACCCCGTCACCGTCTCGAAGACCGTTCAGATCCCGTGAAAGGGCGCCACACCCTCCCGATCCTCGGCGGAGCGCCAGGTGCACTCGGATGGGCCATGCCGCGAAGAGAGTGGCCGCGGCGGACGACGTCGCGAGATGGCGGCGCTCGGCGACCGAGTTTGCATCGACACGCCATCGGGAACGCTGGGCCGCCTCGTCGGGATGCGGCCTTTTCGGTTGGCTGAGCGCAACGGCCGCTCGTAAAGGACACTGCGGCTCCAGAGCGCGCCCACGGCGGCACGCTCGGACGTAGTGCATCCCACGTTGGCGTGAGCGCCCTTGCCATCGGGGCAGGAGAAACTACGCTCGCGCGCCAAGTGCTGACAGTCCTCCGCGTCAAAAACTTCATTCTGATGGAGGACCTGGAGCTCGAGCTCGAGCCGGGCCTCAATGTGCTCACCGGCGAGACGGGTGCCGGCAAGTCGATCGTCGTCGGCGCGCTGGGCCTCGTCCTCGGGGGTCGAGCCAACGCCGACCAAGTGCGACCCGGCGCTGGTGAAGCCGAAATCGAAGCGCTGTTCGATCTGGGCGACCTCGATCCGAAGACGTCCCCTGCGCTCGCGAGGCTCCTCGAAGCAGGTATCCTGCCCGGAGCCGATGCGAGCGAAGCCGCTGGCACGGTGCGGGAGCTCGCGATCCGACGAGTCGTTCTCGAAGGCGGCCGCTCGCGCGCGTACGTCAACGGCAAGCTCTGTACGGCCGGCGAGCTCGCCGCCCTCGCGCCCGATCTCGCCGACGTCGCGTCGCAGCACGAGAGCGTCGCGCTCACCGATCCGTCGACGCACCTCGGTCACCTCGACAGCTTCGCGAAGCTCGACGGCGCGCGCAATGCGCTCTCGGCACAGGTCGCCGAGCTCGAGGCGCTGGCCAACGAGATTCGATCGCTACGAGAGCTCGACAAGAGCCGCGGAGAGCGCGAAGCGTTCCTTCGCTTCATGCTCCAAGGCATCGACGAGCTCGCTCCCAAGCCCGGCGAAATCGACGATCTCAACGCCGAGCGAAAGCGACTTCGGCACGCGGGCAAGCTGCTCGATCTCACGCAGCGCGCCTCGGCGCGTCTCGAAGGAGAAGAAGGGATCAGCGATCAGATTGCGCGCGTCGCGTCCGATCTGCGAGCGGCCGCCGAGCTCGACACGTCGCTCGAAGCGCTCGTGAAGACGCTCGACGCCTGCTACGCAGAGCTTCGCGAGGTCGGCGGCGCTTGCGAGCGCTACGCCGAAGAGGTCGGCGGCGATCCCGGTCGTCTCGGTGAAATCGAAGAGCGTCTCTATCGGCTCGAGGGTCTCCTCAGGCAGCACGGTCCGACGATCGACGACGCGCTCGAAGCGCGCGATCGGCTCGCGGCCGAGCTCGACACGCTGACAGGAACCGAGAGCCGCATGGCCGAGCGTGAGAAGGAGCTCGAGCGGCGTCTACCCGAAGCCGCCCGCGCAGCACGCGACCTCTCGGACAAGCGCAAGCGAGCGGCAGAGAAGCTGGGCAACGCGATCGGCGCCGAGCTCGGGGCGCTGGGAATGGGCGGCGCGCGGGTGCTCGTCGAGGTCGAGCCTCTCGCGGCGCGCTCGATCGAGGCGAAGGGCGATGCGCTCGGCGTCGACGGCGCAAGGCTCAGCCGCGACGGCATCGATCGCGTCGAGTTTCTCATCTCACCGAACAAAGGGATCGAGCCCAAGCCACTGCGAAAGATCGCCTCGGGAGGCGAGCTATCGCGCGCGCTCCTCGCCTTGAAGCGCGTCCTCGCCGAAGGCGGCCCTGCGGGTCTCTACGTCTTCGACGAGGTCGACGCAGGCGTCGGCGGCGCGGTCGCCGAGCGCATCGGCGCAGCCATCGCCGATGTCGCGCATCATCACCAGGTGCTCTGCATCACGCACTTGGCGCCCATCGCTGCGTTCGCCGACGCGCACTTCGTCGTCAAGAAGTCGACGCGCGGCGACGTGACGCACAGCCGCGTCGAGCCTGTTCGAGGTGACGAGCGTGTGCGCGAGGTCGCTCGGATGCTCTCGGGCGCCAAGATCACGAAGGCCACCGAAGACGCAGCGCGCGAGCTCATCGCAGCGGCGAAGGAGAGCCGCGCGGACAAGATCGCTTACGACGCGCGCGCGAATGGCAACGCGGTAAAAACGGATCCCGTAGAGACCGCAGCGAAGGCTGGACCGAGCGCCAAGAGCGCGGCTTCGAAGAAGCCTGCGAAGCCGGGCAGCGAGAAACGCGCGAAGGCATAGGCCACAGATGAGTGAGCCGTCTCTCGAAGGTTGGATCAGGCAGATCGCGGGGGTGAAGCCAGCGGCGTTCGAGAGCCCCGAGGCGTTCGCGCAGGCACTCTCCTCGGAGAAGATCGGAGGCCCCGCCATCTGTGCGGCCGCCATCGGCGGCGCGCTCGCAGACAGGTTGGGCTACGCGTTTCTTGCAGGATACCAGTCCGCTACGCGACGTCTCGTCGCCATCGGGCTCGGGACGAGCGCGCAAGATTCCGAGACGCAATGGTGTCTTGCGGCCACCGAGTCCCGTGGTGTTCAACCGAAGGCGCTACTCACCACGCTCACCCCGCGTGCCGACGGAGCGCTCACTCTCGACGGAACGAAGACCTTCGTCACGCTCGCCGACGTATCGGACCAAATGCTCGTCGTCGCGCGACGACACACCGATGCGGTGAACGAACGACCGAGCCTCGTCTTGGTGAGTGTACCGATGGGGCGTGCCGGGGTCAGCGCACGACGCCGGAATGCGACGCCCTTCGCGCCCGAGATCCCCCACTCCGAGGTTCGGTTCGAGGGCGTGATCGTCGCCGACGAAGAGATCTTTCCGGGTGACGGGTACGCCGACTACCTGAAGCCCTTCCGAACGATCGAAGATCTACACGTGCTCGTGGCGGCGGCCGGGTATCTCTTTTCGGCATCGAAACGAGGTCGCTCGCACGCAGACGTCGCGCCGAGGCTCGTCTCGCTGCTCACGACCGCGCGCGCTCTGTCCGAAGAGTCACCTCTCTCGCCAGCGGTGCACGTTGCGCTCGCGGCAGTGTTCGCCGACCTGCGTACGCTCTACCAAGAGGTCACCGCATCGCTCGATGCGCCGCACGAAGCCGAGCGATTTCGACTCGAACGAGACGCGCCGCTCCTTGTCGTCGCCGAATCGGCGCGTCAGAAGCGCCTCGAGGCCGCGCTCGCTCTTCTCGAAATGACGAAGGCTCCTCATTAGGCCATTCGAGAGCCGGAATTGGAGCCCGCGAAGGCCGCCGATATCTGCACGCTCTTTTGCGTCTCTCGGTTGGCTTGCTCGGCGGCTTGGCCGTTCATCGTTCTCGCTCGACTCCACTAGTTCCACGGCTTCCCGGTCTCTTCGGTGCGTGTATTCTCAAAGCTCGGAGGCTCTCATGTCCACGCGCTCGCTCGTCGTCCTCGCCTCGCTGGGTCCGCTAGGACTGCTCCTCGCACTCGGAGCCTGCAGCAGCGGCACGAACGCCGACGGAGGAGGTGGTCATCACACCGGCTCGCCGGCCGGAGTCGGCGGAGGAATCGAGCCGCCTCCGCCATCATGCGCACCGGCGCCAAACGCTGGCAGCAAGACGGTCGCCGAGCCGCAGCTCATCGCGAGTCTCGGAGACAGCGACAACGAAGCATGGCTCGCCTCGCCTGCCGTAGCCGATCTCGACGGTGACGGAACGAACGAGATCATCGCCGCGCGCGCCGGTCGCATCCTCGCGTGGCACATCGACGGAACGATCGTCTTCAAGCAAGACGTTTCGGGTCGATGTTGGTCGTCTCCCGTGGTCGCCGATTTGCGG
Organism: Polyangiaceae bacterium; assembly: GCA_043755175.1. Taxonomy (GTDB): domain Bacteria; phylum Myxococcota_A; class Polyangia; order Polyangiales; family Polyangiaceae; genus CAYYKK01. The sequence continues at coordinate 10,784 of JAYUUB010000285.1, read as the reverse complement.
CCCGATTTGCCGGGGCTCGAAATCGCCGAAGCCTCCGACGACAAGATCTACGCATTCGACGCGAAAGGAGCGCCGCTTCCTGGTTTTCCGTTCACCTTCCGCGGCGAGCTCCGCAGCCTCGCGGCAGGTGACATCGACGGCGACGGCAAGCTCGAGCTCGTCTCGGTGACCACCGACAACCTCGCCGCCAACAACCAGCACGACATCCTCATCGCGGTGAAAGCCGACGGATCGGTCGTCAAAGGGTTTCCGCCGAACACCTCCGGCGCGTCGGGGTGCGACGCGGCTTGCTACGTCTACGATGGCTACGATCAAAACGTCGCCATCGGAGACGTCGACGCCGACGGCATCTCCGACGTCTTCGCGACGCAAGACGACGCCTACAACTCGCTCCACAAAGGAACGGGCTTCGGCTTTGCGTGCGCTCCGATCTTCTCGAAGGCGACCAAGTTCATGGGCGTGCGCGGCCTTCACGATTACGCCGAAGCGCAGCAGGGCTATTCGGATCACGAGTCGACCTCGCTGCAGGCGCATCACACCAACACGGCGCCCGCGATCGCCGATCTCGACGGCGATGGCAAAGCCGAGCTCGTCTACGTCGCGTCGGTGCAGAATGCGTCGCAAGACAACCGCAAGCTCGGCGTCGCGCTCTGGGTGGAGAACGACGACGGCACCCGCCCTGCCGATTGGATCACCCCGGTCCACTTCAAAGACTACCTGAGCGGTCTGGAAGACTACGGCGACACCAACATCGTCGGCATCACCAACCAAGTCACCGTCGCCGACATCGATCCCACGAGGCCTGGGCCCGAGATGATCTTCGCGGGCTTCGACGGCGCGATCCACGCGGTCGACGCGAAGGCCAACGTGATGTGGAGCGTGCCGTACACGCAGAGCGACGTCGTCGCGACTGGAGGCGTCGTCGTGGCAGATCTCTCAGGAGATGGCACACCCGAGATCGTCTTCGCGACGTACTCGACGCAGAAAGACTTCGGCGAGCTCTTCGTCCTCGATGCGGGAGGTAACCTCCTCCACCGCCTCAAGCTCCCGGGTCGCGGCGCCATGCCGGTCCCCACGATCGCCGACGCCGACGGAGACGGAACGCTCGACATCCTCGTCAGCCTCAAAGACTCCGACAAGGGCACGCCCCAAGTGCTCGTCTACCGGGTAGAAGGTGCCAAAGACAACTGCATGCTCTGGCCCACCGGACGCCGCGACTACCTCCGCGACGGCTACGTGCCACCGACGAAGAAGTGAGTGGTTCGGCCGCTCGTCGATCCGGGTCTCGATAACATCGAAGCAGAGGTCAATTGGAGGAGCGCGCCACGGCATCGGCCCGATAGGCTCGCGGATGAGCCGATCGACGTCCCATTCGGCTTCACGCGGACCCTCCATCCAAGTCGGCCCCGAGTGTTCTTCTCCGCTCTCGATGGTCACCTGATGGCTGGCTCTCGAATCGCGGGGAGACGCGTCGAGATGTCGGTTTTCTCGGCGCTCGATTGCAACCCGACGAGGCGGGCGTCCATGTCGCGCGTCAGAACACGTGACACGATAGGGTCGAGAACCTTCGACAGGAACGGCGGACGCTCCGTGAAGTGATAGCGAAAGACGGCGCGCGTCCTCGACGGGGTAAGAGGCTGGAGCAGCCACGAGCCCGAGAACTGACGAAATATTCGCTGTCCATCGGTCATCGTCATAGCAACTTGGTCGGGTGCATTGACCGTGGCGTACCGCACCTCCATCGCGAGCCCATTCTTTGCACGCACCCACACGAGCACGCCCACTGCCGCCTCAGTCGCGCCATCGAGAAAGCGCATTTCACGAAGAAATGGGTCCCACTCGAGGCGCAAATCATAGTTCTGCGCGAGCGCGAACAGCTGGGCTTACGGGGCTTCGATCTCACGGGACGATTGCACGGTAGGCATTCTGACTTTCAGCGGGCTGCGACCGAAGTCAGCGTATACCGAGGAGCGCGCCCGTTCCGAGAGATCGCGTCACTGGACCTCGTCGGCAAGAGCTCCCGATGATCGCCTTCGCCGACGCGGCGGTCGTAATTCACTCTCGATGCCGACCCCTGTCCGACTCCGCGCTCGACGCATGGTCTCGGCGCGTTCGGGTGTGTCGTTTTCGCCTGCGTCTGCGACATTCTGGTGAAGGAGCCCTCCGAATCTGCTCGTTCTCGATGGGCGCCGCGTCTGGTTGCGCGAATGTCGAAAAGCCCGCTCCCCACATCGACCGGCCGATCCGTCGACGCGTCTCACCTGGTGGTTCGAGGCGTGTCGAAAACCGTGAGCCGACGGACCCGCCGCCCTTCGCAATTCTTCATGGTCGACCCACCCTTCGCCTGATCGGGCCGCAGTAGAGTGACGGCCGTCATGCAAAAGCGAACCAAGCGCATTCTCTTTTCGGTACTGGGCGTCGTGGTCGTGATCGTCGCGGTCCCGTTCGTGGCGTTCGGGATCACGATGGCGGGCGACTCTCCCATCCAAGACGGCGAAGCGCTCGGCGCGCACGCCAAGCAATTGAAAGACGGCTACGTCTCGTTTGGGGTCGTCGACATCGGAGACGGTGGCGTCGCGCTGGTCGATTGTGGCGACGACAAAGCGGGCAAGGCCGTGGCGGCCGAGCTCGAGCGGCGCAAGCTCCAGCCCGAGGCGGTGAAAGCGATCTTCATCACGCACGGACACGCGGATCACGTCGGCGCTTGCTTCAGGTACCCGAAGGCCGACGTCTATGCCATGGCCGCAGAGCAGCCCATCATCGAGGGCAAAGAGTCAGCGAAGGGTCTCTTGCCGCGCATGATGGGACCGCACGACAGCGGTGCTCGCGTGACCCACGCCATGCGCGACGGCGAGGTGGTCACCGTAGGCGACCTCGACGTGACCGCGTTCGCGCTCCCCGGCCACACCCAGGGCAGCGCCGTCTATTTCATCGACGGTGTCGTCTACTTCGGTGACGGGGCGAGCGCCGACAAAGATGGCCACGTCACGCCCCCCAAATATCTATTCAGCGACGATCAGAAACAGGGGATCGAATCGCTCAAGGCTTTGGCAAAGAAGCTCGAGCCGCGAAAGGCCGACGTGAAGACGCTCGAGTTTGCTCACACCGGCACGCTGTCTGGCTTCGAGCCCCTCGCGGCCTTTGCCACGTCGCATTGATCGAGTCGGCGTCAGCCGCGGGGCGCACCGGGCTTCGTTCCTGCAGACGCGTGTGCGTCGGCGATCCCGCGCCCCGACATCGACGTCCTTGCCCCTAAAACAAAGGTCCCTTTAGCTAGAACCACTCCGCACCGATGCCGCCCATAGGCAGTAGCAGAGCGCTGCCCGACCCCGGGTCGATCGAAGCATGGAAAGAGGCCTGAATGGAGAAACCGGAACGACCCGGGTTCTTTCCGGCCCACCCGGGAATGTGGATTGCGAATTTGCCGTGGACGCCAGGGGTGACCAGCGTGCCTGCGCCGCAACCCAGCTCGGTCGCGCTAGCACCACAACCCGCCAACGCATAGAAGTCGACTCCGCCGCCGGCGGCGAGCTCGAACGTGTGAAGGAGGGTAAGCGAAGCGAGCAGAATGTTGTGGTCGCCGAAGCCGACCGAGATGCTGCCGCCACCCGACGGATCGGAGCCTGTGAGGAGCATGAACATCGGCCGGTTCTCGTAATAAAAGCCCAGCAAGTGGTTTACCTGAATACCCAAATGCAGGCTCGGTAAAACCGCTGAAGCCGCTCCCCCCTTGATCGTGGACCCTGGAATGAACACCCCTCCGCCCTCGAACAAGAAGCCTCCGCGAAAGCGAACCTTGTCGGGTCGACCAGACTTTGTCGGCTTGTCTTCAGAGTCGACTTTCGCGTCGGTGACCGCCTTGCCTTTCGCCGGTTTCGTCTTCGCCCCATCGCCCGCTCCAGAGCCATCGCTCTTGTCGTTAGCGGGCTCGCCTGTCTTCTCATCGACGGGTGGGGCTGCTTGCGCCCATGCCGAGGTCGAAGACACGAGGGCGGCGACCAGGGCCGTCCCAGCGACGATTGTTCTCCACATCAATTCATTCTCCGACGGTGGGCTAGTTGGGTATTTCGAAAGCATTGGTTTCTATTCTCACGGTTCCACAACGTGGATGCGCGCCAGCGCCCACGAGGGAGTCGGCGACGCACTCGGTGACCACGACGCGAACGGCTCGTTCGAGAGACTCTCCGATGAAAGCGACCGTCGCCGGGGTCGAGATGGGCGGACCTTGCCGCTTCACGCAGCGTTTCGCAGCCGATAGTTTTCGACAGATAGTTTTCGGACTCGATACCATCGGCGCGTGCTTCTCGCCTCGGGACACCGAACCTTTCACTCTGCGGCTCTCGCGTGGTCGATGGGCTTCGCGCGCGGTCTCTTCTGGATTCGCGTCGAGCGGAACGGGCTCGTCCTCGATACGTCATTCGTGCCAGCGATGTCGGCCGCGACACAGCCGCGGGCCTGCGTGTACCTCCTCGTCGTGGGGAGCTTCGCCATTCACGGAGGAGAGTCGTTCGAAGGGCCGAGTGCATTCGTGGTCTCTGACGAGCAGCTCGAAGGCGCCGGGGGGGCGCGGTCGATGACCTACCGTGCGGGAGGTGCCCGCTTTCTCGCGCTGCAGCTCCGGTTCGACGAAGAGTGCCTCTGGCCGCGTCCGAACCCCGTGCTGCCCCGCCTCGCGCTCGATGAGGCAACCTGGCTCTCTGCGCGCCGCGCCGCCGACGCGCCAGGGATCGCCACGATCGAAGCCGTCGTGCGCGAGCTCGCGCGTCAAGGTATCGTCACGCGCTCGGCTCTCGACGCCGCATTGGCGCCTACGTCCAAGCCGCTCCAGCTCTTGTGGCGAGGCGTCCGGCCCATGATCGAGAATCTCAATCTCACGCCCACGGTGCAGGAGGTCAGCTCCGCCGTCGGCGTCTCCAATCGATCGATCGATCGTCACGTGGGCGACTTCATGGAGACGTTCGGTCACTTGGGCACCGGGTGGCGCCTCGCCACGCGTCACCTGCGCATCAAGCTCGCCGTCATGCTCCTCAGTGCCGACGAGATGTCGATCACCGAAATCGCGAAGACGACGAGCTATGGCAGCGTCGATGCGATGGCGCGTGCCTTTCGCGATGCGGGCCTGCCGGCGCCGAGCGTCGTTCGCGGGCGCTTGCGCGCCTGAGGTCACGGGGGCCTGCTTTTCAGTCGTCGTCGGCGATCGGTGATCGGCCCTCGCGGCCCCGAGTCGCCACACTATCATCGTGTCCGCAGGAGCGCGCACTTCCAGACTGGCCTTGTCGCTCATGGTCATGAACGAAGCGCTGGTGACCATGATGCGCAACGGTAAGGGCCGGCGTATAAACAACGTCGATCGATATTCCGCCTCAACCTTCGTGAGACTGGCGCCCGACGAACGAGCACCGGAAGCCTACTTTTGTAGGCTGAGGAGCGCAGAGACGAGGCTGCCTTTCTCACGATGGTATAGGCGGAATATCGCCGACTTATTGATACACAGGCCTAAACCTCGGGAGGTCGGGGGCTACTGAGGGGCCACCGTGTAGGTCAGCTTGCCGATGGCGAGGGTGGGTGCGTTCGTCGCGAGATACAACGCGTCGATGGGGCCGACAGCGAGCTCGAGCCGCGTCCACCTGCGCTCGTCGAGCACCGGCACTGTCGACACGCCGATGAGCTCGGCATCTGCGCTCGCGCCCGTCGGGGCGACCGGATCGACGGCGCCACTGGGGCGAGCCGGGTCGACCGACTTCACGGCAGGCGCGATCTGAAGCGCTTCTGCGAGCGGCCCCGGCGCAAGATCGGTCGTGGCGGGCCCGGGAGCTCACGGAACAGGACTGATGCGCAGTCCGAAGGGCTCTTCACGGCGGACGCTCGGTCTTGGCTCACGGTCGTGATGGCGGCGAATGGCTGCGCATCGAGGACGTAGCCGCCCAGAAGGTTTAAGCCCGCGCCGCCATGTGGACCGCGCCAGGTGGGCCGGCCAGAGACTATGGCGCCATAGTCTTTGGCCCGAGCTTAGTTTCCAGTGGTTTTCGACGCTGACAGCCCCTTCCCTCTTCGGATAACGGCTTCGCTGATCTCCGTCGCGAATGACGGGACGAGCTCGCGATAAGATCCTCGAAGCCGGGCTCGGAGGGCGGGGCCTCTCCCCGGGGGAAAGCCCACCTCTCGCGGCAGATGGCGATTGAACCGAGATCGCCGACTCGCGAAACGAGCTCGGTTGAGATTACTCCGCGCCCGCGTCGACCCTCTCGTAGGTGAGGTCGTAGACGAGCTCTTTCGGAAGTTGGCTGGCGTAGACGCGCGTGTGGACAATGAGCTTGCCGTCTTTCAGCTCGTATTGGTTCACGCGGCCCTTGTTGAGCCCCTTCATGGCCTGCTCGATCATCGTGTTGCTCACGCTGTAGCTCATGTCCATCATCTCGCCGTTGGTCGCGCGGACTTTTACCGTCGAAGACGCGTCGAGCGGGGCGCTCGCGATCGATTTGTCGCGCGTGACGACGAGGTTGTCGCCGTCGATCTCGATGCGGATCTCCTTGGCGATCACGTTGCCCTCCGCGAGCTTGTCCCTGACGATCGGCTTCGCGATGAAGTTGAACGTCGCCGCGATGTTCTGGATCTTCCGCCAGAGCTCGCGTTGCTCCGGGATCCCGCCCGTCCACCGATAGGTACCGAGGAAGCTTCGGATCGGGGATTCGGGCGGAAGCCGTCCGATGGTGCGGCGCTCGGGGGGAGCAGCGGCGGGCGTCGGCTCCGGCTCTTCCGTCATGGTCGCGGATTCGCGCGACAGGGTGTCCATAGTTGCCCCACCTCCGCACGCGAAACAGGCGGCAGAAGTGGCGACAAAGCAGGAGATAGTGAACCGGCGTTGCATGAACAGCCTAGACAGCAGGCTTCGTGCCACGCGATCCGTCTGAGGAGGCCGCGTGGAGCAGGCCGTCGTGCACTACGCTGGGCTCGACCGAGTCCTCCAAAATGCGAGGCCGCAGCCCACGACCGCCAGAGCCACCGCGACGATCCCCACGAGGCGCCTCGTCGTGCCCGTCGTCGCGAGCTCCTCGGCGTCGTCGAGGTGCTTCTTGCTGGCGCTGACGCGCGATTCGACTGCCGCGGCGCCGAGGCAGAGCTCCTTCTTGTGACTTTCCGAGCTTCGCACCGGGGTCCTTGAGCGCCGCGGCGGGCGGCGCAGTGCTCAACCGACCCCAGTTCGTCCTCACGTCGCCGCAGGCTTCTCATGTCGTTGTCGTGGGGTCCGGACGCCCGGCTCACGTTCCTGCGCGCCCATCGGATCGGAGCTCGCGGCACGACGAGCTCGGCCCAGGTGCGTACGTACTTGGCACTTCCGGTATTTCGACGGCGCTGTCTGGCAACCGTGGGAAGGCCGCGCTGAGAAGCTTGCGTTCCGCGAAGAGGATAGAGTCCTGGCCGTCTGGACGGACGGAATCCGCTCAGTCGAAGTGCAATCCATCAATGGCGGAGAGGAGCGCCAGACGGTCGGGCTCGTCGCGCGCTTTTCTGCAGACAGGATGTTCACGAGCGTGAAGATCCGCGGATTCGTCATCGACGCTTTCGTCGCGACTGACGGCGGCGCCTTCGTCCTCCAGGCGAAGGCTATTCGCGGCTACGCGTCAGCGTTCTCTGGAAGCGTCTCCGGATTCGCCGACAGTTGGGAGGTGACCGAAGCGGCAACCATAATCCCCATGCCCGACGAGCGCGCGTATGCAATCAGTGGGGTCGACGGCGGCATCGCGGTGCTTCGGGGAAACAGGATCGTTTCAATCAACCAAAGCGGCACTTGGCGTACCCGCATAGAGCTACTAACGATCCAGGGGAAGGAAAGCTGGCGCGCGGATGTCGACTGGCCCGTACGCCAGCCCGCGATCGACGGAGGAGGCGGGCGTGTCTACGTTGCAGGCGATCGACTGGCCGCTCTCGACGATGGAGACACGGTCTGAGAAGTCTCGGACGGGCGTGTTCGCGCCACGGCGTTCGCGGATGGCGCGGTCGCGTTCACTCAAGGCTCGACTCTCCAGATTCGCACGCGCGACGGTCAGGAGGTTGTCAAGCTCGAGACGCCCGACAGGGCAGAGCTCGTTACGCCGCCCGCGATCGCGAGCGACGGGTCCATCTGGGTCGCGAGCGAGAGCGAGATCGACGTGGCGCGTTGACGGTCGAGCGCCCCTGGAGCCAGCTTTGGCAACGCGACGATCGCCCGCCTCAGGCGCGACCCGGGGGGCATAGGAAACGCAAAGCGTGTCCGACGGCCAAGACGCCCGCAGAAATTCACGGAACAGGACTTATGCGCAGTCCGAAGGGTTCTTCACGGCGGACGCTCCGTTCTGGATTTGGCTAAAAGGCAGCTCGAAAGCCTCCCTCGATGGCGAGCTGCAACGTAAGAAAGAGTTGCATGCAACGCTCTCCCACCCGCCGTAGCCGAGGCGTATTAGGCTCGGCGCCGTGTCCATCCAGCGCTTTCTGATCGAGCTCATCATTCGGTTTCAGATGAAGCGACGCTTCCGGCGAAACCCGGACGTCATGCTCCTTCGCCCGATGATGAACGCGATCACCAAGCGGCCGACGCGCGTCCCCGAAGACGTGCGGATCTCTTCGATGGATCTCGGGGGCGTACGCACCGAGCGCGTGGCGTCGACGAGGGCGGATGAGAGCCGAGCCATCCTGTACATTCACGGCGGTGCCTTCGTGGCGGGATCGCCCGAGACGCACCGAGCGTTGACTTGGCGGCTCGCGCAGCCACTCCGGGCGCCCGTGTACGTGATCGATTATAGGCTCGCGCCCGAGCATCCGTATCCTGCCGGGCTCGACGATGCCGTCGCCGGCTATCGAGCGCTCATCGAACGCGGTCTCAAGCCAGAGCGCATCGCCGTTGCTGGTGATTCTGCGGGTGGAAACCTTACTTTCGCGCTGGCTCTTCGGCTGAAGGCGATTGATGTCGCGCTACCTGGTGCGCTGGTCTGCCTCTCGCCAGCGACCGAGCTCTTCGACGACCTCGTGTCGCACCGCGAGAACGGCGAATCGGATGCGATGTTCGACCCACGCCTGCGGGGAAAGGTCCCGCCCATCTATTGCCCCAGCGTCGCGGCAAGCGACCCTTTCATCTCACCACTCCGAGGAGACGTCTCGGGATTTCCGTCGACCTTGATTCAATGCTCGGCGGTCGAGCTTCTTCGCGACGACAGCATTGAAATGGCGAAGAAGCTCCGCGACGCCGGCGTGGACGTCGATATCGAGGTATGGCCCAAGGTCTGGCACGTCTGGCAGCTTTCCGCCGATGTGGTCCCCGAAGCCCGCCAAGCGATAGATAAAATCGTCTCGTTTCTGCGACGCACGAGCGTCTTTGCAGATTGAGATTTCCGCGGCAGGGCCCGCTCAACGCACGACGTGAAATGGCTCGACGCTGCGGCTCGTTCGCGCGGGCTCGACGGGTCCGAAGTTTCGGACCTCGACAGCGTCGACCATGACCGAATAGTCGCCGGGGGGTTGCCCACCCCTCGCGAGCCCATCCCTCCCGACGCGCCAAGACACCCCCGCGCGCTCCCTCTCTCTCTCTCGTCCCCTCTCTCTCGTCCCCTTTCCCTCCCTCTCCCCCTCTCCCCTCTCTCACGCGCTCTCTCCTTGCGCCCTCTCACTCCGGTCTCCCGTGTCAGGCCGTCCCCACCCCGCAGAGCGTCGGGAGGGATGGGCTCGCGAGGGGCGGGCACACCCCAGCTCCCTTGGTGGATGTTCGCCGGGCTGGTTTCGCCAGGGGGAGAGTCGGTCGAGATGACAAGCAAGCAAGGTCCGCGCTAGGGTTCGAACTTTCGTTCTGTGGGTCGGAGTACCCTTGGTCGGCGCGGCCTTCGCGGCTTGCTCGATCGACTTCGATACTGCGTCCTTCGAGTCACGCCAATCCTGCGCCGAAGGTTGCTCGCTGCTTCATCTCGGGGATCAGCGGCTCCTGGTCGTCGAGTAGGGTCAATGGCTCGCAGCACTCGGAGCCCTACGCCGCGATCTATCGGGACACGAATGGCGCTTATCATCTAAAGGTCGGCCCCGATGACCTCGGCTCGCCCCCCGCGGCAGACCGCGTCGGGGCCTACGCCTCCTGCATCCAGCTCTGAGAGGACGAGTCATGCATAGCTCCAACACATTGCGCTTCTTGTTCGTTCTCGCGGTCACATCGATGAGCTGCTCGACCCAGGTTGTTGCGCCGACGGGCGGTGGGGCCGGGAGCAGCTCGGGCTCAACCTCTGAGTCAGTCAGCTCTTCCAGCGGACCGCTTCCCCAAGCTGGCACTTACGTGCTGGACTTCACTGGCTGCCGGCTCGGCGGGTTGGAATTGGGGGGCGCTACTGGCGTCAGCTTCACAGTTGACCTCCAGGAGCCTGTTAGAACCTACGCGATTCAGGATCCGTATCCACAGATTGGACCTGGGGTCATCGGGAAGGACGACAGCTATCAAGGTTGCCCGGTCTACCCCGCGAACTTTCAAGGAGGGGGCAAGCTAACCGACCATCTCGCAGCCGTTGGACCTGGCGACCTCGCGAACGTCAGCAATGTCACTCTGGACATCCTTTCGCAGCACCCAACCAACTTGTCTGAGACATACTGCTACATCTACCGGAATGGGGCGGGAACCTGGGCGGCCGATAGCTCCAAAGCATCGCGTACCTGGGACGCATCGGCCAACGTGTTCGTACCCGTTCACCGGGCAGCCGGCAAAAGCGAGGGCGGTCGCGTGTTGTCGAGGGCCGCATGACATGCTTCATCGAGGAACGCGAAGACGGATCTCT
>JAYUUB010000284.1:0-22712 GCA_043755175.1 Polyangiaceae bacterium | reverse complement strand
ATGTTCGTGAATGCCGGCATGGTGCCGTTCAAAGACGTCTTCACGGCAAAAGAGTCTCGCGGCTACAAGCGCGCGACCTCGAGTCAAAAGTGCATACGCATCAGCGGCAAGCACAACGACCTCGAGAACGTTGGCGTCACGGCGCGCCACCACACGTTCTTCGAGATGCTCGGTAACTTCAGCTTCGGCGACTACTTCAAAGAAGATGCGATCGCCTTCGCTTGGGAATACCTCACGCGCGTCGTCGAGGTACCCACGAGTCGACTCGCGATCACCGTCTTCAAAGGCGAAGAGGGCCTTCCGGGCGACGACGAGGCCGCCGAGATCTGGAAGAAGGTCACCGGCTTCGGTGACGATCGAATTCTGCGCCTGGGCATCGCCGACAACTTCTGGTCGATGGGCGACACCGGCCCGTGCGGGCCTTGCTCGGAGATCCACTTCTTTCACGGAAACGATCCCGACGTGTCGCGGTTCGGTGAAGAGCCCCGCATCGACGGGCTCGGCTGGACCGAGCTTTGGAACCTCGTCTTCATGCAGTACGACCGCTCCGAGAAGGGCGCGCCGCTCGTCGCGCTGCCGGCCCCGAGCATCGACACGGGCATGGGCCTCGAGCGGCTCGCCGCGGTCGTTCAAGGGGTCACGAGCAACTACGACAGCGACTTGCTCCGCCCCCTCGTCGATCTCGCGGCCAAGCTCAGCGCCAAACCTTACCGGGGGAGCACCTCCGACGACGACGTCTCGATGCGCGTCATCGCCGATCACGCCCGAACGACGGCGTTCCTCTTGGCCGAGGGGGTGATGCCCGAGAGACAGAAGCGCGAATACGTTCTTCGGCGCGTCATGCGCCGCGCGATCCGGCACGGCCACCGACTCGGTATCGAGCGACCTTTCTTGCACGAGGTCGCGCTCGCGCTGGTCGATTACATGGGCGACGCCTACCCCGAGCTTCGCGAGCGACGCGACTTGATCGCGCGCGTGACCGAAGACGAAGAGGTTCGCTTTCGCACCACGCTGCGCCGCGGCCTCGGGTTGCTCGACGATCGCTTCTCCGATTTGCGTGAACGCGGCGAGAAAGCGCTCCCGACCGAGGTCGCCGCAGACCTCTACACGACGTTCGGGTTTCCCGTCGATCTCACCGGCGTCATCTGTGCCGAGAGCGGCTTCTCGGTCGACATCGCTGCGGTCGAGAAGGCCGTGAAGGGTGAAGCCGGCGAGGGACACATCGATCCCGAGGCGGCGCTCGATCCCGTCTACCACGTGCTCCGAACCGAGGTCGGAGAGCTCACTTTCACAGGATACGAGCACGAAGCCGGTGAGAGCGAGGTCGTTGGGCTGGTCGTCGTCCGAGACCGAGACGGCCACGCGAAGAAGGCCACGGCCGATCGCGCCGACACCGGAGACCATGTCGAAATCGTCACGCGCGCGACGCCGTTCTACGCCGAGAGCGGCGGACAGATGGGCGACACGGGCACCATCACGCGAGACGGCGTTCGGATCGTGGTCAGCGACACCCAACGCCCCCTTCCAGGCCTCGTCGTCCACGTCGGACAGGTTGCCGAAGGCGAAATCTCGCGAGGCGATCGCGTGAAGCTCGAGGTCGATCACGATGGACGGAGCGCGACGCGTCGCAATCACTCGGCGACACACCTGCTCCACTGGGCGCTTCGAACCGTCTTGGGTGAGCACGCGCAACAGAAGGGCTCGCGCGTAGGGCCCGACATTCTTCGGTTCGACTTCGCACACAACAAGCCGCTCACGCCTCAGGAGATCGAGAAAATCGAAGACCTCGTGAACGAGAAAGTGTTGTCGAACGCGCCGATCCTCACCGAGGTTTTGCCCGTCGACGAGGCCAAGAAGCGCGGCGCAATCGCCATGTTCGGCGAGAAGTATGGCGACGTCGTGCGCGTGCTGACGATGACACGCGATTCGGTCGAGTTCTGCGGCGGTACCCACGCGCGCGCGCTCGGTGACATTGGCCTCTTCACAGTCGAGAGCGAAGGGGGCGTCGCCGCAGGCGTCCGCCGTATTTTTGCGACGACCGGGCTCGGATCGCTCAAGCGTGTTCGTCTCGCAGAAGCCGAGCTGAATCGTGCACGCTCGATCGTCAAATCCCAGGGCGGCGATCTCGGTAGCAAGCTATCGAAGCTCGTTGCACACGAGCGTGAGCTCGAGAAGAAGATCGCCGAGCTCGAGAAGAAGGTTCTCGAGGGCGGGAGCAGCGGAGGCGGCGGTATCGACGGCATGGTCGCCGAGGCGAAAGACATCGGCGGCGTGAAGGTTCTCTCGAAACGTCTTCCCGATGGAACGCAGCCAGGCGCGCTTCGCGAGCTCGCCGAGAAGCTTCGTGACAAGCTCGGCGAGCGTTCTGCCGTCTTCCTCGCCACGATCGCCGGAGACAAGGCGTCGCTCTGTTTGATGGTGTCGAAGGCCGCGACCGATCGCCTTCGCGCCGGCGACCTCATCCGTGAAATCGCCAAGCACGTAGGTGGATCGGGCGGCGGACGTCCCGACATGGCGCAGGCCGGTGGCCCGAACCTCGAAGGGATCGACGCTTCCGTCGAAGCCATGCTCACCGAGGCCACGCGCGCATTGGCTTGAGGCGGGCTTCGCCGTCGAAACACCCTCTCGCGTTTCTCAGGAGGGTGGGGCCGGTCAGACCATGTGCTCGTCGCACGAAGTGGGGTCGGGATGGGTACGCCCGGCGCCGACCGACTCGTCGGGCTTCGCGCACGTTCGCGGAGTCTCGAGCGACTGACTCTTCGTCTCAGCGGTGGGTCGCGATGAAGATCGCTGCGAGCACCACGACGACGAACACGACTCCAGCTCCCATGCCGATGAGGAGCACCGTCGTGGCGCTCATGTCGTCGAGCAACGCGCGAAGGGTCTTCGCCGCGGGCTGAGCTTGGCTGCGCTGCATTCCGACGGGATAGCCCTGCTGCCGCGATGCTTCGCGCTGCTGCGCGAGGTCGTTGTACACGTCGGGTGACATGCGAACCGTCGACTTGATCTGATTGTGAAAACCCGAGATGTCGGCTCCAGAAACGATTCCGTGAATGCCCGAGCTCTCCGAGAAGTCTTCGCGAAGATTGCCCTGCGCTACCTGCCCAGAAGGCGCCATGGGGCCCATGCCGAGCTGCGGACCATTTCCCATGCGACTCTGATCGGGCAGCCCAGGGTTCGCCCCGTGAACCGGGGACGGTGGGGGAAGCGGAACGCGATGTGCCTGCTGTCGCTTCTGGCCTTGGTCGTACGCGGCATCGAGCGCTGCGCGCGCGTCTGCGCCCACCGGCGCCTCGACCGTCTTCGCCACCGCGGCTGCGTCCCGCGATGGATCGAGGGCCGACGAGCTGCCAGCCTGGGGGATACCGTTCGCCCCGCCTGACGAAAGGCTCACGGCCATGCCACGTACGGGGATCCTTCCGTCGATCGGAGGCGCCTGACCCGAGCTGACCATCCCTTGGCGAATCGCCTCTTCCATGACGAGCGTGTTGTGCGGCGCGCGCTTGCGTTCGTCGTCGTCGGGGGGGTCGGCGCCAGAGGTCGACGCACCGTTCGGGGCAGGTGCGGTTCGAATGAACGTCTCAGGCTCGTCGTCATCGAGAGGGTCGGCAGAACGATTCGTGGCGAGGGCGAGCCCTTCGCGTTCTGGAAGCGCGCGAAGCGAAATCTGTCCGGTGGGCGTGAGGCCCGTCTCGGTGGCCATTCGTCCCGAAGGCTCCGTCGTAGGCGCGGTTCCAGGCGCTGGCCCGCGGCGGGCGAATTCGGTGCGGGGGGTGGTTGCCGGTAGTGTGTTGGGGCTCGCGTCTGACGCATTACGGGAGAGTTGCAAGCCGACGGCCGCGGGGAGCGGCTCTCTCTGCGGAAGATTGGGCTGCGTTGCGTTCGACCGGGCAGCGCTCGCTTGAAGAGCGGTGGTTTGGGCGGACCTCGTCTGGGCAGCACTCGTCTGCATTCCTTGGAGCGTTCGAGGCTCCGCGCCGCTCGGCTGTGAAGTGCGACTCTGTTGCTGTCGCATTTGTGGTACCGGAACGGGGGCACCGGCTAGCGGCGCTTTCTCCGTCCGACGAGGATCGTTAAACGCATCTGTCGCGCTCACTGTCGCGCTCACTGTCGCGCTCACATCGGTCACGCTGTCGCTCGAGCCCAGGTAGCCGGCCCGCAGCGTGGCTTTCCGCTCGCGCGCGCCATGAGCGCGAGCCACTGGCGTCTCGCCGGTCGGCGACGCGATGACAGGGATGACAGGGATGGCAGGGATGGCAGGGATGACAGGGATGACAGGGATGACAGGGATGACAGGGATGACAGGTGCCTCGGATGCTGCCGCTGAGCCTGCGGAAGCGACTGGCGCTCGCGTCCAACCCTGCTGTGCACGGAGCGTCGCTCTCAGGCCGGGCTCGCTTCGATCCGGCGGCGCTTGGGACGGGCTCGCGACGCGTACGCTCACGTCCCGCGTTACCCGCTCGGTCGCGTGTTCGCGCGGTGATGCTGCCGGCGATTGCTGAGTCGCATGAGCCCGCGCAGGATCGGTACCTCCACCGGGAGCGTTGTCTTCTCGCTGCTGGGTTCGGAACTCGTCGAGAACCTCGGAGGCGCCATCGTTCGTTGCCGTGGCGCTGCCAGCGGGGAAACCGCGCGAAGCTGCGTTCGACATTCCAGGCGACGCGATGGGCGGTGTCGGCGCGGGTTGGGGTCGACGCCCAGGTGAAGGCGGCTTGCGCTCCTGAGTCTTCGGCTCATCGGAGCTCGGAGGGATGGCGCGACTTTGCTGAGGGCCGGAGCTCAGCCGCACGCTTCCGAGCTTTCCCGCTCCCAGCGCCCCATGAAGCATCCGCGGATCGGTCGCGATGTGGAGCTCGGTCGCGTTCGAACCGACGCCCTCTTCTTTTTCTCGTGCGCGGAGCATCGCCAGATCGCGAGGGTTGCGGTCTGGGAGGTCGGGCAAGAGCGCGAGGAGCTCCGAACGAAGCTGATCGGCGGTCTGGTGTCGCTCGCCGGGCCATTTCGCCAGCGACTTGAGAATCACCTTCTCGAGGGCAGGGAATAGCCCAGCCCGAAGCTCGCTCGGTGGTTTCGGCTGTGCGTGGATGTGACGCATCGCCGTATGGAGCGGAGTCTCGCCAGTGAAGGGGACCTCGCCCGTCAGGATTTGGTAGAGCAGCACGCCCGCCGAATAGACGTCGCTGCGACCATCGAGCTCGCCGCCGCGGCATTGCTCGGGCGACATGTATGCCGGCGTTCCGACGATGGTCCCGACGCGTGTCAGCGCAGTCTTCGTCACGTAGGAAGGCGGATCTTCGTCGCCGTTGCGAACGGCTGCCGTCTCGACGATCTTTGCGATGCCGAAGTCGAGAACCTTCACACGCTCGCCCCCCGGCTCCGTCGGGTCGGGCACGAGCATCACGTTCTCCGGCTTCAAGTCACGATGAATGATCCCCGCCGCGTGGGCCACGGACAGGGCAGCGCAGACCTGCGCGACCACCAAGACCGAGCGCGCCTGACCCATCGGGTTCTCGGCTGTCAGTGCCTGCAGTAGGTCGATTCCGTCGGCGAGCTCCATCGCGATGAACGCGTCGTCGCCGTCGACGCCGAACTCGTACACCTCGACCGTGTTCGGGTGCTTCAGCCTCGACGCCGCCTTCGCTTCGCGATTGAAGCGCTTGAGCACCATCGGATCGCGCGTCAGCTCGCGATTGACCACCTTGAGGGCGATCTCGCGTCCTGCTCCCTCTCCGCTCTCGACCCGCGCGGCGTAGACCGTGGCCATTCCGCCACGCCCGATACATCGCTCGATCCGGAACCGGCCGGCGAGCGTTCGACCGACGAGCGCGTCCTCAACCTCCATGGACACGTCTGAGCGTATCACCTCGTGTCGATCTGCGAGAGGTTTCGGTGGGCGAGCCGAGACATGCGCCTGAATGGCTCTGGTAGCGATCTATCGCAGGCCTGCCGCAAGGCGTACCATGGCCAACGTCACTCCCTCTGGAGGTCTGGTTGTCTCCGATTCGACATTGGCTCCGCCGCGCCACGACGACCGCCACCGAGCCCCCTGGACGGCGGCCGACCGCGTCGCGCCGTCGCGCGAGACGGGCACGGCTCGTCGGACGGACACTGGCCATCGTCGCGGCCCTGTCAGCGCCATTCGCCTACCTCATGCCAGGCTGTGGAGCGCGGAGCGATCTCGATCCGTTCGACACGGCCGATGCCGGAGCAGATGCCACCACCGACGCCACGGTCGACGCGCCGAAAGACTCATCCACCGACGTTCCGGGCGATTCGCCCCAGGATTCGCCCACGGACGTGCCCGTCGACGTACCGGTCGACGTGCCCGTCGACGTACCCGTCGACGTACCGGTCGACGTGCCCGTCGACGTCCCGGTCGACGTGCCCAACGACGTACCGGTCGACGTACCCGTCGACGTGCCCAACGACGTTCCAGACGGGAGCTGCCAGGATCTCGACGGAGACGGCTACAGCGTCTGTGACAACGACTGCGACGACGCGAACCCGTTGGTGAATCCTGGCGCGTTCGATTTTCTGAATGGCGTCGACGACGACTGCGCCGGAGGCATCGACGATCCGAACGTCGATTGCGACGGCGCGCTCGACTACGGATCCCAAGACCCGCTCGACTATGCGTTCGCGATCGATCTCTGCCAGATCACGTCGGTGGGCGCGACAGGCACGAACAAAATCTGGGGTGTCATCGACGCCGAGCTCCTTCTTGCGAACGGCATGGGGGCTCCCGCGTCGGAACAACACGCGATCATCTCGAGCTTCGGGAACGTGCTGGGGCCTCGAAAGAACCAGAGCTTCATCGTCCTCTCGAGCGGCCGCGCCGCCACGCCGAGCCAGCCTTACTTCACGCCGGAGACCCCTCAAACCGGCACCGACACGATGACGACGTCTCCGACGCCACAGGGATTCCCGACCAACAAATCAGGGTGCCCGGTGCCGCCCCCGACGGCCTTCAATCCAGTCAATCTACGTCTTCGGCTTCGTGTGCCGACGAACGCGCGAAGCTTCGGCTTCGACCATTCGTTCTTCTCCGCCGAGTACCCGGAGTACGCCTGCTCGGGGTTCAACGATATGTGGGTTGCTTTCCTGAAGACCGGCGCTTCTGGGATCGCGAACAATCACAACATCATCTTCGATGCGCAAGGCACTCCGGGGTCGGTGAACTTGAACTTCTTCGACCGGTGCGTCGCAGGACAGACCGGGTGTTTCGGGACGCCAGGATTCAATTTCTGCTCCGGTGGAATCGGCGAGCTTCTGGGCACTGGATACGGGGAGCAAGATCCGTCGGCCCCGTGTGGAGCCCCGACCTCGGTCGGCGGAGGAACCGGGTGGATCACGACGGAGGCGCCGATGGTTCCAGGCGAAGTGATCACGCTCGAGATGATGCTCTGGGATTCCTCCGACGGCGTTTGGGACTCGTCGGCCATCGTCGACGACTTCCACTGGCTCGAAGGCTCGCTCGCGAACCCCCATACCTTTCGGTGACGGTGGATCGAGCGTCGATGTCGGGCTTTGCGCGCTTCGCTGTTGACCCGCTCGGAAGGCCGTACTACGGGATGCTCCGCGAAGTGGGTTTTGCGGCCGAGTGGGAGCGGAGAGCGCTTCCCGGTCGCAGCGGGGGCAGTCTCCCCGTCTTGTCTGCGTGTCACGACGTCCGTCTCTGGCGTTCCCTCGAGAGGGTTCTACGAAACGGTTCGAGACCGCGTGGACATGGAAAGCCCTCCCGCGGTGCGCGTCCGCCCCATGTGGTCGAGCACCAGCACCCGAACCAGGCGATGTGAGAGAACGGCCCGAAAGATTCGGACTTTCCCGCTTCGCCGAACTGAGCGCCAAACGCAGGCGCCGAGGATGAAAGACACATGACCTTCACCGATGCCGCAGCCGAAGTGCTTCGACTGGTCGGGAGGCCCCTCCACTACAAAGAGATCACGGACTTCGCGATCGAGAAGAACCTCCTCAGTCACGTGGGCAAGAGCCCCGAGGTGACGATGGGTGCTCGGCTCGCGGCCCTCCTCAAGAAAGACTCTCCCGAAAACCCACTCGTTCGCGTGAAGCCCGGCGTCTTTGCTCTTCGCGAGTGGGACGAGAAGACCATCAAGTCGGGACTCGACACGAAGGGCGACAAGAAGGGCAAGAAGCCCGGTCGCGAAGAAAAAGAAGCTGAGGATCTCCCCTCCGACCTCGACGACGAGTCGCGTGGCGAAGGCTTGCTCGGTGACGACGCGGCCCCTCTCGAGCCAGTCGTCAAAGACCTCGACGACGACGACGAGGAGCGGGTCACGCTCGTTCCCAAGCCGAAGGGCGGCGCGCAGCACCGAGCCAACGTTCCGATGGCACCGGGGCGTCCCAAGATCGGCGACGAAGACATCCTCGACGGCCCCGACGAAGCGATGCGTGCCGAGCTCGTTGCGGGCGCGGCCGACATCTTCGACGAAGAAGAAGACGACGATCAGCCGATCCTCGGAGGCCCCGACAGCGGGTCTGCCGATCGCGCTCAAACGGGCGACCAAGCCGACGGGAGGCGACGTCGTCGCCGTCGTCGACGAGGTCGTGGGGGTGGTACCGACGCACTGCCCGCTGCAACCACGGGCGGAGGCGGAGGGGGGCTCCCGTCGTACACGGCGGTTCCCGTCGAGGCGCGCCCTGAGCGCGAAGCGCGCGGCGGCAACGAGCGCGGCGGCAACGAGCGCGGTGGCAACGAGCGCGGTGGCAACGAGCGCGGCGACCGGCACCATGAGCGGGGCCGTCGTGACGATTCTCGCCGTGACGAACCGCGTGGCGAGGAGCGCTCGTTCCAGGGCCCGCAGGTCATCGACTTCCTGGGTACCGAAGGCCCGGCGCTCGACGATCTCTCGGGTCGTGACTTCGCCGAAGCGGTGCATTCGGTGCTCTCGACGTTCGATCGAAACGGCGGACCCGTTTCGCTCCGGCAGATCGCGGAGACGGTGCAGCGCCGCGGCAAGCTCGCTGGCGACGTGCAAATGGTGCAGTCGCAGGTCGCGGCTTCGGTCCGCGCCGACAACCAGCGCCGCCTCACCCAGGGCCAGCGCCCGCGCTTCCGGTTCGCCGGTGGGCGCGTCGCGCTGACCGATTGGCTTTTGGGGGGCGATCTCGCTGCGCTCGAGCACGAGGCCCTTCAAGCCGTCGAACGATACCGAGAAGCCGCACGACGCGCGTTCGCACGCAAGATTGGGGAGCTCCCCGGCCACGCGTTCGTCGAGCTCTGCATGCTCGCTCTCGAAAAGGTCGGAATCGCGCAGCTCCGCGTTCAGCGTCGGGCTGGCGCTCCCAGCGGCGAAACGCACTTCTCGGGTTCGCTCAAGACGCCGCTCGAAGAGGTCCGAGTCGCGATCGTCGTTCGACGCGATGGTCGTGAGGTCGGTCGCGAGCGAGTGACCGAGCTTCGTGGCGCCCTCCATCATTACGCCGATGCCCGCATGGGCTTCATCCTGACTGCGGGTCAGGTGCTCTCGGGAGCCCGAGAAGAGGCCGCTTCGGTGGGTGCGCCCACCGTCTCGCTCCTCGACGGCTACGGGGTCGCCCGCCTGTGCGAAGACAACGACGTCGCCGTCATTCGCGCCCGTCTCCCGGTCGCGATCCCCGACGTCGATCTGCTCGAAGCGCTTCGGGCATCGTGACGACTCCCGCACGCTCGGTCTGCGAGCAGGTGCGGCCAACGACCAACGGCCGTGGCGAGGTTTCTCTCGCCGCGGCGTTGCTTTGTCTGTGGTCGTCCGCTGTGGCTCTCGGATGCGGCAGCACGCCCCCCGCGTCGCGCTTCCCGACCGCTGACGACGCGCTCGCGCGGATGCACGCCTGCTACGACTGCGCCCTCGGTGTTCAAGGCAACGCCAAGATCGATCATTTCTCTCCGCAAGGACGCATCAAGAGCGACGTGACGCTCACGGCCGTGGTGCCCGATCGAATCCGCTTCGACGCGGAGAAGTTCGGCGTCTTGGTGCTAGCGCTCGCGAGCGACGGCGACCGCTTCCAGATGATCAACACGCAGCAGAAAGAGTTTCTCTATGGCGCGGCGACGCCGTGCAACCTCGCGCGACTCACACGCGTCCCGATCCCGGGCCATGCGCTCGTTTCGTTGCTTCGAGGGGAAGCCCCCGTTCTCAAGCACCAGGCGCCCGATGCGAAGCTCGAGTGGGACACGCACGGCTACTACAAGATCCTCGTCAGCGGCACTAACAACGCCGAAGAAGAGATTCATCTCGAAGTCCGCGATGGAGACTTCGACAAGCCGTGGAAAGAACAGCACGTCCGTGTGCGCCAGGTGCGCGTGGCGCAAGCCGGGATCGATCTTTACGAGGCCGAGCTCGGCAAGTTCGAAAAGGTTGCGACGGCCAAACCCATGGTCGACGAAGACGGGCTCGACCCGACCATTCCCCCCATCGGGCCGGTCTGCGACGCAGAGCTGCCGCATTCGATCGACCTGCGGGTCCCGAACACGAGAGACGAAGTGAGCTTCGACTATGCCGATGCGAAATGGAATCCGCCGCTGTCGGAAGGGATCTTCAGCCTCGTCGTGCCCGGAGGCACACACAAGGTCCACGTCGACTGTCAGTGAGACCGAATTGCACGAGTCATAGCAAAGCTCGTGTGACCCGGTTGTTTCGATCGATCGCGACTCCGCTACGAACCGCGCCGGAGTCGTGAGATCGGCGGCAGCCTCAGCCCAGTGCCGAGAGAATGCGCGCCGGATCGTCGGTGATGATCCCGTGCACCCCGAGCGCCGCGAGCGCGATCGCGTCATTGCCCGAGTTGACCGTCCAGGAGCAAACGAAAGCTCGGGAAGCCCAAGAGCGCATCCGCGCGGCATCGACGAGCACGTGCTCGGCATGAACGCCGACGGCGCCCATGAGAGCGGGAGCACGAGACATGACGTCGTGGTAGCTCGACCGGTGCACGAGGAGGGCACGCGGAACGCGCGGCACGAGCGCCCCGATGGCCGCGAGCATCACTGGATCGAAGCTCGAAACGACGATGTTCGCATCGGGGTCCCACGTCGACAGGAGGCGCGCGATTCGAGCTACGAGCGCCTTCCGGTCGGGAACGTCGCGCTTCATTTCGACGTTCACCAAGAGGCCACGCTCTCGCGCGAAAGCCAGGACGGTCGCGAGAAGCGGTACACCCTCGCCGCCGAGGTCGACTCTGCTGAGCTCTACGGCCGATAGGTCCTCGGCTTTGCGAGGGTCGAGGCCCTCGGTGACCCGGGCCAGATCGACGTCGTGCAACACGACGACCTCACCGGTCTTTGCCAGACGCACATCGAGCTCGACGCCATCGGCGCCAGCGGCAGCGGCCGCCACGAAAGCGCTCATCGTGTTCTCGACCACGCCGACCCGCGCACCTCGGTGACCGATGACGAGTGGTCTGTCGCTGCGGAGAAATCTCGCCTTCATCACGCCTCGAGCGCGCGGACGATGCGCATGGCAGCAGCTTGCGCCTTCTCGCGGGCGTTGGTCGGGAAGGACGCGGCCCCGACGACCACGTGACCGCCACCGCCTTCTCGCTTGCAGAGCGCCGAGATGTCGTGGCGGCGCGGCTTGCCGCACCAGGGGTTGTACCCGACGCCGACCTTGATGAGCTGCTTCGTCCGCAAGATCGCGACCGAGTAGATGGCGCTCGGAAAGAGCGCGTACGTGACGAACTTTCCGGCGGCGCTCACGACCTCGTCCGAGAGATCGACCACGACGACGTCTCCGCGATTTTCGGCGCGATCTCGAACTCGGTTCTTGAACTGCTCTTTGCCCGCAGCGATGGTCGCGAACAGCTGAGCTTGCAGAGGGGCGTCGGCCACGTCGGCCAACGATTGCGACCCGAGGAGCGGCACGAGGCGCGTCAGAAAGTCGGCGTCGCCGTGCTGCTCGACAATCTGAGCGAGACGCTGTGCGGGCGTATCGGCGAGCGCGTCTTCTGCGCTCTCGAAGCGGGCCGCGTCGATGCGATCGGCCCAGAAGACGAGCTCATCCAGACCGTCGAGCGTGACCCCATACTCGGTCCGAGCCACGTCGCGGATGAGCTTGGTGCAGCTCCCGTAGCTCGCGTCGAAGTGGAGGCTGCGCGGCCCTCGAGGTGAGACGTGGGCTCTCGATTCGGCGACGGCGCGGCGAGCTTGGGCCTCTTCTTCGGGGGACCCGAAGCCTGTCACGTGATGGTCGAAAAAATACGTGAGGCGATCGCTCTCAGTGTACCGAAAATCGAGAATCGCATTGAGGTCACCGCTGAGCCAATCGGCAGGAACCGCGCTCATCTTCGGACCGTAACCGCATGAGCGGTAGGCGAACGACAGGGCATCGTCTCGACGCAGCATGCGCAGCATCTGAGTGAACACGGTCGCGCTCGCGAGCCCATCGAAGCAGTGACCGTGCGTGTTCACTCGAACGGAAAGCGCCTTGGCCATGGGGCCGTGAGTTAGCACGATCTGTGTGGGGTTGTGGCGATGACCTCGAGGTGATGAGATCGACGTCTGTTGCTCCTCCGACCCGACGTTCTACGATTGAGCTTGGCAACGCTCTGCCTCGCGGGATGCACCGTCACGATCACCCGCGGGCCTTTGCCCGTCGAACCGCCGCGCACGGCACCAGTGGTTCCCATTCCGAGCGCGCCGGTCGAGCGAAGCCCGATTCCGGTGGAGACAACCCCGATCGATCCCGACGCAGCCTCCGTGCTCGAACGGAATCTTTCGCTCGCGACGGTGTCTTTCAAGGATGCCGATCCACCGCGGCTGACGGCCATGGCGGTCACCAACACCGCACGCAGCGAGGCTCGTGGCTTGACCGCCGACAGCGGGCTGAAGCACGCGACTCTTTCAGAAGGACAACATGCATCGCAGCCGATCGACCTTTCGCCGGGCGATTGCATCACCGTCGTCGCCCACGGAGGCCTGGGCGTGATGGAAGTCGACGCGTTTCTCGTTTCGCCCAGCGCTGCGAGCGGGGTGGCCGAACGCGGAGGCCGAAGCGCGATCATTGCTCAAGACACTCGAAACGGGCCCATCGCGGTGATTGGAGGGCAGGGTGGTTGCTTTCTCTTCGCAGGCCGCGAGCCGGTGCACGCCGAGCTCGTCGTGCAGGCTCGCCGAGGTGCCGGCCCGGTCGTCGTCCAGGTCTTTCGAGCTCGCCCCGAGCCCTCGGCTCCGACGTCCAAGACCCCTCCCAGCTAGTGCGGCGTCGCTTCGCGCAGGCCAACTTGCCGCGCAGGCCAACTTGCCGCGCAGGCCTACGGCGCCGAGGGAGAGGTCGCGGTCAGACCGCGGCATGAAGAAGCGCGCCAAAGAAATCTGGATCGTCGCCGCGAAGCGCACGCCGTTCGGTACCTTCTCCGGCTCTCTGAAAGACGTGAGCGCCATCGACCTCGGGGTTCATGCCTCGAAAGCTGCGCCTTGCCAAAGCGGCCCCGGAGCGAGCGATATCGTCAGGTGATCTTGGGCAACGTCCGACAGACGAGCGCCGACGCCATCTACGGCGCACGCCACGACGGCATCACACGAGCCGACGCCGACGCGTTCGCGCTGCGCGCAAAAGGCCTGGGCGAAGGCACGAGAGAGCGGCGGCTTCACCGACGAGATCGCTCCGATGGAGGTGAAGCAAGGGAAGAAGGTCGCGCTGCTCGAGCGAGGTGTCGAGCCTTCGCTCATGGGCATCGGCCCCGCGCCAGCGATTCGCAATGCGCTCGAGCGCGCCGGGCTCACCATCGGAGACCTCGATCTGTTCGACGTGAACGAAGCGTTCGCTCCCCAATTTCTCGCCGTTTAGAAAGAGCTCGGACTGCTTGACGAGAAGGTCAACGTGAACGGGAGGGCGATCTCCCTCGGCCACCCTCTCGGTGCGTCGGGGGCGCGGATCACCGCGAACCTCGCCCACACCCTCCGTCGGCTCGACAAGAGGCTCGGCGTCGGCTCGGGCTAGCATCGGTGGTGGTCAGGGTATCGCTGTGGTCCTCGAACGGATGTGACCCATGAGCGAGGCGCCGCGGCTCGAGTCGATCGAGCCGTGGTCAGCGCCTGCGTTTCAAGACTCGTACGACGCGCTTGTGGAGCGCATCGATCGCCACAGGGTGCGCGACGACATCCGCCGCGCCCGCAGCGATGAGTCGACCGAGCCCGTCGGCGCCGGCGTTCTTCACGCAGACGATCGCCAGAGCTCCCGCGCGATCACGGAGCCACCGCTCGGCACCGGCGAGGTCGTCTCCAGCATCGAGCACCACCAGATCGGCCGATTGCTCCGAACGCGTGAGCGCGATTCCGGACGAGAGGAGCCCGACCTGCAGCGAGTCGTCGATTGCCGCACTTCCGGGCGACAGCGTCGCGAAGAAGACGCGTGCCTGGGGGGCGTCACTCGCGGCCGGCTCGGACAACGGGGGCGCCGGGTTGCTCCATCGAGGCAGTCGGGCGGTGCGATCGAGGTAGCCCGTCTGACCCTGACGGCCCGGGAGAATCGCTTCGGTTCGCTCTGGGCTCATGGCTTCTTCGAGGCGAGCTTTAGCGTCGGTTGCGCTCGCAGGTCGGCGCTCCGGCGACTTCGCGAGGAGGTCGTTGCGGAGCCGCTCGAGGAGCAACGGAACGGGCTCGGCGGTCGGAGGTCGACGAAGCGGAGGAGGTGGCATGAAGAGCTGCTTGGTCAGAATGTCCATCGGTGTCGACGCCAAGAACGGCGGCTCGCCTTGGAGCAGCTCGGTGAGAATGCATCCGATCGCGTAGAGGTCGGTGCTCGGACCCACTGCGAGCGATCGACACTGCTCAGGGCTCATGTAGAGGGGCGTGCCGGCGACGGCGTCGGCTTTGGTCAAGGTCTCGGTCCCGGTCGCGTCGTCGACATGCGCCAGCCCGAAATCGACGACCTTCACGACGCGCGCTCCGCCGATCTCGGACATCAAGAAAATGTTCTCGGGCTTGAGATCGCGATGAACGATGCCGAGCTCGTGCGCCACCTCGAGGGCGGTGAGCACCTGGGTGAGAATGTCGACGACGTCGTCGAGCGGGAGAAGCCGCGAGGCGCGCGACGCGTAGCTGGCGAGGGTCTCGCCAGCCAAGAATTCCATCACGATGAACAGCAAGCCGAACGCCTCGCCGAAGTCGAGAACACGGACGACGTTGCGATGCTGCAGGCGGCTCGTGGCCTGCGCCTCGCGACCGAAACGGAGGACATTCTCGCGCACCGCGGCGACGGAGCGATGCATGAGCTTCACGGCGATGGGGACGTCGAGCGTCAGATGATGACCGAGAAACACCTTTCCCATGCCGCCGGTGCCGAGGATCCGATCGAGGCGATAGCGCCCTTGGAGCACGACGCCTGTCAGATCTTCGGGCGTCTCGGGCTCGCTCGGGAAGGTGCGCGCGTCCGACGGGAGGGTGCCCCGCGGAGCTGCTCCGCCTCGCTCGCTGACGACGGTCGGTCGCCCGACTCCCTTTTCTTCGACCTTCGGAAACGCAGTCGCAGGTGCCGTCTCGGATCCGACCGCGAGCGGCGGCGCACGAACGCCGAGAGGCGCCGATGCGTTTTCGGCATCGGGTGACTGCTCCGTCGAAGACATCTCTTTCGTGTCGCTCAACGAGGGCTCCGAATACCGACCGACAGCGTTCCTGAAACGCCGCCCCATGGATCGTCGAAGGGCGAGATGCGCCCCGACAGTCCTCCGAAGATCGTCGTTCCCGCCTCGAGCCCCATCGAGAGTCCACCTCCCGGGTGAGCCGAATCGTCTTTGCAGCGTACGCAAGGGGAGCGGGTGGCGTCGAACAAGAGCTCGAGATCGAGCGCCGCATGCGCACGGAGCCATTCTGTGAGATCGAACGTTCCTCCGCCGACCACGAACGCCGGCATGGCGTAGGCCCCTACGGGTCGCTTGTCGAGCTCGACGCGGGTGCCGACGTCGACGAGCCAACCCCATCGTCCGAGCTGGCTCCCGAGACCGAGGCCCGCTTCGAGACGGACCGGGGCGTCGCCCGTCGCGACCTTCGGATCAGGGCTCCCAAGCCGCACCGGAAAGCCCACACGGATGGCTGGACCGAGCTCGAGGTGTCCACGTTCGCCACCGAGAGCGCGTAGGCGCGCGCCGAACCAAGCACCACCATCGCTCGCGATCTTGCCGCGCGCGCCGTCGGTCGCGAAGGCGGCATCGAGCCCCACGCGACCGATCGTGCCGCTCGCGACGACTCGTCCCCTCGCGTCGGCTGGGCCTCGATCGCGGTAGTCGGCTTCGACGCTCGCCCCGATCGATGCCGCATTCTCCGCGGTGGGGCTCCACCACATCGGAGCGCCGAACGTGGAGACCGAGAAGCCGGGGGCACTCAGCCCGAGGCGCGACGATGGGGCTCGGGCGGGCGCGGAGCGCGGCTGGGTAGGCGTGGCTGTCTCGGGCGTCTTGGTGCCGAGAATCGATCCGTCGCCATCGAGCACGTCGATGCGTGTGATCTCGTCCGGGCTTGCGAGCGCAGCGCGCCAGGCCGCCGATGAGCGGCTCGGGGCGGTGAGAGCGACGGAGTCGACGCGCTCGGTCGTCGCTACCCTGCGGTGAACCTTCACGATGGGTCGGAGCACGTTCGCGATGTCGATCGCCTCGGTTCCACCGAACACGACCTGAAGCTCGCTCGGACTCTCACCCCCCGGCGCGGCTGGTCCGGTGCCGATTCGAAGCTCGGCCGTGACCGGAACGTAAACGACTAAGAGCTCGGTGGTGATCCCCGACGGTCCCCCGACGCGTAGCTTCACCTTGTCGGGATGGGCGGTTCTGAAATCAATGCGCGCAGGTGCGGCGACGAAGGGGCCATCGCCGAACGCGAGCTCGGCTCCAGGGGGAGCGTCGAGCGACAGCCGCGCGTATGGGCTCGTGACCATCGACCCGGGCGTCGCGACGAGGTGGGCCTCGGGCTCCGACCGTTTCGACGCATCGGCGCCGGACTCCGCGCGCCCCGTGTTGGTCGCCGGCGCGATCTCGCCGAGCCGACCGGTCCCTTCGGTCCAGTCGACCCCGACCACGGTGACTTGGATCGGCGTCGCTGCGATCCCGAGGAAGTCCTCGAGATCGATCGCGCGTGCTCGAATGAAGTACGAGCCGACGGGAAGGCGTTCGGCCCGAAACGCGAGCGTCTTCGCCGCGACCTCTTGGCGCACCACGAGATCTTCGAAGCTCGCATCGCGCGCGACCTCGACTCGGTAGGCGCGCGCCTTCGGTACCGGTGCCCAGCTCGCCTCCAGCACGCTCCGCCCCTTGGGACCAAGCGCGACGTGCGAATGGGAACGCGCATCCCACACCGGAGCCGGTGGCAGCGGTCTCGGTGCCTCGGGAGCCGCCGCGCCGACGAAGCGCGTGCCGAAGTTCGTCGGGACCACGACTGCCTTGTGCGCGTTCTCGACGCGAGCGCTCCCGTTGAAGACCGCCACGGTGGTCCGTGTCTCTTTGCGTGCAACGACGGTGTCCTTCGATGCGGCGCTCACGCGTCCGCCACCGTTCAACGCCACCTCGACGGCTGGCTTCACCGTGTCGTCGCCCCTCAACGCGGACAGCGTCGCCTTCACTTCGCCTTGATCGAGCTCGACCAGCGGCGGAGGCGACTTCGAGACGCCTGTCTGGCTCGCCGTCCCATAGATGACGACGAGCGTATTTTCGGCCATGAAGACGCGCGTGCGGTCGATGAACTGGATGTCTGCTCGCGCGTCTTCGAGCGTGTTCACGTTCGAGCTCGTCGTGAGCGGTTGGCCCGAAGCCGCAGGTGCCCAACCGCCACCTGGAGGCTTGGCGCGCACCGCAGGCTGAAGCGCCTTGATGCGAGCCGTCGGTACGTCGGTGACCTTCGCCGGGAGCACCAGGGTGATCCCCGGTTTCAGGGGCGCACCTCTCGTACATGTAATGCGATTGTATCGGAGAAGCAGCGGTACCCACTTCGCGTTCCCGTAGAGGGCTTTCGCGATGTCCTCGCACGAGTTGCCCTTCTGGACTCCCCATTGGATCACTTCTTCCGGGTAGCCTCCGGGCAGATCGTCGGCGCGAGCGATTCTGGGTGCCACCGACGACGAAGCGACGAGCAACGCGCAAAGAGCGACTAGGCGGGGCGATCTCATCATTCAAACCTCGAGCTCGTAGACCATCGTCTCGGCTTTTCGTCCCGTGAGAACGCGGGCGCCGAGGCGCCGGAGCTCGAACTCGTCGCCGACCAAATCGCGCGTCCCTCCCCCGACGAGGACCTGGTTCGGCGTGGCGATCGTCTCGAGCCGCGCGGCGACGTTCACGACGTCACCGATGACGGTGTACTCCATGCGCTTGCTCGATCCGATGTTGCCGACGATGGCCTCGCCCGAGTTGATTCCGACGCCCAGTCGAATCTCGACGCCGTACCTCGTGCGCCAATCGTCGGCCGCGGTCTCGAGGAACCGCATCATGTCTTCGGCGGCCCGAAGCGCGCGAATCGCATGGTCCTCGTGAGCGACCGGTGCACCCCACACGGCCATGATCGCGTCGCCGACGAATTTGTCGACGACGCCCCCGTGCCGAAAGACCACTTCGGTCAGCACCGTGAAGAGCTCGTTGAGCAGCGCCACGACCTCTTCGGCTTTCCGCGTCTCGGCGAGAGGCGTGAAGGCCACGACGTCGGCGAAGAGGATGCTCACCTCGCGGCGCTCGCCTCCGAGCGCGAGCGGATGCTCTCCCCGAATGATCTTGTCGACTAGCTCTTGGCTCATGAAGCGACCGAGATCGGTTCGGCGCTGGACCTCTCGAGCGATCTCGATCTCCTGTGCCTCGAGGTCGCTCGCCATCGTGACCATCCCACGATCGAGATCGCCGATCTCGTCGGTACGCTTCGTGGGCGGCGCGATGTTTCGCCAATCGCGACGCCCGATTCGCTCGGCTTGCCGCGACAGCGCCACGATGGGGCGCGATAGGGCGCGAGCCGAGATCGCAGCGAGCACGAGCGCCGCGGCCAGCGTGCCGAGCCCGACGCCGATGAGAAGCCGTCGCAAGCGGTATAGATTCGCGTAGGCGAGGGCGTGAGGACGCGCGACGCCGACGAGCCAACCGAGGCTCTTCACCGTGACCACCGACGCGGCCATCTTCTCGGTGCCCTCGACGTAGTCGGATTGGACTCCAGCATCGTCGAACGGCATCCCATCGGGGATCATTTTGAAGAACGCGAGATGTGACGCATCCGAACCGCCCACGAGATGCCAAGAACCGACGGCCGCGACCACCCGTCGCCGGTCGTCGGCGATGACGATGTTGGTGTCGCCTTCGAAAGAACGCTCCTTCGCGATGGCCTCGAGATCTGCCTGGAGCGGAGCGAGGTAGATCGGCACCGAGAGATAGGCTTTGGGTGGATTCTTCGCGTCTTTCGGTGGAGCTACAGGAACGACGAGGACACCGCCCGAGTCGGAGAGCGGGCGGAAGCCGACCCCACGCGCGTCGGCTTCCTGTCGAAGCTCGGGCGTCGATTCGGGAGCGAGCGTCGGATCGTTGTCGGCCTTGTTGAGCACGGTCGACAGGTGCTTGTCGGGGATCTCGATGCGCGCGACGGCGATCGTCTTTCGCGTCGCGAGGACCGCGCGCATCGCCGACAAAGCTGCGTCGTCGCCTGCCACTCCAGCGTATGAGACGGCCGCCGCGACCGAGGTAGCATCGTCGTAGACACGCTCGATGCGGCGGTCGACGAGATCGTTCGCCTCTTTGGTGACGACGAGCTGCAAGTTCTTTTCGGCGCCGACGACCGCTTCGCCATACCGAGGAAGAAACAGACCGACGACCGTGATGACCGGCGCCGCGCAGAGGAGCGAAAGGAGCATGACGGCCTTGGGCGTGATCTTCACGGACGCACCTCAAGCTTCGGCTCGACGTTTCGATCGACCGTTCCCTCTTCCCAACCCGCTTCGCCGTCGACGGTACGCCGAAGGATGACGAGCTCGACGCGGCGGTTCTTCGCCCGACCGGCGTCGGTGGCGTTGTCCGCGATCGGTTGGTGAGGGCCGAAGCCGCGCGCTTCGGTCCTGCGGGGATCGATGCCGTGAGCCGTCAGCCAACCGACCACGGAGACGGCGCGCTTCTGCGAGAGGAGGACGTTCGTTCCGGCGTCTCCTCGTCCGTCGGTGTGTCCGTCGACCGCGACGCGCGCGATGTCGGGGTTGGCCTTCAGGGCAGCGACGATCTCTTCGAGCACCGGAAAGCTCGTCGGATCGATTTCGGCGCTCGAAGTCTTGAAGGTCAACGGCGCGAAGAGCGCGATCTCGCTCACGCCGACCCGGAGCGATCCCGGACATCCGCTGATCTTCGGATCGGTGGAGCGCGGTCCCTTCTCTCGGACGCACGCATCGACTGCATCGGAAACACCGTCGCCGTCGTTGTCGAGCGGGCACCCGTCGCGCGCGGGATCGCCGACGACGGGGCCTGCCTCGTTCGGGCAGGCATCGCGCGCGTCGGGCGCTCCGTCACCGTCAGAATCGATGGGGCAGCCGGGGCGCGGTCCGCTGGGCGAGCCGACGACCGTCTTGCAACGATCTCGATCGTCCGGGACGCCGTCTCCGTCGGTGTCGACGCCGCTCTCGGCAAGCGGCTTCGCAGGTCTTTTTTCTGGCGAGCCGACGTGAGAGCGGTCGGCGTCGTGTCCATCGCGACGCTTCACTGCATCGAAGGCAACCTCGACGCCTCCGAGCACGCGCACCGTCGGCGTCCCAGGCTCGCGGCCGAAGCCTGGTCCGACCGCCAACGTGAAGCGTAGGATTCGATAGCGAGCGCGAGCGACGGCGAGGGCTTCGAGGCTCGTCGTGCGTCGAGAAAAGGCGTCGGCTCCGGGCTGATCGGTGACCGTCGAGAAAACGATCTCCGGGCCGATCTGGAATGCTCCGAAACGCGCTGCGCCGCCCGCCAAAAGTCCGATGTCGCTCCCGAGCAGCCCCGCGCCCGGGTCGAATCGTCGCGAAGCCGAGAGCCCCCAAACGAAGCGTGGTCCTTCGGCCCCAACCGAGAGGGAGGGGGCAAACCGAACCTTTCCGGTCCCCGTGTATGCACGGTCGTCACCGGTGGGGAGCCATACGCTTGCGCCGATCGACGCGCTCGGCCAGTAGCCCGCCCCTTCGAGCACGGTCGCGCGGGCTCCCACGCGAAGGTCACCGACCGCGGAGCCATGCGGTGACGGGAAAGCGCGAGCGCCGCGGTCATCGCCTGCTTGATTGAGCGTGAACGGTACCGCCAGATCGAGCGCGAGACGTTCTACGAGATGAAGGCTCGCCAAAACGTGGAGCGTGAGCTGGTGATCGACCACTTCGCGCACCGTCTTCCCGGTCGCGGCGTCTGAAAGAACGAGGGGACGGTGGGCGTAGTCACCGATGACCGCGAAGGTTGGGCGAATCGTTCCCTCCGCGGTCGACGACGGTACCCAAAGCATCGCGTCGCCCGCAGGAGCCGGCTCGAAATGGTTGAGCGAAGTCGCTTGCTGCGCCGTCGCGATGCGGGCGTGGCTGCCGAGCGCGAGACCGAGCCCGACGCACGCGGAGGCCGCACGCATCATGACGCCGACTCCGCGCGGGTGGCGAATGAACGAGGCGCGCGTCATGGGTTCGCCCTTTTACACTCGCGTGGCGAGCGGAGGGTAGTGCGGACCGAGCAGAGCGCATTTCGCCGCGAGCGACGACCGATCGAGAAAGGCATTTTCAGGAGGCAATCCGCGTCGACAGACCGTCCAAGGCTAGGTACTCGAATCGAGCACGCTCCGTGCCACGACGATTGCGAACGGGAACTTCGCTCCGACGCCGCGTCGCTGAGGCGGTCGGGCAGCAACTGAGGTGCCGTTGGCTCGCTCTTCGATTTCGCAGATCCCCATAAACGAAATCCCAGGGCTCTCGCGAGGTCGCTGCACTAAGATCGCCGAATGTCGAAGCTTCTCCCGCTCGGCCCGGCCGAGATGGTCAGCGCTCAGCCCTCGCAAGGTCGGGTCAGCAATACGGAGCCGCAGTCAGGCCGTGCGCTTTCGTCACCTCGTCTCGAGCTGACCGTGGAGAGCGAAGCCGGCCGTCCAGTCTCTCGCCACGTCGTCCTCGACGGAGACGTGTTCCGGGTGGGGTCCCATCCCTCGAATGAATGTGTGCTCTCCGATCCGAAGGTCTCACGTCTCCACTGCCAGCTGCGAACGTCGAAGTCCGGATGGAGAGTCGTCGACACGGGCTCGCTGAACGGGACGCGCGTCGCCGGCGTCACCGTGCGCGACGCCGACCTCACGCTGCCCGAATGCCGACTCGAGCTCGGGGACAGCGTCATTCGCGTTCGCGCGGCAGCGAGCCCCGACGGCAGCGCCGTACTCAGGCCCCCCAGCTTCGGCGCGCTGTACGGCGCGAGCCCCATGATGGCTCGCCTATTCGAGAGGCTCGGACGCGTTGCGCGGGCCGACTCCGACGTTCTCATCGAAGGGGAGAGCGGCACAGGCAAAGAGCTCATCGCAGCCGAAATCGTCAGACGGTCTCCTCGAGCCGACAAGCCTCTCATCATCGTCGACTGCGGGGCCATCTCGCGGAGTCTCATCGAGAGCGAGCTGTTCGGCCACGTCAAAGGCTCGTTCACAGGCGCCGACCGCCACCGAACCGGTGCGTTCGAGGCTGCGAACGGGGGTACGGTATTCCTCGACGAAATCGGCGAGCTACCCCTCGAGATGCAGCCGAAGCTTCTGCGCGCTCTCGCGGCTCGCGAGATCCGCCGAATGGGAGAGAACCAAT
>JAYUUB010000283.1:0-22741 GCA_043755175.1 Polyangiaceae bacterium | reverse complement strand
GGCAGAGCACATGGCCTGGCAGAGCACATGGCCTGGCAGAGCACATGGCCTGGCAGAGCACATGGCCTGGCAGAGCACATGGCCTGGCAGAGCACATGCACACCGTCGATGTGAACGTGAGCACGACGCCGAAGGTCACCCGGAACGGGTGTGACAGCCGCCTCAAAGTCGAATTGAGGGCTATTGGGGCACGATGACCGACTTCGTCCATTGCGGGCTCACGTATTGAGCCGCCAGCGTCTGACCGGGAATGTAGAATGGCGCGAAGCTCGGATCGTCGGTGCCCGACGCGAGCTTGGTGCGATCGATCGCCATGACCCACAGGTGCTTGCATTGCTTCTGCCCTTGGACGAGTGAGCATTGCGCGTTCTCGGGGCTCGCCGGAGTGAGTCGATGCCCATAAGGTCGCTCGGTACCGAACGCGAGCCACGTGTAACGGGCTCCGACCGTTGGCGCCCATTGGGGCCACGTGCTCGACAGCGTCGTCCCTGGTCCGTTCGAGCCGTGGACGAGCTCGAGCACCTGTCCGTCGCTCCGCCTCACGACCGCGATCTGACCGCTCAAATTGATCTGCGACGCCTGCGTCTTGATTGACCACCAGCCCGCCGCGCGAGTGAACGCCACCGCGCCGCCATCAGGAGATATGGTCGGCAGAAGGTTGTTCTCATCGGTGTCTGGATTGGCGCCCGGGGCTGCGTGGACGAGGACCTTGGGCGCGCCGAAATGAAACGAAGCGCCATCCCAGCTGACGGGCATTTCTACGATGGAGGCTTTGACGATGTCGTCGCCGAGCAGCCGAACGTAGTTGGTATTGCTGTCGTAAGCCGAGAACACCACGAAGTCGCCCGCAGGCGACCAATCTGGCATGGATGTCGCGTGACCCACCGACGGATCGATCGTCGCCATGGCCGAGGCCAAGTCACTCGCGATCGTCGCGCCGGTGTCGGGATCGACGAGGTCGAGATGAACGGTGCCGGCGGTGTTCTGCGGAACGGTGTCTGGGAGTGTCAGAAGCATCGCAGGCTTCGTCGTCGCCTCGATGGGATTGAAGGCGGCGTAGGTCGCGCGATACGACGCGGCAGGGGCGATCTTCGCTTGATAGCTCTTGCTTGCCTCGTCGTAGGCGAGTGAGCCGAATTCGAAGTCGCCTCCGTTGAAGGTGTAAGCAAAACGCTTCCCGTCTCGCGAGACACGGTGACACCCCGAGCACGGCTGACCGCCTGCGAGCTGAGGCGCATTCGTCGGCAGCGCGATGTCGGTTCCCTTTTCCATGTCGAGCACGCGGAACGAGCCAGACGACGACTGCCAGACGTAGATCGCGCTCTGGTCGATCTTGTCGGCGCTGATGGTCATCGTGCGAGGCGTGCTCAATCGCTTCTGTCCTGCCGAGAGACCCTCGACGGTCCAGCTGATCGTTTGATCGTACCTGGATTGCCCGATCGTGCTCCAGAGATCGGCAGGGTAGAGGATCTCACCCGCGAGCGAATAGACCGTGACATCAAGCGTTTCTGGCGAGACGAGATGCACGCGATGAACTGCGTTGCCGGCCACAATCGACCATTGCGCCTCGACCGGCGGAAGATTCGCAGGCATCACCGTGCCGTCTTCGGGGTATTCGAGGACGGGGGCATGGGTCGAGTCCGTGTCGACCGTGGCGCCATCGAAGACGTTCTTCATGGCCGGATCGGTGCCCGTGAGAAAGAGGTCTCCTTTGAGCTTCAGCGTCAGTGGTGCAGACGCCGTCGCACCTTCGTAAGCGACTTGAATGGCTGTTTTCCCACCGATGCCCGCAGGCTGGAACGTGCCATTGGGATCGACGGTGCCATAGCCGCCTCCCACCGACCACTGCACGCCCATGGTGACGTCGCTTTCGGGCAGACCATCGACCGTAGCGAACGCGTGAAACGAGGCGGTTGCAGGATTCGTGAGCGCCACGTCGAGGCTCGCCATCGGAGGGTCGATGCGGAGCATGACGGTGTGCGAGACGCCCCCGCCGGTACCCGCAGAGGAGGAGGCGGCGCCGGAGGTGGTGGAGCCATCAGAGCCGCCGCAGGCCATCGACTGAGCACCGAGGACGGCAATCGCGCAACCAACCAAGAGAGCAGCGGTGAGTGAACGATCGAGCATGATTGGACGTTAGCACGACCCCTCGGTGCGCGACGACCCGCCTCGGGGCCCGCCCCCCGAGGGCCCGCGTAGAATTAAGTCGGTGCTATTCCGCCGTGCCGTCGCGAGACAGGCGGCCTCGTCTCTGCGCTCCTCTGCCTACAAAAGTAGGCTTCCGGTGCGGATTCGACGACCTCGGAGGGACCGAAATCGAAATAACGCGAGGTGGCGCGCTGAAGACGAGACGCCACCATGTTCGGAGAGGCGACGCGTAGGATGAGCTTCTACATGCCGGTCAGGTCGGTGCGCACTGCTTGGATGGTGCGCTCGTGAAGAAACTCTTCGACGCTGCGCTCCTCGCTTTGGGCGATCGCCTGGGCGAACGCATGAAGGGGAATCGCGTCATACCAACCGACCGGCAAAAAAACCTGCTTCACGAAGGTTCGATGCGCGTCGTCGGGCAGAAGCGAGAGACGTTCTCGAGCCCACCCGGCGCCCGCTCGGTGGCGTGACGTTGCATTCCGGTGTAGCGGCTCCCGCGCGCGTGATAGCGGCTCGTGCCCGCGGTCGGGAGCGGTGAAGATCGGTTCATTTCACGACGGCGAAGGGCGCACGCAAACCGAGGCTACGTCAGCGCGACGTCGGGGTCGAGATGGGGATCGTTCGGCAGCGCTCCATCAGCGGGACGTCGCGCTCGATTCCATTGAACGGCGGGAATGATTCGCAGTGAACGCCACCTGGTTCAAACGAGGCCGCCTCTAGCCAGCGGAATCCGGGAGGTCTTTCGTTGCACTCGCGACCCTCTCGCTGGGTTGTTTTTGGCGCCGCGTTTCACACTCGCGCTAGGATCGCCGTCAATGCATCCGTTCGTCGCGCGCCTGCTCCTCGTCTCGCTCGGCTCGTGCGAGCTTTTGGGCTGCGCCGAGTCCCTACTGCCACCACGCGCTAACAGGGCGCCGCAACCCTTCGACGTGCTGCAAGATACTCACCCGGATATCGTCGCCGACGCCTATGCCGGATCCGATCTGAAGACGAAGACCGTGCAGCTGCCCGCTGAACGCTGCCGTGCCGCGTGCGGTCCTGCGACGACCGGTTGCGACGCTTCGGTGCAGGTCACCGGAGCCGAAGCTCGTCCCTCGCAAATGACGGGACAGCTGCAATGTTACTTTCCCTCGTCCGGCGGTGGGGGGGGATGGGATCCCTTCGGCTTGAACAGCTGCCCTTTCGGGTGTGGTCGACGCCCTCGTTCGGTCGAGGTCGCGAGATCAGTCGACCACGCAGACCCGCTCGTCGGCCACGTCGCGGCGATGGCGAGGCTGGAGGCGCTTTCGGTGGGGGCATTCGCGCAGCTGGCGAGAGACGTCCGCGCGCATGCGCCGCGTTTTCTTCGTCACGTCAGGCGGGCGCAACGCGATGAGCGGCGTCACGCGCACCTCGCATGCGGGCTTCTTCGCGAGCTCGGCGGCACTCCGGCGCGTGTGCCGCGCGTCCCACTCGTCGCGCGAAACCTCGAGGAAGCCGCGGTCGACAATGCCATCGAAGGTTGCGTGCACGAAACGTTCGGTGCGATCGCGCTGACTCACCAAGCCGAGCGAGCGCAGCACCCGTCGATACGTCGGTTCTTCGCTTCGATTGCGGCAGACGAGATCGACCACGCTGTTCTCTCGTGGGAGGTTCACGACGCGCTCTCGTCCGAGCTTCCTTCTTCGGCGCGCGCGACGATCACCGAATTGCAGCTTCGCGCGCTCGCGCAAATCGAAGACATGCGTCCGCTGTCCGACAGCACGAGAGCGCATGTCGGAGGCCCGAGCTTCGACGAACGAAGAACACTGGTCCGCGCGATGCGGGACTCGATCATGTCGACGAGTGGCACTTGAAGCGAGCATTCGTACTCCTTGGTCTGTTCGGTTGCGCCGGTGTGCCGCAGCAGAGACCTGAGGTCGAGCCTCCCATCGCGCTCGCTCCGCTCGGGGTGAAGACCGTGTTCCAGCGTCTCGAGAAGGGTTTCTTGAAGGAAGACTCACCGTTCGTGGTGGTCCTCACACGACCCGTCGGGATGGTCGCGCACGCGCTCGCGCTCCTCGATGATTCTGGCCAGCCGATCGATGGAACGAGCACATGGCTCGATAGACAGGTGGTGGCGTTCTACCCGAGCCACCCCGTCGCGCCCGGGCTCGACCTACACCTCAGGATCGCGACTGCGCTCCACACCAAAGACGGCTCGACTCTCATGCCATCCGAGATTGCGACCGCGTCGACGCCCACCCTCGAATCCTTGGCCTATACGAGCGTCGCGAAGATCCATCCCGTCGACGAAATCCACCTCGCGTTCGATCGAGACCGCGCGTTGCCGTTAAACGAAGTGGAAAGTCTGGGTGAGCTCTCTGACGAGACTGGACCCATTCCGTTCGTTGCGCATCAATCCGGTAAGCAAGTATGCATTTTGCCCAAGAAAGTATTCCAACCCGGCGCGACGCTGGCGTTCGCGTGGAAGAGCGGGCCCATCGCCAAGACCTCTCTCGGACGCATGCATCTACCTCCCTATCACGGCGTCGTAGGCAGGCGCCTCGATGCGTTCATCGACGAGGTCGGGGCTCAGTGCCATAGAGTGAAGGGCAATGACGACAAGAATTGGCTCTGCAAAGGAGACTCCGTGCACATCGCGCTCTCGGCACCCATTGCCGACATCGAGCTCGCGAAGCACGTCCACCCGGCATTGCCACGTGCGACGACTGGCGACCTGCGCGGACACCGCTTGGAGGTCGAACTAGGGCCGAAGCCCGTCACGATCGAGCTGGAGGCGAAGCTTGAAGACGTCTTTGGTCAGAGGCTCAAGTATCCGGTCACCTTCGTCATTCGCAAAACGGATTAGCGGCCATCGACGACATCCCGTCCTCAGGGCACCTCGGGGTCTTCGAGCAGCTCACGATGCTGTCGAACGAGACGGTTGAGCGGCTCGACCTGGCGAGCCTCGTTCCTCGAGCGGAGCCCCGAAAACCGAAGAACGTTCGAGCGTCATACGTGTGTGTCGAGCGAGCGGTTCTCCACATGGGGAGCCCCCAAGAGGCGCTCGCGATCGAAGAGCGCGCGACGAGAGCGTTCGAGGCGTCGGGGGATCGGCGGATGGAGGGAGTCTCTCGCGTGTACCTCGCGATGATTCATCTCGGTTTAGGCGAGCCTCCGAAAGCCCGGGAAGAAGCGCGCCGCGCGGTCGACTTGCTGCAAATGGCTCGACCCGCCAAAGCTTGCGCGCTCGCAACACTGTCGGTCGCCGAGCTCAGTCTTGCGTCCGAAGACGGTGAGCGCAAAGGCGAGACACTCGCCCGTGCAGACGCGCAGAGCGCCGAAGCGCTGGCCATCGTCGATGATTTGGGCGGCATCGAAGAGGGCGAGGCGCTCGTCCGGTTGATGCGCGCCGAGGTCCTCCTAACGCTCGGCCTCGCCGACGACGCCCGCAGCCTCGTCGATGCGTCGAAGGCGCGCCTGCTCTCGCGCGCAGAGCGGTTGAGCGACTCGACCTGGCGAGCCTCGTTCCTCGAGCGAGTCCCCGAAAACCGAAGAACGTTCGAGCTCCATGCGCGTCTGTCGATCGAGACGCCGCCCGCCCGCTGATCGCGAAAGGGAGATCAGAGTGGGGCGCGAACGCCGACCTCGCGGGCGCGAAATGTTCCGACGATCGGTTCGCCGGGTCGGGCCGACACCTGTTCAGTGCTTGTTGGCACCACCGGGCTTGAGCGGAACGAGCGCGCCGTCGAAGTCGATGGTCATCGTCCCGTTTCCCGAGAGGAGCCCCTTCTTCATCGTCGAGGCGCCTTCGACATGGGTTCGGACGAGGTGTGCGCCGTCGATCCGAAACGCGTTGGTCCCCTTGGTCTTTTGCGTGCCGTCGGCGCCGTCGCGAACGCCGCTCATCGTCGACGACACGTCGAGCAGCGCGACCTCGCCATCATCGAACCTCTCGACGCGCGCGAAGGTCACGACCAATTCGGTCAGCTCGGAGTGGTCTCCGGGCTTCTGGCCCTCGCTCTTGTCGGCGTCGTAGCGCTCCTTCATGGCGGTCGCGACGTCGTCGAGCCGCTCGCCGATGCGGCGAGGCTTCGATGCGAGCGACTTCGCGACGAGATCGGGTTTACCGAACGAAGTCATCCCCATCGCGATCTCGGTGCGTTCGGGCTCGGTGAGCGGTGCGCCGTCGACGGCGTCGATGGCGAGCTTGGTCGCCTTGCGCTCGACGAAGTAGCTGCGCCCTTCGACCGGGCCTGGATTCGGCTTCGATTTGCCGTCGAACGTGCGCGTGCGCGCGACCTTCCCATACGAGAGCTTCACTTTGGAGACGACGCCCTCCGAGACTGCGACGACGGTGACGTCGCGCTCCATCTCGTCGTCGGAGCCCATGTGCACCGTCTTGAACACGACGCTTCCGTCGAGCTCGCTGTGGAGCTTGGTGTGTTCGTGGAAGCGGTCGCCGACGTTCGCCGCGTGTAAACTGAACGTCACGATGCGCGCGTCCGGGGAGACGGGGGCCGCGGAGGCGGTCGGCTTGGGCGGGACGACGGACCTGACCGCGTTCGGCTCGGCGTGAGGCGCCGCGCTCACCGATGCAGCGGCTTCGCTCGGGCGCTCGGGCGACACCTCGACGTGAGGGCTCGAGCAACCGACGAGCGCGATCGCGCCGATGAGAGCGAACGCGTTGCGCGGGTTCATTGGCTCGCCTGTCGCTTGATCGGTGTCCGGTACCAACGCATCGATCCGTCGGGCCTCATTGCTCACCCTGCTTCAGCTCACCACCGCGGGAGCGAAGCGCCGCCTGAGCCGCCGCCAAGCGAGCGATCGGGACGCGGAACGGCGAACAGCTGACGTAGTCGAGCCCGATCTCGGCGAAGAACGCGATGCTCTTGGGGTCGCCGCCGTGCTCCCCGCAGATGCCGAGCTTGATCCCTGGGCGCGCGGCCCTGCCCTTTTCGCACGCGAGACGCACGAGCGCGCCGACGCCTTGGACGTCGATCGTCTGGAACGGATCGTCGGCGAGAATGCGATGAGCCACGTAATGGGGGAGGAACGTACCGGCGTCGTCGCGGCTGTAGCCGAACGTCATTTGCGTCATGTCGTTCGTTCCGAAGCTGAAGAACTGCGCCTCCTTGGCGATTTGGTCGGCGACCAACGCCGCGCGCGGCACCTCGATCATCGTGCCCACGAGATACGGGATCTGGATGGCTTGCTCCTTCATCACGGCATCGGCGACGCGGACGATGATGTTGCGTTGGTCGACGAGCTCTTCTGCGGTTCCGACGAGCGGCACCATGATCTCGGGCGCGACCTCGTGGCCTTCTTTCACGAGCGTGCACGCCGCCTCGAAGATGGCGCGCGCCTGCATCTCGGTGATCTCGGGATGGGTGATCCCGAGTCGACAGCCGCGGTGGCCCAGCATCGGGTTGGTTTCGTGGTGATGGCTCACACGAAAGCCGACACGCTCGGCGGAGATCCCCATCTCTTTCGAGAGCTCGGTGATCTGCTCCGCGTCGTGCGGAAGGAACTCGTGGAGCGGCGGATCGAGCAGACGAATGGTGACCGGCAGGCCCTCCATCGCGAGAAAGATCCCGCGGAAGTCTTCGCGCTGGAACACGATGAGCCGCTCGAGCGCCGACCTTCGTTCGGAGGACGACTCGCTCAAGATCATGCGACGCATCTCGAGGATGCGCGTCGGCTCGAAGAACATGTGCTCGGTGCGACAGAGGCCGATGCCTTGGGCACCCAGCTCACGCGCTGCCTTCGCGTCCTTCGGCGTGTCGGCGTTGGTGCGGACTCCGAGCGTTCGGAATTCGTCGACCCAGACCATGAAGTGACTGAAGTCGGAGCTGATCCGCGCGTCTGCCAAGCCCACCGCGCCGACGATGATCTCGCCCGTGGTGCCGTTGAGGCTCACGACGTCGCCCTCACGGAGGGTGATCTTGCCGTTGGTCAGGGTCTTCTTGGCGTAGTCGATTTCGACGTCGCCGCAGCCCGCGACGCAGGGCCTGCCCCATCCGCGCGCGACGACGGCGGCGTGGCTCGTCATGCCTCCGCGGGTCGTGATGATCCCCTGTGCGGCGTGCATTCCGCCCACGTCTTCGGGACTCGTTTCGATGCGCGCGAGAATCACTTTCTCGCCCTTGGCGGCTGCGGCTTCGGCGTCTTCGGCGTGGAACACGAGCTTGCCCATCGCGGCCCCCGGCGACGCAGGCAGTCCCTTCGAAATGACCCGGCCCTCTTTGCGGTAGGCCTGCTCGTCGGCGAAGTGCGGATGGAGCATCTGATCGAGGTGACCGGGCTCGACGAGGTTCAATACGGCGTAATCGCGCGTGCACGCGCCCTCTTCGACCAGGTCGACGGCGATCTTCAACGCGGCAGCGCCGGTGCGTTTTCCGTGGCGCGTTTGGAGCATGAAGAGCTTGCCCTCCTGTACCGTGAACTCCACGTCTTGCATGTTCTTGAAGTGGCTCTCGAGGCGATTCGCGATCGCGACGAGCTCTTTGTAGACCTCGGGCATCTTCTGCTCGAGCGCCGCGACCGGATCGGGGGTGCGAATACCGGCGACGATGTCTTCGCCTTGCGCGTCGGACAGGTACTCGCCGTAGAGCTCCTTGGCGCCGGTCGAAGGGTTGCGCGTGAAGCACACACCGGTACCGCTCGCTTCGCCCATGTTGCCGAAGACCATCGCCTGGACGTTGACCGCCGTTCCGACCAGCCCGCGGATCGCCTGGACCTCGCGGTACTTGATCGCGCGATCGCTGTTCCAGCTCTGAAAGACCGCGCCGATGGCGCGCTCGAGCTGCTCGCGCGGATCGCTCGGGAAAGGGTGCGCCGTTTCTCGGAGGTAGACGGCTTTATAACGGGCGACCAGCTCGCGCAGATCGCTCTCGTCGAGATCGCGATCGAGCTTCTTTTTGCGCTCGATCTTGAGCGCCGCCATCGCCGCCTCGAAGGCGTGGCGATCGAGACCGACGACGACGCAGGCGAACATGTCGATGAACCGGCGGTAGCAATCCCAAGCGAACCGAGGGTTCTGCGTCTTCTTGGCGAGACCGAGGACGACGTCGTCGTTCATGCCGAGGTTCAAGATGGTGTCCATCATCCCCGGCATGCTCACGGCCGCGCCCGATCGGACCGACACGAGCAGTGGCTCGTCGACGTCGCCGAAG
This sequence comes from Polyangiaceae bacterium, assembly GCA_043755175.1. Lineage (GTDB taxonomy): Bacteria > Myxococcota_A > Polyangia > Polyangiales > Polyangiaceae > CAYYKK01. The sequence continues at coordinate 13,457 of JAYUUB010000283.1, read as the reverse complement.
CGCGCGCGCATGCCCTCTTCGAGCGCCTTCACCGCCAAATCGATCTCCGCGCGCACCGCGTCCGAGAGCGTTCCACCGCCGGCCGACAGCGAGATCGAGCAGACCTCGGTCGTGATGGTGAAGCCTGGAGGCACGGGCAATCCCGCGGCAGCCATTTCGGCGAGGTTCGCCCCTTTGCCGCCGAGGAGATCGCGCATCGTCGCTCGCCCCTCGGTGGTGCCCAGACCGAATCGGTAGACGTATTGGGTGCTCACACCGAGAGCCTAAACCTTCGTACGGCGCGCGGCTCCGGATTGTGAGGGTCGGGTGCGACGTGAGCAACCGCCGCGCTGCCAGCGCGTTTGAAGGGTGCGCGTGGGTCGCCAGATCTCACGACCTCGGCTAGGCTCGAGCACGATGAGTCGCCTTCGGATTGGGTTTGCCGTCGTGCTCGGTTCGCTTGCTACCGGGTGCCACAACAAAGGTGCCGAATGCCCGAAGGGGCTCGAAGGCGACACGAAGCACGGCGTCAAGACCGCGGGCACCGCCGTCGTGACGAGCGGCGAGACAGCGCTCAGCGGCCTCGAGACCTTCGGAAAGACCGTCGGTGGCTACGTCAAAGGTGGCAAAGCCGAAGCGAAGAAGAACTGGAACGAAGGAAAGAAGAACACGTCGACGACCGCGAAGTCTGGAGCCGCCGACACGAAGAACGAAGCGAAGAGCGACTGCGACTGATCGTCGTTGCGCCCTCGCCAAATCGTTCACCGCGCTGCTGAAGAGCGCGTCTTGGACCAGCTCATCGTGCGGCTCGGTCGAGCGCGCCGTTCCGTCGCGAAAACGACGTCGGCGAGCGCGCTCCCAACCAACAATTCGTCAGACGCTGACGCCGAACATCTCGGTCGACTTCTTGATCGCGTCGAGCGAGAGCTTGCGCCACTCGGCCCCGAGCTTCTGCGAGTAGGCGAACGACTCGCGCGCGAGCTTGGTCGACTCTTCGACGGCCTCGTTGGCTCGCTCGGCCGACTGCGTCTCGATGCGCTCGAGCTCCTTTTGCATCATCTCGACGCGAACGAGCTGATCCTTCATCGCGCTGAGCCAGAATTCACCAATTTGCTGCGGCTGCGTAAAGTTGGTCCAGAACATCGGGCGGGTCTCCTTAGACGCTCGCAGCCTTTCGTCTGGCTCCGAGACGCGCTGAACCTAAGTTCGCACCTCTGGACCGTCAAGGGCCTTTTGTTGCGTCGCAACATGACCCCGCACTCACTTCTTCTTTCGACGGATCTCGCGGCGAAGCTCTTCGAGCTCACCTCGCAAGGCCTCGATGTCGCCGTTCGGCGTCGCCGCGTGAGTCGAATGGGGAGGAGGAGGAGGCGGCGGGGGCGTCGGTGCGGGCGCGTACGGTTTTTCGGGGGCTTGGCCGGGCCAGGCCTCGGCCCACGATGGAATGCCGTTCAAGAGACGCGCAAACGCGTTGCCCGCAGAGAATGGAACGGTGGCGAAGGGGAAGTAGGGCGCGACGGCCTGCGCTCCCTGCTTCGCCGAGAGGTACACTTCGAGCGCAGCGGAAAGGTACTTTCCGAAGAACTCGGCGAGCGCGTCGTCTTGCATGCGGATGAGCCGCGCGAGGAGCGGCGTCGGCAGAAGCTTCGCCGCCTTCGTCTCGAGCATGATCTGCGTCAGCGTCGCCTGTGTGAGATCGGCGCCGGTCTTCGCGTCGATGACTTCGACGTCGGTGCCGCGGCGCACCTTCTCCGTCAGCTCTTCGAGCGTGATGTAGCGACTCTCGTCGGTGTCGTACAGACGACGGTTCGAGTACTTCTTGACGATCATCGGTCCCTCGAGCTTCGTCGGCCGGAGCCTCGCCTGCCGCGGTGTCTCTGAATGTTGCAGCGCCGCACTTTACCCCAATGGGAGCGCTCGTAAAGCGCCTCGATTGCGGCAGTGCAACATCGCCGTTGACTATGTGCTAGGGCCCGAGTAAGACCTCGGCGGTCGCGTGGTGCATTGCAGCAAGCGACGCCTGCCCCGACAGATTGAGGTGCACGATGTTTGGACGTCTCGAGGAAACAGCGAAGTCGGCTGGTCAGCGCTCGCTTGGGCTGGCCTCCGTCGCAACTGCGCTTCTCTTCGGGTCCGTCGCTCTGGGCTCTCTCGCTCTCGGCTCTCTCGCTCTCGGCACGGTCGCTCTCGGCACGGTCGGTTGCGCCGCATCCGATCCGGCAGGGGCGTGTCGCATCGGAAGCGACTGTCCTTCGGGCGTCTGCGATCAAGGCTTCTGCCAAGAGCCTGGCTCGACCACAACCGGCTCGAAGATGACCGGCGCAACGACAGGCAGCGGAGGCTCGGCCTCGTCGTCGACGTCGACCGGATCGTCCGCGGGAGGTGGTGGCACATGTCTCCCGAACCACGACGGCACGATCACGAAAGACGAGGTCCCCATCGCCGCAGGGCTCAGCGCGACCTTCCGCGCCGCCGTGGGCGTGACCTTCGCGACCTCGGGCACCGACGTCGGTGGCGGCAAGAAGAACTGGGACCTCGCCCAGACGTTCAACGGTGACGCACCGTCGCTCATCTCGACGATGCCGCTCGCTGGGCTCTGGTTCGAGGCCGACTACCCGGGCGCGACCTACGCAGCGAAGCTCAGCGAGAAGGCCGACAGTCTCGGCGTCTTCGAGGTCACTTCGCAGAGCCTGCTCTTGCGCGGCCTCGTCTCACCGCAGGGCGGCGTGCAGAAGACCGAGCTCACCTTCACCCCGCCCGTCGTCGTGCTCGACTTTCCCCTCACCGCGGGAAAGACCTGGTCGACCGACAGCACGGTCGCTGGGTACTACAGCGGCGTGAACGTCGGATTCTGGAGCGAGAAATACACCCAAGTGGTCGACGCCTCGGGCACGCTGAAGACGCCCTTCGGCGACTTCGACGTTCTCCGCGTGCGCACCACCCTCGTGCGTCTCTACCTCGGAATCACGACGACGATTCGTTCTTTCGGCTTCGCCACCGAGTGCTTCGGCACGGTGGCCTCGATCACGGCGACCGACAACGAGCCGAACATGGAGTTCTCGAACGTCTCCGAGCTCCGTCGTCTCGCTCCCTGACCGCGCCTCCCGCGTCTTTCGTCAGCGTCCTGCCATGGAGACCGTGGTGCCCAAGCTTTCCCACACTGCCTCGAGCACGCTCGCGAAGATGGCCCTCGTCGTCGCTCTGACGGCGCTCTCCGCGCTCTCTGGCTGTCTTCCGTTTCATCCGGGAGCGCTCCCGAACGAGCCACGCAAGACCTCGTTCGGGCCGGCCACCTTCAAGACGATCGCCGGGACGCGCGTCCACTACATCGATGTCGGCGAAGGCCCGCCCGTCGTGCTCATTCACGGCTTCGCCTCCTCGCTCAACGCATGGAAAGGCGTCGTCCAGACGCTCGAGAAGAACCACCGCGTCATCGCACTCGATCTCAAAGGCTTCGGCTGGACCGACCGACCCGAAGGCGACTACTCGCCCAAGGCGCAGAGCAAGCTCGTCTACGGGCTGCTCGACTCGCTAGGAGTCGAGCACGCCGCCATCGTCGCTCATTCTTGGGGCTCGAGCGTAGCCTTGCAGATGGCGCTCGACGCCCCGAAACGCGTCGACCGCATCGCGCTCTACGACGCCTGGGTCTACGAGGAGCAGCTCCCGGTCTTCTTTCTCGTCGCGCGCGCCGACGGCGTCGGCGAAGCGCTCTTCTCGATGTTCTACGATCAGCGCGCCGACGACAAAATGGCCATCGCGTTCTACGACAAAGAGCTCGTGACCGAGGCGTTCGTCGAATCGGTCGAAGAGCAGCTCGACAGGCCCGGAACGACGGCCGCCGCCCTCGCTGCGGTTCGCGGTCAGCACTATGACCAAGTGCAGAAACGCTACGGCTCCATCGACAAGCCTGTGCTTCTCCTCTGGGGACGCGAAGACAAAGTGACGACGCTCGACTACGGCGAGAGACTCTCGAAAGATCTGCCGCGTGCGAAGCTCGTCGTCTATCCGCAGTGCGGGCACTTTCCGATGATCGAGGCGAAGGCGCCTTCGACCCGCGAGCTCGTCGAGTTTCTCGCACCGAAAGACGACGACAAGAAGACCGAACAGCCTTCCCCGACGCCGGAGACGAAGTCGAGCTCGAGCAGCGTTCCGCCATCGGGTCTCGAGACCGATGAAACGAAGCCTTCTACCGAGGCGAAGCCCAAGTGAGGCGCACTGGTTGTCTTTCGATGATCGGCGTGCTCGCGCTCGGTCTCACTGGCTCGGGCGAAGCGCTCGCGGCGGGATTCACCGACTACGACGAGACGCTGCGGGCGCCGCACGATCACCTCATCGACTTCTCTGGATCGCTCCGGTTGCGCGGCGAGGTGCTCGACAACCTCGATTTGGATCGCGGCCCGACGCCTTCCGGGCAGCTCCTCTATCCGGTTCCGCTCTCCGATCCGAAGGGGCAGATCCTCACGCGCGCCGACATGCGTCTGCGCACCGACGTAGGATTCTTTCTTCCTGCCGGTGGGCTCGCCGTCAAAGTGCGGCTCGACGCTTTCGACGGGATGGCGCTCGGAAGCGCGCCGGTCGGAATTCCTTCGGCGTCGACTTCGCAGCAGCCTGGGAGCGCCGTTCTTCGATTGAAGCGTGCCTATGGCGAAGCGCTCACGCCATTCGGTCTTCTGACCGCGGGTCGCATGGGCAATCAATTCGGTCTCGGCATGTTGGCCAACAGCGGTGATTGCGCCGATTGCGACAGCGGCGATGCATCGGACCGCATCGCGTTCGTCACGCCCATTCTGGGGCACATCTTCGCAGTGGCTTACGATCTCACGTCGGTCGGGCCGTTCGTTCCCGACAAGACCGGCACGAGGCCCATCGACGTCGATCCGACCGCCTTTGTCAACACGATCACCACGGCGTTCGAGCGCTACCACACGCCGTGGGCGATCCGGCGTCGCAGCGCCGCCGACAAGGCGACCTTCGACTACGGCGCTGCGGTCTCGCATCGATGGCAAAAGAACGACGTGCCCGCGACCTACCTGCCCACGGTCTCACCCGTCCCGATCAATTCGCACCAGGTCATGGCGCGCGGCTTCACCGCCACCACGCTCGACGCTTGGCTCCGCCTCGTCGGACCGGGCTATCGTATCGAAGGCGAAGCGGCGCTCATCTTCGCGAAGGTCGAGCAAGGCTCGCTCATTCCAGGCTTTCGCTACAAAGACCCCGTTACCTCCCGGCAAATCGGCTTTGCGATCGAGAGCGAGTTCGGTGACAAGCCCGGCGTCTACGGGGCGGGGCTCGATCTCGGATTCGCGAGCGGTGACAAAGCGCCTGGATTCGGAGCCTTTCCGAAGGTCGGCGCCGCCTCGCCGAAGCCCGGAGATCTCGATGGTGCGCAGGCCAACCCGCCTTACGACACGACGGTCAACAACTTCCGATTCAATCCCGACTACCGAATCGATCGCATTCTCTTTCGTGAGATCATCGGCACGGTGACCGACGCCGTGTACTTGAAGCCCCACGTTCGCGTCGACCCCATTCGGTTCTCGCGCGGCGCGCTCGAGCTGTCGCTCTTCTCGGTCTTCTCCTTCGCGGTCGAGCCGACCTCCACACCCTCGGGCAATCGCCCGCTCGGCGTGGAGATCGATCCCACGATTGCCTATCGAAGCGACTTCGGCTTTCAAGCTGCGCTCGAGCAGGGCACGCTCATTCCTCTCTCTGGTCTCGACAACCCCGAGCTCCGCCTGAACGCCAAGCCCGCACAGGTTTGGCGCGTACGGCTCGCCTATTCATTTTGATATGAAGACCCAATCGACTCAGTCGCCTCTTCGCTCGACCTTCTCGCGTCTCTGCAGCGCCGTCGCGATCGCGTCGGTGCTCGCGTTGTCGGTCGCCTCTGGTTGTGACGACAACCTCACCGTCCCGAGCCGCAAGCCGGCCGAAGGGGCCGAGGTTCAGCCACTCGCGTGCATTCCGAACCTCGACGGGAAGATCGATTCGAAAGAGCTCGCAGCCGCGATCGGCGTCCCGGTTCATTACGTCGTTTCGCCGGCCGGCGTGCAGCGCACGGTCGATCTCACTGGTAAAAAGGAGAAGGCGGGTCGCTTCGCCTGGGCCTTTTCGTCGGACTATGCCGACGATCAGTCGCTCATCATCACGCCGGTGCTCGCCAAAGACCAGTGGTACGCGACCTCGTTTCCGGCCGACGCGTTCGTGACCCCCTTCGACGCCGGCGACCGAGTCGATTCAATCGGGCGCCTCACCGACCAAGGGCTCCAGCTCATGGGCCTCGCTTCGCACGTCGAAGCGCCCGCCGAGGGCAAGACGCTTCTCATCTACAATCCGCCGATCGACTTGCTTCGTTTTCCGATCGCGCCGGGCCAGACCTTCGTCTCGGCGGGGAAGATCACGAATGGAACGTTCCGCGGCCTTCAATACGCCGGCAAAGACACTTACGAGGTCACGGTCGACGGGATCGGCACGATCGATCTCCCGTCATTCAGCTTCGACGAAGTGCATCGCGTTCGAACCAAGGTCACCGTCGAGCCCTCGGTCGGCGCACCCCAGACGCAGCTCCAGGTCTCGTTCTTCGCCGAATGCTTCGGCGAGGTGGTGCGCGCCACGAGCGCGAACGGTGAGACCGATCCCGACTTCACCCAGACCGCCGAGCTGCGTCGACTGGGTTTCTAAAAGCGCCTTTCGAAGGCGCTTCGCTCGAATCAACGACACTCACGAGGAGAAGGATCATGTTCGGTTGGGAGCTCTACAAGAAGTATTTCAATGCCTGGGAGAACGCGACTGCGCAACATCTCGAGCATGTTTTGAAGAGCCCACTCGTCCTCGAGCCTGCAGGCGCGTGTCTGACGATGCTGATGAAGGCGAAGCGCGTGTCCGACCAGGCCGCCACCGCCGCGTGGGGCAACCTCGGTCTCGCAACCAAGCGCGATCAAGAGCGCACGCTTCACGCGCTGAACCAGATTCAAAGCCGCCTCGTCGATCTCGAAGAGAAGCTCGCGAGCGCCGAACCCAAGGGCTGAGAGGAGAACTATCGTGCTCGACTTGTCGCGTTATCAGGAGCTCAAGATCGCCCCCCGCGCCGTATTCGACGCATTGCCCGAGCGCCGAACGCGTCCGCGCTTCATGGTGCCCACCGAAGACGGAGACTTCCGCTCGGTGACTTGGGGCGCCTTCGCCGATCAGATCCGCCAGATCGCGCTCTTCTTGACGCAATCGGGGCTACAGAAGGGCGACCGCGCCGCGATCTTCGCGCCGAACCGCGTCGAATGGATCAGCGCTGCATTGGCCATTCAAGCGGCTGGCGGCGTGATGGTGCCGATCTATCCGGCGAGCACTTCTCCGCAGGCTGGATACATCGCGAAACACAGCGATGCGCGGTTTCTCTTCGTCGACACGGCGGCGCTCCTCCGTCGCGTGCTCGAGACGTGGACCGAATACGCCCTCGTCGAGCGCATCGTGCTCCTCGACGACGCGCTCGACGCTCTGCCGATCCTCGCCGAGCTCACGACAGCCGGAAAGACCGTGCCCGACGCGTCGGTGGTCGCGGCGAAGACCCTCACTTGGTCGACCGCGATCCGGATCGGCGCCGAGCGTGCAGCGGCATTCCCCGGTGCATTCGAAGAGACGATGGGCGCGGTCGCGCTCGAAGACGCAGCGGTCATGCTCTACACGAGTGGAACGACCGGCAATCCCAAAGGAGTACCGCTGACCCACGGCAATGGCGCGGCGAACTTCGCAGATTGGCTATCAGTCAATGCGCCGCTGTTGAAAGAAGAGGCGGTCGATCTCTTGTGGCTCACGATGAGCCACATCTTCGGATTCGGCGAAGCTTGTATCGGCAATACCCTCGGATTCGTCACGTACCTCACCGATCCGCAGAAAGTGCTCGCGCTCTTGCCGGTCGTCCGCCCCGACGTATTCATGAGCGTTCCTGCCTATTGGGAAAAGCTCGCTCAAAAGGCGCTCGCGGCGCCCGATGCCGAGACGCGACGCGCGCGCCTCGCCGAGGTTACGGGAGGGCATTTGTCGTTCTGTCTCTCGGGCGGCGCTGGGCTCAAGCGTGAGGTCAAAGACCTCTTTCACGAGTGTGGGCTCTTGATCATCGAAGGCTATGGGCTGACCGAGTGCTCGCCCACGCTGACGATGAATCGCCCCGAGGGCTTTCGCTTCGATTCGGTAGGCAAGCCGTTCCCCTCGGTCGAGATCAAGCTCGCCGAAGACGGTGAGATCTTGGCGCGCGGCCCGAACATCTTCGGCGGCTACCACAAAGAGCCCGAAGCGACGCGCGAGGTGTTCACCGACGACGGCTGGTTCAAGACCGGCGACGTGGGTCGCTTCACCGACGACGGGTTTCTGCAGATCATCGATCGCAAGAAAGAGATCCTGGTCACGGCGGGCGGCAAGAACATCCCTCCCGCCAACATCGAGCTGCGCTTCGCCGACGTGGCGTTCGTCGAGCACGCAGTCGTCTATGGCGACGGCAAGAAATACCTCGTTCTCGGCGTGTGGCTGAATCACGAGGCGGCGCACGCCGAGCTCGAAAAACGTGGCCTGGCCGACGGCGATCGCACGAGCGCGCTCTTCGATCTCGTTCGTGGCGCGGTCGATGGCGTCAATCAAGAGCTCGCTTCCTTCGAGCAAGTGAAGAAGTTTCGCGTGATGGAGGCGCCGCTCACGGTCGCGTCGGGCCTCTTGACCTCGACGCTCAAAGTGCGTCGCAAGAAGGTCTACGAGACCTTCAAGACCGAGCTCGAATCACTCTACGAGGCTTCGGCGTGAGCGCACCGGTCCGCAGCAGCGGTGGAGACGGCGAGACGGTCGCACGCGGCGTCGCGCGCTTCGTCGCGCTCGCCAAGCTCTGGAGTCGGCCGAAGCCTCAGGTCGGTACGACGCCGGCCGACGTGGTCTTCAAAGACAACAAGTGGCGACTCCTCCGCTACCGCGCCCCGGCGGGTGTCGCGCGTCGTCATCGCACGCCTGTCTTCTTGGTGCCTTCGCTCATCAATCGGCATTACGTGCTCGACCTGCTGCCGAAGAAAAGCTTCGCCGAATTCATGGTCGCGCGCGGGCACGACGTCTTTCTCATCGATTGGGGAACACCGACTGACGAAGACCGCTTCGTCACGTTCGACGACGTGGCCGATCGCTATCTCGGTCGCGCATTGAAGGCCGTCACGCGCATCGCGGGCGCCGACAAGGCTCACATGCTGGGCTATTGCCTCGGCGGCACGCTCGCTGCGATTCACACGGCGGTTCGCCCCGAACGCGTCGCGTCGCTCCTCGCGCTCGCTGCGCCGATGGGTTTTCACGACGACGGACTGCTCTCGAAGTGGACGCGCACGACGACATTCGACGTGCACGCGCTCGTCGATGCTGCAGGCAACGTGCCCTGGCAGTTGATGCAGTCGGCGTTTCATCTACTTCGCCCGACGACGAGCCTCTCGAAGGCCGTGCACCTCATCGACCGCGCTTGGGACGACGAATTCCTCGATGGTTTTCTGGCGCTCGAGACGTGGGGCAGCGACGCAATCGCGTTTCCAGGGGCCTGTTACGAGCGTTACGTCGAAGAGCTCTACCGAGGCGATGCTCTCGTGAGAGACACCTTCACGCTCTCGGGCGAGCCGGCGCGACTCGGCAACATCGAGTGCCCCACGCTCGCCGTGACCTTCGAGCATGACAACATCGTTCCGTGGAAGAGCGCATCGGTGCTCATCGATCGCGTCGGCTCGGTCGACAAGCACCACATGCACCTTCCAGGAGGGCACGTCGGCGCGGTCGTCTCCAAGAAGGCGGCGACCGGGCTTTGGCCCGCGATCAGCGACTTCTGGGCCCAACGCGAAGCCTGACCTCGATCCCGAGAAGCGTGGCGAGAACCACCGCTGCGACACCAGAGAAGCTCCGACTGTGGCGATGGCGCTTGCTCGCCGGGCGAGCGTCGCAGAACATGCGCCGTACGAACATGCGATCTTCGTTCTGGCTGTCTCTCGTCGGTTTTTCTTTCGTGGCGTGCACCTCCGAGGCGCCTCCGCCGGTGCGTTACTGGGCGCCGCCGCCTCCGGTGCAGCAGCCCCAGCCGCAGTCCTACGGGATGCCTTGGGCCGTGCCGATTCCGCCCCAAGCCAAGGTGATCCCAGCGCCCGTCGCGACGCCGGCCGATCCGCTTCCGGCCGAGCACGATCGCTGTCTCGGCGAAGGCGGCACGGCGACCGATTGCAAAGCCGCGCTCGCCAAGGTCGCGATGAGCCCGACCCATCAAGACCGGGTCTACGACGTGTACAGGCGCGGCTGTGAGAAGAAGGCGAAGCTCCTCGGATGCGGCGTCTTCAAGTCGACGGCGATCACCGACGCCGACAAGCCTGCCATGACGTTGCTCATGGCGTGCGAAGGCGGCCGCGGCGAAGCCTGCGAAGACGCGAAGACCAAGACCTCGCCGCTCATGGCTTGGCTCTCGACGTTGAAGACCGAGGGCTGCAAGAAGGGCAACACCGCTCTCTGCGAGAATTACCGCGCCTGCAAGAAGAGCGAGCCGTGGGGATGCAACGCACCGGTCGGTGCCGTCAGTACGAGCCCGGTTCCCGGAGCGCCGGCGGGCTCACCTCCGGCAGCGGCAGAGCAGGTCTGTGGATGCATCCCGAAGTGCTCTTCGGGGCAGCCGGTCGCCACGCCCACGGGGCGCAACTGGCCCGATGGATCGAAGCGCGGCGTGTTCACCTGCGCCAATCCCTGAGAGGCCTCAGCCTCTCGCGTCTGGCTCACCCTCTCCAATCCGTCAGAGGGTCGTTTCGCTCACCGAATCGTGGGCGATCGCTGCGGTTTCGGTGATGCGCTCGTCTTGGGCGTAGGCCCGAGCGGATCGCCCGGTGCGGGAGGCATGACGGTGGGAGGAGCGGCGGCGCTGGTGGTCGCGGTCGCGCTTGATGCCTTGTCGCGAAGGTAGTCGGAGCAGGACGTGCCGACGACCGCGTCGACGACCCACTTCTGGCCCCGCTTGAAGCACACGTTCGCTTCTTGTGCGGCGGCGGAGCTGCTCATCTTGATGCGAACGCCGGTGAGCTCGCCGCGCTCGGCGCTCGGGTTCCATTGGGCGCCGTCGCAATTGACGCTGCCGTCGCTGAAGTGCGTGCCTTTGAAGTCGTTGTCGATGAGGTAGAGCTCCGACATCTTGCAGGTGACGTCGATCGACGGCGCAGAGTCTGCCGGGTGCTTTCCGATGCTCTTCTCGAGGCTCGCGCGATGGTTCGCCTTCTCGGCTTCGATGTGCTGGCCGAAAGCGATGCCGCCGCCGAAGAGACCCAGGCTCGCGAAGCCGAGACTGATCGCGAGAATCGCCTTCGTGGGAACGACCATCTGACGTGATAATGCGACTGATCGCGTGCGGAATCCGAGGACGATGCCGACGATTGGCAAGATCGGGATACAGCACAAAAAGAGGCCGGCGAGCGCCCAGTTGAAAGCTTGCTCGGCGCTCCGCTGCACCTCCATCCCCGCCGCGAATTGAGCCTGCGTCGCGCGCGCCTGCTCGTACTGCGAGGCCTGGAATTGCGCTGCAGCCTGATAGCGGCCTTGCTCGGCCTGCAAGCGAAGCTGCTCCGCCTCCTGGGCCGCACCGAATGCGGTCATCGTGTTGCAATACTGACACTTCGGTACGTAGGCGGTGAGCTGCGCGCCGCATTTCTCGCATGCTGCCATCGCGAGCTAGCCTATTCGAGGAACCGGGTGTGGGGAAGACGTCGCTCTTCTTCGACGCGACCGCCGAAGGTTCGTCATTCATGGAGCGAGCGCGGCGATGACATCGGGGGGAGCTTGTACGAGCTCGATGAGCACGCCTTCCCCTCCCTCGGGTGAAGTCAGGTCGCCTTTCGGATGGATGAAGCAGACGTCGTGTCCTGCGGCGCCTTTGCGAATCCCGCCGGGCGTGAAGCGCATGCCCTTTCCGCCGAGCCATGCGACCGCGGCCGCGAGATCGTCGACCCACAGCCCGATGTGGTTCAGCGCCGGCTCGTTCACGCGCGGCTTCTTGTCGGGATCGATCGGCTGCATCAGATCGATCTCGACCTTCGCCGGCCCGTGCCCTGCTTCGAGGATGTCTTCGTCGACGTTCTCTCGCTCACTTCGAAACGTGCCGATGCGAGGGAGGCCGAGGAGATCGATCCAGAGGTGCGCGAGCTTGCTCTTGTCGAGCCCGCCGATGGCAATCTGCTGAACGCCGAGAATCCGAAAAGGACGATCGCTCATGGGAGAGAGACTAGCCGCGAAGGGGCCGAGGTTCGCCAAGATCATCTTGGCGTGCGGCGGTCTCTTCCCTCGAGCGTCGGCGCGTTGGCGAATCGTCAGAACATCGACATCTGCCCCTTCGGCCTGCCCGCTCTCACGACACACTGGGTTGCTGCGCCGAAGCGTTCGGCGGCGTAGGCGAGGAGCTCGGGGGTGGTGTCGTCGTCGGGCTCGTGAATGAAAAAGTAGGCTTCTTCGAGACCTTTTTCGATGAGATCGCGGAGGCGGAGCGCCCAGGCGTCGATGCGCGTGAAGTCGCTCGCGTGAAGAGCGTTGCCGACGAAGCGGACGAAGAGCGTCGAGGTCGTGACCGATCCGTGCGCGACGTCGCGTCGACCGGCGACGTCGGTGACGACCGCAGTGACCCTGCGCGCGCGGAGCTCGGCGCTCGCAGACGGGTCGAGCGCACCCGAGGAGAACCAGCTCGGATGGCGGAGCTCGATGGCGAGCGGCGCGTGCGTCGGCCACCTTTCGAGGAAGCGTTTCAAGGCGTCGAAATCACGCAGTGAAAACGATGGCGGCATCGAGAGAAGCGACGGTCCGCGCTTGTCGCCGAGGCCTTCGAGGAAAGCTCCGAAGCGAGCGAGCTCTTTCTCCGTGTCGGGCCCGGGACGCCCCGGCACCAAGCTCCTCTGGAGCTTCGGCGCGAATCGAAAATCGGCCGGCGTCGAGCTCGCCCAGCCGATCGCCTCGGCTTGGGTCGGTGTTCGGTAGAGGGTCGCGTTCAGCTCGACCGCTCCGTACGTGGCGCCATACGCGGCGAGGTAGCCGCTGGCCTCGGTGCCCTCCGGATACACCCGGCCGACCCACCCGCGTTTGGCCCACGCGGGAGCGCCGAGACGGATGCACGGCGCTCCTCGAGGCGAGGTCGCGAGGGCATCGCCGACGTCGATGGAGGGCAAGTCGAAGTCGACGTCGTCGACGTTGGCTAGACGACCGAAATCCATGCCCGAGTCTTCGCCGTTGGTCGGTTGTGACCCGAGGCAGAGATCACCGTCTGCCCCCGAGCCCGCCGCTCATCAGTGAAAGCGGTAGCTCAGCCCGATCGGAACGGCGAAGACGACGCCGCCTTGCGACCAGAGCGCCGTCGGCCATGCGCTGAGCATGAGCGAGCCGGTGATTCCGGTCGGCGCATCGGCGAGCACGTAAGAGACCTCGAGCGATCCACCGATTTCGAGCCGGCCCGTCGCCGGAGC
>JAYUUB010000282.1:0-8135 GCA_043755175.1 Polyangiaceae bacterium | reverse complement strand
GCCGTCGACTCACGTGCCCTTCGCCGTGCATCTGAAGCTGGTCATTGAGCGTAGAGGGTTTCTTTGAGAGCATGCCATCGATGATGAGAGCTTGGATTCCCGTCGCCGTCGCCTTCATCGCGAGCGTCATCGCGTGCAACGCTAAGCTCGACAACGGGTGCGAAGACGGGATGTGCACCACGGGCTCGGTCGCCACCTCCGCCGGTGTCGGTGGGGGCGCGGGCTGCATGTACACGAAAGACGAGGCAGGCAACCTGCCCTGCGACGTCTACACCGTGCTCCACGACAACTGCCATCGGTGCCATCAGAGCCCACCGCTGAACGGCGCTCCGTTCCCGCTGCTCACCTACGCCGACACGCAGGCGCAGTATTACAACACCGCCGACAAGATTTGGCAGCACATGAAGCTCGTGATCGAGCCGGGAGCAGTGCCCGGCATGCCCTTCGGCGGCAACCCGCCAGGCATGCCCGAAGAGAAGCTCAACGTCTTGCGAGCGTGGTTCGCCACGTGCGCGCCGGGTCCCTGTGCGACGTTCGAGGGCCAAGGTCAGGGCGGGGCCGGAGGAGGCTCCACGACCGCGTCGAGCACTTCTTCCTCGACGACTGCAGCGACCAGCACGACCTCGACTGGCGCCGGCAACTGACCGGAGACCATGCGAAGTTCGGCCGTGCCGAGGACGACGCGGCTTAGGTGGACCGGACGATCTTCCGACGCGCGCCTTGCGGAGCCCTGCCCTCGCGCGCTACTTGTCTCGGCGTCGCAGGAGAGCAGACGATCGCCGGTGTCGAGGCATGCACTTTCGAGTGACTGTCTCGGCGCGGGAGGAAAGTCCGAGCTCCATAGGGCAAGGTGCCGGGTAACGCCCGGTGAGGGTGACCTCGAGGACAGTGCCACAGAAAACAAACCGCCGGTTCGCTCGGTTTCGAGCCAACCGGTCAGGGTGAAACGGCGGGGTAAGAGCCCACCGCGCACTCGGTAACGAGTGCGGCATGGCAAACCCCACTTGGAGCAAGGTCACATAGGGGAGCGATCGTCGAACCTTCGGGGACGGCGGAAAGAGCGGCCCGCTCGAGCTTCCGGGTAGACTGCTGGAGGCGCGCGGTGACGCGCGTCGTAGAGGAATGATCGTCACGGCGAGAGGGGCGACCCGACCGCCGACAGAACTCGGCTTACGCGAGCCTGCGACCACTGGGCCCCGCTCCTCGGAACGGGGCTCGGTGCTTTTGTGTCCGTAAAAAGGAGCCGAGACCCATCGGTTCTCAGCTTCTGTGGCGGTCTTGTTACAGCAGCATCTCTTCAGCTTGCCGCCGAGCGTGCAGAACGCGCGAGATCGCGCAGGTGAGCGTGCCGAAGGAACGAAATCGAGCACGGCGAGCGGGGAGCTCGAGCGGGCTCGAGCTCAGACTTCACCGCGCAAAGAGCGTCAAGCCGAGAAAGACGAACCGCAGCCGCAGGTGCTCTTGGTGTTCGGGTTCACGAACTTGAATCCCGAGCCATGGAGGCCTTCGACGTAGTCGATCTCGGTCCCATCCAAGTACTGGTACGAGAGCGGATCGACGTAAAGCTTCACGCCCTTGTCTTCGAACTCTTCGTCCATGTCGGTGGGCTTGTCCTCGAAGTACAAATCGTACGAGAACCCCGCGCACCCGCCGCCGACGACTCGTAGACGGAGCCCTTGACCGAGCAGCTCCTCGTCCTTCGCGATCTCGTTGACCTTGGTGACAGCCTTTTCGGTGATGGTGATCATCGCTCTCCTCGTTACGTAACGGACGGTATCTTATAACCCCGCCGAGCCGCAGAAGCCAGGTCTAGCGCGGTTTCGTTTCGCGATCGAGGTCGCGTCAATCGATGTGCCAGCTCGCTCAGGGGGTTGGGGCGCTCGCGAGGCTCTGCGGATTCGGCGGCGAGATCAGCGTGAAGTCGGCGGTGTTGTCGTTCGTGTCGGTTCCGTTGCCGAGCGCGCCGCCTGGCCTTCGCTCCATCGAACGATCGGTCGCGCTGGAGGTGCATCCGACGAGGTTGATTGGCGTGCCCTCGCAGAAGTACGTGGCGTCGAAGCTGCCCGTTCCGCACGTGATGCAGAGCGTGTCGAGTGGGCTCATGCCGCGGCGAACGACGGCGCTGGCTTTGTCGGCGACGAGGCCGCCCATCGCGACGCTGTTCTTGGAGTCGGGCATCGTCGCGCCCGTGTAGCCGTTGCCCGCGGCGAGGTAGTGCCCGTGTGGCGGGAGCGTCTGACCGGAGCCGGTCCATTTTGTGCTGAACGCCGCGCCGCCCAAAGTCTTGGTCGCGATCGTGATGTCGGTCGACAGGATCGCGCGCTCGGCCGCCGCGTTGTAGATCTCGACGAAGTCGTCGGTGCCGCCGCCCGGGCCATGAAATCGCCCCTCGCTGATGAGGAGTTGGTACTCGCCGCAGGTCACGCCGCTGCACACGCCCGAGACGCAGTCGATGCCGGTGTCACAGCCCATCCCGACGGCGCACGGCCCACACACCCCTCCGCAGTCGACGCCGGTCTCGTTCTGATTCTGCGAGCCGTCGGTGCACGAGGGCATGCAGACCGTGTTGGTGCACAGGTTCGAGACACAGTCGCCGGGGATGATGCAATGAAGCCCATTGGCACATTTGCTACATGCGCCGCCGCAATCTTTGTCGGTCTCGTTCGGGTTCTTGATCCCGTCGGTGCAGCTCGCGTTGCCGCAAGTATTCTGGTTCGTGCAGACACCACTCGGGCAGTCGGTGCCCACGATGCAGGCGACGCACGCGCCGGCCTTGCAGAACTTGCCGCCCATTTGGGTGCACGCGAAGCCGTCAACCTTGTTCGTGAACTTCGGCTCGTCGACGTTGCAGATATCGTCGGTGCACTGATTGTTGTCGTTCGGCAGATCGGTCGGGTCGGCAGCGGTGGTCGAGTCGCCGCCGCCGTCGCAGATCGACTTCTTGCAGTCTTTGGCTTTCATGTCGGCGATGGTCGTCCCCATCGCCTTCGCGTCGACCCCGCAAACGCCTCCGTTGCAGGTCCGCGTGCCGCACGCGGTATCCATGCCGGGACAATCGGTCGGCAGCATGCAGCCAGGCGCCTCGCCTCCAGCACCGGGCCCCGTCGACGTCCCCGTGACGGTCGATGCAGCGCTGCCCGCTCCACCCGTCGCCTGGACGAGGCTCGGATCGTAGACCGAGCACGCTACCGCGAGCACGATCGTCGATGAAGCCACGAGGGTCGGCAAGAGAAGCGGAAACCCAGAAAAGCGCATGTTCTTCGTATAACCGACGCGTCACCCAGCCTCAAGCCGGCCTTTCGCCGCCGCAAGTCGCTGCGCTGGAACCTCGACGCGGAGGATTCGACCGATCGTGCCTCGGTCGACTGAGCAAGTCGAAACCTAGGAGGAGGATGCAACGGGAAGACAGAAAGACACGGACAGCAAGACAAGAAGGTTTGACGCTGGCCCCAGCGAGGTGGGGCTCCCTCCTGATGGTTCAGAGGAAGGACCTGAGCCGTTTTGACGCCTGAATCCTCTCTCTTCCCATCTTGCTGGCTTCCTGTTTTTCATCTCTCCCGCCTTCGGCAGGGATTAGGCGCCCGGTCGAAATAAGTGCTGCTGCGACCCGCTCATTTCGACCGGGCGCCTTAGTAAGCGAGGTTCGAAGAGAGCCAGCGCTCCGCCTCGGCGACGCTGATGTTGCGACGCGCGGCGTAGTCTTCGATCTGATCTTTGTCGATTCGGCCCACCATGAAATAGCGAGCTTCGGGGTGCGCGAGATAGAGCCCGCTGACGCTCGCGGCTGGCATCATGGCGAAGTTCTCCGTGAGCGTGATTCCGACCTCGGGCGCGCCGAGGATCGAGAAGAGCAGCGGCTTCTCGGTGTGGTCGGGGCACGCGGGGTAGCCGAGCGCCGGACGGATCCCTCGGTAGCGCTCGGCGATGAGATCTTCGCCGTTGAGTCGCTCGTTCTTTCCGTATCCCCACTCTTTGCGAACGCACTCGTGGAGACGCTCGGCGAACGCCTCGGCGAGGCGATCGGCGATGGCCTTGGCCAAGATCGCATTGAAATCATCGAGCTCGGTCTCGAACTTCTTTACGATCGCGTCGAGCCCGATCCCCGCCGTCACGGCGAACCCGCCGACGTAATCGGGTATGCCGGACTCGACTGGCGCGACGAAGTCGGCGAGACAGAGAAAAGGCTTGTCGTCGGTCTTCTGTGCTTGCTGACGGAGCATGTGAAAACACGCAAGCTCGGTCTGGCGCGTCTCGTCGGTGAAGAGGACGATGTCGTCGCCGTCGCCGGCCGCGGGCCAAATCCCGTAGGCAGCCTGCGCGTGGAGCTGCCCTCCCTCGATGATCTGCGCGAGCAGCGTCTTGGCGTTGTCGTAGAGCTCGCGCGCAGCCTCGCCGTACTTCTCGCTCTTCAAGATCTCGGGGAACTTTCCTTTGAGCTCCCAGGCCGTGAAGAGAAAGGTCCAGTCGATGTAGCGGGCGATCTCGGCGAGCGACTCGTTCTCGATCACGCGCCGTCCGATGATCTCGGGCTTTGCCACGTCTTCGGGCCTGAACTTGAGCTTGAGCTTGCTGCGACGCGCGAGCGGCAGCTCGACCATGGTCTTGCCCTGCTTGTGCGAGAAGAGCTCGCGCAAGCGCTGCTGGTCGACCCGATTGTCGGCGTCGAACTGGGGGCGCTGTTTCGAATCGAGGAGCGACGAGACGACGTTGACCGCGCGCGACGCATCGAGAACGTGCACCGTGGTCTCGGTGAACTTTGGCGCGATCTTCACCGCGGTGTGCTGTCGGCTCGTGGTGGCGCCTCCGATGAGGAGCGGGATCTTCATCCCACGACGCTCCATCTCGCTCGCGACGTGGGCCATCTCGTCGAGCGACGGCGTGATGAGGCCCGACAGACCCACGATGTCGGCCTTCTCGGCGACGCAGGTGTCGAGGATCTTGTCGCACGAGACCATGACGCCGAGATCGAGAACCTCGTAGTTGTTGCACCCGAGAACGACGCCGACGATGTTCTTGCCGATGTCGTGAACGTCGCCCTTCACCGTGGCGAGCACGACCTTGCCCTGCGTCTTTCTACCGCCCGCGGCCTTCTCTTGCTCCATGTACGGGAGGAGATACGCGACGCTCCGCTTCATCGCGCGCGCGCTCTTCACGACCTGCGGCAGGAACATCTTTCCCTGTCCGAACAGGTCGCCGACGATGCGCATGCCGTTCATCAACGGACCTTCGATGACGCTCAGCGGTCGCTCGTATTTCTTGCGCGCCTCTTCGGTGTCGACCTCGATGAAGTCGACGAGCCCTTTGACGAGCGCGTGTGACAGGCGCTCTTCGACGGGCGCGTCGCGCCACGCGAGGTCGAGCTCTTTCTTCTTTCCCTTGCCCCTCACGACCTCGGCGAGGTCGACGAGGCGCTCGGTCGCGTCGGGACGGCGGTTCAAGACCACGTCTTCGATGCGCTCGAGGAGCTCTTTGTCGATCTCTTCGTAAACGACGAGCTGCCCGGCGTTCACGATGCCCATGTCCATACCGGCTTTGATGGCGTGGTAGAGGAACACCGAGTTCATCGCTTCGCGGACGAGGTTGTTGCCTCGGAACGAGAACGAGAGGTTCGAGACGCCGCCGCTCACCTTCACCCCGGGACAGCGCTCTTTGATGATGCGCGTGGCTTCGATGAAGTTGTTGGCGTATTCGGTATGCTCTTCCATCCCCGTTGCAATCGCGAGGATGTTCGGGTCGAAGACGATGTCGAGAGGGTTCATGCCCACGACCTCGGTGAGCAGTCGGTAGGCGCGCGAGCAGATCTCGACTTTGCGCTCGGTCGTGTCGGCCTGGCCTGCTTCGTCGAAGGCCATGACGACGACGCCGGCGCCGTACTTCTTGACCGTGCGCGCCTTCGCGAGAAAGTCGGTCTCGCCTTCTTTAAGGCTTATCGAGTTGACGACGCCCTTGCCTTGAATGCTCTTCAGGCCCTCTTCCAAAATGGCCCATTTCGAGCTGTCGACCATGACCGGAAGGACCGCGATTTCGGGCTCGGTCGCGATGTAACGGAGAAATTTCCCCATCGCGGCTTGCCCGTCGAGCATGCCCTCGTCCATGTTCACGTCGAGGATGTTGGCGCCGCCGCGGACCTGATCGAGCGCGACCTCGACCGCCGTCTGGTAGTCGCCCGCCTTGACGAGATCGTTGAAGCGCTTCGAGCCGGTGACGTTGGTTCGCTCCCCGATCATGATGAAGTTCGTCTCGGGACGAATCACGAGCGTCTCGAGCCCCGAGAACGCGGAGAACACGCGCGAGGGAGCGGGTTTGCGCGGCTTCGCGCCACGAACGGCGCGATCGATCGCCGCGATGTGATCGGGCGTCGTGCCGCAACAGCCGCCCACGATGTTCAAGAAGCCCGCCGAAGCAAACTCTGCGATGAAGCCGGCCGTCGTGTCGGGCACTTCGTCGTAGCCCGTGTCGGACAGTGGGTTGGGGAGCCCAGCGTTCGGGTAGCAGCTGATGAACGTGTCGGCAATCCCGGAGAGCTCTTCGACGTAGGGGCGCATCTCGGCGGCCCCGAGCGCGCAGTTGATCCCGACCGACAGCGGCTTCGAATGCGCGACGCTCGTCCAGAACGCGTCGACGGTCTGCCCGGAGAGAGTGCGACCGCTCTTGTCGACGATCGTGACCGAGATCATGATCGGAAGCCTCACGCCGCGCTCTTGGAAGACGTCTTCGATGGCGACGAGCGCAGCTTTGGCGTTGAGCGTGTCGAAGATCGTCTCGACGAGCAGTAGATCGACGCCACCGTCGAGGAGCCCTCTCACTTGATCGGAGTAGGCGGCATGCACCTCGTCGAAGGTCACGCCTCGCGCGCTCGGATCGTTGACCTCGGGCGAGATCGACAGCGTGCGGTTCAAAGGACCGATCGCGCCTGCGACGAAGCGCGGACGCTCGGGAGTCTTCTTCGTCCAGAGATCGGCCGCTGCGCGAGCGAGCTTGGCGGCCTCGACATTGAGCTCGAAAGCGATGTGCTCGAGCTTGTAGTCGGCCTGCGCGATGGTCGTGGCCGCGAAGGTGTTCGTCTCGATGATGTCGGCGCCGGCCGCGAGATAGTCTTCGTGGATGCTCCGAATCACCTGGGGCCGCGTCAGCACGAGGAGATCGTTGTTGCCTTTGACGTCGTGCGAATGAGCGACGAAGCGCTCGCCACGGAAGTCGGGCTCCTCGAGCTTGAAGCGCTGGACCATGGTCCCCATGGCGCCATCGATCGTGAGGATCCGTTCGTGGAGGAGCGCTTTGATCCGATCTTCGACGTGTGTGCTCGTCATTCCAAGTGCCTTCTTTCCCGTGCGATCGAGGGTACTTGTCACGGTCGGGCAGCACGGTCAACGCCCCGACGGAGCGCCCTCGATGTAATCTCGCGCCATGCTCGTGGACTCGTGGACTCCGTCGAGGGCTCGCTCCTTCATCGCTCACGCAGCTCGCATGGTCTTGCCGCTGTCGATCGTGGCCTTCTCGGCGTGCACCGACGACGTCGCGCCGAAGCCGCAGCCGAAGACGCTCGACATCACCGAAGGATGCAACCCCATCGTCGCGGAGACGGCCGGGGGTCCGAAAGCTGACTGTCTCCTTCCCTACCCTTCGGACTTCTTTCGGGTCGGAGGCAAGGTGTCGATCCCCGAGGTCGCCCAGACCAAATTCGGTAAGACGCCCGTCGACCTGATCTCGCCTCACCAACCCGACGGCTTCTCGGTCGGCTCCCCGATCCTCGCGATCTTTCCCGGGGGGATCGACAAGTCGAGCCTCGTCTTCCACACCGACGACGTCACGAAGTCGCTCGGCGACGCGAGCCCGACCATTCTCCTCGATGCCGAGACGGGTGAGCGCGTGGTCCATTTCGCCGAAGTCGATCCGCGCGCCGAAACCGAGGACAAGCGGGCGCTCATCATCCATCCTCTCGTGAGGCTCGCGAACGCACATCGGTACATCGTGGCCATTCGAGGCCTGAAAGATCGGAGCGGGGCCCCGGTCCCGCCTCCCGAAGGCTTTCGCAGTCTTCGTGACGACGCGGGCAAGGCGCAATTGGCGCTCGCAAAGCTCTCGCCTCACTACGAGTCCGACGTCTTCCCGGTGCTCGAGAGCGCGGGTGTGAC
>JAYUUB010000281.1:0-22825 GCA_043755175.1 Polyangiaceae bacterium | reverse complement strand
GCAGACTGCGTGGACTGGCGAGTCGCCCCTCGCCATCGCGACTGCAAGGATGATCGCGTCCCCCCCCGACCCGCGCGTTCTTCGCCCCATGCTTCCAGACGCGCTCGCGACGCTGGTGCTGCAGATGCTCGCGGCCTCTCCTGATGCGCGTCCCGCGTCGGCGCGCGAAGTCCTCAATGCGCTCACGACGTTCGCGCCGCTGGCCTTGGCCTCGCGCCCCCCTCGTCGAGCATCGAGCCGCCACCAGGCAGCCGCACCCCGACAAGTGCAGCGCATCGCGGTCGTCCCGCTCGAGTGTGACGGTGACGAGCTGTCCTGCGCGATCGCGTTCGGGATCTCGGAGCTGGTCGCCGAGGCGATCGACGGTCGTCCCGGCATCGACGTGCGCGCTCGAGGAGCGAGGCTCTCATTGCGATTGGACCGGGAGCTGGGGTCGATCGGAAGCGACCTCGAAGTCCCTCTGGTGGTCGGTGGCCGGCTCGACGGCGACCTCGCGCGGCTCACGCTGATGAACGCCCGCGATGGCTTCGTTCTTTGGTCGCGCGCATTTCCCCGCGCCGCCCGCGACCCATTTGCAGTCGCTTACGACGCGGCGCGCGACATCGCCGCGGCGCTCCTCGCGCCTGTCGAGCCTCCTCCAGCAGCACCTCCGTCAGATGCGCTCACGATGGAGCTCTTGCTCCGCGCCCGCTACGAGGTGTCGCTCGGATCCACCGACGGGGCTGACCGCGCCATCGCGCTTCTCGAGGATGCGTTCTCGCGAGCGCCGCTCGACCCCTGGGTCAACGCCGCGTACGCGCTTGCGCTCGCGCGCCGCCTCGCCGACACCGAGTTTCCAGGTGACGCCGAGGAGGCGCTCGCGATGGCGCGCCAGTCGGTGGAACGTGCTCCCCGCATGGCGGCCACGCATCAAGCCCTCGCGGAGGTCCTCATCGATCGCGGGGAGCTCGTCATGGCGGCGCGCGAGGCGGGGCTTGCTCGTGCGCTCGCGCCGGGAAATGCAGACGTCGAGCGCCTCGCCGCGCACCTTTACGTCGAGGCGGGTGCGCTCGCGACAGGGAGTGCTCTCCTTCGCTCGGCTTCCACGCGCGACGTGGCGTCGTGGCGAGCGATCTGGGACGAGGCACGCGTGCTCGCAGCGCAGCACCACTCGCAGGACGCCGACGACCTCATCGACGCCGTGGTGGACGTCGATCCGCTCGCGGCAGCCCCATGGCTCGGACGCGTGCGGTGCGCGCTCTTTCGCGGTGACCTCGCGCGCTGCGAGGCGTTGCGAACGCACATCGGCGAGGTCGTCGCGCGCGACAAAGAGCCTTTGCTAGCGGCTCTCGACGCCGTCCTCGGTCGCGTGGCGGTCCATACCGCCCTCGAGCGCATCGAGGCGCATGCGCAGAGCCCGTCTTGCTCCCGACAACGCGCCGACGCGCTTCGTAAGCTCGCGGTCGACGTCGCAGGAACGAGCGGCGAACCGGCACGTGTCCTTTCTCTTCTCGACGGGCTCGGGAAGGGCGGCCTCGTCGACTTGCCTTGGCTCGACGGATCGTCGACTCTCGAAGGCGTCCGCGCGAGCCCTTCGTTCGTGGAGATCCGCGATGCCGCCAACCTTCGCGCTCGAGGGATCCTCAAAGCACTCGAGGGCCCCCACCAGACTCTCGCAGGAGAAATCCGATGACCTCATCGCTCATTCTCACGCCGCCCGAATCGTCGCCCGCCGCCGTCAACTTGCACGCGAAGACCGACCAGGAGCTCGATCTCCTCCCGTACGGGGTCATCGCTCTCGATCGCGCCGGGATCGTCGTCCGCTACAACAGGGTCGAGGCACGCCTCGCCCGCCTCGACCGCGCCGTCGTGCTCGGTAAAGACTTCTTTCGAACGATTGCGCCCTGCGCTGCGACGCCGGAATTCGAGGGTCGCTTCCGGGCCTTCGTCGCCGAGCCGAACGGACCCACGCGCGTGCGCTTCCAGTACGTCTTCAACTTCCGCTTCGGTTCCCAGGAGGTCGACGTCGATTTCGTTCGCTCGACTTCGCCCGAGCACGTCTACGTCTGCGTTGGCCGTCGCGCCTTCCGACGCGTCCCGATTCGCGAGGTCCCCGGGGGCGATCTCGACGGAATCGCTCAGTCGGAGCTCGCGCCAGACGAGGCCAAGAAGGGCGTGATGCGAGA
Source organism: Polyangiaceae bacterium (assembly GCA_043755175.1). Taxonomy (GTDB): domain Bacteria; phylum Myxococcota_A; class Polyangia; order Polyangiales; family Polyangiaceae; genus CAYYKK01. Next base: position 20,660 of record JAYUUB010000281.1, on the reverse strand, counting down.
CCCGCTCGAGCGCCGTCACGTCGTTCTCGACGCGAGCTTCCTCTCCGTGCTCTCCGCGTCTTTCAAACGAGAGCCACCGGGCTCACTACAAGACCTCGGTGTTGCCTTCGGACGGCGCATCGCGCTCGATCTCGAGGCCGAGGCTGGGGAGTCGTTCGATGTCGGGCTGCGCGATCTCCCCATTGCGACGCTCATGGAGCTCTTCGCGCAGACCTTTGCTCGCCAGGGATGGGGCGCGCTCACCGTCGACCTTCGTCCTGCGCGCTCGGGTCTCGTCACCTTCAACCTCGAGCGGAGCGCGTTCGCCGAGGCGCCTGGCATCTTGGGCGCAAAGCGCTGTGCGCTGGTGTCTGGGATGCTGCAAGCGATGCTCTCGCACGTCGCAGCCAGTCCGATGACCGTGCGCGAGTCACGGTGCGCATCGGAGGGCGCGGACGCGTGCTCGTTCGTCGCGACGGGCGCGAAGCGCGCAGCTTCGCTCGACGCAGCGATCGTCTCCGCTGGATCGAGCGGGGTGAGCGCGGTCCTCCTGGCCCTCGGTGACCGAGAATGAGCGCGCCCAGCCATCGCACGCCTTCGGTCCGCGTCCATCCGTTCGACGCCCCAAAGAAGGCCGAAGTGTTCTTCTCCGAGAAGCCGTGGGACGCGATGCCCGCTTTCGACCCGCGACAGTGGCAAGCGTCGCGCTTCTTCGACCTCTTCCGCGACGACGATCAGATGGGCGATGCAGACTCGCCGACGAGCGGTGTCAGCAGGGAGCTCCGAGACTTCGATGCCGACTGACGCCCCACGGCTCGCTGTCACCGGCGTGGAGCCTCGCGTTGGGGCCGTTTCGGCTTCTTCACCGTCTGACCTACGGCGCGGGGTCGAGCGGCTCGCGGAGTGGTGGCTCGACCGTTGGCGCGGGGCTCGAGGCACGCGCGAGGTGACGGCGAAAGGCCAGCATCACCCATGCGTGGAAGCGCGCCTGAGACTGTACGTAAACGAACCACGGCAGTCGCGGCGCGAAGTCGTGAATGGCCGTCATCATCGTGCGCCCGTCGAGGACCTGACGGAGCTCGAAGCGTCCGCGCTGCTCTTTCCGCGAAAGCACCCCACCCGTCACGTAGAAGAGCTGGCGGTCCGGCGTGCTGCGACTGGGAGCGTAGGTGAGCACGAGCAAGGGAAAGCCGATCAGAAGCACCGCGAAGCGGCAATCCCGGTTCGCGTCGACCTCGACGCGAACGAGCCCACGTAGCGCTTGCGGCAGCCATCGTGTGTACTCGTGCGCGGCCCACTCCGCATCCCGACCTTCGGGTAGACGCATCCGCTGCACCGAACGGACGAGCGACGCCGGGTTCTGATGCGCCATCACCGGTTTGGCGGACACAGGCTTCGACTTCGCTTCCTTCTTCGCCAGCGCCTTCACCATCGCGTCACGGATCGGTGTGGGTGCGAGGCCCGCCTGCTCGGAGAGACGCAAGTCGCGCGCGACCATCTCGTGGCGCAGGCTCTCGACGAGCGGGGCCACGAGCGCTTTCGGTGCGCCCGTGACGAGCGAGACCCAAAGACGCGACAGACCGGGCGTGAAGAGCGGAATGGGGATCATGGGTCGTCCGAGCTCGAGGATCTCGGCGCACATGGCCATGAGCGTCCGATAGTCGATGGCCTCGGGCGCCCCGACGTCGTAGGTCTCGCCGTAGCACTCGCGCCTGCCCACGACGTACGAGAGAAGAGCGATGACGTCGTCGACGGCGACAGGCTGCATGCGTGTGAGCGTCCACTTGGGAACGACCATGGCCGGGAGCCTGCGTACGAGCTTGGTCAAAATCTCGAACGAAGAGCCGCCGCCCCCGATCACCAGCCCCGCCCGCAACGTCGTCACCGGAACGCCGTAGGAGCCGAGCGTCTTCTCGACTTCGAGCCGGCTCGCGAGGTGCGGCGACAGCTCCTCGGTCTCGGGAACTAGACCACCGAGGTAGACGATCTGCTCGACCCCCGCGCGCTTGGCGGCGCGCGCGAAGTTGTCGGCGCAGATGAGATCGAGGTCTTCGAACGACGCCTGGGTCAGGCGCGCCGAGGGAAGCATGCTGTGCACGAGATAGATCGCGAACCGCGCGCCTCTCAATCCCTCCTCGGCCTCACGCAGGTTGAATAGATCGGCTTTCCGCCACTCTCGGAAGCTTGCGTCCGGTGCGCGCTCCGACCGCGAAAGGCCCACTACCTCGAAGCGCTCCGCGAGCTTCGCGCCGAGCTCGAGCCCGATGAAGCCGCTTCCACCGCCGACGACCACACAAGGCCGGTCATGGGCGCCGATTTTCGTCATGGCGGCACCGTAGGGTCGAATGCCCAGTGCGCAAAGGGTCGCGACGACCGCCCGATCGTACCCTCGTGAGCCGATGCCGGTGCGGACCGAGCAACAGTGTTGCGTCGAGTGCAACCCCCTCGAGAATCGGACAGGTCTCGGGCCACACCCTCCGCGCAGAAATGGCTCGCTCGGGCCCGTCTCAGCGCCGTCTCGTGACCCCCGGGCGCGCGTGAGCGGGGAATGGATCCTGCACATGGGGGCGAATGACGCACGCCTCGGATCTCTTCATGGGCGCCACCGTGACCGCGCTGCTCAGCGTGGGCTGCCAAAAGAAGAATGAGGTTCCAGAGCACATGCAAGGCTCCTATCGCCTCACGCAGTTGCTCGGCTTCGACAACGAGATCACCGTCACTGCGAAACGAATCTCGGTGACCGAATGCAAAGTCAATTGCGGCGATGATTTCATTCGTCTCGACGTCGTCGATTGCCAATTCGGAAGCGCTCGATGCACCTTTGAATCGAAGCAATGCACCGGAACGCTCGACAAAGTTCGCGGGGACAAGGAGCTCGTGATTCACGCGAGACCCGTCGACGACACCCACGATGTTGCCACATGCAACAACATCACCGGTACGATGAAGAACGAGCCCTGACGCCACTCTTCGTCACGCTGCCATTCAATTCGAAAGAGAGAGAGCCTCCAACATGCGTTCATTCAAAGTGTCACCCGTGCTAGCGACGTTCGCCTTGGCCACCGCCGTGTCGGTCATGGCTTGCGGCGACAAGACCAACGACGCGGCGTCTGCCGACTCCTCCGGCAAGGCCACGAGCACGAGTGCTTCGGCCGCGAAATCCGCGAAGGCTGCAGCTCCGGCGAAGACCGAGGCGCCGGCGTCGTCGCTGCCGGTGAAGGGGGCTTGGGAAGCCGTCAAAATCACCTACACCAAAGACGATCCCAAAGATGGGTCGCCCTACTTCAAAATGGAGAACTTGGGGGGTAAGACCGTGACCGTCTGCTTCATGGACTTCTACGGTTACGACGAAAAGGGCAAGCAGATTGCCCACGAGCAATTGTCGTGGAACGGGGAGGTCAAAGGCGGGGCCTTCGACGATTCGGTCTACACGCACAAGCACGATGGCGTGAAGACCTGGGAGGCGACGTACCACGGCATCAAATTCGAGGGCGACGCCGACCTCACCATGGATTCCAAGCGAGGTCCCGAGCAACGCCCCAAAGGCGGCTGAGCCTTCGAGCACGGGGCCATTGCCACGACGATGGCCGTGCTCGATCCCACACCAAGCCCGTGCGCCCGACCCCGAACGCGCGCACTCGATGCGTCGTCGTGAACCACACTGGTGAGCCGGAGAAACTCGCGGTCGATCGCGTGGCGGTGTTGGGTCAGGCGCTTCAGACCGCGGGTTTGGATCCCGAGCGGGTACGAATCGTTGGGTTGCTGTCGCTTCGCGGAGCTCGACTAGAGTGATGGCGCCGATTGGAAGGCGACGAGAGCGCCGCCGTTCGGAGCAGCGACGTCTACGGCGTAAACGCGGTCACCGACGATGATGGGGTTCACCAAGCTTCCAGCCGCGGCGCCCGACCATTGCGTATCTCCCGTCGCCAGCGATAGAACGGCGAGCTGCGTTCCCTGAGCGATGACCAGGGAGTGGGTGCCAAGGGCCGCGGCGATCGACGTCTTCGGCAGGTTGGCAAGCGGCTGCAGTCCACCGCATCCGTTCGAAATTGGCGTGCTGTTGGTGTTGGTGGGCGCCGGAGAGGGTTTCGTCCAAATCATTGCACCGTCAGCCTGGCCAAAAGCCGCGATCCCGGCTGAGCCTCCAACGATGACCTTTCCATCGGCAAGCACGGGCGCCTGGACGCCGGTACCTATGGGCACATCTACGGACCACGCAATGGAGCCATCGGAGCCCTTCCGCGCCGTCAGCTTGGCCATTCCGACTTGCCCCTCTACGAGATAGACCATGCCGTTGGCGACGCTCAGTGCGCTCGAGGGAATGGTGGGCACGTTCCATAGCGGATTGCCCATGCTCGACGTGTCGAAGGCGTAAACCCCCGACGCAAAGGTGGGCTGGGTCGCAGAGCCCGTTGCATAGAGCGGTGTGTAGAACAGGGTCGTGCCGTCGAGAGCGATGGCTCCTGTTTGGTCAGCCAAGCTTTGACCGCACATCGTGCCCTGCTCATTTTGTTTCCAAATCGACTTTGCCGTTTCGTCGAGTGCGCCTACGAAAAGGCCGGGCCCGTCCGATTTACTCGTATCGGACAAGAACAGGGCCTGGTCGCCCGGAATGGTTTGTCCCCACCAATCGACGCCGGTCGTCGCGACGCTGTGACCATCTGCCTGATCGAGCAGGTAGATGCCGTCCGAATTCAACGCAAGCTTGTCCTTCCATAGCGTTGCCCAATCACCCAAATCGGTATCCGTTCCGGAATCGAAGGTCCAAACACGCATACCGTCGAGGGTCACGCGATCGGCTGCGCTGGTCCCGGTGTACGGAGGATTCGTCGCCGACCAATGAAGAAAGACGGCCGTATCGCTCGCGAGAGGGTGAAATAGCCGCGAGACCATTTTGCCAGAGGGGGCCATTGGAACGTACGTCCAAAGCTGGGTGAGCGGACCCTCGATACATCCGTCGCTCGCCGAGGTTCGCTGGCCGTCGTGTCCGTAGGTGACCCATGCATTCGTTCCACACGTAGGCCCCGTTCCACCACTGCCCGTCACCGACCCACTGCCCGTCGTTGCAGCCGGCGTGCCCGTCGCCGCTGCCCCACCGGTTCCCGTAGCACCCGTGGTTTGGTTGTCCGAGTGGCAGGCTTCTGCTGAGACGGCGACGCACGCCACGAAGAGGATGTATCGCATGGGCCCAGGATGCAGAGATCGGGTCGCCGAAGCAATCGCGTGCTGCGCGCTCGATATCGCCATGCCGCAGGAGCGCGATAGGATGGGGCCTTGCTCCGATTTCGTCGCGAGCTGACCGTCGATGCGCGTGCGTCGCGCCGGTACGTCGTGGGGGCGTCGCACGCGGGTGCGGGCCTACATCGAGTCGCGCGGGCTCGTGCACGACTCGATCGTGACGTCGCCCGTCGTGAGCCTGCCCGACTCGAGACGGCGGAACGTGGCGTTTTTTTTGAAAGGCTCGCGCGCCGGAGTGCCACTTGGTCGAGCTCGAACCGGGCGAAGTCGTCCTCGAAAACCCGGTGTCGGTGACGCCTACCGCACTTCTGCCCTGGGCAGAGCTCTTCTTGGTGCCCCCCCCAGACGTGCGGATCGCTGTTCTCCGTTTTTCGAGCGCACCCCTCTTGCGCCCAAACCGACGAGCTAGCGGGGATGAAAAGACGCCCGTGCGCAAGCTCTTCTTGAAAACAACTTTCATCTTCGCTAAAAGCAAACTTGATGCTGACTTTCAATATCCTCAGGCGCGAGGCCCGACAGAGACGCGGAACCGCTTTCCTCGGCGTCATTCTCGCGCTCAGCGCGGCTTCGGGGGCGTGCTCGAAGGGCGAGAGCATGCCAGTTTCCGGTGGGGGAAGGCCCAGCCCCACGCTCGCAGGCGACAAGCCGGTCGACGGTCTCACCGCCGAGCAGACGGCTGACTTCAACGACGGAGACCACCTCTTCGGGCTGGTGCTTCACGACGGCGACGGTCTCGGCCCGCTCTACTCGAGAAGCGCGTGCGGTGCCTGCCACGCGAAAGCGCTCAGCGGTCCGGGCGTCATCCAGAAGATGTCGGTCGTCGAGGCCGACGGGATCACGCCCTCCCTCAATCAATCGAAGCTCCCGTTCGGCAACACGGTCCATCCACTCCTGTCTGCCGGCGCGAAGAGTCCCATCGTTCCGCCCGAGGATGATTCATCGATTCTCGTGACCGTGCGCATCGCGCCGCCCGTCGTGGGGCGTGGGTTCATCGAGGCGGTGCTCGACAGCGAGATCGAGCGCAAAGAGTCAGAACAGGCGTCGCGCACCGACGAGATCCACGGGCGAATCAATCACGTCGTCTATCAGTCGGAAGCAAACCCCGACACGCAGTTTCATACGCACCAAAAGGGCGATGCCGTCATCGGTCGCTTCGGGCTGAAAGCGCGCATCGCGACGCTCGACGACTTCGTCGCCGAGGCATTCCAGAACGACATCGGAATCACGAGCCCGCTCCGGCCGAGCGAGATCGTGAATCCCGACGGGATCACCGACGATCTGAAACCAGGAGTCGACGTGGATATCGACAGCGTGAATCTGCGCGCAGGGTACCTGCGAATGCTCGCCATCCCGCGCGCGGGCACGCCGCCACGCCGCGGCGAGCTGCTCTTCGCTTCCGCGAACTGCACCGTGTGCCACGCGCCGAGCTTGAAGACGCGCTCCGATTACCCCATCGCGGCGCTCGCTGGAATCGATGCGCCGATCTACAGCGATCTGCTCTTGCACGACATGGGCGAGGCGCTCGCCGACGGGCTCCCCAAGAGCGCGGGCGACGGAGACGCGACTGCGCGTGAATGGAGAACCGCGCCGCTCATCGGAATGGGGCTCATCAAGAGCTATCTCCACGATGGGCGCGCGAAGTCGATCGACGCCGCGATTCGCGCTCATGACAACCCTGGATCCACGGCCGCAGGGCCGGCACGAATCTACGAGGCCATGTCGTCAGAAGACGCCGCGGCGCTCGTGCAGTTCGTCACGTCTTTGTAGACCTTCGACCATTCATCGTTCGGCCTCGTGGCACTGAAGAAAGAGACTTCCATGAAATTGTCGACGCTATGCCGCGCCTCCATAGCTCCTCTCGCCATCGGCCTCGCGTTGCTCTCGACCCATTGCGCGAGCGACACCACCGATGAAGACTTCTCGAAGCGAACCGTCACCGCCATGCAAGGGTCGGTCACGGGCGATCTCGGCGCGCTCATCGCTGCGGCCACCGAGCTCCAAGCGAGCGCGCCCACCCCCGCTGGACGCGGTTGGGACAAGTCGCTCGACGCGGCCGAGATCGCCAAGATGAAAGAAGCGTGGGTCAAAGCGCGTATCGCTTATGAGCACGTCGAAGGAGCGCTCGCGCCCATCTTTCCCGATATCGACGGCTCGATCGACGCGCGCTACGACGATTTCTTGACCAACTCGGGCCCCGACTCGAATCTGTTCGACGACCAAGGCGTCACGGGTCTGCATGCGGCCGAACGGATCATCTTTTCCGACGTGACGCCCGCGGGTGTGATTGCGCTCGAAGCCTCGCTTCCGGGCTACAAAGCGGCCGCGTTTCCTTCGACCGAGGAAGAGGCTCACGCATTCAAAGGGCAGCTCTTGGCGAGGATCGTCGCCGACGCCAAGCTCATGAAGTCGCAATGGACGCCCGCGAAGATCGATCTCTCGGGTGCCTTCACCGGGCTCGCCGATTTGATGAACGAGCAGCGTGAGAAGGTGAACAAGGCGGGCAATCAAGAGGAAGAGTCGCGCTACGCGCAGCGAACGATGGCCGATTTGCGCGCGAACCTCGAAGGGACGCAAAAGATTTACGGTGTATTTCGTCCGTGGCTTCTCACGAAGAAGAGCTCGCAAGAACCCTTGGACGGGCCTTCGCACGACAAGGAGATTCTCGCAGGCTTCGCCAAGTTGAAAGCCATTTACGACACCGTCGATGGTGACGCATTCCCTGCTCCCCCGCCGGGCTGGAGCGCGGAGGACCCCTCCGAGGCGGATCTCGAGACACCCTTCGGCAAGCTCTTCGTCGCCGTCGGAACAGCCGTCGACCCGAATCAAGAGGGCTCGCTCGCGCAAGCCATGGCCGACGCCGGAGCGATTCTCGGACTCAACAAGTGAGCTTTGCCGCGAGCTTCACGTACTCGCGACCCGGCCCGCCGCGACGATGATGCCTCGCCTCGGATGGGTCGGAACGTTGCCGAATCACATGGGTCGGAACGTTGCCGAATCACAGGTTCGGAACGAGCGCCAATCACATGGTCGGAAAAACGAAAGAGATCTCTGCGCCCTGGTAGGGGCCGCCGCTCGGCGCGATTCGGTTTTGATCGAAATCGGCATTCGTGATCACCACGTGGACGAGGTCTCCGGTGCTCGTGATCTTCTGCCAGGCTGCAGCGTTGGGTGTGTATTCGGTGGCTGTCGTGAAGACGCGGAGGAGCTTCGGATCTTTGCTGGTCGAGAACACGAGAAAATAGCCCGGTCCGCTCAGTGGTGTTCCGTGGGCGTACGCCGACGGGACGCCGTCGAGGAGCGCATGGGCGAGGGAAGTCGTCACCCGATCCCACGGACCCTTGGAGAAAGACGGAGCGTGCCAAGCAGCTCCGCGGTCGTCGAGTGTGCTCGGCAAGGCGAGAAAGGGTGGAGCAGGTGATGTCGCGGTGCTCGTGCTCGACAGACGCGTTCGGGCCGGGCTCGAAGCGAGGCTCGCGGTGGCGGTTCCGAGGTGCCAGCAGAAGATGGCGATGGGCGAGAGCGGAAGCGAGTCGCCCGTCGATTGCCAAGAGAAGTTCGCCGCGCGCGTCGGATCGTTCGATAGCTTCGCCTCGAGCAGCGCACCGAGCGCTTCGTCGGTGGCAGCACCTTCGTAGACCACGTCGGTCAGCGCCGGGTTCGGCGTGTCGCCGCCGGCTCCCGCGCCTCCGCCAGTGCAAGCAGCTCCGAGGCTCGCGCCGAAGACGGCTGCACCCACCAGCGTACCAGCGACGAAGGGTTGCATCGCGGGGAAGTATCCCACGACTGCGAGCGACGCGCATCATCAGGGGAACTCGAGCGGGAATTCAACCTCGTCGACTTGACCTGTCTTTTCGACACGCAGGCGCAGGCTTCAAGCGCCGGGCATGTCGAAAACGACTCCGGGAAGCTCTTAGCTCCCTCCGCCAAGGTCGGTCGCTTCCATCGAGGAAGTCTCGTGTCCCATCGCTGGCATGACCACGTGCACCGAGATCGTCGCGCCTTCGAATGGAGCCTTGGAGCCGGCTCCATCGAGATCGAGGTGAAATCGATTCGGCCCTTCGTGCGTCGGCCGATCGGGACTGAGGGTGAAGAGGAGCGTTCCGTGTGCGCCAGGAGTGGGGCCATTCAAAGCTGCGCTTCCGCCCGCCCCGGCGGCGTCACCCATGCAGCCCGCGTCGAGCAGAACGAAAGCACCCACGAGGGCAATGGGGAGTAGGGCGATCCGTTTCATCTCGAGAGACTCCAACGGCTACTTGGACCGAAACCCTGCGTCACGATGTCGCTGCGCATGGGGTCCGCGGCTCCCTCGTGGCAGCGGCCCGATACGTGTTGGCCCGTGGCCTACGTCTGCGGCGGACCGACGATTGTCACGGAGCTTGGGTCCTGTACCTCGTTCGGGTATCCCCCTTCCGGGGAAACGAACTCGTGGGCCGAGGCCCGAAGGAGCGAAGCCGATGTTGACGCGAAAGCAGTTCATTCAGGGCGCGATGGGTGCAGTCGCAGCGACGGTTGCTGGCTGCGGCGATTCGGCGGGCACCGGGGGCGCCGGGGGCACTGGCACCACGAGCTCGACTACGAACACGTCAGGCTCGTCGAAGAGCAGCACCTCGGCGCAGAGCACCTCGTCGTCGAAGGCTTCGTCGTCGGCTTCAGGCTCGTCGACGGGATCGGGACAGATGCTGACGTGCGCAACGCCCATGGCGAACATCGGAACGAACCATCCGAATGGTCCCCACGCGATGACGGTGTCGATGGCCGACGTGAACGCCGGCGCCGACAAGACTTACGACATCATGGGCACATCGCTCCACACGCATTCGGTCACGGTCACGGCGGCCGAGTTCGCGGCGCTCAAGGCGACTGGAACGACCCTGTCGACCTCGACCTCGGGTGGCGCTGTCGCGCACACTCACGTGGTCACCGTCACCTGCGCGAGCTGAGCCAGCGAAACGATGGCCGACTTCGCGCGGGCCGCGTGGAGTCGGCCATGGTGGCCCTCTGATGGACTTTCGAACGTCAGCCATCCGCGGAGGCAAGCTCGGTGCGGAGCGTGGCCTCGAACGCTTCGGAGCTCGCCGAGCGCCGCGATCTCGATCATCGTGTGGGGTTCGAACTGACGCTCGACGACGTCGATGACGCGGGAATCACGAAAAGCTCTTTCGACCGTCATCTTTCTCGGCCTCGGTCTCCGCTGATTCGCTCTACGACCGACGCGTCGACTGGCGCGGCGTGGCCTCCGAGTGCTGTATGCTGCGCCTCCCGTGGCCACACAGCTGCCCAAGAATCACGCGCCGTTCTCCATCGCCGACGTTCTCGCTGCGACCGGAGGGCGGCTCGTTCACGCGGGGCGTGAGCCCGACGCGATCGCGGTAGGCGTGAGTACCGACTCGCGCGCCGTCGAGGCCGCCAACGTTTTCGTCGCGATCGTCGGTGAACGCTTCGACGGTCACGATCACGTCGCGAAAGCGGCGCAGCAGGGCGCGCGCGTCATCGTCTCTTCCCGTGCTTTGGCCGACGTCGGCGACGCGAGCGTCGTCATGGTCGAAAACACCACCAAGGCGCTCGGTGGGCTCGCTCGATTTCATCGACGACGTTGGGGATATGGGAGCGTTGGTCCCACGAGCTTCGAAGGAGCCGCTTCGAGTACGGCCGAGCCCGCGCGCAGACCTCGTCGCACGATCGTCGCCATCACTGGATCGGCGGGCAAGACTACCACGAGGCACGCGACCGCATCGTTGCTCGCTTCGCTCGGACGACGCGTTCATTCGTCGGCGGGCAACCTCAACAACGCCATCGGCGTTCCACTCACGCTCCTCGGCTTGACGAGCGAGCACGACGTCGGGGTCGTCGAGATCGGCACGAACAGCCGCGGTGAGATCGCGCACGGAGCATCGATCTCCGAGCCCGATGTCGCCGTGCTCACGCTCGTCGCCGAAGCCCACACCCAAGGAATCGGGTCGGTTTGGGATGTCGCAGCAGAGAAGGGCGACATCTTCGCGTCGCTGCGTCGCTGGGGAACGGCGATCGCGAACGGCGACGATGCGCGCGCACGAGCGCAGCTCCCGCGGTCTCCTGCGAGGGCCTACGTCACGTATGGAGCGAGCCCAGATGCGGCAGTTCGACTTCTGTCTCGCGCCCCCGAAGGCCTTCGCGGTACGCGCCTCGGAATCGCGCACGGCGCCGCGCGAATCGAAGCGCTCGTTCCTTTGCTCGGTCAGGCGGGTGCTTATGCGGCGCTCGCTGCGGTCGCCGTGGCCCTCGCCCTCGATCCTTCGGTCAGCCCCGAGAATCTCGCGCGGGGGTTGTCGTCGATCGGGCCGAGCGAGCCAGGCCGTCTCGCCGCGCTCGAGCTCGCCGATGGGACGATTCTCATCGACGATGCTTACAACGCGAACCCTGCTTCGATGCTGGCGAGCATCGAGGCGGCATCCGAGATCGCTCGCTCACTCGATCGACGCCTCGTCCTCGTGCTCGGGGCGATGTTCGAGCTCGGTCCCGAGTCGGCTGCGCAGCACGCGAAAGTCGGCGACGCAGCGCGCGCGTCGGGCGCGTCGATCATCGCCGTCTCCGGCGAAGCCAAGCTGTTCGTGCAGGGCGCCGAAGATCCGAAGAGCGCCGTTTTCGTCTCCGATGTCGACAGCGCCATGCTCGCGCTCGAGTCGCTGCTTCGTCCGAGAGACGTGGTCTTGGTCAAGGCATCGAACTCGGTCGGTCTCGGCGCCTTGACAGCGGTTTTCAAAGAGCGCGCCGTCACCGAAACGATGCCGGTCGAGTCCGAGGCACAGGAGGCGGCGCACGCGTTCCGAGCGCGATTGAAGGGCTCGAGGCTCGTCGTCATCGGTCTCGGAAAGAGCGGCGCCTCGGCTGCGCGTCTCTCACGGCGTCTCGGTGCCGAGGTCGTCGGAGCCGACAGCGCCGCGATGGACGAGCTCTCGCCCGCTGCGCGCGATCTCGCTTCGATCGGTGTTCGCCTCGCCCCTTCGGGGCATGGAGAAGACGATCTCGAACGGGCCGACATCGTCGTCATCTCTCCTGGCGTGCCGAGCTTCGATGCCCTCGTACGCGCCGAAAAACGAGGTGCCCTCGTGATCGGCGAGCTCGAGCTCGCGACACGCCTCCTCGCCCCGACACCCGCGATCGCCATCACGGGATCGAACGGCAAGAGCACCACCACGCTTCTCGTCGGCGAGCTCCTTCGCGCCGCCGGCAAGACGCCGTTCGTCGGCGGGAATCTCGGCGATCCGCCGTCCGACATCGTCGTAGTCCCCGGCGGCCCCGAGAGGCTCGCGTTCGACGCGCTCGTTCTCGAGGTCTCGAGCTACCAGGCCGAGCGCCTCCCGACCTTTCGTCCGCGAAGCGCAGCGCTGCTCAACGTGAGCCCGAATCACCTCGACCGATACGATGACTTCGACGCGTACGTTCGAGCGAAGGGAAACCTCTTCGTTTGCCAGACCTCGGCCGACATCGCCGTGGTTCCAGCCAGCGACGAGATCTGCGCGCGAGAAGCGCGGCGCGGGCGCGCGAAGATCTTGCGCTTCGGTCCTGCGACCGACTCGACCGCCGACTTCGCTTTCACACGGACCGAGATCGTCGACCGCACGCGAGGACGAAGCTTTCCGCGCTCGAGCATTCGACTCGCCGGCGACCACAACGCGCTCAACGTGTGTGCGGCTCTCGCCCTCGTTCACGACTTCGATCTGAAGCTCGGTGCGATCGCCGAGGTGCTCGAGCGATTTGCCGGGCTTGCGCACCGCATCGCCTTCGTCGCCGAGGTCTCTGGGGTTCGCTATTACGATGATTCGAAGGGCACGAACGTCGGCGCATCGGTCGCGGCCATTCGAGGTCTCTCCGAAAACAAGGTGGTCCTGGTCGCGGGTGGGCGCGACAAGCTCGGCGCCTACGATGCGCTCGTCTCCGCGCTCACGGATCGAGGTCGAGGAGCGGTGCTCATCGGTGAAGCGGCCGATCGCATCGCAAAGGCAATCGGCAGCGCGGTGCCCGTCGTCCGCGCCGCGTCGATGGAGGAGGCGGTCGTGAAAGCGTACGGCCTCGCTGAGGCGGGTGACGCGGTTCTCCTCTCTCCTGCGTGCTCGAGCTTCGACATGTTCCGCGACTACGCGCACCGCGGTGATGCCTTCGCCACGGCGGTACGAGCCCTCGAAAACGAGCTCCCCGCCGAAGGGGAGTAGGCTCTCGGCCGGCACACTTGCCCGTCGTCGCCGAGAGAGTACTCTCGCACGAGTGAGGTTCCCTTCTCGAGTGCGGTTGGGGCAGGGCAGCGCGGTTGCGCTCGTGTGGGTCGGTCTCCTCGCGATCGGCGCGTGCGGAGATTCGAGCTCGACCAGCGGCTCGGGCGGCCATGGCTCGACCTGCAGCGACGATCCCTGCAAGCTCGTCGCTCCTCAATGTGGTTGTGGCGAGTCGCAACGCTGCTCGGTCGACGGGCAGGGGGCTCGCTATTGCACGGGCGTCGGCACGGCCAAAGCCGGCGAAGCCTGCGACGCCTCGACTCAAAACTGCGCAGCGGGCTCGGTGTGCGTCGGCCTCGCCACCGACGTTCACGTCTGCGCTGCGTTCTGCACCACCGACGCCGACTGCGTCGCCGGGATCTGTTCTCGCCATCTCTCCGACGGGAAGGGCGGCACCATCGCCGCAGTCAATCTCTGCACCGACGCCTGCAATCCGATCGGATCGTCGAGCTGTGCGCAAGGCACCGCCTGCGCGCTGCTCCGCGAGCCCGATGGCGCCATGCGCTGGTACGCGCAATGTGCAATCGCACAGGGGACCGCCCAAGAAGGTGAAGCTTGCGCCTCCGCGCCTTGCGCCTCGGGGCTCGTCTGCGCTGCGACGGCGACCGAAAGCACCTGTCACCGCCTCTGCGAAGTGAAGAGCGCGGCGGGTTGTGTGGCGCCCGCGAAGTGCGTGGCGTTCGACACCCCCGTCACCGTCGGAATCGCCGAATACGGCGCGTGCAAATGAGATTGAGCTACCCATGAATCAACCGCCCTGGGGGACGCCCCCCACGATGCTCGACCAATACATGCGGGCGCCCGCACCGATGGCTGGATGGGGTTATGGCCCCCCGCCCATGGCAGCCTGGGCCGCCGGCGACATTCTCGTGGTTCCGATTTACGGGGCACAATTGCCGCCCGTCTGCCCGAAGAGCGGTCAGCCGACCCAAGAGACGCTCCTCGTGAAGCTCCAGTGGCAACCGCAATGGGTCTATCTCTTGTTGCTTCTCGGCGTGCTCCCCTTCGCGATCGTGTCGCTCATCACGCAGAAGCGAGCGTCGATTCTCTTTCCGATGTCACGAGGCGCAATCGAACGAAGGCGCAATGGCTTCATCGTCGGGCTCGGCGGCTTCGCGGCGTTCATCGCGATGCTGATCGGAGGCATCGCGATCGACGTTCCGGCCATCGCCGCGATCTCACCCATCGTCTTTCTCGGAAGCCTGATCTACATGGTCGTCACGGTGAATCTATTCAAAGTAGTGAAGATCGACGATCGATTCGCCCTCTTGCGCGGCGCTCATCCGAGCTACCTGCAGCACTTCGCGCAGGGCCCGCTCCCGACTCTTTGAGCGTCGCCTCCGACCGTTTGACGCGCGTGCCACTTCCGCATTCGTTTCCGCGCAACCATGCGCATCGATCGTCGTGTGCTCTTTCAGCCCGGGCAGATGGGGCCGCCCGGCTTGCAGACGGTCAATCCCTGCGGATCGACGTCGCAATAGCCGTTCGGGCAATCGACGTCGGTCAAACAGCCTTTCGCACAAAAGACCCCGAGCGGCGCAGCGCAGCAAGGGCTCTTGATCGCTGCGCACCACCCCACGTTCTCCTGGCTCGTCAGGCACGTAGCCTGCTTGCAAGGTGCTGCGAGGCACACTCTCACCTTGCTGCCGAGCGTCCCCGCGGGGGCGCAGATCTCGTCGGTTTTGCAGTCGGCGGGGGCGGCACAGAGATCTTTCACGCATTGGTTGCGCGGGAGCATGAGCGCGCCGCCGCACGATCCGGGGAAAGGACCGAAAATGCATTTGTCGCCGGGCTTCGTGCAATCGGCCGTCGAGCAGCATTCGTCTTGTCCTTGGGCCGTGCAGACGGTGGCTTCGACCGTGGGGAACTGGCAAACGCGGTAGCCGCCCGCGATGAGCTCGACGCATGTTCCGTCGGGAGGACAATCGCTGTTCTGTTTGCATTCGCCAGGCGGATTGGCGGAGCCACCGGCTCCCGACGAGGACGACGACGCGGTGATGGTGCCTGACGAAGTCGTCGCACCGTTGCTCATCGTGGCGCCGCCGCTGCCGGTCGTCGATACCGTCCCCCCACAGGCAGCGAGAGGGAACGCAATCATGTAGCCGAGCCAAAGCTTCGAAGTCATCTGACGAAGGTATCACCAATCTTCGTCTGCGGTCGACGACCTCACGAGTCCGGCCTGAGCGCGCGCCGGGGTCGCTTCTCGGGCTCTCGGCAGCAGCCGTGGCCGCCGGTGAAGTCATTGTCGTGGTAGCGAATACAACGACAGTGGACGGGATTGTCGGCGGGAGGCAAACGAAAGATCTTCGCGAACTTTTTTTGTCGCGAGATGGCTAAATGGAAAGACCACCTGGTCGGCGTCGGCGTCGGCGTCGGCGTCGGCGTCGGCGTCGGCGTCGAAGGAGACTGTTACTTTGAGATCTGCTACGATGTCGGCTCGCACACCTCATTCGACCCGATGATCCATGGGATGGGCTCAGCGAATGCGCGCGGGTCGGCTCGTCTCCACCATCGTCACGCGCGAAGATCGCTGAAGACGGTCGACTGGAGGAACGATGCGAAGGGTTGCCTGGCTCGGGGTTTCGGTTCTGATCGCTTGCAGGTCGAGCTCCGAACGCGCTGCGGTCGACATGACGATTCCTTCTCTCACGAGCGCTCCCGTCGAAGACCCTTCGGCGTCGAAACCGACCCTCACGCCGACGCCCGTTCCAACGCTTCACGCGAGCGTCGACGCACCCGTCGGCGACGATTCAGACCCGAGTACGGACGTGTCGGGGGTGAGCGACATCTGCGCGCTCGATCCTCGTTCTTGCAAACCGATGACTTCCGAAATGGTGGCTTCGTGCCACTGCGGTCATCTGAGAGGGCGAGACGCCCAGAAGTGCCTCATCGATTGCGTCGCGCGCGAGCGCGCCAAGGTCAATGAGCAGCTGAAGCAAATGGGACCTTGACCCCAACGAGCTTGCCTCACGCCGATTGCGCGCGGTGATGAGCCCTCGACACGATTCACCAAACGCGCGTACCGTCGAGCGGCCATGATTGACCCGCCGCGCTTTTCGAATCGACAGAATGAACGGCTCGAAGTGACCCCGGGCCGTACCTTGTTTCATTCGAGATCTCTCGCGGTGACGGCCGTCGTCCTCGCGCACGACGCGGCCAGCCAGACGTTTCATGCGCTCGTCGGCGAACGTGGCCCAGCCGTCGATCATTCCGGCGCGTGGTGCCTCGTATGCGGATACCTCGACTGGGACGAGTCGCTGCCCGACGCCGTTCGCCGCGAAGTGTTCGAAGAGGCAGGAATCGATCTGCGAGCCCTCGAAGCCGCGGGGCAAGCCGTCGTTCCGGACCACCCCCTCTTTCTCCAGAGCGATCCGCAATCTCATCGACAGAACGTGACGGCGCGGTTTCCGGTGGAGCTCGCGTCACGCGTCGCTCCGAGCACCCAGAATGCCGAGCCCGGTGAAGTGGTCCAGTCGAAATGGATTGAAGTCGCGCGCGCCGAGATCGCTTTGCTCCCTTGGGCCTTCCATCACGATGCGATCTTGGGCGAGCTCGCCGATTGGTATGACGCCGAACGTGTGCGGGGTGTGCTCGACGCGGCGAGCACCCGACGGTTTTATCGAAGCCGAATCGAAACCCGCTATCCTTTTGCCTGAGAATCGAGTCATTTCGACGGCGGAGCTGCGTGCGCCGTCGACTTGCGGAGCCTCGGTCGCGCGAGCCACGAGCTTGCAATTGAAACCTCTCGGTCACACTCGAGTGGCCCCGCCCGATGACGTGACAATCGCATGAAGCTCCTCGTCGTCGCCATCGCGCTCGCCATAGTCTCACGAGCCGGGCTCGGCGGCGCGCCCCGCTCGGAAGACGCGGTCGTCTATGCCGCGCCCATCACCAGTGCGATCTCGGTACCGGAGGCGACGGTCCGCGCCGTCGACGTCTGTGTCGGAGGCAGGCACGCTTGTGCGCTCGACAGCCTCGGCAACGTCGATTGTCGGGGCGACGGCGACACGCACCCAATCGACGCGTCGACCGTTCCACAGCGTGAGTCGCCGCAGCGAATCGGAGGACTCCCGCCCATCTCGGCGCTCGCCTGCGGTACACGCGGTGAGAGCGCCATGGTGTGCGCGAGGACCGATGCAGGCTCGGTCCATTGTTGGGGAAGCAATCGCGAGGGCGGTGCGCCCGAATCTAGCCCGCTCGTCAAGCCCGCGGGCGTGAGCTTTCGACTGCCGTAAAGCGTCGAGCTTTCCCCGGTCGCGCGCGGAAGTGTTCTCCAGCGTTGCGCGCGCCGACGCTCGACGTTACGACGGCATCGTGAATGCGCGAGGCGTCTTGACCGCGGTCGGTGCCGTGCTCCTCGTGGGCGCGGGGTTCGCCGCCGGAGGTCTCGTTTCGGCGTGGCAAACCAGCCGAGCGTACGCCGAGCCTTGGCAGAAGATGCGCGTCGAGCAACAGGGGGTGAAAGGAAAGCCGAGCCACACCCGCGTCGTGTTCGAGAATCCCAAGCTCGCGTTGCAGGCGATCGATCTCTCGGCGACGGCCGAAGGCGCACCGACGCTCGCGCGCGTCTCGCTGCGTGACGGTGACGAGCTGACGCTCACGTACGATGAAAAATCCCGGCCTTCGTCGCTGACCGCACCCGACGGCGCGGTCGCCCGTTTCGCTTATGAGGGCGATTCGACGCGCATCAGCTTTTTCTCTCGAGAGGGGACCCTCGTCGGCAGCAAGCGCATGACCGTCCCGGTCCAGCTCCTCGCCAGCGCCGAGCTCACGAGAGACGATCTCCAGAGCCGTTCGAAAGAACGCAGCAGGCTGGTCGACCTTTGGGACCAAGTCTCTTCGTCGGTCGAACGACGCGCGTGGGCGAAAGAGGTCGACGACGAGCCCATCACCGTGACGCGTGAGGTGGCGCTCGGGCTCGACGTGCGCGTGACGGGCGCCAACGGAGACAAGCCAGCGACCGCCGGGCTCGAAGCCAGCTGCGCACCCTATGTATGCGTCCCGACGAAGCGCGAGATCACCGTTCCGGGTGCGAGCGACGCCAACATCACGATCTCCGGATCGGTGAAGAAGAGCGCGCTCGGGGCTCCCGCCGCGGCTTCGATCGATGCCTTCAAGACCGAAGCCCGCGCCGAACGAAAGGCCGCCGGGCACGCGCTCCCCGAAGTGGCTCGGGTCGTCGGGGCCGTCGGCATCACCGCGATGGGGTGCAAATCGCTCGCGCTCGCTTCACCTCTTTGCGTGAAAGAATTCCGTACGTATCCCGGCGTCGCCGGCGGAGCCATCGAGAGCATCGTAGGGCACGCGGTCGAGACCGAGCCCGAGCTCATCGATACCCGCGCCGTAGAGCTCTATTACGACGACCAAGCACGCGTACTGCTCGACAAGGAGACGCACATCGAGGTCTGCATCAATCGCGACGGGTATGCGCGAACCTGCACCACGCTCGACGGAAAACCCTTTTCCACGACGCCGATGGACAAGACCTCGCGCACGCTCGACCTCCGGCGCGGCGTCGGGGGAACGCTGCTCGGGAGCTTCGTCATGACGCAGGCCGACGGCTCCGATTGCAAGTTCTCTCCCTCGCCACGAACGACGGGCGTTCTTCGCCTCACGTTCGACAGCGAGCACGACACGGTGTTGGCGTCGCTCACGTCGAACGAGCGAGGCGCGCGACCCGACATGGCGTGCAGCCTCGGCACGGCCAACATGGGCTGGTTCCAGAACTACAGCGTGACGGCTTCGCAGACCTTCACCAAGGAACAGCTCGGCGCCGGTGGCAAATTGCCATTGCGCCTCGCGGGCACCATGTCGGGCTCTGGAGGTTACACGTTCAGCAATTGCCGGAGCAGCGGAGGGGTGAGCGCCAATTGCCCGCCTGGAAAGAACGACGGCTACAGCTATCCCGTCGAGCTCGTTGGCACCATCGACCTCGATAGCCACGTAGGAAGCGGGCAGATCACCGTCCAGAACGCGCCGCTGTTCACGCAAGGCACTTGGCGCACGCCGGCGGAGGCGAAGCCGTGAGCGATCGGTCGACCGGAAAACTCGATCCCGGGATCGTCGCCGTTCCGCGCATTCCGCCGCCGCCCCCCAACAAGCGACAGCGCGGCAGCGACGGGCGTTGGTCGATATGGACCGTGATGTTCATTCTCGGCGCCATCGTCGGCACGGCGTTTTACCAATGGGTGCCGGCGGTCACCTTCTACTTCGACTACTGGATAGCGCTCGCCACGCGCTGACCTCGAAGCCTTTGGGGCCCTCACCGGCGAGGTCGCACGGCGCAGGTTCCATCGATGCACGCTCGCGGAGCGCGCTCTCCGCGTAGCTCCGCCGCCACCGTTTGAACCAAGCCGAGCGTCCAACACATCGGGCACCCTCTGAGTGCCACGATCGCCACGGCCAAGAGGCCGAGTGCGATCCACGGATGATGCGGATACGAGATCGAAGCGCACACGAACGCGGCGATGCCCACGGCGCCTCTCGACAAGTGCGCGCCGATGCTTTTGCTTGCGAACATCAGTTCTTCTCCTGGCGGGTTTTCAGGCGCGAGTCGCGGCGGATCAGCTCTTCGCGAAGCTTGGCTCGCGCGCGATGGAGCCGGGTCTTCATCGCCGTCGTCTCGAGCCTCAACGCGGCGCAGGTCTCTTCACCCGAAAGACCCTCGAGGTCGCGCAAGAGGAGCACCTCCCGGTACGGCCGCTCGAGCGTCGCGATGCTCTCGTGCACGTGTCGCACGAGCTCCCAACGCTCGAGCGCTTCTTCCGGATCGAGCTCGTTCGAAGGGATCTGCTCGTCTTCGGTGCGCTCGCCGAGCGTCTTTCGCTCACGCGCGAAAGGTCGAAGCATGCGCACACAAGCATTCCGAACCACGGTCATGAGCCACGAGAGAGCGCCCGGATCGCGCACGACCTCGGGCCGTCTCGCGAGCTTCGCGAATGCCTCTTGCACGGCGTCGTCGGCATCGAACCCGTCACGGCAGACGCGCACACCGAACCGATAGACGCGGTCGTGATAGGTACGAACCAAGACGGCGAGGGCCTCGTCGTCACCTCTCGTCGCCGCAGTCAGCACGTCTTGGTGCGCTGCGAGATCTTCTATGCGCTCTACGATCCGGCAAGGCACGATGCAGGGTCCTTCGAGATCCAATTCACCGCGGCGCAAGCCGAGCGCTATCGACCCCAGGCGCGGGTC
>JAYUUB010000280.1:0-2754 GCA_043755175.1 Polyangiaceae bacterium | reverse complement strand
GGCGCCATTCCACGCGCATGGGCCGCTCGGCGCCTGCGGCCGTCAATACGCGACACCAGAGGCGACCGTGAGGTTGCGGCTCGGGCGAATGTCGGTTCATCGATAACTTCTCGAGCACCGCGCGATCGCGCGGAGATATGAGCTGCAGCAATAGGTCGGGGAGGCTCTTGCCGACCACCTGAGACGGGCTCCACCCGACGAGCTCTTCGAAGACCCGGTTCTGGGCGACGAGGAGGTCGTCTCGAAAGGAGAGCGTCGCTATCGGCAGATGGTGCAAGTCGACTGGAAACGCATGCTCGTACGCGATTTCGCCGACTTTTGCTTCGCCCTCCTCGCTCATTCAGCAAACGTATCACCTCCGCTGTTACAGCGAGCCGCATTGGCCGAGATGAAGAACCCTTGACAGGCGGGGCTTTCGCGTCCGCTGAGCGAATTGGGATGATCAGCGCCCGGCGTCGGCGTCGAACAGCGCTTCGAACAACTCAGGTGTCCCCGTGACCGCGCTCGGGGAGAGCGTCGATTCGCGCGCGTATCTCCCTCGCTCGTCGACCGCGAGCCAACGACCGCCTGACGAAAGGAGCTCGACGCGTGTCCCCGTCTCCGCCCGAAAACGCAGCACGCTACGCCCTGCGATGAGGCGCGAACGACAGGCCTTGATGCTGGGTGGGGCGTGCATAACCAGGTAACATAAAGCACCACACGCCAGTCGGGTCTCGGACGGCGAGAAGGCCATCGCGTAGATTGGAGCCGCACTGATCTTCGAAATGAAGCGTGCTCCGGCTCTGCTCCAAACGGTCACAGACGCGATAGCCCCGACCGCGAGACTGCGGCCAGAAGGCGACCACGCAAGCCAGAGCGTCTCCGTCCGATCCATCGAGAGACCCTACCGTGATTGTCGTGGGACTGACCAGCCGCGTTTTCCCCTCTCGTGTGAACAGAAAGCGAGAGGGAGAGGCCGCTTCGATATTCGTCGCCATCAAGGATGAAGCTCGATCTCACCCCATCGGGGCTCACGGGTCGCCAACCAATAGCGCGCGGTGAAGCTCGACCAGTTGTTGGTGATCTTCCCCGCGTCGGTCTTGTACCAGTTGTGGCATCCCGCCGCCCACGCAGTCTGAGCGAGCTCTCGCTGGAGCATGTCGTTGTGCACACGCATGGCCTCCGGTCTGACGTCGACGAATCGTGCGCCGCGGCGGTCGAGCTCCTCGATGCAACGCAGAGCGAAATGCACCTGGCACTCGATCATGAACATGATCGAGTTGTGCCCGAGGTTCGTATTGGGTCCGTAGAGGAGAAACAGATTGGGGAAGCCGGCGACCGCGATTCCCCAATAGGCTTCGGCACCCTCTTTCCAAGCTTCGGCGAGACGCTCGCCCCCGACGCCTCGAATGTCGATTGGAGCGAGAAACGAGGTGCTCGAAAACCCGGTCGCGTACACGAGCACGTCAGCCGGATGCGCTTCGCCGTCGCGCGAGACGATCTCGCGTGCCCCAACGTGTTCGATTCCGCTCGTCACCAAGACCACGTTCGGTCGCGAGACAGCCTCGTAGAACTCATCCGAGATCAGAATGCGCTTGCAGCCCGGCGCGTAGTCGGGCGTGAGCTTCTTCTTGAGATCTGGATCTTCGACGGTATCGAGGTACGAAAGCGACATCACTCGAAACACTTCGTTGGCGAGGGTGCCCGGAAACAGCGCGACGAACCTCAGCTCGAGCGACCAATAGATGAGCGCGCGGTAGAGCCAGAGCGCGAACGGGACGTTCTGGAAGACCCATTTCTCGAATGCTCGATAGCGCCGATCGCCGCGACGAACGACGTAGCTCGGCGAGCGCTGGAAGATGGTGAGCTTGCGAGCGATTTTTGCGAGCTCGGGAATGATTTGAATCGCGCTCGCCCCCGATCCGACGATCGCAACGTCGCGCCCTGCGATCGCGGCGTCTTCCTTCCAGCGGGCCGAATGAAAGGCCTCTCCCTCGAACGCGTCGATTCCGGCGAGCTTCGGGATCATCGGCCGATTGAGCTGTCCTGTTCCAGAGACGAGCACGTCGACGGTGACTTGCTCGCCTCGGGTGGTCACGAGATTCCATTGGGCCGTCGTCTCGTGGAATCGGGCGCGCGCAATCTCGGTGCCGAAGCGAATGAGAGAGTAGATTTCGTACTTCTCGGCGCAGTGGTGGAAGTAGCGCTCGATCTCGGGCTGGAGCGAGAACTTGCGGCTCCAGAGGGGGTTCGGCTCGAACGAGAAGCAATAGAGATGCGAAGGAATGTCGCATCCGGCGCCGGGATAGCGGTTGTCGTGCCACGTGCCGCCGACGCTTTCGGACTTCTCGAAGATGACGACGTCGTCGTAGCCGGCTTTTCGCAGGCTGATGGCCATGCAGAGACCCGCGGCGCCGGCGCCGATGATCGCGATACGCGGCTTTCGTCCTTCACGCACGTGCGTCATGGGCTTCTCGGCGGTTCGAGGTTTCCGATGGCGGCGCAGAGCGCCGTGGCGAGATCGGAGAGCGCCTCGCGCGCTGCGCGGACGCCCCCACCCATGTTCAAGAACGCATGGATGAGCGAGCCATGCGAGCGATGCTCGAGTGCGACGCCGGCGGCACCGACCTTGAGCGCGTAGGCCTCGCCCTCGTCGCGCAGCGGGTCGAAGCCCGCGGTCACCACGAGCCCCGGAGGTAAGGGCCCGCGTATAAACAAGTCGATCGATATTCCGTTGAGACCGAAGTGAGACAGGCGCCAGAGGAACGAGCACCG
>JAYUUB010000279.1:0-8150 GCA_043755175.1 Polyangiaceae bacterium | reverse complement strand
CGGTCGAGTGTTCGGTAGCGGCGGGCGTCGGTAGCTTCTAGTCGTCGTCGTCGTCGTCGTCGTCGTCGTCGTCGTCGTCGTCGTCGTCGTCGTCGTCGTCGTCGTCGTCGTCGTCGTCGTCGTCGGTTTCTGCGTTGGCGGTCGCAGGGTCACTGACCGCTCCAGTGGGCTCGGTCACGGCTTCGAGAGAGATTCGTTCGCGGGCTTGCGAAGGCGGAGGCTCGCTGTCGCCAGTGGACGGAGCCTCGGTGACCGCTTCGGCGTCGACGGGCTCGTCGTCATCTGCAGCGTTTTCCTCGAAGCTCTCGGCGATCTTTTGGGCAGCCGCGATGATCTGTCCGAAGCCGTCGGCATCGAGCGAAGCGCCACCGACGAGCGCACCATCGATGTCGTCTTGAGAGAGGAGGCCTTCGGCGTTGTCGCCCTTCACGCTCCCGCCGTAAAGTACCCGCGTCATCTCGGCGACCTCTTCGCTGACTTCGTCGAGCAGCGCGCGAATCTTGGCGTGGACTTCTTGTGCATCGGCCGGGCTCGCGACTTTGCCGGTTCCGATGGCCCAAATGGGCTCGTAGGCGATCACGCCGAACCCGGGCTCGCGCAGAAAGTGATTCATGAAGGCACGGAGTTGGCGCTCGACCACGGTTAACGTCTCGCCCGCTTCACGCTCCGTCAGGGTCTCACCCACGCAAACGATCGGCCGAATTTGCGCTGCGAACGCCGAGTCGACCTTGGCCGCGACCGACGCATCGGTTTCACCGAAGAGCTGGCGACGTTCGCTGTGGCCGACGATGACCCACGACGCGCCCGCATCTCGAAGCATCGGCGCGCTCACTTCTCCGGTGAAGGCGCCCTTGTTTTCGGGGTGGATGTTCTGGGCGGCGACGCCCACGCCACGGCGTCCGTCGTCGTTCGGCGTGACGTCGACGCTGCCGAGAACCTCGGAGATCTCGTGAGCGACGGCCGCGAGCGCGGTGTAGGGCGGAGCCACTACGACCTCGACGCGACCTGCGCCCGTCGTCGACTTCGCCACGGCCCGCGCTAGCGTGCAGGCCTCGCGTCCGCCCGCGTTCATCTTCCAGTTGCCCGCGATGAGCGGGGCACGAAACGGATTCAAGTGGTTTTCCTCGCCCTTGTCGCTGTCACGCCGACGCTCGGGCACCATCGCGATGGCGTCGATGCCCAGCGCATGGCTTCACGTCATCCTAAAGCAGTGACCCCGGGCAGCTTCTTCCCTTCGATGAGCTCGAGCGAGGCACCACCGCCGGTCGAGATGTGATCGAAGCCGGCGAGCACGTCGGGCCCCGCCAGCTTGACCGCCGCAGCGCTGTCGCCGCCTCCGACCACCGTGAATCCGTCGGCGCTGCTCATGATGCGAGCCACCTCGAGCGTTCCGTTCGCGAACGCCGGCGTCTCGAACAGACCCATCGGGCCATTCCAGAAGATCGTCTTCGCTCGCTCGATGTGCTTGCGGAAAAGGTCGACGCTCTTCGGTCCGATATCGAGTGCCATCGTCCCTTCGGGGATCGCGTCGACGCTCAGCGTTTGGCCGGTCGTCGCGTCGATGCTCGTGGCGACGACGACGTCGACCGGAAGAATCAGGTCGACCTTTCGGCTTCGAGCCTTCTCCATGATCGTTCGTGCGAGCGGAAGCTTGTCGGTCTCGACGAGGCTCTTCTGCACGTTCTTGCCTTGAGCCGCGAGGAACGTGTTTGCCATCGCGCCACCGATGCACAGCGCATCGACCAGTCCGAGCAGCGCTTCGACCACCTCGATCTTGTCGCTCACCTTGGCGCCGCCGAGGATGGCCACGAACGGCTTCTCGGGGTTCGAGACGACTCGACCGAGCGCGGTCAGCTCTTTGACGAGGAGAAAGCCCGCGGCGCGATCGGCGACGAGGAGCGGGAGCGCGTGAACCGAGGCATGTGCGCGGTGAACGCAGCCGAACGCATCGTCGACGTAGACGTCACAAAGCTCAGCGAGCTGACGAGCAAAGGCTTCGTCGTCGGCCTCTTCTTCGGGATGGAATCGAAGGTTTTCGAGGAGGCAGATTTGTCCGGCGCGAAGGTCTTGGATGACCTTCTTGGGTGCGTCGCCGACGCAGTCTTCGGGGACGTGAACCTCGACCGAGAGCAGCTCGGCGAGGCGCGCACCGCACGGCTCGAGCGAGAGCCCTTCGGTCTTGCCGGGCTTCGGTCGACCGAGGTGCGACGCGAGAATGACCTTCGCGCCGTGCTCGAGCGCGAACTTGATCGTCGGAAGGGCTTCTCGGATGCGCGCATCGTCGGTGATCGCGCGCGTCGTCTTGTCGAGCGGGACGTTGAAATCGACGCGGATGAAGACGCGCTTTCCTTGAAGACCCTTCCCGTCGTCGTCGGGGCCTTTGGCGAGGTCCTCGATCGTCTTCACGACGTCACAGACCCTTCTTCGCGACGAGGAGCGCGAGGTCGAGCATGCGCTCGGAGAACCCCCACTCGTTGTCGTACCAGCCGAAGATCTTGCAGAAGCGATCGCCGAGGACCTGGGTCATGGTCGAGTCGTAGGTGCTCGATGCGGGATTTCCGATGTAGTCGCTCGAGACGAGCTCTGTTTCGGTGAAGTCGAGGATGCCCTTCATGGGTCCGTCGCTCGCGGCCTTGCGCATCGCCGCGTGGATGGCGTCTTTGGTGACGGGCTTGGTCGTCACGAGCGTGAGGTCGACGATGGAGACGTCGACCGTGGGAACGCGGATCGCTTGTCCGTCGAACTTTCCTTTCAGCTCGGGGATGACTTCGCTGAGCGCCTTCGCGGCGCCCGTGCTCGACGGGATCATGTTCACGGCTGCGGCGCGAGCGCGCCTCAGGTCGCCCTTGCGGTGGGGGACGTCGAGGACGTGTTGATCGTTCGTGTACGAGTGCACGGTCGTCATGAGGCCGTGCTCGATGCCGAAGTTGTCGAGCATGACCTTGGCGAGCGGCGCGAGGCAGTTGGTCGTGCACGAGCCGTTCGACAGAATGTGGTGAGCCTTGGGATCGTAGATGGAGTCGTTGACTCCCATGACGATCGTCGCGTCGGGCTTCTTCGCGGGCGCGCTGATGAGAACCTTCTTCGCGCCGCTCTTGAGGTGGATTTCGGCTTTCTCGCGGTCGGTGAAGAGACCGGTACACTCGAAGACGACGTCGACTCCGAGCGCTTTCCAAGGCAGCTCGGCGGGATCTTTGTGCGCGAGCACCTGGATCTCTTTGCCGTCGATCGTGAGGCTCTTCTCGCCATGCGAAACCGTCGCACCGTGGAAGTTGCCGTGAATCGAGTCGTACTTGAGGAGATGCGCGAGCGTCTTCGGGTCGGTCAGATCGTTGATCGCGACGACCTCGAGGTCGGAGATCTTTCGGTCGTGGAGGGCTCGCACGACGCAGCGGCCGATTCGGCCGAACCCATTGATCGCAATCTTGGTCGTCATGACTGTTCTCCTGTGAAAAGGGCGCACGGCCGTCGTAGTTTCACGACAACGAGGGGTCAAGGACCGTCCCCGGCATGAGCGGGGCGATCGGGCTTCGGCGTCGCGAAACGGGCGAGAACAGTTCCGTGCCGGAAGGTGGGAGGGCCCGCGCTACTCGAAGCGTTTCATTGCCCTGAGCGCGAACGCTGCCTTCATTGAAAGTCTTGAACGGCCCAGACGGTCCCATCGGGAAACTGGTACGCGCCGCACGCGACCTTCGTGTACTGCGTGCTCGACATGTTGATGTAGTGGCCGTGTCCTTGGTTGAAGGCGCCGGGACCTTCGGCCCACATCTGCATCAGACAGCCGTCGATGATGCTGCTGGGAGTACCGGGCCATCCGGGGCATTCGTTCTGCGCCCACTCTCCGCACATCTGGAATGCACCATGCGCCGTGTTGGAGTTGCCATCAGATTGTGATTGCTGATCTGCGCAGGTCTCGGCGGTGTCCCAGCGCGCGTAGGCAGGGAGGCCCAGCGTCGCGCGGTATTGGTTGATCTGATCGACGCAATGTTGCGCGTAGGCGGTGTTTCCGCCGCTGCTCGTCGACGTGGTCGCAGGCCCGGCACCCGTGGTCGCTGCGGCGACCGCCGTCGCGCCAGTTCCGCCATTGCCCGCGGTCACGCCGGCGCCAGTTGCAGCCGTGTTGGTCGCGCTCGGCCCGTGCGCCGCAGACGTCGCTCCGCCTTGGCCCGAGGCGCCCCCGCCGCTTCCGCCGCCACCCGCTACCGAGCCGGTGCAGCCGACGAGTGAGATGGTGCCGAGGATCATCGAAATGCGAACGATCGTGTCCATCTTTCGAAGGTACGCGATCCGGCGTCGAAGCGGACCCGTGAGAAAGCGCTTTCGGGGTGGTTTCCTCAGCCGCCGAGCACGCCTCGGATCTCGACCACCGTGCCGTCTTCTGCTACGAAAACGGGGTGATTGCGCATCGACAGCGCGATCACGGCCGAGTCGGTCGCGTCGGCGGGAAACCGCATCCACCGCTCTCCGTCACGAACCAAGAGCCGCCCCTGACCTCCGCCTGCCCATGGAGTGCCTCGATCGTCGAGCGCGACGGCATGCAGATCGCGTGTCGTATGGACGTTCTCCAGGATGGCTTCGAGGGGTGTACCGAAACCTTGCGGTCCGGGTGGACGAATCGATAGCGCGTGACCGCCGGTTCCGACCGCGAACGCGCCCCCGTCGAATGAACGACAGATCGCGGAGAGATGACCGGTTCGACCCCACGGGATCTCTTGTTGGGCCGGTCGCCCGGGGAAGCTCGTCGCGAGCGACGCGGGAAGCACGTGGACCAGGCTTCCATGGCTGCCGCACGCGACGAATGTCCCGCTCGCGGTCCGTGTCACCGCGACGAGCCGGGCAGTGCCGTCGATGTTGCGGACGAGGGTGTCGCGGGCGCCGATCTCGGCGATGACGCCCACGGTCCGACTTCGTTCGATGCGGCGTTCGCCGACGAGGACGATGTCTCCATCGTCGGTGTGCGCACCGAGCCAAGTGACTTCTGGATCGGGCGAGATGAGGCGACGTCCGCCGCCGCCGCGAGACAACGCGATCGCGAGACCAGCCGTGCCGACGACCAGCGTCTCTCCGTTCGTCAGGCGCGCGATGCTCTTGATCGCGTCTGCGGAAGGCAGCCCCGGGAGACTGAGCTCCGTCCACGCGCCGCGAGCAAACGCGTGTACGGCGCGTTTGCCGAGCCCGTAGATCGTCCCGTCTTCGGGAGCGAACGCCGCCTTGACCAGCACGTCGTCTCGGAGCGGCTGACCGGTCACGCTGAAGGCCCGTGGTTGCGAAGCGGCCGTTTCGGCGCCGCGCGAGCCGAGCTCGGGCGAGCTCAGCTGACGCTCGCGCGAGGTTGCCGAGAGCCGATCCGAGCTTCCGCGAGCGACGTCGGCGAACGCGCCGCTCGCTCGGTCGCTGCTCATCGCCTCTCGCAGCAAGGGCTCGAGCCGCGCCCAGAGATCGAAGACTCCAGAGTGCCGCTGACCGGGGTCGGCGGCCGTCGCGCGACCCAGCTCGACATCGATGGCACGCACCAAGTCGGGGCGTGCGCGCAGCTCGCGCGGCAACGTGCTGGTGAAACGCGCGAGCTGTGGCCTATCGCCGGTGAGCATGCGGGCGATCGTCCGGAGCGGCGAATCGCCTTCTTTGTGAGCAAAAGCCACTTGCCCGCTCAGCACCTCGAAGACGATCGCCGCGTACGAGAAGAGATCGGTCTGGGGGCTGACGCGGTTGTTGCCCATCTCGTATTGCTCGGGAGGCGCATAGCCGAGCGTCGCGCCGGCGACGGTGGCCGTCGTCTTCGCCGAGAGGTCGGCCATCTTCACGAGACCGAAGTCGGTGATCTTCGCGGTCTGCTGACCTTGAACCGTTGCGAGCAGAATGTTCGAAGGCTTGAGATCGCGGTGCACGATGCGGTGCTCGTGCACGGTGGCGAGCGCGCGTGCGACCTGCTTCATCAGCAAGAGCGCCTGGCCGATGGGTAGACCGAAGCCCTGCTGCTGGTCGATGACATAGGCGAGCGTCGGGCCGTCGACGAGCTCGAGCGCGATGAACGGGAGCGCCATCTCGCCCACATTGGTCGAGAGTCGGTAGACCCCGTGGTCGTAGAATCGAACGATGTTGGGGTTCGGCGCGGGCACCGAGCCGAGCATCTGGAGGACCTTCGCCTCGCGTTCGAATCGTCGAAGCGAGTCCTCGTTGGCTCCCTCGAGCCGAAGGATCTTCACCACGATCCCGATCCCTTCGGGATCGTCGTAGTTCGCTCTGTAGACCCAGCCTTGCCCTCCCTCGCCGAGCAGCGATCGGAGATGGAAGCGCACGCCCGACTCGCCTGTCAGCGCTTGGCCCAGGAGAGAGTCGCGAAGCTTCTGTGCCGAAAGCAACGTCACGAGATCCGCCTAAGCTAGAAGGGCGCGCTGCTCCAGCCAAGGGTGGAGCGCGTCTCGAAGGCGTAGAGAGGGTGCCGACACACGCATCGCCGCGGAAACTCGACGTGGAAGAGCCACGTCGAGCTTCGACCCCCATCCCGAAAGCGGGATGAGGGCCGCAACGCGATGATCGTCGCGGAGC
This sequence comes from Polyangiaceae bacterium, assembly GCA_043755175.1. GTDB lineage: Bacteria > Myxococcota_A > Polyangia > Polyangiales > Polyangiaceae > CAYYKK01. Next base: position 1,601 of record JAYUUB010000279.1, on the reverse strand, counting down.
AGTCGGGAAGAGCGCTGCTCAGCCGACGCCGAGAAGCTGCACGAGCTTGTCGCGGTTGGTGAGACCGGTGTGCTGGCCGATCTTCAGGCCCTTCTGGAAGACCATGACCGTCGGGACGCTGCGAATGCCGTATTTCGCCGCAGTTGCAGGAGCATCGTCGATGTCACACTTGCCGACGCGGACCTTGCCTTCGAACTCGTCGGCGATCTTCTCGACGATCGGAGCCAGCATTTTGCACGGGCCACACCACGTGGCGGTGAAGTCGACCAGAACGGGCACGTCGGAATTGAGTACGTCCGCGTCGAAGTTCACATCGTTGAAGGTCTGGACGTTCTTGCTGGCCATGGGATCGTCTCCGGTTCGGCGGGCGCCTCTCGCGGGGGCCGCCTTGGGGTCTGAGCTGGGTTCTCGAGGGTCGCCCTCCGACGCGCTCCCGGCTGTCGACGCCGCGGACCCTGGCTTCTCAGCCTCGGTTCGTGGACAAATCGTTTCGGGTTGCCTTCCGGAGCTCTCGCTCGCGGTGTCGTGGTTGGCACTCTTGGCCCTAGCAGACGGCTAGGGTAAGCGCCGGTCGCCCGAGCGGCAAGTGGACATGCGAAACCCCCCTTCTGTCTTGGTCATCACACCCACCTTCGACGAACGCCAGAATCTCGAGCGGTTCGCAGAAGCTCTCTTTGCGGTGCTCCCCGAGGCCCACCTCCTCGTCGTCGACGACGCCTCTCCCGACGGAACGGGCGAGCTCGCCGATGCGATGGCTCGCGACGACGCAAGAATCCACGTTCACCACCGCGCGGCGAAGCTCGGGCTCGGCACCGCCTATGTCGTCGGTTTCGAGCGGGCGCTGGCCGAAGGGTTCGATGTCGCCGTGGAGATGGATGCCGATCTCTCCCACGATGCGCGCGATTTGCCGCGGCTGCTCCGGGCCATCGAAGACGGCGCCGACCTCGCGGTCGGCTCGCGGAACGTCGCCGGCGGTGGGGTCGAAGGTTGGGGCCTCGGTCGACATCTTCTGTCGAAAGGCGGCTCGCTCTATGCTCAGCTCCTGCTCGGTGTGAAAGTTCGCGATCTCACGACGGGCTTCAAGGCGTACACGGCGAAGGCCCTTCGAGCGATCGAGCCCGCGAGCTTGCGGTCGAACGGCTACTCCTTCCAGATCGAGACCACCTACCGCGCCCTCCGACGCGGTCTTCGCGTCGTCGAGGTTCCGATCGTCTTCGTCGATCGCCGAGTAGGTCAATCGAAGATGAGCGAGCGCATCTTTGTCGAAGCCATCGTCGAAGTCTGGCGCCTCCGCTTCGATGTGCTCCGCGGTCGGCTGTGATGAGCCGTTGCCCCGGCCGGCCCCTTGGGCTAGCTTCCGCGCGACCGGAGGCGTGCGGTAGGCGCCCGATCGCTTGGAGCGGTGGGCGAGCTCTTTCGAGCGCCTGCGCTTCGCCAATGGCGGTTTTTCCAACGGCGGTTTCGCCAACGGCGGTTTTGCCAACGGCGGTTTTGCCAACGGCGGTTTTGCCAACGGCGGTTTTTCCAACGGCGGTTTTGCCAACGGCGGTTTTGCCAACGGCGGTTTTGCCAACGGCGGTTTTGCCAACGGCGGTTTTGCC
>JAYUUB010000278.1:0-22855 GCA_043755175.1 Polyangiaceae bacterium | reverse complement strand
TGAGATCAAGCTCGGCAGCGACCTGCGCCGGACTCTTGCCGCTTGCCACGAGCTTCACGGCGTCTGCCTTGAACTCGGGCGTGAATGCTCTTCTCTCGAACCGCTTCTTCTTCATCACCTTCATAAGACACTCCCGCGCTGTTGTGCGCTACCCGAGGTGTCCGCGAAGTGGGGGGAAGGTCACGTCTACCGTGTTTGCGGAATCGATGGCTTCATCGACTGGAATGGCAATCGCTATGCCGTCCCCTATGACCACGTGACCGACATCTTGCCCGTTCGTGTCACTCAGAATGAGCTCTTCGTCTACGAGCCGACCTCCGCTGCGTCGCGCGACACGAGCTCGCGCGGCGCGGGGATGGTTTGAAGCTCGACCCCGCCGGCTTTCACCGGCCTGCGCGCGCAAGAGCGTCATCGACCTCGACCAAGTCCACGTCGCATTCGAGCGAATGGGCGAGGGTGCCGCCGCCTTCTTCCGTTTGATGAGCCTCGGCGCACCGCGACTTGGCGTCACCAAGCGCGTCAGATCCTAGCGCTACGCCACGGACGACATCGATAGTGCGCTCGCCCACCCGCGTCCTTCGGCGCTCTCGAGCATCGCGCCATCGAACGCATTCTGGCAGCTCGGTCGACACCGCGGACGCATGAGTACGTCGCTGAAGACACCGCTCGCCGACTCGAAGAGACACTCGGCGAGACGCGGACCCAGCCTCGCGATCTCACCGAGTACGGTCTCCTGCCGCTCGCGTCAGCCTCGCCCTCTCCGCCTACATCGTTACCCAACAAGGAGATACCAGTATGGCAAAACGAGACGGTAAGAATGGGCCCGACGGCACCGACGAACGACGCCCCTCCGACGACGCCCTCGTCATCGAGCGATTGCGCCGACACCTCGAGTTCCTCGGACTGAATCGCACATCGCCGAGCTTGACGAGCGACTCACCCGGGCGACGCACGAGCGCCTTGGCGCCATTGCGTTGCTCGAGCACGTTCTCGGTCTCGAGGCCGCGCACAAGCTCAAAGAACGCATCACGCGCCGCGTCCACATGAGCGGTTTGTGTAACGAAAAGCGCTCGAAGCCTTCGACTGGAACTTCCAGCCGACACTCGACAAGGCATTTGTGCTGGAGCTTTTCGACTCGACTTCGTGCGCCGCCACGACGACCTCGTCATCACCGGTAAGAGCGGGACCGGCAAGAGTCACATCCTCAAGGCTTTTGCACTCCGCGCATGCGAGCAAGGAATTCACATGCGCTATTCCCGCTGTGTCGATTTCCTCGACGACCTGCACGCTGGACTGGCCGACGGCTCGTACGCTCGTCGGCTCAGGGGATGGGCCGCACCACCATTGCTCATCATCGATGACGTCGGCCTGGGTCAGGTCAAAAAGCGTAACGACGAGCCAACCGCCGCTCACACCCTCTACAATCTCATCGACCGCCGTGACGGCAAGGTCTCCACCGGCCACCTCGAACATCGCTCTCAGCGACTGGGGACGCTTTGTCGGCGACGCCACCCTCACCGCCGCGATCCTCGACCGTCTCGCGATGCACGCCATCCGCAGCGACATCGACGGGCCCATCTACCGACAGCACGTCGCGCAAAACCGCGCCGGGCAACCCGCGCTCCCTGCCGAGCGCGTCCCGCCTACCTGACGCCGCTTCGCCCGCCAGGCGACGACGAGTGACCTACGCGCTTCGCTGGATCACGATCCGGCCGCTCCTGCCTCGCGGACCGCGTCCGAAGTGGATCTCAAAGATTCCTCGGACTGGATCAGTTCAAAGGGGCCGCTGAAGATGGAGCAGCATATCCGAAGCTGACTGCGCTCGTTCTGGGGAAGCTGCCTTGTAAAAGTTAGCGCTTCATCGGCCTATTTCACGGCGCGTTTCGATGCCGACGTGCCATCAAGCGAGCGGCGAGCAACTGGACAGCATCGTCATGCATCCGACGCGCAGTCGCGAGACTCACCCCGACGCGACTCGAAATCGTGTCCCAATCGAGCTGCTCGAAGTAGCGCAACGTCAAAATGTCGCCGCTCTTCCCGAGCGCTGCGAGCTGCTCACGCAGCAATTCCTGTCGACGTTCGGTATCGATCTTCGCGTGGATGTCGATCTCGCTAGGTGCACGAGAGGACGAGCCAAGGACCTGGCTGACGATAACCGCGAAAATTCCGGCAGCGAAGTCGGTCACCTGGCGACGTGCGTCTCCGTCGCTGTCGTTGAAGAGGTCGCCGGTGTCGCGCGTTCGCTCGAGATGGTCGTATGCAGCGTCGAAAGACGCGGACATCTCGCGGCGCTGATACTTGGCTTCGCCAAGGATGGCGCGCTTCATGTCGAGATGCGCGAACCGGTAGGCGTAGGCCTCGAAGGGCACGCCTCGGCTGTCGTCGAAGAGACGTACCGCGCGGACGACGGACTCATTGCCGATCGACTCCAGCTCGTCAGGACTGAGAGCCGACGTGCGCCGCTTCATGAGCGGCACGAGGCGTCGCACCACCGTCGAGCTTCGAACCAGGGCGTCTTGCTGCTTCGTGAGCGGCTCGGACGGCGACTCGCTCACTTGCTTTCCCTGCCGGCTTTGCGTGGTGCTTCGGCGGATCCTACCCCGACGTGCTCCTTCGTCTTTTCGGCGCTACGGTCGACCGACGTGACGCTGCGTACTCGCTCGCCGAGCAGATGACCTACGGGATGGGCGGCCACGGCATCACGAACGAACTCGCGCGCTCGTTCGAGATCATCTGGCGAAAGGAAGTCACCAAAGACCTCGTCGAGATCGGCGAGGACATCGTCGATGTGATCGGGAGGAGGAGGAATCGGTGTGTTCGACATGATGGGTTCTTTCGGTCGAGTCTACCGAGGAGATGCGCCGAGTAAGCGCCGACCGTTCAAGTATTTCGCGCATCGGCGATGATTTCTGTGAGCGATTCGAATTCATGGCACGCATTCACCCGGGTGGCACAGCCCGAACCGCAGCAGAAACCGGAGGGTGCGGGAGCCGACCGGCTCGACGACCCGTTGGTTTCGACTCCGTACGCGGCCCAGTCGGTGCTCGGCCGCGGCGCGATGGGGCTGGTCTTTCTGGCCAAGCACCGTCGCCTGGGCACCGACGTGGTCGTGAAGGTGATGCTTCAAGAGCTCGCGAACCATCCCGATCTCGTCGACCGAATGCGCGTCGAGGCTCAGACCCTCGCACGGCTGAAGAGCCCGCACCTCGTCACGTGCACCGACTTCGACGTGACCGCGCTTGGAGCTCCGTACCTCGTGACCGAGTACCTGCAAGGCCGAACCGTGGCCCAGCTGCTCGAGGACACCGGGAGGCTCGACGCCCGACAGGCCGTGGAGCTCACGATCCAGATTCTGCGCGGGCTATCGGTCGCGCATGCCGTGGGGATTGTGCATCGGGATGTGAAGCCGGCCAACCTCTTCGTGAGCACCGACCCCAGCGGCAACCACGTCCTCAAAGTGCTCGACTTTGGGGTTGCCAAGGTGATGAATAACCTGGCGTGCGTAGCGCCTGCGGCATTCATGACGGCCACTGGGAGTCTCGTGGGCACGCCGAGGTATTGCTCCCCCGAACAGGCGCTGGGTGAGGAGATCGACCAGCGCTCAGACCTCTACTCCGTAGGGTGGGTTCTCAGCGCGCTCCTCACGGGACGAACGCCGTTCCAGGAAAAGCGTGGCATCGGTGACGTTCTCATCGCTCAGACGAGCGAGGTTCCGCGTCCGCCCTCATTCTACGTGAACGGAGTACCTGCCGAGCTTGACGCGATCGTGGCGAAGGCGCTCGAAAAGGCCCCCTCAGCGCGGTACGCGTCCGCCGAAGACTTCATCGAGGCACTCGAACTGGCGCGACCAACGGCGGCAACGCCGCATGAGGCCTCCGTGAGAACAACACCCTCTTCCTCAGTCGTGCTTGTGTCGACGGGCGATGACACCGAGCCCTTCGGAGCATCAGCGACTTCCAACCAGCCGTTCACGAGCGATGACCGCACGGCCTTTGCTTCTGATTTGACTACCGTCGTAGTCTCGAGGTTCGACGATCCGACGGCCGTCGCACCCGTCGGCGTTGACCCCATTGCCTTCGGCCAAGTGCCACCCGCGGCACCAGCGTTGGCGCGGTGGCCAACGCTTCGTGCTCTCGAGCTGCCCCAGGCTTCGATCGAAGCATCGAGCGTTAACAAGCCCTTCGTACCCCGGATCAAACACAGGGAGTTTGCTCCACCAGAGCGACTCGAGAACCTTGATCGAGCCGATGTGCCCACCGCGCCGTTTCGATGGCCAGTGTTCCTCGTCGTCCTCGCGCTCACGTCCTGCCTGACGTGGCTTCTCGCCAGTCTCTGGCGTTGACGGACGGATCGAAGCGCGAGATGGTCTTCTCGTCAAAGGACATTTTTCCTTGGTCGCACCCACCCAGTTCAACCCCCAGGCTGTCGAATTGGGCAGCATCTACCGAAGTTGGCGCATCGAGTGCCCCATCGGGAGCGGGGGAATGGGTGTCGTCTACCGCGCGCAGCACCAATTCACGCCGCGCAAGGGGGCGATCAAGGTCATCCTGCCGCCACCAGGAGTGCGCGCAGAAGAGGCGGCGCTCGCGCGATTCCAGGTCGAAGCGGAGCTTCACGTCACGCTGCGACATCCAAACCTTCCGGACTTCTACGACGCGGATCTCTTGCCCGACGGTACGGCGATCCTCGTCCTCGAGTGGCTCGATGGATACGATCTCGCGAAGACTCTGCAGCGTCTGCCGCGGTTGACCCTCGGAGACGCGCTCTTCGTCGTCGCCGACGTGTTGCGACCGCTGACCGTGCTGCACCCGATGGGCATTCACCGCGACATCAAGCCGTCGAACATTTTCGTTTGTCGAAGGCCCCGTTTCGATTCGGAAGGCCGACTCGAGAAGGGTCGTGTCCGTCTTTTGGACTTCGGGATCGCGAAGCTCAACAACAAGAGCGGCCCGACCCGCGAAGACAAGATCATCGGGACGTTCAACTACATGAGTCCGGAGCAGATCTCCGGCGGAGACATCGACGCCCGTTCCGATCTCTACGCAGTAGGCGCTCTTCTCTACGAGATGCTTGCAGGCCATCCGGTCTTCGCGGCGCCCCTCAATGGCGATCCGCGCGCGCTCTACCTGAAGCATCTGTACCACGACCCACCAGATCTTCGGCTGGAGCTTCCCGGGCTGCCCGACGACGTGTGGGCGTTCATCCAACGGTTGCTCGGCAAGAAACCTGGGGATCGTTTCGACACGACGGTCGACACGCTCGCGGTCGCGCGCGATCTTCGCCAGAGGTACTGCGACTCGTCGAAGATTTTTCGGGAAGAAACGGTCGACGTGATCGCATTGATCGACTCCTTGAAAGAGGAGCGATGGGGACTGCCGGCGTTGCCGGTGTCCGCGGCGGTGGAAGCAGCCGCCAAGGCCGTCGATCCCGTGGCTCCAACCGACGGCGCAATTTCGGCTGCGCCACCGACCGAGCCCGACCCTTCGCGCCCCATCAGCGGTGTTCAGGCAAAGTTGGGCTCCACGGCTCCACGCGAGGCGATCGCGGTCGGGGCTCTTGACACCGATCGAGACAGAAACTCGGACGCTGCGGGGGGCGGCTTCGTGAGCCCCACCCAGCCGTCGACCGCGCTCCGCCATCAGGAGGCTGCCACACTCGAACAGGCCGCCGATTGGCTCGTCGCGCCGACGGGGGAGATCGTCGCGAAAGGTGCCCGCGTCGCACGGACGGAACAGGCTCCAGGAGGAGTCCCACCGACCGAGCCTGCGAAGCCCCTTGCGAAGCTGGTCACGGACCCGTCTTCGGTCAACGCCTCGGTGGCAGCAGAAGCACGAGCATCGTCGACAACACCCACCGCGCCGGCCGTCCGGCGCGGAACGTTTCGAATCTCTCAGGGCACTCAGGAGGGGGCGAACGTCGAGGATTGGGAGCAGCGGATCGTCGACGGGATCCGCCAGCTGATTCACGCTCCGCGCTGTTTCGTGCGACCCGCACTCGTCCGGATGGGCAGCAATGGCGAGCCCGTCGAGGTGATCGAGCTGCAAGCCCACTCAACTTCCATGGGTTCGTCGCGAACTGCAAACGTCATCGCCGGAGGACCGGGGCTGGAGGACGCGCCGTTCTCGATCGAGCGACTGGTCGACGCTCGACTCACCCTCATTTCGCGCGACACACGTCATCCAGAGAGTGTCGCGCAGATCGATGGAAGACCCGTGCCGGAAATCGCGCCGCTGATGCATGGCGCGAGGCTTCAGATCGGCACAACGGTGTTTTCGGTGACCGATCTCGCGGTCTGGGATCCCCGCCGGGCGGCGAAGGTTCGGCGACGCCAAGCTCGAGCACGACTGCGGTACGGTCGAATCTCACCGCATCAAGTCTTCTCCGAAGTCGAGATCGTCGGACCTTTGACTTTGGTTGGCGCTTCGCCTGCGTGCGACCTCGTCATCGACGGACTGCCCGACGTGCGATTTGCCGTATGGCTGCGCGGCGATGGGGAGCTCGAGATCGTAACGCTCGACACCAGCGTGATGCCGTACGGCGAGCCCATCGAGGCCGTCGAGCTGGCCAAGCATCGAGACGGGTATCGAATTGGCGACGACCACTTTCTGGTTCTCATCGACGAGCCGGAAGCTGCCGACCCCGACCCGTCAATGGCTCAACGGGCCTTCCGGCAGGCTACGACGGCCCAGGCCGTTGCGCCGGTGGCGCAACAGCAGGAGCCAAGAGAGGCCGTCGCACTTCGACGCCCGACGATGATGCGACCCTCGCTCGAGACCGAGTCTCGGCCGGCTCCTCAATTCGGTCCTCGACCTCTGGCACGAGCACCGAGCACCCCAGGCGAATCCAGCACCCGAATCGTCCCGATGGTCATCGCCCCGCCTAGGGTGGAAGGGGCGGCTTCAGCCGCTGCCTGGCCAGAGGTGGGCCAGTTTCTGCTCGTTCGGGTCGCGCAGGCACCTTCGGGGTTCAGGCAAGCTATCGGCGATGCCGTCAGCATCAACAATGAGACGATGCTCGTTGGAGCCGATCCGATGTGCGACTTGGCGATCGAGCATCCACTCGTCAGCCCGCGTCACACCACGCTGGTGCTCAACGAAGGGTTCTTTGGTTTTCGTGACATCGCGAGCGCAAACGGCACCTGGCTCAACGGCAAGAGAATGGCGTTCGGAGAGCTCCGACTCGGAGACCGCATCGGTTTTGGCGGTGCGGTCACGTTCGAGCTTCGGTCGTTCGCCAACCCTGGAGCCGCGTTCAGGCAACTACCTCGCCCTCTTGCTCAGCCCCAAGCGAACCCTCAGCCTCCCGCACCTCAGGCCCCGGTCGAGGCCGCGCGCGTAGGATTCTTCGGTCGTCTCCTCAGCTCCCTGGGCATCCGAAAGAAAACGCCATGACCGCGGCTTTCTTCGTGTTCACACCTGGGTCGAGGGCAAGATGCCGATTGTTGAGCGATCGAACTTTGTCCCACGCATTCTCTGGTGCCCAGGAATGAACGACGACGACCGGCCTCCGCGTGTCCGCGATCCCCTGAGCGATCAGGCCGACGCCGCCCATGAAGCGGCGATCGATCGGTTGAAAGACGACGTGCGTCTCGCCGACCGGTACAACTCGTTGGCGGCAACGGCGACGAACCCGAAAGACTTGGTTGGCTACCGCGTCCACCGCCCGAACACCGGGAGCGCGCCGGCGGTTGCCGCGACCCCTCTCGATGCTGCGGCCACGGCCCAGTCGGGCACCGAAGTCGCGATGACCCAGACCGACGTCCTCGCCGTCCGACTCGAACGTTCGCAAGCCCTCCGAGATGCCGAAGGTCTGGGAGCCAAAGAAAGGCAGGTGGCTGCCGTTGGCGCTCTTGGAGCGTTGGCCGTTGATTCTCGACGTGGCGACACGCTTCAAGAACCCAAGAAGCCATTGCGCGCCGGGGTGCTCGCTCTGGCTGCGCTCGTGACGGCCGCAGGCATCACGTTGGTGATCTGGTTGCTGCAGCCGACGAAAGATCCTGACGCCGCGCGAAGTCTCTCGCCGATTGCCACCTCGACGACAGGCAGAGCCGCCCTTCCCAGCGCGTCGGTCGACCGGGTAAGCGATCGCAACGCGCCAATGGCGTCGACAGCGGTGGTTGCCCCCCCCCCGTCTTCTACGCCCAAGACGTCACCACCGCATCATTCTGAGAGCTCAGCTCGACCGGTGACTTCATCTTCCCCGTCTCCGGTCCCTCTTGGGGGACCGCCCATCTACTGAGGTCTCATGCGACGGCTCGCTCGCTTTCTTGTCGTGGCGTGCGCCCTGTCGGGTGTCGCCATTCTGCCTTTCGTGCGAACGGCCGCGGCGCAGCCTGCTAGCGGTGAGAAGAAGAGCGATCTCGTCACCGACCGAGCTCGAGCAATCCACAAAGAAGGAGACGAGCTCTACGCCAAGGGTGACATCCCGCGCGCGCGTGTTGCCTACGTGGCGGCATGGAATCTAAAGAAGCATTGGCAGCTCGCCGCCAGCCTGGGCGACTGTGAGATAAAGCTCAGCCTCTTTCGTGACGCGGCCGAGCACCTGACGTTCATGGTCCGGAGCTATCCCGAAAGCGGCGACAAGGCGAAGCTCGAGGCCGCAAAGGTGTTGCTGGCGAAGGCGAAGGCGAAGGTCTTCGCGCTCGTCTTGAAGTCGAGTGTCGAGGGCGCAGACGTCTCGGTCGATGGTGTCGTCGTGGGCCAGACTCCTCTCGCAGACCCGCTGTTCTTCGTTGCAGGCACGCAAAGCATCGAGCTGAAGAAGCTCGGGTATGCTCCCAAGAAGACGACGTTCGAGGCGAAGACTGGGGCCGAGGAGCCGCTCGTTGTCACACTCGATGCAGAAGCAAGCCCACCGGTTGATGGGACGAGCTTCCCGCCAGGAGCGCGCACATCCGTCCCCTCCCGCACGAAGCCCGGCTCAGGCAGAGCCGGTTCGCAGATCGTTCCGAAACGATCCCCGCTGCCGGGGGCCCTGCTCACTGGCGCTGGAGCTGTCGGATTGGGCGTTGGGATTGGTCTGCTCGTCGTGGCAACGGGAAAGCGCAGCGACGCAGAGGCAGAAGGCAAAGGTCTCACGTGCTCGGCTGCCCGCCGTGACGCGGGCTGCGCAAAGCTCGAAGCTACCGTGTCGAGTCGCAATGCTTTTCTAGGGGGAGGAGGAGCGGCGCTTGGCGCCGGCATTGGCCTCGCCACCGCCGGTATCGCCTACCTTCTATGGCCAGACTCGCCAGCCGTCGTGGTGCCTACCGTCGGGCCAACATCACGCGGACTCATGATCACCGGGAGCTTTTAATGAACATCTCGACCGCATCTTGGCTTTGGCTCGTTCCAGCGGCTGCCTCCGGGCTGCTGCTCGCGGGCTGCGACAACGTCTGCAACTATGCGAGCTGCGAAGGTAGCGGGGGGACGGGCGCGACCGGAACGAGCGCGACCTCGCCGACGAGCTCGTCGACCGGAATCCCTGCCGCGTGCTTGCTCCAAGACGGCAGGGCCATCGCGAGCGACTGCGGCGTGTTCGTGAAGGCGGGTGCTTCGGGCAATGGATCGCAAGCGAGCCCCTTCGGGAGCGTGGTCGAGGCGGTCGCTGGGCTCGGAGCCAGCAAGGCCATCTACGTCTGCGGAGGCGACACGTTCAAGGGATCGGTCACGCTCGCGTCGGGTGGTTCACTCTTCGGCGGGCTCGATTGCGCGACGTGGACCTTCGCCTCGTCGAATCCGCGCGCCAAGGTCCAGAGCGATGCCGATCTCCCAGGCGTTACGCTTTCAAAAGGGAGCGGAATGACGATGCTCGACTCTGTCGACGTGGAGGCGGTCGATGCCGTGGGGGCTGGCGCCTCGAGCATTGCGCTGTTCGTCGACGGGGCGACGGCGGACTTGCGACGCGCTTCGTTCAAATCGGGTAGCGGGGCGAAAGGAGCGCCGGGGGAGTCGCCACTTGCACCTGTCGGGCAGGCTGCAGCGGGCCTGAAGGGAACGCCAGGGTGCGGCGCCCCAAGCGATGCCATGGCCACGGGGCTCGGCGGGATGAACAATTGTGGCGTCGAAGACGTTACCGGAGGACAAGGTGGCCCTGGAGGCACTGGGACAAGCGGCTTCCCTGGAATTGCAGGGGGTCCTACTCAGACCGGAGGAATCTCGGGGGTTGGGCAAACCGGTTCTTCATGTGGTGCTGGCGGCCAAGCCATGGACGGGTCGGTTGGTGGCGCTGGAGCGCTTGCAAGCGGAACGGGCAGCTTGAGCGCTGGCTCGTTTGGGCCGACTCTCGCTCCGGATGCGTCGCTCGGAGCTCGGGGAACCGGCGGAGGGGGTGGCGGCGGCGGCAAGAAGTGCAGCACGAACGCCGTCGGCCCAGGAGGAGGTGGCGGCGGTGCTGGCGGATGTGGTGGCGCTGGCGGACATGGCGGTCACGGAGGCGGAGCCAGCTTCGCAATCGCCTCGCTCAATGGCATCGTCACCATGAGCGATGTGAAGCTCACCTCGTCCAGCGGCGGCGCGGGAGGCCTCGGCGGTGATGGCCAGGGTGGCCAGCTTGGTGGTGACGGCGGACTCAAAGGAGCCAATGCAGGCGACGCCGTCTCGATCGCGTGCAGTGGCGGGACGGGAGGCATCGGCGGCCAAGGTGGCCCTGCGGCTGGCGGCAACGGCGGGCCCTCCGCGACGATCGCGAAGAAGGGTGGCTCGATCACCCGAATGGGCGCCGTCAACGACATCACCGGGCTCGGCAGCGCGGGCGGACCGGGCTCGGACAACGCTGGAACGACAACTGCTGCACCAACAGGGACAGGTGGTCTCGCTTGCCCGATCCTCGACTTCGACACTTCCGCATGCGCGCTCTAATTTAGAATCGGATCGGTTGCGACCCTGCGGATCGACGACTCCGTAGGCCATCAATCAAGAGCGAATGGAAAGCGGGTCGAGAGGCCAGCGGACAGGACGTCGAGGAATGTCTTCGCGGCCGCGACAGCAACGAGCCGATCAGCTGGGCCGCGCGTCCCAGCAATCTTCTCCTCGTGGGTTCGCATGTATCGAGCCACCTGCAGCCACCCCAAGAAGTCGATGGCCAGCGGTGTCGGCTTTGCGTCAACCTCGTCATCGTGATCGAGGAAGGCAGTCTCGTTCGACGACCCCTTCGTTCGGACCAGCCACGCATCGCCCGCTCCTGTGAGAGCAAACAGAAACCACCCGGTGGGCATAGGGTTCCGCTTCAGGTTCTCCAATTCGATGCGAGCCGTACTTAGAAGCCAAAAGTCCGGGGTGATCTCCTGGGCACCAACACGCCGGATCAGCTCGCAGTAGGAGGGAGGCGCGCCAAGTCGCGCGAGCACCGATGGATCAACGGGTTCCACCCGCGTATTTTCGAGCGCGCTCAACGTCTCAAGCAGCCACTGATTCACGGTGCGATCCTTCCTGCGATGCTACCTGCGTCGTCGTCGCAGAATCGGTGGCCAGTCATGGTAGGTCGCCTCCTCGAGAGTGATCTCCCAGCATTCGCCCGTCGCAGGATCAGAGTAGACTTCTTCTCCGAGCTCCGGGCCCGTACTGAGCAGAGTAAGCTTCTTCTCGAGCACCGCCTGCGCAGCAGCCTCGCCGCGGAACTGCCCCAACTCGGCGTCGTACCCACCGATGGTGTAGAGAGCCCCGACCTGCCCTTGACCCTCGTGCACCACGCTTCGAACAACCTCCCGCGAAATCCTGCTGGAAAGGTCCTCGAACAGCCAGAGCTCCACCAGCTCCTTCCCGTTGCTGACGAGCGCCGTGCAGAGGGCTTCGGCCCCGGTTGCTCCTCGAGCGAAGGCGGAAATCGCAACGCCCTGAGGCGTGTCGATGGGTTCGACATCCAGGAACACACCATCAAGTAGTTGCCTGGCGAGCTTGCCACGATGGCCCTTGAGACCGGCGCAGACCACCGGGTTGGTGACGGGCCCAACGACGAGACGCAAGGAGGTTCCGATCAGGAACGCCGTTTCAGGCGATAATTCTTTGGCGAGCGCGAGAAGAAAGCCCTCGAGCCCACGCCGCTCCGCCGCGGCCAGGTCTCGATGTCCGGACATGAATGCGCGCAGAAGCTCATCCACGTCGAGCCAATCTTCGTGCGAATACTCGGCAGGGCCACGCGAGACAAGATTCGCGGGGAAGTGGACTCCCCTGGATTGAAGCGACCTCAACAGTGTTTCTGCTTGTCCAGAGATTCCTCCTACCAAGGCGGCTCCGATGCTCGCCTCAGGCGCCCGCCCAAGAGCTGCTCGAGAGCACTGTCCGCTCCGATCCGCTCAGCGTCCGAGAGACGCAACTGGACCACCACGCGGCGGACCGAGCTCAGCGCATCCGCCGCGCGAGGTCCTAGTGAAATATAGATGTCATCGCCTACCACCGTGAGGTGCCAATCGTCGCCGACGTACGATGCGGTGCAGCCGAGAAGGCTAGGGCCAAACAACAGCTTGGGCTCGGCGCCAGAAAGTGCGAACACCAGACCTTCGCGGACCGAGCCAAACTCAGCCCTCGGCAATTTTTCTGTGCCACCGCTGTACGCCGTGGCTAGGTCAAACCAGATGATCGCGTCGAAGACGGCGGAGAAGCTGTCCGCCACGCGAAAAAGTCGTCGGCGTTCATCCCCATCAGACGTTGCGTAGTCGCGATTGTAGTCCCAATAGTATACGCCGGCTGACAGCTCGCCCGATGATTCCGTCCGCAGCAAGAATGGGTTTCCGCCCGGATCATCACCGATGGCAACGAACCCTGGTGACAGCTCGTCAGGCTGATCTCCGACTCCGGCATCGAGGCGAATGCGCCTGTTGAGCGCAATCGGATTGAGCTCTTCCCTCGTCTCCTCGAAGCCGCGCAAGAGCCCCAACGGCACGAGTTCCTTGATGGCATCGACCCGAACGCATGCGGTGTTCAAGCTCACCGCAGTCCCGTGCAGGAGAAAGCTTTTGTAGTCGTCCGGCAGACCGCAGTTTGCCTCAAGTTGAAGGAACGCGATCTGGCGCTGACGCCTCGCCAATTTCGCATTGGAGGTGAGCATTGGTTCCTAGATCAAACCCAGTCTTTTTGGCCTAGCCGACGTTCAATGACGGCCCGCACTACGGCTGCCGAAGCACGCGCATGCTCGCACCGGTGGAGCCCGTGACTTCCGGAAGATCCCGAACGCGGCGAAGGTGAAACTCGTAGCCCGCGCTGCTGAGGTCGGGCGAAGAGAACCCGACCACTTCCACGGCGTACTTTCCCCTGGGGAATTGTAGCCGGTTGCCCCAAGTCCCTTCATCCCAGAACATCACTGCTTCGAGATCGGCGATAATGAGCGAATAGTCGATCTCCAGGGCGTAGACCCCATTTCGGCAAAGCACGTGGGCAGGTTCGAGCGAGGATGGCTCATCGTCGAGGCGCACGAGAATGTCATAGGTCGCGTCGTCAATCGCTAGGATTGGAAGAAACAGACCTCTCTTCAGGACCACGTCCCCCAAAGCGTCGTCCCGAAACCTTGAGAGCAGATCTGTCCCTTCCGGCAGGCCGGCTGCGAAATGGCGTTGAATGATTGCGAGGTCGAAGAGAACAAGTCCGTTCGTTTCGACGTCAAGTGTCAATTGCCACATATTCTCGCTCAACCTTCGCAGATTCCACTTAGGATGAGCGCGGGCAATGGGTTCGGTTGACTCTCACGTGACTTTCATGCCGGCGAGCACCTCAATGCGCCCCAGTTCGCGGCGCGTCAGACTGGCCTCAGAGAGCAGAGCAGAACGTGTGATCCCGCGCATGCTCGAAAGCTTGGACGCTGCGAGAATCGCGAATGCTTTGGATTCTGAGACGCGCCCCCTCCGCGCCGCTATCTCAGCCCGCATGAATTGGGTCCAGACCTGCTCCTCCAACGTGAACGCCCCTGACGCTTCCAACTCAAGGTGACGATCGAGAGCTTCGATCTCAGAGCTTGCAACGTCACCTGCTGCGCGAAACAGGTTCCTCGCAGCGTGCGCGGTTGGAGTTGCGAGGTCCGGGTAGAGGCCCCGCGCCTCAAGGTAATCGTGCGCTGCGCCCCAATAGTCGCGCAGCCCCTCCTTCGCCTCGCCGCGTATTGCATAGCATGCCCCCAGCGCTCGTGCAGACGCCTTCAGGCAGTGTTTGATGGCCCAGTCGGCGAGCTCGACAGCCTCGCGCCGACGCCCACCCTGCGCAAGAACGACTGCTGCTCGACGTTCACAATACGAGGCACGCACATCGTCGGAGATGCGCCCACTGAGGTGTTCAAAAAAGAGCGCTCTTTGGGCAGACGTCCAGGGCGGTGCTCGGATAATTTTCTCAATGAGCTTCATCTATTTGCACTTCAGTCTCGGATGTTCGAAGACTTTGATTCCTGCCCCCTCTAACTCGTCGCGAAGCCTCTGGCTGGGACCAATCTTCTGGGTTATCGGACTCCTGAAGAAGTGCCACTCAACCTGAATCCCTTCATCGACGAGTTGTGCGTCGCGCTCGATCTCCGATCGGATTCGATCCGAGAGTGAGATTCGCCCTGCTTTCGACTCACGGGCGATGCCTGGATCTCCGGGCCAGAATCCGTCGACCCTTCGATTGCTGGTTCCCTCAAACGGGAAGATTTTCTGTTTTTCGCCCCGACGGTAGAGGCGGTGAAGCGCATCCTCCCCAAACTTGCCGCTATCGTTGCTCGGCGTGGGTGTGAGTCCACTCGGATCCATGCCGAGCAGCGGATCGGGAATATACCCGTAGCTGGTGAGGCCCCCGAGCAATCGCGACGGGTCTTCCGAAATGTACCGGCCTGAAGTTGGATCATAGTACCGAAATCGGTTGTAGTAGAGCCCGGTTTCCTCGTCCTCATACTGTCCAGGAAATCGCCAAGGCTGCGCCGTCGAACCGACCTCCTCCCGAGCCACCCCGAACACATCGAGCTGGGCCTTCCAGGCCACTTCCCCGGCCTCGGTAAGCAACATCGTCGGCACGCCGAGGTGATCGGCGACGACCCCGAAGCGCTTTCTGCCTTCGAGCTTTGCAATCGGCGAGAACGTTCCCGGTTCGAACACCCAGGTCGTGATTGGCGCGGCCTCCCCTCCGGCCGAGGTCACACGTTCGTGTACGAGATCGTTTCCATCCCACACGAAATCCGTCTTCCTGCCCTCGAATTCCTTGCTGACTCGGCGCCCGAGAGCGTCGTACGCAAACCGCACCGACTTCTCGTCCGGTCGTACGACCTCGATCAGTCTCCCAGCGGCGTTCCAGCGATAGGTCCACCGCGCCCCGTCAACGAGACGCTTCTCGATGAGGTTGCCGGCTCCGTCATAGCGGAGCTCGGTCGAACCAACGCGCTCGAGCCTACCTCCCGCGCCATAGGTTCGATCCGTGTGGTCGGGCGTCTTGAAAAGATTGGAGACGGCGTCGCTCGCTCGGTGCTGCACCGTCCCGTCACCGAGAACGGCTCGAATCAGATGGCCGCGAGGGTCGTAGTCGAAGGTGGTTCGGGTTCCGGCCTGCAGATCGAGCAACGCGGCGATCTGATCCGGGCTTTGCCACGCGTAGCCCGTGCGAAGAAGATCCCGCCTCGGATCGCCAAACCTCCCTCCACCCGTCGTGACACGCCGCTCGCTCGGTCGGCCGAATGGGTCTCGATTCCATGATGCGGTGACCCCTCCAGGAAGGGTGCGTTCTGTCTCGAGACCGAGCGCGTCGCGTTGAATGTCGACGCGCCAGTCGTCGCGGATCATCTGAGGAAGTCCGAGCCGCTCGAGCGCTGGGCTTCGCCACTCGGGGCGTACTCCCGCCGTGACGCTGCGGAGGTCGCCTGCATTGTCGAAGTCGTACGTTGCCAAGTGACCGAGCTCGGTGCGCCGCTCGACCCGAAGCCCCGAGAGATCGTACCGGCTCTCGATGGAATGCTCGCCCCCGGGGCTCGTCGCACGCTCGCAAACGACTCGACCAACCTCGTCGCGCTCGAAGCGCACTTCCACTTCGTTAGCGCGCGCAGAGACAAGCTCGCCGCGCGGGTTGTAGGCAAACCACTCTTCAGAATCCTTGTGTTTGCGCGCGACAACCCTGCCCAAAGGGTCGCGCTCGATCTCGGTCACGGCGTACTCCGGCCCGAGCACTTTGCTGGTTCGGCCCGTGCCGTCGTAGAAATATCGGTGGGTGCGCTGGTCGAACCCCGTCTCGGTTGTCACCCGCCCAGCCCGGTCGCGCTCGAAACTGTACCGCTCGCCGAGCTGGTTCTCGACCGCGACCAAGTCTTCTTCCACGTCGTACTCGAGACGAACGCTGTGGCCCATCGGGTCGGTATGCTCGACCAGACGGCGGAGCCCACCGTAGCGCATTTTGACGAGACGGTTCTGCGCGTCGAGCTGCTCGACGACATTCCCTTCTGCGTCGTACTTGAGCCACAGAACCTCGCCGTCCGCGAGCTCTGCGTAGGTAGGGCGGCCCAGGGGATCGCGGGTCACGCGTGTGGTCCGGAGGAGTGGATCGATCTTCTGAATGAGTCGCCCGAAGGAGTCGTGCTCCAACCTGGTCGTGTGCTTCTCGCCGTCAGCAACCGAGACCAGATCGTGCCGCTCAGACCACTCGAAGCGCCGACATCGACCCATCGGATCGTCGATGCCAACGAGACGTCCGTGATCGTCATGGACGTATTCTGTGGCGACGCCGACGGGGCTCCAGATGCGACGCACCTTGCCCACAGAATCATGCTCCGCCCGCCAGATCCCTCCTGCTTCGTCGACGAAGGAGACCAGCAGATTTTCGGAGTCGTACGTCCACGATGCTCGGGCGCCGACCGGGGATGTCTCACCGATGCGATTTCCGCGTTCGTCGTAGGTCCACTCAGTCTTGTTGCCGAGTGCGTCGGTCTCGGAGGTCTTTCGACACCACTCGTCCCAAGCGGTCTCGGTGATGGCCCCCATCGGATCGATCATCTTGGTGACGAGCCCGTGCGCGTTGCCCCAGTAGTGGGTGCGACCCTTTCTGCCGTCGTCGACGGTCGTGACGTGCCGATGCATGTCGTAGGTGATGCGACGATCGTAGATCCCGCCATCGCCCCAGGTGCGAACGCAACATCCTTCAGGGTGCAGCCAGTCCCACTCGAAGTGAAAGGAAAGCCCACCTTTGTGCGTTTCCTTCACGAGCACCCCATTCTGGTACTCATACCGAAGCGCGTGATCGAGAGCGTCTCGGGCAGCGTCGAGCCGGCCGTCGTCATCGTATTCGTAGCGCACGAGGGCGCGGCCCTGGAAGGTGATCGATGCGATTCGCCTACGACGGTTCCACGCGACCTCGAGCTCGCGCCCGGCGGTGTCGGTGATGCGAACGAGGTAGCCCCGCTCGTATTCGAGTGCGATCCGGTTCCC
This sequence comes from Polyangiaceae bacterium, assembly GCA_043755175.1. Taxonomy (GTDB): domain Bacteria; phylum Myxococcota_A; class Polyangia; order Polyangiales; family Polyangiaceae; genus CAYYKK01. Next base: position 5,517 of record JAYUUB010000278.1, on the reverse strand, counting down.
GGCTCGGTCGCGCACCTCGGTGAGAACGAACCGCGATGCTCCCGCCACCTTGCGAAGGAAGAATCGAATGCCGTTCCAGGTCCGGCGCTCGAAGCCTTCCTTGGTGCGCGTCAAGGTGTAGCGCTCCTCGGCCTGCCACGTCGACTCGCCAACGCCGAGTGGATCGTGGGTGCGGGTCCGGCCATCCGCGAGACGAAGCGTGAGCCGCCCGCGATCCTCGAGCGACTCTTCGAAAGGATGAAACCATCCCGCTCCGAGTGCGCCCTCCTCGGTCTCGCGGGAGCGATAGTTGCGCTCCCAGACGATCGGGAGCAGCCCTGGCAGGTCGAAGTCGACCGCTTCAGCGAGCAGCTCGCCCGTCATCACATCGACCGGATGCCCGGTCAGCGCGCAAATGAACTTGCTCCGTTTGCTGCCTGCCTCTGCACCGGTGAGCTTGTGAAGCAGCTCGCTGCCCCACTTGCTTCGCATGTTCTTGATCCCACTCTTGACGCCGCTCATCGCGGCCACAGCCCAGTCGACCGCTTCAGGGCCTCCGATGAGCACTGGCGCCCCCATGGGGACCGCCATGCAGATGCTCGATGGGAGATCGACGGGGAAGCTGCAGGAAATCGCCGATGAGAACGTGCGGCTCTGGCTGGAGCCACCAAATGAAACTGTCTTGCTCCCGGTGAGAAGCTGCCCGGCGTTGTCGGGCTTGTCGTTGGGTGCTGGGGATACGCCTGGTGGCGTGGGAAAGTGTGGCAGCCCCTTCACCTCCGTTCCGGTGTTTCCGGCCGGACTTCCGTTGATGAGCACCACTCCGCCGCCGATGATCCCTCCAAGCGCTGCGCCGATCGGATCGAACACGACACCCACGAACGGGTGCGGGAGCGGAGTTGGTACCGGACCTGCCGGAGTCGGGACCATCACCAGATGGATGTCGATGCCGAGCACAGGATCTCCCCACTTCGCGCCGATCACTTCGCGTCTCCGCGATCGGCTGGGGCGCCATGCAATGTGCTGCGTCGAAACGCTCGGGTCATTCCGAGAGATGCGCAATCGCCCGACGAAACTCTCACAAATCGAGCCCCGGTTGGTGATTGGTGTGATGACGGGCGGGGCCTCTTTGAAGGCTCGCCGCGCGCCTCCGGTCGGGCTCGAGCTGCTACGATGCGCGGAGGATGACCGTTCAAGCGCTCGGCATCGCCCCAGGCCAGCTCGTCGGGGGGCAGTACCGCATCGAAGCGCTCGTGGGCGAAGGCGGGTACGGGGTGGTGTACGCGGCCACCCAGCAGCACGCCGGTCTGAAAGAGGGCCGTCGTGTCGCGCTCAAGGTGCTGCATCCCGACGTGCTCATTCGAGCGAGCGCGCTCGCGCGATTCTCGCGAGAGGCCCAGCTCGCACAGAGCCTCCATCATCCGAACACGGTTCGTCTCTTCGATTTCGGACAGACCGAAGGCGGCCTTCCGTACATCGTGTACGAATTCTTGAACGGCAAGTCGCTCGAGCAGATCTTGGTCGAGCAGGTTCGAATTTCGGCGCGTCGAACGGCGCGCGTCGCGATACAAACGCTGAAGGCGCTCATGGAAGCGCACGGCGTCGGAATCGTTCACCGCGACATCAAGCCGGCGAACCTCTTTCTTTGCGACTTCGCGGGCGAAGCCGACTTCGTCAAGGTGCTCGACTTCGGCATCGCCGCATCTCAATCAGTCGACGAAGCGGGCCCGCTGACGCGCGAGGGCGCGAGTATCGGGACCCCTGCCTACATGTCCCCGGAGCAAGTGCTGTGCGAGACCGTCGACGGGCGCGCCGACCTCTATGGGCTGGGGCTCGTGATGGCCGAGGGGCTCTCGGGCCGGCCGGTGTTCTCGGGTCGAACGGGCATGCAAGTTGCGATGCAGCAGGTCGCCGAGGTGCCGGTTCCTTTGCCCGACGAAGCCAAGAGCTCGCCATTGAGCGACGTGATTGCACGTGCAACTGAGAAGCGACGCGAGCGTCGGTTCGCGAGCGCATCCGACATGCTCGAAGCGCTCGAACGCGTGGCGTCCGGGATGCAAAGCTCGTCGAATGTCCCAGATCGTGCGCCCGCCACGCATCTCGTGCTCCACACGCCTGGCGCAGGACGGGACGGATCGCTGATTGCCATTCAGGAGGCGCCCACCACTGGAATACCGATTCCCCAAGTCCCCATTCACGGATCGGGAGCGGGATCGGGATCGGGATCGACGTCGAGAAGGTCGACTCCGGGTCCGGCGACCCCCGGGTTCGGCATGACTCCGGCCCCTTTCTCGCCGGCATACCCGAGCGGTGTGCCGCCCGCAGCGATGCCATCGAGTAACCTTCGGTCCTATCCTTCGAATGCACCCTATCCTTCGAATGCACCTCATCCTTCGAACGGGCCCCATCCTTCGACTGGTCCCAATCCAGCCCGAGGTGCGTTTGCATCGAATGGGTATCCGTCGACGCCCAACGCAGACGTGTCTGGCACCCCGTTCTCGCCGGGGGCGGTGGCGCCCCGACCTGGAACCCTGAGCGCTTCGTATCTGCCTGCACCTTCAGGCGCCCAGCAGAAGAAGTCGAATGCGGGGATCATCATCGCCGTGCTTGCAACGCTGCTGCTGGTGAGTGTGAGCAGCATCGGCATCGGTCTCTACATCTGGCTTTCGCCGACGCCCGTGACGACGAAGGGCCGCACGAAGACCGCGCAGCCAGGCAACGTCAAGACCGACGAGCCGAGCCCCGTCGATGCAAAGCCCATTGCGAGCGATGCGCTCGATGGATTCACCATGCGTGGCGTCGACGCCCAGACCATTCTCGATCGAATGGCCGAAGAGGGATGGCAATTCCAGGCCATGTCGGAGTCCGACGTCGGGTTCGGCCCCCAAACGACGTACACCTTCGAGAACGCGAAAGACGACGCGGCGCTCTTGGCGTTCAGGACGCACGCGCAAAAGACTCCATCGATGGATTTCTCGATCGGCTACGTCATCCACGAAGAGAGTCGCTCAATCGATTTGACGGTCGTCGAACACTCGGACGAAAGCAAACCGACGCTCCTTCGACTGCTACGAAAGCGCTGACCGATGCACGTCGGTCGCGTCGTAGGAGGGAAGTACCGCATCGAATCGAAGCTGGGAGAAGGAGGCTTCGGCGCGGTCTTTCTCGCGCGACAGATCGGCCTCGACCGACCCGTGGCGTTGAAGCTCTGTCACGTCGATGCGCTGCTGCGCGACGAGACGCGTGGCCGATTTCGACGTGAAGCGCAGCTCGCGCAGGCGCTGACCCATCCCAACATCGTCCGGATGTTCGACTATGGCGAGACCGAAGAGGGGATCCCATTCATCGCGTGGGAAATGCTCGAGGGGCGCGGCCTCGAATCAGTCCTCCGAACCGACGGAGCCATGTCGGTGGCGGAGGTCGTAGAGATTGGTACCCAGACGGTGAAGGCCCTGATGGAGGCCCACGCGATGGGGATCGTCCACCGCGACATCAAACCCGCCAATCTCTTCTTGTGCGATTTCGCGGGCGCACACCATTACGTCAAAGTGCTCGATTTCGGGATTGCCGCAGTGGGTACCGAGCTGAAATCGCAGACGCTCACGCGCGAACGCACGACGGTCGGGACCCCGGCTTACATGGCTCCCGAGCAGGTGCTCGGCCAACCGCTCGACGGTCGCGCCGACCTCTACTCGCTGGGCCTGACGCTCGCCGAATGCCTCGCCGGCCGTCCCGTTTTCGAAGGCGGCTCGGCAATGCGAATCGCGATCGCGCAGGCATCGCCCGAGCCCGCTCCCATTCCGAGCTACGTCCTCGGCTCGCCGCTCGGGCCCGTCATCGCACGGGCTACCCAGAAGAATCGCGACGCGCGCTATGCCTCCGCCGAACAGATGCTTCGGGCGCTCGAGCGCGTCACGACCACGTCGACGAGCGAGCCGCCTTCGCCAGCTGCCGCGACCGAGCCTTCTACGTCGATGCCGGCGATCGTCGCAGGCACTCCTCGGCAACATCTCGCTGCCACCCCATCGCGATCGCGATCGTGGATCGTGGGTCTCGCCGTGGCGCTCGTCGTGGCGACCGTCGGAGGAGGCGTCGCGCTCGTCGCGTGGCTTCGTCGTTCACAGCCCCTCACGCGCCGAGAGGAGCCAGCCATCTGCTCGAATCCGGTGGGCGCCGGAGCTTGCGGCTTCAACGATGCGAACCGTCGTCAGCTCGCGGCTCTCCTCGCTCCGCGCGGCTTTCCACCCAAGCGCGTCGTCACGAAGGACTCGTTCGTGGCGGTATTCGAAGCGCAGAAGGGCGCAATTCTCACGCTCGTGATGGGGGCGACAGGCCTTGGCGCGGACGTCCCGGGGAAGGGCCAATCGAATACGGTCGTGTGCTGGCACGGCTGCTCGCTCCGGGTCTTCGCTGCGGGTGGCAGCGCTTCGTCCGCCGAGCTCGAGAGCATGGTGAAGACCGCGAGCTCCGCGCTCGAGAGAGACTGAGCCGTCGGCCGCCGATGTCCATCGACTGGCTGGTCGCGGGAGCCCGTGCAAACCGGCCGCGCCAGATCAGAGCTTGAAGTCGGCTCGTGGATCGTCGGCGAACGGGCGAAGCGCTTCGATCGCCGCAGCAAGCTCCGGCGCATCACCGGTCGGGATGCGAACGAGAAACTTCACGTAGAGATCGCCCGTCGGTCGACCTTTGCGCGCCACGCCCTTGCCCCGAAGCCGCATCACCTGCCCACTCTGCGTGCGCGGTGGGACTTTGAGCGCGACCTCGCTCTCGATGGTGGGCACTCGAACCTTGGCGCCCTCGAATGCCTCGACGACCGAGAGAGGCACCTCCATGTGCAGATCGTCACCCTCACGTTTCAGAAACGGGTGGGGCTCGACCTTCACTTGGAGATAGAGATCGCCAGGCGGCGCACCGGCGAGCTGCCCGCCTTGACCTTCGACCTTCACGCGACCGCCGTCGGTCACGCCTGCCGGGATTCGAACGGAGACAGGCTCGCTTCCTGGTGCAGCGAGCGAGACCGTGGTGCCTCGCAAAGAGTCGAGAAAGCTCACGGTGACCAATGCTTCTTGGTCGGGTCCCTTCGCCGGGCGAGCGGCACGCCCGCCTCGTCCTCGAGCGAAGACGTCGCCGAAGAGATCGCCCATGTCGCCCCCGTTTCCGCCGGCGAAGAGGTCTTCGAGACCTCCGCCGCCGCGAAAGCCTGCGCCGCCTGCCGAGCGACCGCCGCGACCGCGCGCGAAGTTCTTCATCATCCGAGCGCGCTCGGGATCGAATCCCTGCTGCAAGCTCTCGTCACCGAACTCGTCGTAGAGGGCGCGCTTGGTCTTGTCGCCGAGGACTTCGTGGGCCTGGTTGACCTCTTTGAAACGGGCCTCGGCAGACGCTTTTCCCGGGTTCTTGTCGGGATGAAACTGAACCGCGAGCTTGCGGAACGCCTTTTTGATCTGATCTTCGTCAGCCGTCTTGGAGATTCCGAGAACCGAATAGAGATCGCGCGCCATGAGATTTCCCGCCGAAGCTAAGTCCGATTCGTCGCGA
>JAYUUB010000277.1:0-22878 GCA_043755175.1 Polyangiaceae bacterium | reverse complement strand
GCCCCGACGGTACGGTTTACGACGCTGGCACCTTCGCGCGAATGCCCATCGTTTACGAGCGCGCATCGGGCGGCTCCGGCACCTGGAATCCCGTGGGGATCCAGCGTGACGACCGCGACCGCAACGGCAACACGCGCATCCCCAACCTCCAGGCGATGGGGTTGCCGCCGAACGCGCGGATCGAGCCCATCGGCTTCGGCCCCATCGCGCAGAGCTGGCAACCGCGCGCCGAGCGCATTCAATACCACGGCGGATCGCTTCCGCTGAACTGGTCCGAGAAGCCGCTTCCCGATGGGTTCGATCTCGGCTTCTTCAATCTCGCCCCCATCGACCAGCAGCTCGACGTCCTCGATGACGGGACGCCGATCGTGCTCGAGAATCTCCACCCCGAGCACCCGAGGCTCGCGACGCGTCTTCCGTCGCTGCGCCCGCGCGCGACATTCGAGATCCGCGGAGCTTTGCAGGTCGTCGCGATGGTCGCCGACACGCTGTGGATCGACACCGACCGCGGGCTCTGTACGGTGACGTTTCGCGCGCAGACGACGCTCGACCGCGCCGACGAGCGTTTCCGCGTTCGCATCGATCTCGAACAGGGGCGCCGCGAGACCCGTCAGCCAAAGCGACGAAATACGCCGACCGGGCTGTTCGCCGCCGAGTCGACGGCCGACGGCGTCTCAGGCGTGGGTCTGCCATTCGGCCAAAGAGGTCCTGGCTCGGCCGAGACCACACAAACGCAACTGCCCGCGGTCGACGGGCCGAATTGGCTCTCGCGCGGCCCCGGGACCGCTCTCAACGCGACCTCACCACGGCTGACGATTCCTGATCCAGGCCTTCCCTGGCAGCCCGCGTCACAGGCGACGTCGGCGACTCCGTTCGCGCCAGCGGCTCGCGCACAGGCGGTCACGATGAACCAACCCATCGTTCCGCCAGGCGGCAGCCCGCTCTCGGCGCCGGCCAGCAGCGCGCTCGCACCTGCAGGCTCCGCGCTTCAAGGCGGGCCAGTCGCCGCGATGCAGCTGCCCGCGCTCTCCCCCGCGATGCAGGCGCCGATGATGCAAGCTCCGGCCATGCAAGGTCCAGCCATGCAAGCTCCAGCCATGCAAGGTCCAGCCATGCAAGCTCCAGCCATGCAAGCTCCAGCCATGCAAGCTCCAGCCATGCAAGCTCCAGCCATGCAAGCTCCAGCCATGCAAGCTCCAGCCATGCAAGCTCCGGCCATGCAAGCTCCAGCCATGCAAGCTCCAGGCATGGCGCCGATGCAAGCTCCCACGATGCAGGCGCCCGCAGGGCTTCCGCTCAACCGGAACACTTCCGCACCTGCTATTTCATTGCATAACCAACACAACATCGCAAATCCGCACCTCGCTGGCAGCGCGATGGCGATCGGCGTCGGTGCGGCTTCGGCCATGGCTTCAGCCGACGCTTCGGCTTGGAGCCGAACGACGGGCGGCCCCGCGCCGACACATGCTCAGAGCGCTGCGCTCATGGGTGTGGTGGGTGCCTCGAATGCGGCCGCCGACTTGCGCGCCGACGGGACCTCGACCGGCGGCGCGCGCAAGGCCCGTGGAACGGCCATGCAGCTCTTGTGGTTCGATCCCGAAATCCTACCCCGCGTGCGTCGAAAGAAGCCTTGGAAGCGAATCATCGACGAGCTCGAGACGACGGCCCACGACCCCGAGGTCGACGAAGCATCCCCGGGCGAGACAGCGGGTGATGTCGAAGACCGACGCGAAGTTCTGCAGGTTCTCGCGCGCGGCAATCCTTCCGGCGAGACCGGGATCGAGGCCTGTCTCGACGACGCAGTACGCGACGACGGACGATTCGCCTCTCCGCTCATCCTGCTCGCAGGAGAGCTGTCACTCGACTTCGACGAGCTCGAGACGTTGAAGGCCGTCGTGTCGATCGCGACTCCTCTGACCGCCGGAGACGAAGATCTCAAGACCGCCGTCGAGCAGGCCGTGGGTTACCTCGCGGTCCCCGGTCTCGTCAGCTCCGCCGACGTCGCCCGATCGCTCACGACGCGAATTCGAGAGGCCTTCGCCAAAGGCAAGCGCTCGGTGCCCGGCACCTACCTCGACACCGAGTCCGAGCGCGCCCTCCTCGAGAAGCGCGCGTATCAGAAGCGTAAGGTGTTCGGCGGCCCGCACCTGCGAGGGCTCTTCTACTTCGCTGGCAGCACCAGCGGCGTCCCGACCTACATCCCCGAGGAGCTCGCGGAGAAGCTGCCCCTCTTCCGACGCTTTCCAGTCCGAATCATCGCCGACGTCATGTTTCAAGCCGACCAGTACGAGACGCATCCGACCGCGCTCAAAGCTGGAGCCATCACGCGCCTCATCGCAGGCAGAGTCTAGCGAAGAGGCTGCGTCACCCGGCGCCTCCGCGAGGCGCCGAATTCGGTGATGGCAAACGACCCACCGACCAGCGACTCAGGTCGCTTGCTTGCGAACGGTCGTGCCTTGGTACACCTCGCCGCTCGACGTTCCGATGAAGAGCGTGCCTCCTGCAACCACGATCACGCGTGGCTCGCCTTGGCAGCCGATACGCGCCTCGCTGCGGACCTCGATGAGCGAGGGCGTCGCCTTCTCGATCGACTCGGCGTCGAAGAGGACGATGCGACCGTCGCTCGTCGTGACGAAGATGCTCGTCTCGGACACGGCGAGATCGGTCGGCGCCCAGTCGAGGCGAATCATCTTCACGTCGAGGCGATTTCCGGCGCGTCGGACGACACAGACGTTGGCGTTGTTCTTTCGGTAGATGGCGCTCAAGAACTTGCCACCGCGGACGCGATCGAGATTCTTCGCGCCCGCCGGTAGAGCCACTTTGGCGACCGAGCCTTGCTCGGGAGTGCTTCCGGGATGAATGCGGAACTCGCCCTCGCCACCATCGACCACCGCGTAGCATTCGGTCTCGCCGACGTCGGCTGCGCGCGTGTCCCCTCGGAGCTGAAACGCTCGAACCGCGACGTCGTTCTTGCCCGATGCGAGCTCCTCGCCGCTCCCATCCCATTTCAAGCTGAGAGCCGCCCCGCCAGCCGGCTTCGCGCACAGCATTTTCGAGTCGCGTCCGACCTCTTCGACCTTCGGCTTGTGCGCGAGATCGAGCAGGCCCCAAACGGTGTCGCCGCTGCGGACGACGGCCATGTCGCGGTTCAGCAATGCGATGTCGCTGACCTCGGTGAGCGAAATCGCCTGAACCTTGGGGTTCAACCCGCTGAGCGGCAAGAGCGCGACCTGGACCGGATTGGTCGCGGCGATGGCGACGACACTCAGGGCCTTGTGAAACGATCCCCCGGTGACCTCTCCGTCGAGGGCGGCGACCTGACGTAGGCTGCTGACGTTCTTGAACGGCATGCGCGGTACCGTACCTCAAGTGCCCGAATCGGTGGTGGGGACTTGCCTCCCGCCGCACCATGGCCCAGAGACGAAAGAACCTCTCGCCCTGCCACCGATGAACACGTCCCCCGTCCTCGTGCCGCGCCTCTCCGATCGGGGCTTCTACATCTTCAACGCGCTCCTCTCGGCCGCAGCACTCGCGTTCTTGACGTACATCTTGGTGTTGCGCGGAGGAGCGCACGACCCTCAGGCGCTCTCGTTCATGCCTGCGGTCAACGCGGCGCTCAACGCCACGGCCGCGAGCTTCATCGTCGCTGGCTACGTCGCCATCAAGAGGCGACGCCCCGACGTCCACAGGTACATGATGGTCAGCGCGTTCTTCGCGTCGAGCCTCTTTCTCGTGGGGTACATCGTCTATCACTACGTGCACGGCGACACGAGGTACCCAGGAACAGGGCCGATCCGCACGATCTATCTGAGCATGCTGCTCTCGCACATCGCGCTCTCTGCCGTAGTGCTGCCGCTCACGCTCGCGTCGTTCTTCTTCGCGCTTCGACAAAACTTCGCGAGCCATCGCAAGGTCGTGAAGTTTGCGCTCCCGATCTGGCTCTACGTCTCCGTGACCGGCGTCCTCATCTTCTTCTTCCTCCGCAACGCGAGCAGCTGACTTCTCGGGTGGCCCAGCCCTCCGTCTGCCCGACGGGCCTTCGAGGTCGGCGTCCCGCGCGAGCGAGGCCGAAGGGGGTTGCGCGCGGAAGGGCTCTGGCGCTTCACTCGCGGCGTGAAAGACACTGTCGCCTGCGCGCTCGTCACCGCCTTGCTCACCGCGTGCGGGAGCCCACGAGGCGTAGCGTCCATCGAACCGTCCAACGCTCCGAGCGCTTCCGCGCCCGCCGCGACGAGCGCCGTCCCCCCTGAGAGAGCCGTGGCCAAAATTCTTCCCTACCCCGACAACCATGCCGACCCCTCGCAGGGCGACACGCTGTTCGGCACCCGCGTGCCCGATCCGTACCGATGGCTCGAAGACGTGAAGGCTCCGAAGGTCGTCACCTGGGTCGACGAGCAGAACAAGCTCGCGCGGAGCGAGCTCGCCAAGCTGCCCGAGCGCACGGAGATCGCGGCTCGGCTGAAAGAGCTCATGTACGTCGAGACTTTGAGCCCGCCCCTTCATCGCGGGCAGCGCTTCTTCTACTCGCGGCGCCACGCCGACAAAGAGAAGGCGATCGTCTACGTGAAAGAGAGCAAGAAAGGCGGCGAGAGAGCCCTACTCGATCCGAACGAGTGGTCGAAGACCGGCAACGTTTCGCTCGGCAACTGGGTGGCGAGCCCCGACGGAAAGAAGCTCGCGTACACGATCCACAAGAACAACTCCGACGAAGCGACGCTCTACGTCCTCGACGTCGCGACCGGCAAGAAGTCCGACGTCGACACGATCGAAGGCGCGAAGTACGCGTCGGCTTCGTGGACGAAGAACGGAGAAGGGTTCTTCTACACGTGGCTACCCATCGACGGAAAAATCACCGCCGCCGATCGCCCCGGCTTCGCGCAGGTCCGATTTCACGAGCTTGGCCAACCTGCGAGCAGCGACCAGCTCGTCCACGACAAGACCGGCGACGCGTCGAAGTTCATCGGAGCCGAAGTCTCCGAAGACGGACAGTTCGTCTTTCTGACCATCCATCGAGGCTGGAGCGGCGACGAGGTCTACTTTCGCGAGACCAAAGAAAAGACGAGCGCCCCATTCCGGCCCCTCGCGACGGGATTCACTGCGCACTACGCGGTCTCTGCCCACCAGGGTCAGCTCTACGTCGTCACCGAAGAAGGCGCACCGCGGTGGCGCGTGTTCCGAGTCGATCCGAAGAAGGTCGAGCGCAAGTCGTGGGCCGAGATCATCCCCGAGCACCCCACGGCGACCCTCGACACGATGAGCATCGTCGGAGGCAAAATCGCCATCACGTACCTCGAGAAAGCTTCGAGCCGTCTCGAGATCCACGACATCTCAGGCAAGCTCGAGCGCACCGTCGCGCTGCCCGGGATCGGCAGCGTCGGCGGGCCGGTGGGTCGCGAAGGAGAAGACGAGGCGTACTTCAGCTTTGAATCGTTCACGACGCCGTTCGAAGTCCACACACTCTCGATGCGTAGCGGAAAAACTGCGCTCCACAGCCAGGTGAAGGTTCCGATCGATCGCGATCGTTTCGTCGTCGAGCAGCTCACTTTCCCTTCCAAAGACAAGACGTCCGTCACCATGTTTCTGGTGCACGAAAAGCACCTCGAGAAGAACGGCGAGAACCGCACCATCCTCTACGGCTACGGGGGGTTTCAAGTCTCCGAAACGCCGGCTTTCGCGGCCTCGATTTTCCCTTGGCTCGAGCGCGGCGGAGTCTACGCCGTAGCGAATCTTCGCGGAGGCGGCGAGTACGGCGAGGCGTGGCACCAAGAAGGGATGGGCCTGAAGAAGCAAAACGTCTTCGACGACTTCATCGCTGCCGCCGAGGTGCTCGTGCGCGAGAAGTACACGCGGCCCGAGCGGCTCGCGATCGCCGGCGGCTCGAACGGTGGTCTGCTCGTAGGCGCCACGATGGTCCAGCGCCCCGACCTCTTCGCAGCCGTCCTCTGCGGTGTTCCGCTCCTCGACATGGTTCGCTACCACCGGTTCGGGTCGGGACGCACGTGGATCAGCGAGTACGGGTCGAGCGAAGACGAGACGCAATTCAGAGCGCTCTTCGCTTACTCGCCCTACCACCACGTCGAGACCGGAAAGAAGTACCCGGCGCTGCTCATGCTCTCGGCCGACAGCGACGATCGTGTCGATCCGCTACACGCGCGAAAGTTCGCCGCAGCCATCGAAGACGCGAGCACCGGCGGGCCAGTGCTGCTTCGCGTAGAAAAAGATTCCGGTCACGGGGGAGCCGATCTGCGGCGCGCAGAGGTCGAGAAGGGGGCCGATCGCTACGCATTCGCACTCCGTTACACCGCCAGCTCCGACACGAATCGATGACCCGAGGGTCGTGAAGCGCTCGCCAAAAGCACAGCGATTGCTCTCGTGCACGTCTTTGGCCCAATCTGTGCGAGGAAATTGGCGGCGCGACGATCTTGCGCCTACGTTGCTTGCTTCGGTACGTTCGGTCGCAGTGAGCAATTTGATCAAGAGCGCGTGCCCCGTCGGCTCGCGCTCGTCTCTTTGGAGGAGACCCATGACCCGAAGTCGCTCGTTCACTCGTGCAGTTCTCGGAGCCACCGCGCTCGTGACCAGCTTGGCGGCGTCGAGCAGCTCGGCGTGGGCCCTCGGCGAAGAGAAGGCTGGTCCGTTCATGGCCAACCTCAAAATCGGTCCCGCCATCGACCTCGACGGTCCGCCTGGCGTCACGCAGTTCGCACTCGAGCTCGAGGCCGGCATCGCCCTCGATCACAAGAACAACGCGTACCTGACCTTCACACCGCAGTTCGAATTCGGAAGCTTCTGTGGCGGCTTTGATCGATTCGGCTGTGGTGGCCGCGGTTCGGTGACCACCATCATCCTGCCGCTCGGATTCCAATACGACATCGAGATGCCGGTGAAGCACTTGTTCATCTACCCGAAGATCAACCTCGGTCTCGGTCTGTTCACCGGCGGCGGTACGACCGCAGCCTTCGTCTTGCAGCCTGCATTCGGCATCAAGTACCAGCTGCTCAAGAACTTCCACTTCGGTGGCGAGCCCTTCAGCCTCCCGTTCTTCCTCGGAAACAAATACGACAACTTCGGGGCGCAGTACCAAATCTACCTCTATGCAGGCGTCGATCTCTGACCCGTGCCGCTCGGCGCTTGGTTCACCGAAGCGGGTCGCTCGATTGAAACGGTTCGCTCGGTCGAGCAGCTACGCTCACTGAAGCGGTTCCTCACCGAATCGGTTCATTCATGGCGGCGCTTTCGCTTTCGCGGAGGCGTCAGCCGTGATCTAGTCTCGCGATCGTGTCCTCCGATCGACCCACCGCGCACGCCTCCAACGGTCGTCGCGCCAGTCTCACCGAGCGCAGCGCAGGCGTCCTCCTGCACCCGACATCACTCCCGGGCCCCCTGGGCGCCGGAGACCTGGGTAAGGAGGCACGCGCTTTCGTCGACTTCCTCGCCGCCGCGGGAGCTCGTTGGTGGCAAATGTTGCCGCTCGGTCCGGTCGGTCCCGGCAACTCTCCGTACTCTTCGACGAGCGTCTTCGCCGGAAGCCCTTGGCTCGTCGACATCGATCGCCTCGCAGACGACGCGCTTCTCGACAGAAAAAGTGCGGCGTTCGAGGCTTCGACACCCTCGACACACACGGACTTCGCCGACAACGAGCGTCGCCGCGACGCGTTGCTCCGCCTCGCCTTCGAGCGCGCAGAAACGACCGTCTACGAGGCTTCGGCGCGCGATGCCTTCCGCGAGCGCAGCCAAGCATGGCTTCCCGACTTCGCGCTCTTCTCGGCGATCAAGCGGGCGCAAGGCGGCAGAGCGTTCGGCGACTGGCCCGAACCCCTTCGCCGCCACGATCGCGGAGCGCTCCAAGCGGTCGGAGCAGAGCTCGCTCGCGAGATACGCTTCGCAGAGTTCGTTCAGTTCTTGTTCGATCGCGATCTCGACTCGCTCGGGACCTACGCGCGACAGAAGGGGGTCGCGCTCATGGGCGACATTCCCATCTTCGTCGCCCACGACTCGGCAGACGTCTGGGCACACGGCGAGCTCTTCCAAATGGACGAGCGCGGGAACCTCGCCGCCGTCGCCGGTGTGCCGCCCGATGCTTTCAGCGACGACGGGCAGCTCTGGGGCAACCCGCTCTACGATTGGGGTGCGCTCGCGGAGACCGGCTACGGGTTTTGGATCGCGCGGCTCGCCCTGCTCATGTCGCGCTTCGACGCCATTCGCTTCGATCACTTCATCGGCTTTCACAGGTACTGGGCCGTCCCCACCACGGCGAAGACCGCAAAAGAAGGGTCGTATCGACCCGGTCCGGGTCGGGCTCTCTTCGAAGCATTCGAGCGGTCACTCGGCCACCTCGAGCTGGTCGCCGAAGATCTCGGAGTGCTGACCGACGAAGTGAGGGCCCTCCGCGACAGCTTGAATCTGCCCGGCATGAACGTCCTCGAGTTTTCGTTCTCTCCAGATGCATCTGCAGAGGCGAGTCGGCCGCATCGCTACATCCAACGCAGCGTCGTCTATACCGGCACGCACGACAACGACACGATCGCCGGCTGGCTCGAAGGCCCGCCCGGCGACGCCTCGAGCGACGTGCGCTCCCACTACGACGCCGAGCGTCGCTTCGCGCTCCGATACCTCGACCTCGACGAGAAGAAGAGCCCACGAGATCTGGCCTGGGGCTTCGTGCGCGCAGCCTTCGCCAATCACGCCGACACGGCGATCGTTCCCATCCAAGATCTCCTGGGATTGGGGCGTCAAGCGCGAATGAACCGCCCCGGTGTCAGCGAGGGCAACTGGTCGTTCCGACTCCTGCCGGGTCAGATCGATGCGGCGCTCGCGGCTCGCATCGCTGCGCTCGGCGCGCTCTATGGCAGGCACCATGCGGCGCTTTGACCAGAGCTGCTAGAGTCGAGGGATGGCGAGCTCGAGTCGTCCCCCGACGAGTACCCCGACGAAGCACCCGAAAGGGTCCAAGCCGGCGCACAAGCGTCTTCTGGTGATGCGTCACGCGAAGAGCGACTGGGACTCGGACGCGAAGACCGATCACGAGCGCCCACTGAACTCACGAGGAAGGCGCGAGGCGCCTGCCGTAGGAAAGGCGCTGCGCGCGAAGGGCTACGTCCCCGAGCTCGCTCTGTCGAGCGATGCTCAACGAACCCGTGAGACCTGGGGCGGTGTCGTCGACGTGCTCGGCGGTCCCGAGGTGAGGTTCGAGCCCACGCTCTACCTCGCAGGCCTCGATGGCGTGCGAGCGTCGGCCGAGCGGCATTCCACGGAGCTCGGACACGTCTCGACGCTCCTCGTCCTCGGTCACAACCCCGGTTGGGAAGAAATGGTGCGATCGCTCACGGGTCGCGGCGTCGACTTGAAGACCGCGTACACGGCCGTGCTCGAGTCGACCCATTCAGACGAGAGTTGGAGCGAGGCGCTCGCCCGCGAGCACGGCTTCAAGCTGCTCGAGCTCGTGAAGCCCGAAGACGGTTGAGCGCACCGGCGGTGCCGCTCGTTTCAAGGCGATCGCGTGCGCTGCACCGTCTTGAGAAACGCGGTGTCTTCACCGCCCGCAGGCTTCGGATAGCTCCCAAACGGCTTCGACTTCCCGCTCTTCAACATGCAGCTGAGGCTCTTGCGAAAGGCGTTCAGCCCCTCTTTCTGATCGGACTCGCTCGCGCCGAGCCGCGATGCTTTCGCGACCTGATTGAGCGCGTCTTGCATCGAGCTGCACGTGCCGGGTGAAGGCGGGAGCTCGAGCGGCGCGGCATCCGGGCAACATCGTCCGCGAACCGCCGCGTAAGCCGCCAGCTCGTACAAGCCCATCACGGCACACTCGCGCATGCCGTCGCTGACCGTGCGCCCCATCCCGGCGATCACGAGCGCCTCGTGGATCTTCTGCGCGCCTTGTCGCGGATCGCTCTCCCGGCATACCGCTTCGAGCTTCGGGTGTGCGCCCTCTGCGAAGGAGTCGTCTGAAAAGAGCTTCACGAAACACGCACCGACGTCGCCGACCGCCACCAGAGCCAGCGCAGAGCTCTCGACCGCGACGGAGCTCGCAGCGGTCGGGATCGGAGCCGCGCGGCTCGAGGGCGCGGCGGTCGCCGAGACGACCGAGCTCTCGGTGGCCTCGGTCGGCGACGTGAGAAACGCCACGGGGTCACGTAGAGGGAGGGTTCCAGATGAGCTCGACGGCCGACGCGCGCTCTGCTGAGCGTCTACTTCGGCGGTGGTGGGCGCGCCCCCCCCCTCCGTCAGCTCGTAGACTCCGACGGCAGCCGCGACGAGCACCGCCCCGATGAGGATCTTGCCCACCGGTCTCTTCGGCGGGGAGCTCTTCAACGGGGAGCTCTTCAACGGGGGGCTCTTCGGCGGGGAGCTCTTCGATGGGGAGCTCTTCGATGGGGAGCCGTTCAATCGAGAGCTCTCCGAGGAAGAGCTCTCCGAGGAAGAGCTCGCCGCTTCTTCGCTGACCGGGCTCGTGGCGCGTGCGGCCTTCTTCGTCTTTTCGCTCTTGTCTCCTTGCTCTCGCTTCTTCGCTTTCGCCGGCGCCGTGGCTGCGGCGGGCAAAGGCGGTGGCACCGACGAAGGGCTCACGGTCTGCGGAAGCGGTGAAGGCCGCTTCGAGGACGGGGGGGCATCGGCGCGAGACGGGCTCGACTCGACCGAAAGCGGCGGCGGCAGGGTCGAAGGCTTCGATGCGGGCTTCGACTCGGGAATCGGTGCCGAGGTGGGTCCGTCGTCCGAAGGCAGTCGAGGCGGAAGCGGGAGAGGGCGCATCGACGTCGGCTTGCCTGCCGGCGGTAGATCGCTGAGCGCTTTGGCGGCGCGGTCCCGAGCCACCTTGGGCGGGTTGAGTCGCGGCCCCGAGGGTGGAATCGACGGCGTTCGCAGTCGGT
This sequence comes from Polyangiaceae bacterium, assembly GCA_043755175.1. Taxonomy (GTDB): domain Bacteria; phylum Myxococcota_A; class Polyangia; order Polyangiales; family Polyangiaceae; genus CAYYKK01. The sequence continues at coordinate 12,010 of JAYUUB010000277.1, read as the reverse complement.
TCGCGAGCTCGGCCGGGTTGAGCTGGCCCGTCGTCGCGGGCGGCGGCATCTTGCTCGAAGGCTGCGCAGCCTTCGCGCGAGCGAGCAGCTCGCTGGTCGGCGGCAACCGCGAAGAAAGCGGCGCTTCGGGACGACCCGAGCCGCTGATCGGTGAGAGCGACAGCGGTCCCGTATCTTTCGGCAGCGTCGTGTCCTCGTCGGCGAACGTGTAGAGCACGCCCGACATGCTCTGGACGCGCGGGATCGTCGGCCGGTCTTCCATCTCGGGGAGACGCGGCGGAGGCGGGATGGTCGACAGATCGACCGGAGCGCTCTCGGAAGCTCCGATCTTCAAAGCCGGGCGAGGGGCAATTCCGCGCTTCGCGAGCCACCGCGTGAGGCTCTTGCGAACGCGGGCAGCGGTGCGGGTCCGGTCGGAATGCGCGGGATGAAAGATGCCTTCGAGTAGCTCTTGCAGATCATCATCACCTGCATCGAACACCGCCAGCGGCGCGATCGATCCTTGAGCGACTCTGGCTCCGACTTCGGCCGGGGAGTCGCCTGGGAACGGGACCGTTCCTGTCAGGGCCACGTACAGAGTGGAGCCGAGCGCCCATACGTCGTCCTCGGTGCTCGAGCTTTCACCGGCGAGTCGCTCGGGACACTGGTGGTGAAACGACGCGTTGGATCGCGACGACGCGCGGAGCACAGCCACCGAGAGGTCATCGCGCTCGACGAGCACGCTCTCGGGGTTCACGGCGCCATGTGCCTCACCGCGCTCGTGCGGCCCTTCGAGCGCTCGGGCGAGGCGAGCGGCGAGGATGACCGCCTCGCTCTGCTCGAGGGGTCCAGCTCGGTCGATGCGGGCCGCGAGGGTCTCCACGAATCAGGAAGCGTTACTTGCCCCTGGGCCGCGCGACAACCGGCTTGGCGGAACCCATCGTTTGACGCCGCCTTTTTGCTTCGTCGAGGGCTTCTACGGGCGGCCACGCTCTCTCGCGGGGCTCAGCGCGTTGCACAGTTCAGTAGTGATAGAGTTGCAGTAGACGCTGTGTGAGAACACGTTTTCCACAGGTCCGATGGGTGGACACGACCTCGCAGCATTCGTGTCACACGAAGGACACCGAGAAATTCCTATGCAACATCAGGTCTTTGCGTGCAACGCAGCGCGCAGTGAGAGAAGGAAATTCACCTTCTGGCGGTCGACGCGCCGAGCCCTGTGGAAAACCAGTGGAAGACTTGCTGAGGCCGTGGGATCAGGTATGCGCGAAGGGCACCTGCACATCGGGTCCCCCTCGAGGTCCCAAGTTTCCCGACGGGAATCGGCAGACGCGCGACGGCTCGGCAACGCACCTTCCTCCTGAGCACGCGTCGGTGTAGAGCGGCCTCGCCGAGAGCTCGCGGGGACGTGCGGCCCCGATCGAGCTCACGCTCCACAACAGCGGCTCGACCTCGAGTCGACGCACAGAAGCGAGCCTCGAACATGCGACGATTCTTCTCCCGAGGTGTGTTCTCGTCCCGAAACGCGATTCTTCCGTCGATCGCGCTGTGCGCGGCTCTCCTCGGTGGATGCTCCGACGCGCACGTTCGATATGGTGCGGCCGAGTCGGCCCTGAAGCTAGACCGCGTCGTCCTCTACCGGAATGGCATCGGCTACTTCGAGCGAAGCGGCGAGGTCGACGGCGATGTGCTCACGATCAAGGTCCGGAAAGACCAGGTCAACGACCTGCTGAAGAGCCTGACGGTCGTCGACCGCGCGAACGGCAAAGCCGTGAGCGTATCGATGCCGCTCGATCCGAAGAGCTGGGCCAACGCTGCGATCGCCACCTTGGCCCCCGGCCGCGGCAACCTCGCCGAGGTCCTCGACGCCCTTCGCGGGACACGCGTGACGCTCTCGACCACCGACGGAAGCGTGACCGGACGGATCACGCTCGTCGAAGAGCTGGTCAACGAGCCCGACGAGGTCGAGGCGCGCTCCGGGTTGCCACCGCCTCCGCCCGCGGCTCGCACCACCGACCACCGCGTGACGCTCATCGACGGCGACGAGATGCACGTCGTCCGCTTGTCGAAGGTGCGCGGCATCACACTCGAAGACGGCGATCTCGCGATGCAGATCAACCGCACGCTCGACGCGAGCGCAGGCGAAGGCATGTACCAACAGGTCGACGTGTCGATCCGTCTGACCGGGCAGAGCTCGCACAAGCTCTTGGTCAGCTACGTCGCGTCGGCGCCGATGTGGAAGCCGACCTACCGCGTCGTGCTTCCCAAGGACAAGAAGGGCAAGGCGCTCCTCCAGGGCTGGGCCGTCGTCGACAACACGAGCGGAGAAGAATGGAACCAGGTCTCGCTCGGGCTCACGTCGGGCGCGCCGATCGCTTTCCGCTACGACTTGCACACGCCGCGTGACGTCTTGCGAAGCGATCTCACCGAGTCCGGCGTTCGTCGACAAGCGCAGGCGATGCTCGGCGAAAGCACGTTTCAAGACGATCCGACGCCGAGCAGCGCGCCTGCAGCGCCTCCCATGGCGCAGGCCGCGCCCATGGCTCCTTCGACGGACGACGTCGGGTTGATGGCCGGTGATTCCGTAGGACTCGCGGGCGGCTCGATCGGTCGTGGCGCCGGCGGCGCGCCCGCGCGAACGACGGCCGTCTTTAAAGCCGACTTCAAGAGCAAAGACGCGCAAAAGGATAGCGCGGTTATGCGCAATCTCGAGGAGAAGAACCAGCGTGCGCCAGCCCCCGAGAGCGGTGCGGTCGACTTCGATGCTCTGAGGCGCAGCACGTTGGCGCAGGCGCGGACGGCCTCGGTGAGTGGTCTCACCCGGTTCGACATCGACAGCCGCGTGACGGTGCCCGAAGGCACGTCGACGATGGTCGCGATCATCAACGCCGAGGTCGAGGGCGAAGAGACGTTCCTCTACCGGCCGGGTGGCGCGGGCATGGGATACGAGGCCAACCCGTACCGCGTCGTACGCTTCAAGAACGCGACCCCCTTCGTCCTCGAGCCTGGTCCGATCAGCATCTACGCGGGCGGGAGCTTCGTCGGTGAAGGCCTCTCCGACACCGTCGGCACGAACACCAGCGCGACCATCCCTTTCGCGGTCGAGCCCGGCATCATGGTCACGACCGGATCGAAGTACGACGGCGACGAGATGCGCCTCGTCAAGATCTCGCGGGGCATCCTCGAGGTTGAGAGCTTCGGCCGCAAAGTCACGACGTACACGGTGAAGTCGCAGACGATGAACGACGGGTTCAACGTTCTCGTTCGTCACCCCAAGGCAGGCTGGAACTACGAGCTGACGACGCGCCCCGACGGCACCGAAGACCTCCCCGACGCCTACCTCGTGAAGATCACGGTCCCGCCCGGGAAGAAGGAGGCGACGATCAACATCACCGAGCAGACCCCGAGCCGACGCGAGATTAGCATCTGGGATTCTCCTGCACTCCCATTGCTCGAGAAGCTCGTACTCGCCACCGAGCTGACCCCGGAGATTCGCGCCAAGCTCCAGCCGATCATCGATCGACGACGCGAGATCGGAAAAATCGACGAGCAGCTCGACGGCCTCAAGCGTCAGCGCGACGTCAACGACCAGCGCGCCAACGAGACGAGGCAGAACCTCGAGTCGATCCAGAAAGACCAGGCTGCGACGGCGCTCCGCCAAAAACTCACCAAGCGACTCGACGACTTCTCGAACGAAGGCAACCGACTCGGACGCGACATGGCCGAGCTCGAGCGTCAGCGGATGGAGAGGCGCATCGAGCTCGAAGACATGCTGCAAGACCTCGATGTGCTCGCGCCGACGCCGAAGAAAGGACAAGCCGGAGCGGCAGCACGGAGCGCACCGAGCGACAGCGCGGCATCGAGCGCAGGAAGCGCCCCGATGGCGATGCCTCCCGCCCCTCCCCCGCCCTCGGCACCAGCAAAACCGGGTGCGCCTCCGAAGCCTGGGCTGAAGCCGCTTCAGCCCGCCACCCAACCCAAGCCCACGCAGCCCGTCGCACCTCCGAAGCCCAAGGCGCCCGTCGCCCCCAAGCCGAAGAAGTGAACGAGCCCGCGGAATGAACGAGCCGACTCGCGCTGCGCGCCACTGTACGAAGTGTGGAACGATCCTCGTTCCGCGCGAAGACGGTGAGCGCGCGCGCGACGCCTGCCCGCGCGAGGGATGTGGTTTCGTCCTCTACGAGAACCCGACGCCGGTGGTCGCCGCCATCGTGCAGCGGGGCGACGACGTGATCCTCGTCCGCGCGAAAAGCTTTCCGGAGAAATGGTTCGGTCTCGTGACCGGCTTTCTCGAGCTCGACGAGCGACCCGAAGACGGGATCGTTCGCGAAGTGAAAGAGGAGCTCGGGCTCGACGCGACGTCACCCACCCTCGTGGGTGTCTACCCGTTCTTTCCGATGAAGCAGATCATCATCGCGTACCACCTCCTCGTCCTCGGCGACGTGACGCTCGGGGACGAGCTCGCCGACTACAAGGCGGTCCCGATCTCGAAGGTGCGCCCTTGGCCATTCGGCACCGGCGAAGCGCTGACCGCTTGGCTGGCCTCCCTCGGCGGACCCACCGCGTAAGGCGCGCCTCGTCGCGTCCGCCTCCGCCTCCGAAGAGGAGAGGCAGAGGAACGGGAAGACGGGAAGGGCGAGAAAGCGAAAGGGGGATCGACCGCGCCTCCGCGTGCGGAAGGCGGAGGGCGCGCGAGCTCAGGTCGTGATGGGGATCGCGGCGATCGGCGGCTCGGGCAAGACGTCGGCGAGCGAGGGTCGACTGGTGGGAGTCGAGTCTTCGTCCTCAATCGGGTGGAGCTTGGGGAGCCGAAGCGTGAAGCGCGTCCCTTTGCCGACGGTGCTCTCGACTTTGACCGATCCACTCATGGCTTCGACCAGGTGCTTCACGATCGCGAGGCCGAGGCCCGTCCCACCGAGCTGTCGGGAGCGTCCCGTGTCGACGCGATAGAACCGCTCGAAGAGACGCTCGAGATGCCTCCGCTCGATGCCGGGGCCCGTGTCTTCGACGATGAGGACGACCTCATGCTCCTCGGTGGCCGCCCGCACGGTGACTGAAGCGTTGGGGCAGTACTTGATCGCGTTTTCGAGGAGGTTCTCGAGGACCTGCTCGAGGGCTCGGCTGTCGGCGAAGGCCATCGGATGGTCTTGACCGATCGATACGACCAAGGAGGTCCGTCCTCGCGCGGCTCGATCCGCGAGCAGCGACATCACGCGATCGGCCGTGAAGCGCAGGTCGATCGGCTCACGCATGAGCTTGAGCTGACGCGACTCGATCTTCGATAGATCGAGAAGGTCCTCGACGAGCCGCTGCAAGCGCTCGGCGTTGCGCTCGATGATCCCGAGGAAACGCTTCTGCGTGTCGACGTCGGCCAGGGGGACGCCGGCGAGCGTCTCGGCCGCAGACCGGATCGATGTCACCGGCGTTCGGAGCTCGTGCGACGCGTTGGCGACGAAGTCGCGGCGAAGCGTCTCGAGTCGACGCAGATCGGTCACGTCGTGAAAAACGACGACGAGCCCTCCGGGCTCCACGGGCAGTGCCTCGGCGCGCACGAGCAGCCTTCGAGGCTTGATGCCCTCGACCTCGATCTCGCCCTGGGCCCCCTCGCTCTTGCGCGTGGCCATGTCGAGCAGCTCGTGGAGCTCGGCGTCGTCGATGACGTCTTTCGGCGGCTTGCCCACGTCGTCGTCACTCAAGAACAGCATCTCGCGGAGCGCTGGATTGATGAGGACGACCAAGCCGTCGCGGTCGAGGAGGAGAACCCCCTCGCGCATGCTCGTGAGAATGCCACTCAGCAGGTCGCGCTCACCGACGAGCTCTTTGAGGCTCGCGCGGAGACCGTCGGCGAGCTGTTCGAGAGAGCGCCCGAGGTCGGCGATTTCGTCTTGACCCTCGGCGCGCGTTCGAACATCGAGATCGCCCCCGGCCATTCGACGGGCAGCCGAGGTGAGCTCTCGCACCCCTTGCAACGCGAGGTGCCCGGCGACCGTGCTCATCACGACGGCCAAGAGGACGCCGATGATGCAGACCGCCAGGAGCCCGCGCTCCAGAGCCTGCCGCGTCGCTTCGAGTTGATTCGACGGAAGGGCGACCCGGACGGCGCCGACGGTCATTCCGTCGCGGGTCATCGGAACGGCGGCGTACGACACCTCCTGATGAAGCACCGCCGAGTAGCGGTTGCTCTCGCCGTGATCTCCCACGAGCGCCGTGCGAACCTCGGGTCGGTAATCTTTCGGATCGGCGCGGACCTGGTCGAAGGTGAGTCGCGAGTCTCCGAGCATTCGTTCGGTGCGATCGAAGATCGTGACGCGGACGTTCGCTCGCTTGCCCAAGTCGTCGGCCAGATCGTCCCAGCCGATCGAGGGCTCCAAGGGAAGCGACGAGCTCGATGCATCGCGTTCGACGAGCGCCAAGCGCACGCGGAGGTCATCGCGAATTTCGGACAGGAGCGTTCGGTCGGCGATCACCCGCAGGTAAGCGAAGCCGCACGTTCCGGCGATCACCAAGAGCAGGACGGAAACCAGGAAGAGCTTGGTTCGAAGGCCGAGACGCTTCACTGGGTACCCCTCTCAGCGACCGGCTTCGTCTGGCGTGCCGACGAAGCGGTATCCGACGCCACGGACCGTCTCCACGTAGTCTCTGACGGATCCGAGCTTCTCCCGCAATCGTTTCACGTGGGTGTCGACGGTGCGCGTGGTGAGGTCGGCTTGAACGTCCCAGACGTCGTCGAGGAGCGAGGCGCGCGTCTGCACGCGGTTGCGTCGCTCGTAGAGCGTCACGAGAAGCCGAAACTCGAGCGGCGTGAAGTCGACCTCGTCGCCGCTGATCCACACGCGATGGGCGGCCCGGTCGATCTTCAGCGCCCCGAACTCGATGGCGACGTCATCGGTGGGCTGCGCGCTCCGGCGAAGGATGGCATTCACCCGGAGGAGCAGCTCGCGCACGCTGAACGGCTTGACGACGTAGTCGTCGGCGCCGATCTCGAAGCCCACGACACGGTCGATCTCTTCGCCCTTGGCCGTCACCATGATGATCGGAATGGCGCGCGTGTCGGGAGCCGACTTGAGCGTGCGGCAGACCTCGGTGCCGAGGACGTCGGGCAGCATCAAGTCGAGCAGAATCGCGTCGGGGCGCTCGGCTCGGGCGAGCTTCAGCGCGTCGCCGCCGCGAGAGGCGATGAGCACCTCGTGACCGGCTTGCCGAAGGTTGTATTCGAGGACCTGCTGGAGATCGGTCTCGTCTTCGACGACCAGTATACGAGCCATGTGCACCTCCTCGATGGGCGTGTACCTCAAACGAAGGGCTGCGCTCGTGACTTGTTGGTGACGGTGCGGAAAGCCTCCGGGTCCTCCCAGAAAAACGACGGGTTGCAGGACAGGCGAGGGTCGGAGATGATGCCGGCCATTCGGTGAATTCATCCATGCGGCCCGTTAATTCTCGTCGAAATCTGCTCGCTCCTGCCCTCGGGGGCGCGCTTTTACTGACCGCGTGTGGGGACAAGCCAACACCCATTCCGCAACCCAATCCGGTGCCGGTCGCCACGACGCCGCCAGCGGGCACGAGCACCTCGAGCTCCACGGGCCCTGCTGCGTCGGCCAGCGCGACGGCCAGCGCCACCGCCAGCGCGCTCGCAATCCCGAGCGTGATCGCACCGCAAGGCCCGGTGAAATGGGCCGACTTCGGCGGCCCGGAGCTCAAATCGCCTGTGAAAGATGCCCAGCATGCCTGGGCCGTTCTGCCGGTGAGCTCGGGTTGGGACACGTTGAAATTCTCGCTTCACGATGCCACACGCGTCGAGGAATCCCAGGTCATCTTCAACATCACAGGGATCGACTACTTCGTTCCCGCCGCCTTCGTATCTCCTGCCGAAGCGCCCAAAGACCTGGCCGTCGGCGATCCGGTCATGGCGAGCGCCTACGAGACCCGCGTGTTCGGCCGCGTGACGGGGCTGGGCCCGAAAGTGAAAGTGAAGTTTCGCTTCGCAACCAGCATCGAAGAAAGAGAGGTCGAGCCTTACGAGCTTTTGAAGCTCGATGGAACGCTGCACTTCGGCGCGCCGGCCATCTTCAAAGAAGAGAAAGAAGGCGTTTCGTCACGTGACGCGAAGCTCCGACCCGGGCACTTCATCTCGAGCGACGAAGGAAAGACTTGGCTCCTCGCTTTCGCGGGCAAACCACAACGCGTCACGGCCGCTTCGGTCCAGCCGATGGACCTCAAGCAGCGCAAAATCGGCGACCGGGTCTGGGTCACACGCCAAGATGAAATAGTTCCGGGGCTCGTCGCCGAAGTCCAAGAAGACGGCGTTCGCTACCGCGTGAAGCTCGACAATGGCGACGAGTCGACGGCCACGTTCGACGCGATCACGTCTCCCATTTCGGGCATGACGCCTCCTCCCGCGCCAGCCACTTCGGCGAGCCCCGGGCCGCCCCCTCGCTGACGCGTATCTCGGATGCTGATGTCTGTCATAGGCATCAGCACTCCTGCGCGAGAGCGCCGCATGAACGCCGGCTGCCCGACGGATCCACCCGACGTTCCCCCCCGACGAGGACGCGATGCGACAGAGAAAGGTCTGGGGCTGGGGATACGAAGACCACGTGGTTCCGGAGGTGACCCTTGCTTTCGCCGAAGCAAGCCTCTCGGCCCTCTTAAGTAGTCCGCTCCCGCGCGCGACGCCGCCAGTGGTCTCAGACTTTCCTCTGAGGGCTCCGCGGCTCTCGTCGCCCCCGTCTTCGCTCGCTCACCTCGTCAGCACCGCGCCCTTCGACAGGCTCTCGCACGCGCTCGGAAAGTCGTACCGCGACATCGCGCGCGCGGTGCTTCGACGAGTGCCTCATCCGCCCGATTGGGTCGCGTTTCCCGAGTGTGAATCCGACGTCGTCGCGCTCCTCGACCACGCGGCAGAACGAGGCATCGCCGTGATCCCCTACGGCGGAGGGTCGAGCGTCTGTGGTGGCGTCGAGCCAGACGTGTCGGGCGCATTCCAGGGAACCCTGTCGCTCGACTTGGGCAAGCTCGGGCGGGTCCTCGAGGTCGACGCGATGTCGCGCAGCGCTCGCATCGAGGCAGGAGCGCTCGGTCCGGCGCTCGAAGCGCAGCTCAAGCCGTCGGGGTTGTCGCTGCGGCACTTTCCGCAATCGTTCGAGCTCTCGACATTGGGCGGGTGGATCGCGACCCGGGCGGGCGGGCACTTCGCGACGCTGGCCACGCACATCGACGATTGGGTCGAATGCGTGCGCGTCGTGACTCCGCGCGGCGTCGTCGAGACGCGACGGCTACCGGGCTCGGGCGCAGGACCAGCCCCCGACCGACTCTTCATCGGCTCCGAGGGCGCGCTCGGCGTGATCACCGAAGCGTGGGTGAGGCTCTGCGAGCGACCGACGCATCGAGCATCGGCGACCGTTCGGTTCGACTCGTTCGCGCGAGGCCTCGTTGCACTTCGGTTTCTTTCGCAATCTGGTCTCTATCCGACCAACTGTCGTCTGCTCGATCCGACCGAGGCCCTGATCAGCGGCTCTGGAACGGGAGACGCGGCGCTGCTCCTCCTCGCCTTCGAGTCGGCCGATCACGCGCTCGGTCCGTGGATCACCCGCGCCGTCGCCTGCGCGCGCGAAGCCGGCGGCATCGTCGCCGACGAGAAGATTCACGTCTCGTCGGTCGCGGGAGGCGCTCGCGACGAAACGGCCGATGCCTACAAGAGCATCTTCGTCGGCGCTCCGTATCTTCGCGACGAGATCATTTTGCGGGGGGTGTTCGTCGAGACTTACGAGACCGCAGTCACCTGGGATCGCCTGTCCGCGTTGGACGAAGCGGTCCGGCGTGTCGCGAGCGAGGTCGCCGGAGGGCCTCACGTTCTCGCCTGCCGGATCACGCACGCCTATCCCGACGGGTGCGCGCCTTACTACACGCTCCTTTGTCGAGCGCACCCGACCGATCCCGATGGGCAGTGGAGAGCGATCAAGACCGCCATCACCGACGCCGTCCTCGCGTCGTTCGGCACGTCGACGCATCACCACGCCGTAGGACGAGACGTGATGCCGCAGTACCTTCGCGAGCGCCCCGAGCTTTTCGGCGAAGTGCTCGCGGCGGCGAAGCGCACGCTCGATCCGCGAGGGATCATGAACCCCGGCGTCTTGATTCCAGAGCTCCGTCGCTGAGTCAGGGAAGGGCTTGGGGATCGAAGAGGAGAGCGCCCGTGAAGGTCGGCCTCAGGTAGAAACCTCGCGGCACCGTCGCGATCCGCTCGCCGTCGCGTCCGAAAGCGTTCGTTCGAACCGAGCCGTCCCGCGCCTTCGGGCGAACCTGGAGGTAACGGCCGAGGTGCGCCGTGATGTCTTCCACGCGCCCGATCCCAGCGAGGCCCATCACCTCCTCGAAGTCGATTCTGAGGGCGTCTTGCTGCGCGACTGTCGGCTCCCAGAGCACGGCTCGTCCGACGAGTCGTTCGCCATCGGCGGTGTCACCCACGATCGGAACCCACAAGACGCGCGAGAGCTTCTTGCAGACCCACGACGAATCCCACTCGGCCATCTCGGCATCGTCCATTCGGATCGCGCAGACGAAGGTGGACTCGCGCGGGCGCCCGTCTCGGCCGACCGGGATGGTCTTCAGCTCCACTCCGAGCGCCGGGAAATCGACCTGCGCGATCGAGCCACCGGTCGCGCCGAGCGCTCGTTCGACCAGCTCTCCGACTTTGCCTTTCTGATGAACACCACCATCGGGTCGCACATCGCCGATCGAGGCGGCGAGCTCGACGAGCCTCCGCCCCTCGAGCGCGTAGGCGCGCGTGACGAGCTCCTCGAGCGACACCGGTGGCCTGGTCCTAGCCACACTCATGGTCCAATTGACGTGACCGCTCCCGCTCCGGTCACCCGGGCCTTCCACTTCTGACCCTTTTTGTAGCGCTTGGCGGAGGCGTCTTTGTCGACGTCGACTTCGAACGAGTAATTCTTTCCGTTCGTGCCGCGGAGCGCGAGCACGACCTGGTTTTTTCGATCGGCGATTCGAAGCTTGTCGGTGCTCGCCCTGCCAGCCGCTGGATCGTCGGGCTCGGTGCCGTCGGTCGTTTCTTTCTTCAGCTTCTCGCGTTCGACCCACTTGTCCACGTCGTAGGTCACCCACTCGTCATCGAGCTGCTTGTCGACGAGCTTCGGCTTCTCTTGGTAGATGTCTTCGAACATCCCATTGCCGAGGTCTTTCTTGCCGACCTTGACCTTCGTGGTCCCGTCTTGAACCTGCTTCGATCGGCTCTTCGTCTCGGATCGAACCCGACGAGCCCCACTGGGGACCTGGTCGGACCAGCCCTGCTCACGCGAGCTCTCGAGAGACTCGACGACCGCCGACTTCACCCACGCCACGCTGTCGACGGTGACCTGGAGCTCGGTCGTGCGAACGAAGAAGAACCAGATCGAGACGCCGAGGACAGCGAGCACGCCGCCGATGATCGCGAGGAGCAGGACCTTGCTCGCCTTCTTCGGGACGGCATCGAGCATGAGCCTCTGCTCGCGCCTCACCGTCCCGTCGGGACCAGCACCGCACTGCGCGCAATCCATCACGCCAGCTCGATTGTCGGCGTTGCAGTACTTGCACTTCCAGTCGGCGCCGGCGCGCGCGCGAGCGACGAGCTCGGGATCGTCGATCGTCGGGGCCGAGTCGTCGGTGTAGAACGCGACGTTCGCGCCGCGCGGCCTACCGCAAGCCGCGCAGGTCGCGTTGGGACCGAGGTTCTTCTTCGCGTTGCAGGACGGGCAGTCCCAGTAACCCATGCGAATCGTCATGCGCGCGCGAGAATAGCGGAAACTCTCGCGGCGCGCGCACCAGCACGACTCAGCTCAGCTCGCTTGCTTCGGAGGGATGGACCGCAGTGATCCGCGCAGTGATCCGGACCGAGTGATCCGGACCGCGAGTGATCCGGACCGGGGTTGATTTTCCGCAGTGATCCGCAGTGATCCGCAGTGATCCGGACCGCAGTGATCCGGACCGGGGTTGATTTTCGGGAGTGATCCGCAGTGATCCGGACCGAGTGATCCGAGTG
>JAYUUB010000276.1:0-58487 GCA_043755175.1 Polyangiaceae bacterium | reverse complement strand
TCGGCGGGCTCTTTGGCCTTCGAGCGAGCGGCGAGACGCTTCGTCTCTTTGAGCTTCGGCTCCTCGGCGTCTTCTTCGTCGTCGTCTTTCAAGCCCTTCTTGAAGTTCTTGATGCCCTCGCCGAGGCCTTTGCCCATGGACGAGATGCGGCTGCCTCCGAACAGAAGGGCCACGACGGCGAGCACGATGAGCCAATGCACAGGGCTAAAACTACCCATTTTTCCCCGCTCCTCGGGTCATTCACGACTACCACCCGGATGCCGTCAGAGCAATCTACCTCATCGCGAACGATGAGACGAATCCGGGGCCCGACCCTACGAAAAAACGCTCGGTTGATGGAGAAAAAACGGGGACGCGTCGCACCCCGTTCGTTTTTCGGGTCTCGGAGCTTCGCGTGCGTCCCAACCCGAGCCTTTCGACTCGCGCGGGTCGCACCACGGAGCTCAGGGGCAGATGGCTTTGTTGGTCGCGTTGAGGGTCCGAGGACATGTGCTCATCGAGCATCTGAGCGCCGCCACGGCTCGAAGCGAAGACGCGGGAGAGCATTCAGACGAAGAGCCGCTCAGACGAAGAGCCGCTCAGACGAAAAGTGAGCTGACCGAGTCGGAGTTGTGGATGCGACGAATCGCTTCGGCGAGTAGACGGGCGATGCTCACGACCTTGAACTTCCCGCTCGCACGCGCGTCGTCGGAGAGCGGAATCGAGTTGGTCACCACGACCTCGGAGATGGGGCTCTCGGAGATACGCTTCACGGCCGGTCCGGAGAGAACCGCGTGCGACGCACATGCGGAGACCCGCTTGGCTCCAGCACTCATCAGCGCGTTGGCTGCGTTCACCAAGGTGCCGGCGGTGTCGATCATGTCGTCGAGGATGAGGCAGGTCTTTCCTTCGACCTCGCCGATGATGTGCATGACCTCGCTGACGTTGGCGCGCTCGCGCCGCTTGTCGATGATCGCCAGCGTCCCGCCGAGGCGCTTGGAATAGGCGCGGGCGCGCTCGACGCCGCCTGCGTCGGGCGAGACGACGACGATGTCGTTCGAGTAGTTCGCCTTGAGGTGCTGATCGAGCAGCGCCGGCATCGCGAAGAGATGATCGAAAGGAATGTTGAAGAACCCCTGGATTTGGGCCGCGTGCAGATCGAGCGCGACGACGCGCATGACGCCGGCTGCGACCAGGAGGTCTGCGACGAGCTTCGACGTGATCGGCGTCCGGGGCGCGACCTTCCGATCTTGGCGCCCGTAGCCGTAGTACGGGATGACCGCGGTGATCGAACCCGCCGAGGCGCGCCGGAGCGCGTCGACCATGATGAGCAGCTCCATCACGTGGTCGTTGACCGGCGAGCACGTGGGCTGGACGACGTAGGTGTCGACGCCTCGAACGTTCTCTTCGATGACACAGAAGGTTTCGCCGTCGCTGAAGCGCGACACTTTCGACTTGCCGAGTGGAAGCTCGAGCGCCTGACAGATCTCACTAGAGAGCGGCAGGTTGGCGTTTCCCGAGAAAATGCTCACGCGCTTGAACATCGGCGGAATCCTTTCTACCAGGGAAACGAGCGCGCTAGATAGCAGTCGAGCTCATCAACGTCAAGGACGCGACGCGATCGATGACGGCCGCTAAGAACGGCGACGCGGCGTGATTCGAAAGGGCTCGTCACGAAGCTCTTCGATGCGCACCCTGACTTTCTACCCTTCTTTCTCTGCGCGGTAGTAGTGAAGAGGCTGATGAGCTCGCTCGTCGCTATCGGCAACTTCGACGGTGTGCATCGCGGCCACCAAGCCATGCTCGCTTTTGCGGCGCGAGCGGCTGCAGAGCGAGGCCTGCGCGCGAAGCTGCTCACGTTTTTTCCGCACCCGGCGACCGTTCTCGGTCGAACCCCTCCTCCACTGCTCACCACGCAAGCGCGGAAACGAGAGCTCTGTGCTCGGCATGCGCCGAGCGTCGAGTTCGTCGAGCGAGTCTTCGATCTCGATTTCGCTTCGCAATCACCCGCCGATTTCGCCGAGAGCCTCGTGCGAAGCGATCACACGAAGATGGTCGTCGTCGGCAAAAACTTCCGTTTTGGAAAGGGACGAGCCGGTGACTTCACCGAGCTCGAGCGCCTCGGACTCGCGCTCGGCTTCGAGGCACAGAGTGAGGAGCTGAGGGGCGACGTGTCGGGAGCGTGGTCGAGCACCCGCATTCGAAAAGCGATCGCAGACGGCGCGCTCGACGACGCGACCGAGATGCTCGGACGATGCCACTCGGTGAGTGGCCGTGTCGTTCGCGGCAAAGAGCTCGGTCGGACGATTGGGTTTCCGACGGCCAACCTGAGCGGAGTGCGCGAGCTCCTGCCGCCTCCTGGGATCTATGCCGTGCTCGTCGATCGCATCTTCCCAGACGGACGCGTGGAGGCGCTCGCCAAAGGTGCGATGAGCCTCGGGAGGAACCCGACCACCGACGCGACCGACGACCTGAAGCTCGAAGTCCACCTGCTCGACACGTCGGCAGATCTCTATGGAGCAGAGCTGCGCGTCCATCTGGTCCGTCGTCTCCGCTCGGAGGCGCGGTATGACGATCTCGGCGCCCTCGTGAAGCAGATCGCGCTCGACGTGGAACAGACCCGCGCGTTGCTCGGATCGCGCGCGCCCGATCCGGTACACGGTGCCTACGGGTGATCTCGTTTTCGCCGGGCCTTGTGGCCCAAGGCGACGCCGGCTACAGCACGGGGATGGAGCGCAAGGAGCTAGAGGGACTCTCGCGGGAAGAGCTCGCTGCGAAGGCGGAGGGGCTCGGTGTCGTGCGGCCGCGCACGCTCACCATCGCGGAGCTGGTCGACGAAATCCTCCTGGCGACGGAGCGCAAGACGGGGCTGACCCAGAAACGTTCTCGAGGCTGGTTCGGCCGAGCGCGCGATCTGCTCACGAGCGTCATCGACCGCGGCCTCGCCGAGCCGACGAACGGGCGAACCAATCATCGGGCAGATCGAATGGCCCCGGCGGCTCCTGCCCCGCTTCCTACCGTGACGCTCGCCGAAATCTACGCCGCACAAGGCCATTTCGAGCGTGCGATCGTGACCTTGGACGAGGTCCTCGCTCGGGACCCCGAGCACACCGAGGCGGGCCGCCTGCGTGACCGCTTCGCCGAGCAGCTTCGGCGCACTCGACCTTCGGCTCCGCCGCCCCCCATCGAGCTGACCCCGGTCACCATGGCACCGCCGCCGATGTCGAACGGTGGCTCGGAGAACGGCGCTTCGCACACGCACGCGGGCCAATCTGCTCCGTCGATCGCGAAGCTCGCGCAAGAAGCCGCCCACGCCGCCGGCGACTCGACGAAACACCAATCCTCGAGCCGAGGGCTCGGAGCGGGCGATGTCGAAGCAGCGTTCAGCTCCGCGATCGAGCCCGACGCTGCGCTCGCCGCGCTCGTCCCCGACGTGCTCGACGAACGCTACGACGTCGATGAGGTCGTGGCGATCGCGGTCGATCCGCACACCGTCTATCTCTACTGGGAGGTGCGTCCGCTGACCGTCGCCGAAGCGCGCGCGAAGGCCTTATCGGGATCGTTGACGCTTCGGGTAATCTCCATCGCGCCGAACGAGCGCGGTGCGGCTCCCGTCACCGAGGCGCGCGACATTCGAGTCGACTCGCTTTCAGGCGAGATATTCCTGCGGGACGTGCCCGCCAACGCGAACGTACGGGTCGCGATCGGCTGGAAAGACGCAGAGTTCGTACCGCTCGCCGTCGGTCTCGATCTGGCGACACCACGCGAGGTTCCGGCCCAAGAGGTGGCTCGGAAGATCGCACGCTTCGACGGCGGAAACATCGCCGACTCCTACGACGCGCTCCGCGTCGGAGGGCTCACGCGAGCTGGCGTCGGGCAGTTCGGCCAAGGCCCGGTCGCAGGTTTCGGTCCAGCGTTCGGGCGCGCATCCCGGGAAGAGATTGCGCTGGGTCATGGGGCCGAAGAGAGCTTCGATCCGCCGTGGATCCCGACGAGCGAGGGTCCGGTCGGTGACATGTTGAGAATGGAGCGGCGTCTGGTCCGAGGCGGCGCGAGCGAGCTCTCACGACCCGAGGTCCGCTTCTTCGGCTCGAGCGAGCAGGTTCGACCTTCGCGTGTTCGCGACGACGACGGCGCCGTCAGTCTCGCCTGAGCACTTCGCACGCAACTGACAGGTCGACGTGCCGATGAATGGGGATGCGGAACCTCATCGGCACGCGGCGGTTATCGGTGCCTTCGGGCGCGCTTCGGCCGCGCGCGCGCGGTCTGAACGCTTTTCGTTTTTTCGTCGGCGCCGCCGCTCTGCTGGTGGTGGAGACAGCAAGCGCGACGCCTCCCGATGACGACGAAGCGGTCACTCCGCTCGACGCACGCGAAGCCGACGACGACGTCAGACTCTCGACTGCCGACGAGCCGCCCGAGGGCGCACCGTTGTGGCTCTTGCTCGGCGGAGGGGTGGGCTTGAGCGCCAAGGGCTTCCGCGGTCTCGGCATGCTGACGATCGGTGGAGCTTTCGACCGAATCCCTCACGTTCCTGCGCCGTCGCGAGCCAAAGAGGGTCGCCCCCCTTCAGACGCCCACGCGACTCCGAAGGTCGCTCCCGACGCGCGTTTGCCGACCGCGCGTCTGCGCGGCGTCGGATCGAAGGCCCCGACGAGCGTCACGGCGCAGCCCCCGATCGAGAAGCTCGCGAAGGGTGAGCCGGCCCCCGACCCGATCGCCGACGAAGAGACGTCTGCGACCAGCGCTCACCCGCGCTCGACCGAGCTGCCGAACGAGCCGCCACCCATCGAGCCACGCCTCGACGGAAAGTTCGCGCGTGGCCTCGTCCGCGCCGTGCGCGCGCGCTCCGGAAATCACGACACCGAGGAGCGTCTCGACGGGTTGGCGACGCGCGCGCGAGCGAGTGCGCTCCTGCCCGAGGTGCGACTCCGCGTTGCGCGCGTGACCAACGACACCCAGACCCTCTCGCCCACGAGCTACGATCCCACCCGCGTAACCGCTTCGGGCGCGACCGGGCTCTGGATCGATGGGCGAGCCACCTTCAGGCTCGATCGACTGGTCTTCGCCGATGAAGAGATCGCGGTCGAACGCCTCCGCACCGAGCGGGCGCGCATGGAGCGAGCTCTCACGATGGAGGTTCTCGCCGAGCTCGCGCTCTGGCAACGCGGAGCTGCACGCGCAGCCGATCCGACGTTGGCTGACGACGACCGCGTCACCGGAGAGATCGCTCAGCTCTCGGCCGCAGCGGCGCTCGACGTCCTCTCCGATGGCTGGTTCAGCGCGCACCTGCCTGGAGAGAAATGATCGTTGCTGAGCGTCGTTTCGCCCGAGGAGCTCTGCGTGGGTCGAGGCCTCGTCGCCGCGACGCGTCTCACTTGATGGCGCTCGACAGGCGAAGCTTGCGCGTCCCGATGCCGACATCGCCGTCGCCGTCGCCAATCTCGATCTTCACGTCGAGCTCTTTGCCGAGGAGGCTTTCGACGGGGTGCTGATCGTCGTCGAGACGGAACCTCAGACCGTAGATCTTGCAGTAGCCCCCCTCGTCGGGATCGAACGTGAAGATCACACTGCTCGCGGCCACGTCGTACCCGAGCGCGGGGAGGCTCCCGCTGATGGTGGTGACCGATCCCGATTGGTGGAGACCCTTCATGCGGGTGGCCAACCAGACGTGGAACCCCCCTTGAGGACCAGCTTCGACCTGGACGACTTGAAGCTCGTCGAGCGGGAGGTAGTCGGCTTGGCCTTCGCCCACGAGCACCTCGGGCGCACCTGTACCTGGCTTGCAGATGTCTTGCGTGCTCCCTTTGGCCCAGCCGCTGCTGAACTCCGGGAGCTGTTTCGGATCGACGTAACTATCGACACACTTGCCTCCGGCGCAGGTCTGACTCTCGACGCACATCGGTCCGTTGGGGATGGCGCACGACGCGGCGAGAGGCGCGCGGAAGAGGAGGGTTCGCCCAGCCACCGCTTGGGTCCGAGCGTCGCGGTCCACGACGAGAAGGCCATTCGCCTTGGCCGAGAGCTTCGCCTCGACGGCGTCGCCTCCGGCGAGGTTGTCGAGCCGCACCTCGAGCGGGAAGGTCAGCTTGGCTTTAGTGAACGCGCTCGTCTTGGTCGTGCGGCCGTTGACCTTGGTCTCGACGTCGAGCTCGTCGAAGTCGATTCCCGCCCTAAGATCGGTGACGACGCCGACCACGACAGCTGTGACCGGTGGCTCAGAGGCCGCACAACCGATGGCCCAGCCGGTACCGCAAGAAACAGCCAACAAGCCGAGTGACAGGCGACAAAGCAAGACGGGGCGGCGCGCAACCAAGTGCATGCGGCCCCGTCCAGCAAACTCTGCACCAGCGCGAGACCTCGGAGCGGGCGAAAACGAAATCCGCCGCATGGGTCAGGCGCGCGCGCTCAATTGATGTCGTGAATGGCGGTCAAGAAGGCCTCGGGCTTGACGAACTCGAGGATACGCGTTCGCTCTTTGCCCGCCGAATCGATGATCACGACCGCGGGCAAACCCTGCACGTTGTACTTCTTCTTCAGCGCGTCGTTCTTCGGGTCTTCGTCGTTGGTGAGATCGACGCGGACGGCCACGAAGTTACCCGCAGCGACCTTCACCTTGGCGTCGGAGAAGGTGTCTTTCTCCAGCTCTTTGCACGCACCGCACCAGTCGGCGCGGAAGTCGAGCATGAGCGGTCGCTTCTCGTCTTTCGAGAGATGGACGGCCTGCTCCTCGTCGCTGAGCCACTCCAAGACGTGAATGGGCTTCGAATCGGGTGCCGCCTTCTTCGCGTCGTCGATGGCTTTGGCGAGGTCTTCGGCAGTCGCCTCTTTGGCCTTGTCGAGCGAGGCGAAGAGCAAGAAGCCGCCAGCCACGGTCATCACGATGCCGAGTGCCTTACGAACCTTGGTGAACGTGCCGCCGTCGTCCCAGTTCACGTGAACCGATCCGAGCGCCAGGCCCGCGAGGCAAACGCCCGCGGCGAGGAGCATGAACGTGTTCTCGCGCTTGGCGGGCGAAGCGAGCTGCGGGAACGCGTCTTTGAGGAACCAGAGGGCGACCCCGAGAAGAACGCAGCCGAAGAACGACTTGACCCACACCATCCATTTGCCGCCCTTCGGCAGGCTCGCGGCGAACGTGCCGACCACCCAGGTGGGGAGGCCGAGACCGAGCGAGAAGGTGAAGCCGACGAGAGCGCCGAGACCGACGTTTCCGGACTTGCCGATGTACGTCATCATTCCGATGGTGACGGGACCCGAGCACGGCGCGGCGATGAGACCGCTCACCAACCCGAGGGTGAACGCACCGCCGTAGCCGACGCCGCCGACTCCGGAGAGCCTCTGCATCACCGACTCCGGAAGCGTCAGCTCGAAGGCGCCGAACATCGACGCGGCGAGCACGATGAAGATCGAAGAGATGCCGACGATGACCCAGCGGTTCTGAAGAATCGCGCCGAACGTTCCGCCGAGCAGCGCCGTGATGACCAAGAGCGCCGTGTACAGGACCACGATGCCGCCGACGTACGCCGTCGAGAGCGAAGCGGCGTGGAGCCGCGACTTCGCTTGCTTGGCGCCGAACACCGCGGTCGTGATCACGATGAGCGGATAGACGCACGGCGTGAGATTGATGGCGAGACCGCCGAAGAACAGGGCCAACCCCGCGACGAGCGGCCCCTTGCCCAAGGCGTTCGTAAACGTGTCGTCTGACGCCAGCGCGAGCGACGGCACGACGAGGAACGACAAGAATGCCAGCACGGCCACGAGCCGGCGACGGACGGAAGATCGATCGAACATCGTCATACTAGGGACTCCCAGGGCGGCCTTGAGTGTAGCAGAGACACGACGCCGCGAGAGAGGACGCGCATCGCCACAAGACGTTTTCGAACGACGCGATAACCGAAATCGACTTGCCGCGAAGACCCGGATCGACGGGCTCGGGCAGAGAGGCGCGTAGCACCGAAGCGAGCGACGTGCAGCTCAGAGCGATGCGCGTCGGAGGTCGTCGAGGGTACGCCGTGCGACGCCCAGCTCACCATCGAGCGCGATCGCGAGAGCCGGGCGCCCCTGCTCGGTGCGCTCCACGAAGGCTTCGAGGTAATCGGTCGCATCACGTCGTCGGCCGGAAAAGTACGAGAGCTGTCCGAGGACGAATCGGCCGTACCCCTGCCCCGCCGGGACCTGCGCGAGGTGCGCGATGAGATCGGCGAGATCGTCGACGTCGAGTCCGCTCGCGCATCGCGCGAGAGCGAGATGACCTTGATAGAGCGGCTTGTCGCGCGTGCCCCACCGCGCGGCGCGCGCGAGGGCGCCGATGGCTTCGGCGTGGCGCTGAGCGACGTAGTACATGCTCCCCAGCGTCCACCAGTGGAAGGCGCGACGACTCGGCGGCCCGATGCGAGCTGCGAGTCGCAGGTGAGCGGCGGCTGCGTCGACGTCGCCGAGCGCCACACACGCACGAGCCGCGTCTTGATGAACGACATCGAGCAATACACCGAGCTCGAGCGATTGCGCCGCGACGTCGTAAGCCTCTTGGAATCGGCGTTGCTCGAAATGAGCGAGATACAGTTGCCGAAGCAACATGGCTTGGGTCGTCTTGTCGATGCGCGCGCGAGCGCCGAGCCCTCGTCGCGCCCAGATCGCACGCGAGCGTGGGGTCTTCGCCTCCATCGCCCTCGCGAGGTGCTCCTCGGGGCTCAGGATCGGGGGCGGCGGGAGGCGATGCACGGCGGGCCGAACCGTCACGCGTGAGCTCGCGGCGACGGCGCTCTTCGCTCTTCTCGAGACGACGGGCGCCGACTCTTTCCGCGCGGGCGGGGGCAACGAACCGAAGCCCGCTCTGCGTCGCGTGGTCGAGTGGCTCTTCGAGGTCGCCGCCTTCGAGCCGGCCGGCGTGCTCGGAGGGAGCAACGCACGCGCCGCACCGCGGGAGGTGGGCTTGCGAGAAGCCCCGCCCCGCGGAGCAGTGGTTCGCTGCGACTGGCTTCGGGGCAACTGGCTTCGGGGCAACTGGCTTCGGGGAGTCTTGTTGCGCGGGGCCTGAGCTCGCGGAGAAGGTGCGCTTCGGGGCACGGCTCCCGTCGCGGGCTTCACCGGGCGGCGAGGTTGCAGCCCCGCCCCCGGTGGTACAGGCGAGAAGGGGTCGTCTTTGGCCCTGCGCACAGAGGTATCGTAGCAGCACCTGCACAAGCGTCCAGAAAACGTCCCTTTCTTTTCAGGACGTTAGCCTCCGACTCCTTGTCAGCAACCTTGCGGCCCGACACGGTCGAGGCCATGGTGCCGACGATGGCCCGCCCGGCTCTCACGCTTTTTCTCGTGCTCACGGTCGGACTCCTCGGGTCGATGATCACGGGGTGCGGCCATCCGGCCACGCGCGACGATTGCGAGCTCATCCTCACTCGAAGCGCCGAGCTGAAGCTCAAAGACGACAACGTGGTCGATCCGCAGAAGGTGGCGGAGCGGCTCGAGGGTCTGAAGCAAGCTCGGGGCGACGAGCTCCTCAAGAACTGCATCGGGCGAACGATCACGAAGGCCGCGCTCGACTGCGTTGAGCGAGCCCCGACCTCCGAAGCGGTCGACGCCTGCCTCTACTGAGCCCATGCCGAGCCGCGCCGTCCTCGCACGAAGAGAAGTGACGGCGACCGCCGTGATCGTCGCCGGTCTCGCTGTCGCGGCAATCGTCTTGGGTGCGCGCCGCGGAGAGTTGGCGCCTGGTCAGTGTGAGCCCGTTCTCGAGCGCTACGTCGAGCTTCGTGTTCGAGCTTCGTACGAGAAAGTGACGTCCAGCGTGCTCGAGGAGATGGAAGTCCGCTCGAAACGGGGGGTCAGAGCCGCGGAGGCCATGGGCGATTGCGCGCGGCATCTCACCCAGGAGACCGCAGACTGCGCGATGAAAGCGCCGAGCGCAGACGAGCTCGAGCGGTGCTTTCCTTGATCCATCAACGCTCGGTCGAGCGGCTGACCGCTGACCGACGACGCGTGCGGATATCGCGTCGGCGTTCGTGTTAGGCTCCCGATCGGTCAACGGCGCGAGCCGCCTCATTCGACCGGCTGCGCCTCACTTTGGGCGCCGGACGCCCGGTGCGCTTCCCTCTCCGATTTCGATCTCGGTGCCGCGCCGATGAAAGCTCCCTCGCCGCTCCTCGGCTTCAACAACAACGTAAGGCACAAGGGGCGAGTCTTCCACATTCAAACGGAAGACTCGGGCGTCAAGCATCCGCACGTCATCACCCACCTGTTCGCCGACGGTGGCCGAATCGTTCGCTCGACGAAGACGACCTACGCCGAGTACGTCGGCGACGAGGACATGCCGCGGAAGGTTCGCGCGCTGATGCAGGAGCAACACAAGGCGATGTTCATCGCCTTGCGTGCAGGAAAATTCGACCACCTCCTCGAGGGAATCCCGCTCGCCGATGCGCAGCCCGGGCATCGACCGCCCATGGAGTCGACGCTCTCGATCGAGGTCGGTGAAGGCGACAAAGCCGCCATCCCGGGCGCTTCGCCAAGCAGCTCAGGTGGTCCGCCTTCAGCGACGAGCTCGAGCCCCGGTCGCGCTGTCCCGCCTCCGACGCCTTCCACGAAAGGGGCAGCCGCTCCCACCCCCGAGGCCAAAGCCGCTCCCGCAGTCGGTGCTGTCACAAGCGGTGCTGTCACGAGCGGTGCTGTCACAAGCGCTGCTGTCACGAGCGCTGCTGTCACGAGCGGTGCTGTCACGAGCGGTGCTGTCACCAGGGCTCCCGTAGCCGAGGCCAAAACGCCCTCAGCGAGCCCGAACCTTCCTCCACCGGTTCCGGCAAGACCAAACCTTGCATCTGCGAACGCCGTCTCGACGAGCGCCCCGACGAGTGCCCCGACGAGTGCCCCGACGAGTGCCCCGACGAGCGCCCCGACGAGCGCCCCGACGAGTGCCCCGAAGAAAAGCCCGTCGATTCCTCCTCGGAATCTCGATCCTTCGCCGGGTCTTCGACATCTGACCCCACCTCCGCGGGCGATGCCGTCGGTGCCTCCCGGGCCGAGGCCCGCACCGCATCAGCCGACGCTGTCGGCCCGACCGTCGGTCCCGCCGCCGCTCTCGATCGGACCTGCGGGTCCTGCAACCACGCGCGACTCACACAGCCCTGTGGGAGCCGACGGCGACCGGCGTTCGCCACAACCTGCGCCGTTGCCGAGAGATGGCGCGCCGAAAAGCGATCCGCGCGCGGAACGAGCCGAGCCGCCCATCCCGCCTGCCGCTGGAAGTAGGCCGCGGATCGACTCGCGCGTCGAACCCCCACCCGCTCGAAGGAGCGGCAGCCTATTGGCGACGCTCGGCTCCGGTGTGCCGAGCGCCCCCAGATCCCCCTCGTTAGGCGCCGCTCCTGCCAGTCCCAATCCGCTGCGAAAGCCCACGCCACCAGCTTCGTCAGCGCTGTCTGCCTCGTTGGGGGCCGGTCTCAAACCGAGGTCGGACGCCGCCCGTGAGCTCGGAAACGCCCCTACACAAACGATGGCCGCCGCACGACCTCCGGCGGGCGGCCGCGCCGAGGTGCTGAAGGCGCCGCCACGCGGAGCGAGCGGCAATTCACCTTCGCGACCCCCAATGTCGTCGAGCCTCGACCTCGATCTCGAGGCGCTCGAGCGCGCTGCCGAACAGGGCCACTCGCCGGTCTACCGCCAGGTCCATGACCTTCCGCCTCCTCCGGCCGCGGTGCTGCGTACGCGGGGAACGCTGGCCTCCTACAGGTCGCTCACGCCGCCGCAGTCGGGTGCACAGAGCGCGAGCGGCGTCCCGGCAGGCCAAGGCGTCGGTGGGCGCTATGCGCCTTCGCGTCCGGCGTCGATTTTCGGCAACGCGCGCCCCCAAGAAGGGTCGTCGATTTTTGGCGAAGACCTGATCAGCGAGAAGAGTCTCGACGAGGTGATCCTCAGCTACCTCGCCGAGGATCTCGACGCACCGCCGAAAAAATAGTCGGACCTCGAGCACTCGTTTTTCCGAAGCTTCGTCGCGGATCCGAACGTGGAGCCTCAGCGCCGACAGAAAAACGAAGACAACGATCCGCACGAAAGCTATAGGGCTTTCGTCTTCCTCGGGGCTGTAGCTCAGCTGGGAGAGCGCCTGCATGGCATGCAGGAGGTCAGCGGTTCGATCCCGCTCAGCTCCACTTCTCTTCGCTTCTGGTTCGCTAGTACGAAAACGGGCCTGTCCCTCTCTCCGCTCAGGCGGAGCCGAGGAGCAGGCCCGAAGTCGTTTCAGGACTGATGTCTCGCGGGTGGCTCAGAGACCGAGCAGCTTGGCCACGTAGTACTTCATCGTCTCGGTCGTGCCGCCGCCGATGCGCAGCAAACGCTGATCGCGCCACGCACGAGCGATACGGAAGTCTTCGATGTAGCCCCAGCCGCCATGAAACTGGAGGCACGCATCCATCACGTCGCCAGTGACGTCACCGACCAGGATCTTGCTCATGGAGATGTGCTTGACCGTCTCCATGCTGAGCGGGACCTTCCTCACGTAGCGTTCGTCGTTGTAGCGACCGACCGTCGCATAGACGTACGCCCGGGCGGCTTCGAGGCGCGTGTAGAGGTCGACGAACTTGTGCTGCCAGACCTCGCGCTTGATGATCGGCTTGCCGAAGGCGGTTCGTTCGCGTCCGTAGTTGATGGCGTCTTCCAGCGCGAGAAACGCTCCCGCGGTCGCTCCGACACCGGCGATGAGCCGCTCGGTCTGGAAGTTCTGCATGAGGTACATGAAGCCCATGTTCTCTTCGCCGAGTCGGTAGCTCGCGGGGATGCGCATGTCTTCGAAGAAGAGCTCCGCGGTGTCGCTCGACTTGTTGCCGATCTTCTTCAGCGCCTTCGAGACGTGAAAGCCTTTGGTCTTCGTCGGCACGAGGAAGAACGAACAGCCGTGCGCCCCCGCCTCGGGATTCGTCTTCGCGAGCAGCGTGATGAAGTCGGCGCGCGTCCCGTTGGTGATGAAGGTCTTCTGACCATTGATGACGTAGTCGCCGCCGTCTTTCTTGGCGACGGTCTTGATGCCGGCGACGTCGCTGCCGGCCGCCGGCTCGCTCACGCCCAACGAAGCGATCTTGTCGCCGGAGAGCGCGGGCTTCAGAAACTCTTCGATCTGATCTTTCGTTCCGAGATCGCTGATGACGGGGGTCGCCATGTCGCTCTGAACGAGAAGGCCCATGCTGACGCCAGCGCTCTGGCAATGAACGAGCGCCTCGGCTTTCGCGACGCTGAACCAATAGTCTTGCCCGCCTCCGCCGTGCTCTTCGGGGAAATGCGCCCCGAGAATTCCCAAGTCACCCGCCCGCTTGAAGACCCAGTTGGGAAAGCAACCAGACTCCTCCCATTCGTCGGCGTGAGGAGCGAGCTCCTTCTGGGCGAATGCCTTGACGGTCTGACGAAACTGCTCGTGCTCCTCGGAAAAGGGCTGCCACATTGGTCGTTCTCCCGCTCGCGTTTCGTGGGCGTGCCTCTACGACGAGAAGTCGCGAGGCCATTCTTTCGTACACGAAAATTCGTCAGACGCAAGGCCCTGGCAGTCGCGGAGCGGTGAGCCGAACCGTCGTCATCGTTCCAAGTCACCTGCGTTGCATCTGGTAGCCTCCGCAGCCCATGCGGATGCTCGTCCTCTCGCGGAATCCTTCACTCTATTCGACGAGCCGCGTCGTTCTCACCGCGCGAGCGCGCGGACACGACGTCACGGTGACCGATCCGCTCGACTTTCAGATCGTCGTCTCGAAAGGGCTGCCTTCGCTCTTCGTCGGCGGTCAGAAAGCTCCGAAGTACGACGTAGTCGTTCCTCGCATCGGCGCGAGCATCACGAACTACGGGCTGGCTGTGGTGAGGCAGCTCGATCTGATGGGCGTTCCCGTGGTGAACGGCGCGGTGTCGATCGCTCGCAGTCGCGACAAGCTCCGCGCGCTCCAGCTGCTCACGCAGGTGGGCATCGACGTCCCCACGACCGTGTGTGCTCGAAGCCCCGCCGGCCTCGATGCGGCCCTCGAGCTGGTCGGTGGCTGCCCGGCCATCGTGAAGCTGCAGCAGGGAACGCAAGGCATCGGGACGATGATCGCCGACTCGCATCAGGCAGCGCATTCGCTCCTCGAGACCTTCTGGGCGATGGGCCAAGACATCGTGCTGCAGGAGTACGTGAAGGAGTCGAAAGGTCGCGACGTGCGTGCGATCGTCGTGGGCGGCAAGGTCATCGCGGCGATGCGGCGCGTGGCCAAGAAGGGTGAGTTTCGCGCAAACCTCCATCGCGGTGCGAAGGCGAGCAATGTGTCGCTGCCCCCGAGCTATCGGCACGCCGCCATTCGCGCCGCGCGAGCCATGGGTCTCGGCGTCGCGGGCGTCGACATGCTCGAAGGTCGAGGAGGTCCGCGCGTTCTCGAGATCAACAGCTCGCCGGGCCTCGAAGGCATCGAGCGAGCGAGCGGCGTCGACGTGGCAGGGGCCATCGTCGAGTACGCGGAGAGCTACGCGCACGACAACCGCAGCTTGTCGAAGGGCGAGCTGAAGCGCCGCATCGACGACACGCTTCGAGTCGAAAAAAAGCGCGCCAAGGGCCGGGCTTGATCCGCGAAGAGACCGTCGGCTCCACGCGTGTGGTCACGCTCGCGCGCGCCGAGAAGCGAAACGCGATCGGCAGCGAGACGGCTCGCGCGCTCGCACTCGCGATTGCTCGGGCGAGATCCGACGAGAGCCTTCGCGCGATCGTGTTGGCCGCCGACGGCAAAGTGTTCGCGGCCGGCGGAGACCTCGACGAGCTGTCCACGATCGTCGATGCCAAAGACGGCGCGTCGCAGGTGCTCGCGATGGGTCGGGAGCTCGAGTGCATCATCGCCTGTCCGTTGCCGGTGATCGCGGCGGTGAGCGGCGACGTCTACGGCGGTGGCTGCGAGCTGCTACTGCTTTGCGATCTCGCGGTGATCGAGGAGCACGCGAAGATTTCATTTCGACATGCGCGCATGGGCCTCGCCCCCGCATGGGGAGGAACCGCTCGACTCCTCGAACGGGTCGGACCGACACGCGCCGCGCAGCTCTTGTTCACCGCGGAGGCTGTCGATGCGGTCGAGGCCGTGCGCATGGGGCTCGTTGGCGAGAGCGTCCCGAGCGGTGGCGCGCGCCGGCGTGCGCTCGCGATCGCCGAAGAAATTGCGAAGGCCGAGCGCTACGTGATCGCGGCGCAAAAGGAGCTGCTAGCCGACGTGCAGCGAGAGGCTCGCCGCGCCGCCAAGACCTTCGAAGATTCGACCTTCGAGCGCTTGTGGGGCTCGCCCGCTCACCAGGTCGCGATGGCGGGATTCGGGGCGCGAGCGAAGCGTTGAAGCAGAGACCGTCGGTCACCCGGCGTGCGGACCCGCGCGAAGTCGGCGAGCGTAGCTGCGTGCAATCAAGAGCCCGATCGTCGCGACGTGCCACGGTCGAATCCCGCTCCTCTCGCCTCGATAGACGGGTCGGACCGGGACGTCCTCGATGCGTAGCCCCGCTTGCGCGACGAGACCAATGAGATCGTTCGGGTAACCATACCCCGGCCAGAGCGCGTCGAGCTCGAGCCGGTCGAGGGCACTCCGCGAGATGGCGGTGTAGCCCGATTGACTGTCGGACAGCCTCTCGAGCCCCGATGCACGGGCCGTGAGCGTCGAGAGAACACGCCCTGCGAGATAGCGTTGAATCGGCATCGCGCGACGGATGTTCGGGTGCGAAAAACGATCGCCTTTGGCGTAGTCGGCGCGCCCGGCGAAAAGAGGCGCGAGCAGCCGCGGCAGATCGCGTGGGTCCATTTGTCCGTCGCCAGCCATCACCACGAGGATGTCGGCGTCGAGCTCGAGCGCTCGACGGTAGCCAGACACGATGGCTGCTCCCACGCCGCGATTCTCGCTGTGCCGGAGTAGATGGAGACGATCGCTCCCGAGCTCTCGAGCGGCGTCGGCTTCGGTGCCGACCAGCGCGCTCGTCGCGTCGCGGCTCGCGTCGTCGACGACGACGATCGCGTCGACGAACGCGGGAATGCTCCGAATCGTCGCGAGGATTCGAGCCTCTTCGTCGTAGGCCGGTACGACGACACCGATGCGCTTGCCCTCGAGCACCGCCGCGCCTTATAGCCGGTTTCGCACCCAGGCGAGCGATGGCGAGCGACGAAGACAGAGATGCGCCGAGAAGCGACCTCGAGAGAGGTCGTCGCGAACGCGCCTTCGAGCACCCCTCGGCACCTGGCGAAGATCGCGCCGACGACGACGAGCATCGAGACGCCGGAAGCGACCGTGAGCTCGCACCGCCGACAGAGCGCTTGTCTCGGCGTCGGTTGTGGATCGGTGGCGCCGTGGTGGTGGTGGCGGCGGCAGCGTTCGCGACGTGCCATGCGATGACGCGCTTTCCGGCCGACACCGTCCCCGAAGGAGCGTACCTGCGCATCGCCTACAGCGTCGGCCGCGGCGACGTGCTGATGGTGTTTCCTTACCTGGAAGACGAGGCGCAACACGCCTGTTTCACCATCCGAGACGAAAGGAAGCAGGCGCTCGATCTCGTCGACAAGAACTACCCCGAGCCCGAACGAACGCGGCTCACCGATCTCTACCGTCCGTACGCGACGGCCACAGACGGCTCCGACGTCTGGGTCGACATCTCCCAGAAACGAGGGTTCATCGGCAAGCTCCGGCGAGATCTCTCGGGCATCGCGAAGGTCGAGACCGAAGGTGAGCGCGCGACGATCGAGACCGCCCGAGGGACGCGATACGCCTTTCGGAGGAGGCAAAATGGAATCTGGGGGCTCACGATGTTCACGGCCGAGCTCTCCACCGAGGCCGAGCGCGCAGCGCGCGACGTCGAGGTGGTGAAGCGAGCAGCGGCCGACTACGAGCGCGCCGGGAAGTGAGCTCGGTGCTCAGCGCGGCGACTTGAGCTCCGTATAGCTCTTACCCGGCGTGACTTGCTCGGTCGGAAGACCACTCGCGACCCATCCCGGCTCGAGCATTTGTCCGAACGGTCCGCGCGCGCCGTCGTACCCGGCGCGTTGGTCGACTACTTCGGTGAAGCCGGCGGAGATCATCAGGGCGGTGGCCTTTAGCGAGCGTCCGCCACTTCGACATCCGACGACGATCGGCGTGCCTCGAGCGTACGTAGCGCTGACGACGTCGATGAAGTCGGGGTTGGGTTTCATGCCGCCTACCGCGGAGAACAGAAATGGAATGTTCGCCGCGCCCGTCGGATGACCAGCGGCGAACTCCTCCTCGGTGCGGACATCGAGGTAGACATGTTGTTCGTCACAGAGCTTCTTGGCTTCCAGCGGGGAGACGCGTCGAACTTCGCTCATCGGATCCTCGGGCTGGTTCAGAAGGTGTGCACGAAGAGACCGCTTCGAAGCTTCGGTTCGAACCACGTGCTCTTCGGCGGCATGAGGAGACCTCGGTCACTGACCGCCATCAGCTCCTCGATGCTGGTCGGGAAGAGGTGGATCGCGAGCGTCATCTCGCCCGAGTCGACGCGACGCTCGAGCTCCTTCGCCCCGCGAATGCCGCCTACGAAGTCGACGTGCTTGTCGCGTCGTGGATCGGAGACCTCGAACAGCGGTCCGAGGATCTGATTTTGACAGATCGAGCAATCGAGCGATTCGACCGGATCGGAAGCGTCGTACGTGCCGGCGCGCGCCTTGGCGAGATGCCACCTTCCACCGACGTAGATGCCGAAGCTCTTCGCAGAAGGCGGCGCAGCGGCGGTCGCGGGCGTGACGTCGAGCACCGCCGAGAGCGCCTCGAGGATCGCCTCGGGCGTGCGCTGCTTCGGGTCACGGACCACGCGGTTGTACGCCATGATGCGCATCTGATCGTGTGGGAAGACGACCGCGAGGAACGCGTCGTGCTCGCCTCCGTCGCCGCGAAGCTTCTTGTGGACGCGCGCTGCGGCAGCGCTTCGGTGATGACCATCGGCGACGTAGAGCGTCGGAACGTCTTCGAGCAGACGACCGAGCCCGAGCCCCATCTCGCGCTCGATCGCCCAGAGCTTGTGGCCGACTCCATCTTGCGTCGTCAAATCGTAGAGCGGCATCGCGCGAATCGCCTGCCCCACGAGAGCATCGATCATCGGCCGTGACGGGTAGGTCAAGAACACGGGCTCGTCGTGCGCGCCGAGCTCTTCGATGTGGCGCGTTCGATCGTCTTCTTTGTCGGCGCGCGTGTTCTCGTGCTTCTTGATGCGGTCGGCCACGTAGTCGGCGACCGCAGCGCAAGCCACGATGCCCGTCTGCCTGTGGACCGTTCCGTCGGGTAGCGGCATCGTCTGCGCGTACACGTAGTAGTGAGGGTCTTGGTCTTGAATCAAGACGCCATCTGCGACGAGCGCTTCGAGGTTCTCGCGTCCCTTCGTGTAGACCTCTTTCGAGTGCTCGTCTGTGCCGGCGGGGAGATCGATCTCCGGACGCGTGACGTGCAAAAAGGAGAACGGATTGCCTTCGGCTAGCGCCGACGCTTCGGCCGTGTCGATGACGTCGTAGGGCGGGCAAGCCACGCGCTCGGCGATGTCGGGGCGGGGGCGAAAGGCGCGGAAGGGACGCAGGTCGGCCATCGGCCCCTTATGCCCTCGCTCGGCGAGCAAGTCGAGCGCCTGGCCGCGCTAGAATGGCCGAGTGAACGACGAGCTCATTCGACGCGCGCGCGCTGCGGTAGAACGAGCCGATGCCCTCCTTTTCAGCGCCGGAGCCGGGATGGGGGTCGACTCGGGTCTGCCGGACTTTCGTGGATCCGAAGGTTTCTGGCGTGCCTATCCGCCATTCGAGAAGCTCGGTCTTTCGTTTTCGGACCTCGCCAACCCTCGATGGTTCGAGAGCGATCCGCGTCTCGCGTGGGGGTTCTACGGGCACCGCCTCTCGCTGTATCGGCGCACGGTTCCGCATGCGGGCTTCGCTGTTCTCGCGCGCTGGGCGGCTCGCAAGAAGGAGGGGGCGTTCGTGTTCACGAGCAACGTCGATGGAGCCTTTCAACGAGCTGGCTTCGATTCGGATCGCATCGTCGAGGTCCATGGTGCCATCGACTTCATGCAGTGCACGAAGACGTGCGGCGTCGGAATCATCGTGGCCGATCCCTACGACGTCGAGATCGATGTCGACACGTTTCGTGCTCGAGGCCCCCTGCCCTCGTGCCCGACGTGCGGCGCACTGTTGAGGCCCAACATCCTTCTCTTCGGTGATTACGCCTGGGACGGCGACCGTGAAGAGGCCCAGGAGAGCCGCCTCGAGGCGTGGCTCGCGAAGCTCGCGCGCCGAAGCGCGAAGCTGACGGTCATCGAGTGTGGCGCGGGGATGGCGATACCCACGGTTCGCAGAGTCGGCGAGAGGCTCGTGACGCGCCAAGGCGCGACGCTCGTCCGAATCAACGTGCGCGAGCCGCTCGTACCGCCGTCGCAGATCGGGATCGCCGGTCCGGCGCGCGCCGCGCTGGAGGCAATCGACGAAGTTCCCATCTCCTCGATTGTGCCGGCCGAATGAGCGTCAGTTTTCGCTCGAGAAGACCACTTTGCCTGCGTCGGCTTCGGCCTCGGCGGCGGCCTCGCGTTCGGCTTCGAGCGCCTTCGCTTCTGCTTCGAGGTCGGCGAATCGATAGCGCACTTCGCCAGTTTTTCCGACCTCGACGTCACCGCCGAGCTCGACCACCTCGCGAGTGATCTCGCGATCGCTCGCCTCGAAGCCCGAAGCGCGCTTCCACGCAGCCTTGATCTCCGCGTCGCCGACGCC
Source organism: Polyangiaceae bacterium (assembly GCA_043755175.1). Taxonomy (GTDB): domain Bacteria; phylum Myxococcota_A; class Polyangia; order Polyangiales; family Polyangiaceae; genus CAYYKK01. The sequence continues at coordinate 38,803 of JAYUUB010000276.1, read as the reverse complement.
GCCTCTCTTCGCGCTGGTCACCACTTCGCGGAGAACGGCGAGTCGGCCATTTTCGCGTGCTACCGCGCGCGCCTTGAGCGGACGGAGCGCGGCTCGTATGGCCGGGAGCGCGAAGAGCGCGATGGAGAAGACCAGCGGCACGATGCCGAGCGCAATGGGCGTTCCTTCGAGCGGGATCCGATTGAGCGGGACCTTGGACAGAATGAGCTGCAGCCGATGGAGCGTGAGGTCGGCTCCAATCGCGTAGATGCTCATGAAGAGATTGAAGGCGTTGAGCCCCGCGATGAGGAGATTGGTCCCGCCTGGATTTCCGGTGAGAGGCGGGAGCACTTTGGGCGTGGCCCAGGCTGCCCGACGCGCCTCGCCGCCACGAACGAACGACGCTTCGTTGTGAGCCGTCACGCGGAGCGATTTGAATCGGTAGAAGATGCCGCCGTCTTCGGAGACGTCGACGTCGCCTTCATAGTCGAGCATGAGCTTCGAGATGAGCGCGTCGGCTCGATCGCGCGCAAGCCCGGTGACACGCATGATGTCGCCGATGCCGATGCGACCCTTTTTGGCGCGGATCTCTTGCACGAGCTTGCGCTCGGTCTCGAGCGGATCGGGGCGCGGCTCGGTGGGCCCGAAGAAGAAGCGATCGACCTTCTGGTAAAATGGCTCTTTCGGCTCGTCGGAGCGCTGAAAGGCCGCTGCAGATCCGATCGCTCCGGCGCCGAGGCGAAACGGCGAGAACGGGTGCCACCACCAATAGAACGCTTCGAACAGCACGCGAAACACGATCTCGAAGCCTCGAAGCCCGCCACCTCGACGCGAGTCGTTGCGGTTGTTCGAGCCCGAGAACGTGAGGGCGATGAGGAGCGCGACGAAGATGGCGGTGTAGCCGACGAGGACGATCGCGATCCATGCGCGAACGACGAAGCGCGCCATCCCGAGAAGGCTCCGGCCGGCCGTCGACATCGCGCGCTCGACCGCGCCTCGTACGATCCACGGCTGACTGAACCCATGCGGAAAGCTGTAGAGAAGCTGGCCCGCTTCGGTGGCCGTGAGGTGGCCTCGGTACTTCGAAACGAGCGCGAAGAGGCCGGCCTCGGCGTCGCGAAGCGCGAGACCGCTCTTGGCTGCGGCGTCGGCAACGGTGAACCGTCCCTTCGGCTCGAGCGCCTTTTCGAGCACGCTCGCAGCCTCTTGCGGCTCCATGAGCTTGGGCGCCTTGATCTCCACGAGCCGCAATCAAGCACACTTTGGGTCGGGAGCGAGGCGATTCAGGGCGCGACATCCGTAGGACTACTTACGCGGCACAGAGCGAAGAGGCGTCGCCGTCCCGACACTCCATTTTTCTGTCTTTCCGCCCTGCGAAGGCCACAATCTTCCGTTGGGGGATGCGTCCAGGAGTCGAGAGCGCGGTAGAGAGATCGAGCGTCTCAGCGAGCAGTTGCGCCTGTTCTCCGAGACGACCCGGGCGTTCCGCCGAAGCGACCGTCGACTACGAACGAATCCTCGACACGATCGCGCGACGGATCGCGGAGGTGATCAAGGACTCGTGCGGCGTCGCGATCGTGTCCGACGATGGTCTCTCGCTGCTCCCCGTGGCCATCCACTCGGCGGACGAAGGCATCACGGAGCGCCATCGAGCGATGCTCGTCGCGTCGCCCATCCGACTCGACGAGCCGTCGCTGACCGAAGGGGTCTTTCGTACCGGCCGCACCGCGTTGATTTTGAAGCTCGATTCGAACGGTTCAAGAGGGCGAGCAAAGCCGCACACGTCGAGTTCCTCGACTAGCGATCGAACCCATCGCGTCTCGAAAACCCACGGGCAGAGTATTTCAACGGGCTGCTAGGGCGCACAGTCGGTCTTGAGCGCAATCGATGCCTTGTCAGCCGTCAGGGTGCTCAGATCGCCGTCGTCGGAATGAACCTTCACGCTGCGCTTCTTCTGCTCTCGAGAAGGCACCGAGAAGCCTTCGATCGAGATGACCTTCTTTCCACCCGGCCAGGTCAGCACGTAGCCATCGATTCGACACGCACGTGAGCTCGGATTGTCGAAGAGCATCTCGACATGCAGATAGAGGGCGCTCTCCTTCGATGGGGCCGTTCCGATCACCTTCGCGGTGGGCGGCGGGCCCTGCGCCGCCGAGCTGGCCGAGCCGCCGAACGGGCCTTGAGAGACGGCGGTCTTGGCGCTCGGGGCTTCGGGCGCGCCTGGCGCAGACAAGGTCGCGTCAGCGCTCGTCGGCTCGTTCGGTGCCCCGATGCTGCTCGGCGATCCAGAGCACGCGAGCAGAAGCGTCGCGCTCGACGCGGTGGACGAGAGCACAGCAAGGAGTCGCATGCGCTCGACGGTAGCGCATGATGGGGCGCCGTGGAGACGTCTCGGCGTCGACAGCCTCGAACCCACGCGTCGAAAGAGTTGGCGCGAGTTTTTCGAGACGAGGTTTTCGACGGGCTGCTACGGCGCAGACTCTATTCAGGCTCGGGCTCGGCCTTCGCTTGAATCTTGGCTTCGTCGATTCGCGCGTCTTGCTTCCATGCCGCGCAAGTGGTGTTCGGAAATCGCTTGTTCATCTCGTCGGCGAAATGGCGCACAGCCTCCTCTTGCGACGCGCCGGTCGACGACATGTCCATTTGCGCGACGAGGTGTCCCTTTCGAATCGAATAGAACGAGACCGAGAGATCGATCGCCATTTCGTGGGTGACCGTACGCGTTGCAGGTGCAGCGGGAGGCCTGGGCCGACTGCCTCGCCGACCCGGCATCATGCTCTGAGCCGGCGCGGCCTCGGGAGTCATGCTGGTTTCGGCGTGCGCGCCGACGGTGACCAAGACGAGCGTGTCGGTGGTCGCAGCCGGCGCGAGATCGCGAAGCAGCTCGTCGGTCACGCCGTTCGCTTTCGTGTAATGGTCGATGGCCGACGCGAGCGACGGATTGGAGGCGTCGAGCTCCGTCGAATAAAACGGCTCGCAGACCGTGCCGCCGAATGCTCCAGCCAGACTCGTTGCGAGGTCGGCCCAGGCCTCTGCGCGGAGGAGTCCTCCCTGGTAGGCCCCGACGACGGAGACCGCTGTGGGTCCGCGATCGAAATCGGGCGCGTAGTCGATTCTCAGCTGCGATTCGCCTGGGGCACACGCGGCGAGCGAGGCGAGCGAGGCGAGCGATGCGCAGAAGAGAACGAGCGAGACAGCACGGGCAAGCATGCAGCGCTTCTAACGAGCTGGCTCGACGGAACACAGAAAAATGATCGTCGTCTCGCCTCCTCACGCGTCCCATCGTGTGATCTTCCCATGAGTTTTCTTTCATCTCCGTCGCGCGCCCGCTCCTGACGCCGCTCGACATCGCGCCCTTGGTGCTCTGTTGATCTCCGCTCCGGTCGTGGCGCGAATCCGCCTTCGTTTGGTGCCGCGTTGCTGCGTCGTCTGCGCTCAGCCGTTCGTCCAAACGATAGTTTCGCGTATTCGATCCGGCTCTCACCTACCCAAGGTGAGCGCTGCCATTTGGAGGAACCATCGATATGAGATTGTCTTACCCGTCCGTCGTGCTTTCGGGATTGCTCGCTCTCCTCGCGGGATGCGGCGACAGCTCGGGTGGCACTGGGGGCAGCTCGAGCACGAGCTCGTCGTCGTCGTCATAATCCTCATCCTCGTCGTCGAGCAAGACGAGCTCCAGCGTCACCACCTCGACGGGTGGCGCCGTCACCGTCGCCGTGACGCCGAGCCCAGCCGACCTCCTCACGTGCACCACCACCCAATTCGTCGCGACCGTGACGAACACGACGAACCAATCGGTGATGTGGAAGGTCGATCCGACTCCGACCGGCGGAAGCATCGCGGCCGACGGAACCTACAGCGCACCGAAGCAGGTTCCTGCTCCCGCCACGGCTTCGGTCACTGCGACGAGCGTCGCCGACACGAAGGCGAGCGACGTGGCCGCAGTGACGCTCGCCACCGTTCATCCCACGGCGCTCCAGGCGCTCAGCGGCCTCAACACGGAGCCATCGGACGTCTATGCCCATGTGGTCGCGAGCAAGGGTCAGCGCTCGTACGCTTCTTGGGTCGAGCCGACGTCGGGCTTCGCGAGCGTGGTTCAATTCACCTCGTCGACCGATGGTGGTGCGACCTGGGCGACTCTTAAAAACGTCCATTCGTCGCCTGCGGTCGACGCCATGTGCAGCGTGGTCGCGGTCGATCCAGCAGACGACAAGATCGCCTACGTCGTCTTCCGATCGTCGCGGTACGGATGCACGCCGACGACGATCAGCACGACGAGCGTCGGCACTTCGCTCATTCTCGGCGTGACGAAAGATGGCGGCGCGACGTTCGATTATCGGCAGCTCGCGGCTACCTACAACGGCTACGCCATCTGCCCCGACATCGTCGCGCCGTCGGCGAACCACGTCGTCATCAGCGCGCCGGCGCTCGACGGGAGCAACATCGATGTCTTCACGAGCGCGACGAACGGAAGCGACTTCGCGCTGATCGGCACCTGCGACGGCTCCGACATCACCGCCGCCGAATTCACTGTCGCTCCGGGGTTGGCGACGGTCAGTCAAGACGGCGGCTCGGCCGGCGTGACTGAGAGTCCGAGGCTCTTCACCGACGGAGCGGGCAAAGTCTGCATGACGTTCGCGGGCGGAGACTTCTCCATTCCAGACGCGTGCGTCACTTGCAGCCCGGACAACGGAGCGACGTGGTCGTCGAGTAAGAAGCTCAGCGCCGACACGGTCGAGGCCCATCTCCCGCAGGGCACGTTCGGGAAGAGCGGCCAGATCGCCGTCGCTTGGTGGAACGACGACGGCACGACGCGGCTCGCGACGAGCCCTGGCATCGGACAAGCCTTCACGGCGGAGCAGACGCTGCCGACCTACACGTCCCCGGATGGCCCAACGTCGTCGACCGCCTTCGGGATCGCGTACGAAGGAGACATTCTCTACGTCGCGACGAATGCGTACGGTGGAGGCCAGGTCGATCGGGTCGTCGTCGACAAGAGCTGCGATGACGGGAAGACCTGGAGCGGAATCCAACTCGTGAACGGCCCCGAGGGCAGCGTAGGAGACCTAACATTCCCTGGACTCGTCCAGCTCGGTGGCAAGCTCTCGATCGTTGCGCGTCGGCGCGACAGCGGGGACGACAAGTTCTTCACGCTCGGCCTCCTCCCCTGAGGTCCTGATCCGCCATTCGGCTCGCAACACGAGTCATTGGTCTCGGGCCGGAACCCCCTTGATCCAAGCTGTTCAGACCAAACCGTTCAGCTCGGGGGTCTCGGCCATCGCCGCCGCGATGGCGTCGATCGAAACTCCGAGATCCCGCGCGCGAAGGAACGCCGCACGGAGCGCGGGCCGAACGGCCTTCGGCGAGAGGTTCATCGCGTCGGCGGCGACGCATACGATCGAGTCGACACGGAGGCGTTCGGCTTCCGTGTCGGTCGAAGCGGCGCCACCGCCGGCTCCGGATGACGGAGTGGCAGGTGTCGCAGACGCGACGTTCGGCATGGCGACGCGCGAGGCTTCGGCGAGCCAGGAGGCCGCTTCGCGATCGATCGGCGCGACGACGCGCAGAAGCTTCGCGATCGTTTTCGCGCTCGGGGGTTTGCCCTCGAGTCGCCATCGCGACAGCGTCCGCGACGAGACCCCGGTTCGTTCGAACATCTCCTTCTGCGTCCACTGAAGCCGGTCGAACATGCGGTCGAGCGCCTTGGCGAGCTTGGTGGCCATGAATCACGAGTCTACCGAACGTGTATCATCCGTGTCACTCGGCAAGTGACATGACGCGAGCGCAGAGACTCGTATGGCACTTCAGGAAGCACTCGAGAGGCTCCAAAGAGGTGTCATGTCACTCGGCGGAGGACACCGGCCAGAGCTATTTGCCTCCGTGTCACTCGATGGAGAACACGCGGAAGGCTTGGGCTGTCAAATGACGGCTATCGATGCCGTAGTGAACGGCACGCGGTGTTTATGTCGATCTGCGGAGGACATGCCTCCTCGACGTACACGCGCATGTCCTTCCGTGGAGGACATGGCTCCTCGACGTACACGCGCATGTCCTTCCGTGGAGGACATGGCTCCCTGACGTACACGCGCATGTCCTCCCGTGGAGGACACGCTGTTCGTACGCGGCTTCCGTCCTTGGCGCCCTTGGCGGTTTGGCGGTTCAACTTCGCTTCGCTGGATGTTCGTCGTCCGTCAGCCGGCACGGGCGTTGCTAAACGGACGGCATGCGAACCAGCACCTTCATCGTGAGCCTCGCGGTCGTGGTCGGCGCGACAGCTTGCAACGGCGCGCCTGAGGCCGTGGGCTTCCAATCGGGGACGATCGCGGGCGCTTCGTGCCCGCCCGGCACCGAAGCCGACGGCAGCTGCGGCGGCAACGATTGCGGTGTGGCCTGCGTTGCAACCACGACATGCGCGTCAGGGGAAGCCTGTCCTGGTGGAACCGCCTGCAGCACCGTCGACGGCGGCAAGTGGTGCATGCCGAAGATCTGCAAGAGCAAAGCAGATTGCGGCTCGAAGGAGAGCTGCGAAACAGAGCACTACACACAAGGCGTGTGCTTGCCGAAAGGCGGCTGAGTCCCCGCCGTCATCGGTGGCGAACGGAGGGCCGCCCGGCGCCTAGCGACGGCGTCTTCCTGCCTCACCGTTCGTCTCGACGTGCAGACGTGCCCGAAGCCGTCATCGATCTACCTCATGCCCACGTGAGCTGTGGCAAACTCCGCCGCCAACATGCGGGTCTACCAGGTCGTCGTCTTCTTCGTCGTCGCGGGAACGCTCTTGCCCGTCGCGCTCCACCACCACGTTCATGGCGGTTTCGACCTTGGTCACTTCGCGCTCGCGTTCTTCCTCTGGTTGAACACGATCATCGCGTTCTGGGAGATCTGCCTGTTCCTGAGAATCGGGCACATCGAGCAGCAGCACGCGCGCTTCATCGTCGACTACAAGGGCCGTGAGCTCGACCGCGTGAAAGACTACTTCGGCATGAAGATCCCTCTCTCGAGGATCGCATCGCCGACCTTGTGGGCAGAGATCTGATCGAGCTACTCGGACTTCGACGAGTCGTACGCCAACCGAAAGTCGTATGGGTTCTTCATCGACGTGGGCAATGGATTCACGACGCTGTTGCCTTCGCTCTTCAGCATCTACGCCCTCACGTACGAGCTGATCCCGGCGCGTGCGCTCGGCCTCCTGCTCGCCGTTCTCAACTACCAGATGTGGTACGGGACCTCGTTTACTTCGCGAGCTTCGTCTTCAACAAGCGGTACGTCGGACACACCCGGATGAACCTCGCGCTGTTCGTCGGCCTATCGAATGGTCTCTGGTTCACGCTGCCTCTGTGGGGAGTCTACGCAGGCATCGAGATGGTCTATTCGAATTCTTACGTGATATTCCGTCCCTAGCCTGCGTATGGATAAGTCGGCGCTCGGAACTACCGTTTAGAACAGCCATTGCATCGCGGCGCCTCCGCGCGAGGGCACGAGCGAAGGCACGAGTGACGCAGAGCCCTCCGGGATTTGCTTGTTGCCGAGGACGATCATCGGAATGCCACCCGCGATGCAGCCGAGACCGTGCACGAGCAATGGCAATCCGATGAGCAGCGAAGCGAATCCCGAGAAGTCGCCTCCGCCGCTCGAATCCAGACCGAACGTGGTGGCGGCCCCAATCAGAGAGAGGCCGCCGAACGCCGTGAGAAAGATGCCGCCCCCCATCAAAGCCGGACTGTGGCGCTTCATTCGCGGCGGGCCCATCGGTGGATAGGGATAGGCCCCCTGCGGATACGCGCCAGGAGGATAGGCACTCGGTGGGTACGCAGGCGGATACGCGCCATAGGCACCCGGTGGATACGCAGGAGGCGGATACGCTCCGGGCGGATACGCGCCTTGCGGATACGCGCCCTGCGGATACGCGCCTTGCGGATAGGCACCGGGGGGGTACGCGGGAGGTGGTGGCGCCGCGCTCGGCGTCGCTTGGGGGTGGTCGAGATCGGCTGACGTCGCGGCAGGCGCCGAAGGCGGAGCAGCGGGAGACGGTGCCGACTGCGCGGCACCGACCACCGGATGAAGCACGAGCAACGCTGCTGAGAAACCAAGAGAAGAGAGCTTCATTGGTTCGATCTTGTTGACGTAGGCACCGAGATCGCTCGAAACGGGGACGATGCCTTGGCCGAGCCAAACGATCTGAAGGCCGATCCCGTAGAAGAACGGGAAGTAGCCAATGGCTTTGCCGAGCTCGATCTTGAGACTCTGCGAGAGCGGCCCGAGGCTCGCGTTCGGCGGCGCGCGGAGCACGGCGACCGCTCGATTGGTGTTCCACGTCTTTCGAGCCCACACGCACACCACTTCGACGTCGGCGATCGACGGAGGCACCGAGCGGCTCTCGAAATCCGAAGGTGCGAGCTCGGACGCGATCGCGTTGAGGAGCGACTGTTCGAGGACACGAATGACGCGTAGCCCACTTTCACGGCGGGCTGAAGAGCGACACGCGTTCCGCACGTCGCGACGGCGTCGTCAGGTCGACCGCGGGCCGTCGTCGAGGTGACGCGTCACGAGCGCCTGATGGGCGCGCGTCATCGCAGCCGCGAGATCGAGCGCGACCTCGAGCGTCGAGTTGCGATCGAGTGGATCGAGCGCGATACCGCTCCGTTGATGGGCCTCGGAGAGTCGATCTCCGATGAACCGCGCGAGCGCGAGCAGATCGACTTCGCCGTGGACGCCTTCGATGGCGAGCTTGTCTTCGCCGGGGGCGTGGAGACGCACGAGATAGCTCTTGCCATCCGTGCCGCGGAGGGCGCGAACGGCGACCTGCGGCTCTTGGAGAAGCCCGCTCATCGAAGCCACGACGCGCGCAGCTTGGCCGGCGGCCGACGCAGACGGGTCTTCACCCGGAGCGTGAAGGCTCACGAGCCCTCCGACGGTGAGTGCGCTCTCGCGCATCTCTTTGGCTTCGACGAGCATCTGCTCGCCCTTCTTGCCCGAATGGACGAGCCAGATGAACCGTCGCACACCGAGACTGCCTGTCCCTTGCACGCGGAACGCGGCATCGTCGAGCTTGAGCTTCTTGTCGACCATCGGCAGCGCGTGCTCCGCGGCGTAGGCCTCGAAGAGGTCACGGACCACGTCGGGCTCGTCGTCGACGAGCGCCATGTAGCGCTTTCCCAAAACGAAGCGACGTTCGCCGTCAGCTCCGATGGGGCAACGCTCGTCGAGCACGTGTTGGTGGGTGCGCCCTTCGGCGCGCTCGAGCAACGCAGAAATGGCCTTTGGCGCCGCCGTCGGGACGGGCTTCAAGTAGCAGTCGATGAAGCTCTTCGCGGCGAGAACGGCGACGCGGGTCCCGAGTCCCAAGCTCTCGGCGGAGAGGGCGGCGCTCGCTGCGCCGCGAATCACGTCGAGCACGGCAGGGGCCACCATGGCTTCGTCGAGATCGTTCCAATCGAACACCAGACGTCCCTCGCCGATGGCGATGACGCCGATGTTCTCGAGATGCACGTCACCGGCGATCCAGCGAGGCGTGCCGGACAAAAGCGCTTCGCCTTCGGGATGGCGTTGAAGCAGCCAATAGAAGAGCGACGGCGACCCGCGAAAGAAACCGGTTGGAGAGGCGAGGATGCGCGACAAACGTCGCTCGGCGAGCTCTGGGCGTGCGTAGCGGCGCTTCGCCTCGAGATCGTCGAAAGCAGAGAGGAGGTCGCCGCCGCGAGGAATGAAGGGCTTCACGTCCCTCGCACCGTACCAGAGAGCGACGGCTCGACGACGGCTCGACGACGGCTCGACGACCGCACGTCTTCGCCGACGGAGCTTCACGTCTCGGCTGTCACTTGCACACGCCTTCGCGCAGCGAACACAGGTTGTTCGCCTTGCACCAGTCGGAGCGCTCACAGTCGTCGGCGGTCTTGGCCATGCACTTGTTGCCGTCGAAGCTGCAGAGGCCTCCCGACTTGCACGCGAGCGATTGGCGACACTGATCATCGCCGACGGGCACACACTCGCCGGCTTTCTCGCCACACCAGCCCCACATCTTGCAGACGTTGGAGGTCGCACACGAAGTGTTCGGCGGATCGCCTGGGCTCAAGGGCTTCTTCGGAGGCGCAGGGCTTCCGCAGCCCGTGGAGGCGAATGCGACGAGGAGGACGAGCAGGCCGGTTCTCACGCCCCGAAGCTTACATTACGCCGCACGGCGGGGTGAAGCGGACGACCCCACGGCTCTCCAAACCGCAGAAATTCTCGGCTTAAAGCTGCCCCAAACGCCCAGCCCCGCGCCTCGTTCGGAGCCGGTGGGCGCGAAGTGAATCGTCGTGCTCGCTTTGGCCGGAGCCGTCTTCGAGCCGTGGCTCCCGCCGACGTCGAGGATCCAGAGGACCGCGGCCGTGCCGAGCCCGGCTGCGCCGACCGCGAGACCCCCGACCTTCGGGGACCGGGCTCGATCGTCGGCTCGGCGGCTGCACCAACCCGCTCCCATGAACGAGTCGGTCGACGAGGTGCGTGAGGTGGAGCCGATTTACTTGCCTCCCTCGAACGAGCCCGCGGTCGAGGGACGAGGGCCCTTCTTCCAGCGAAGCACGAGCGTGCGCAAGGTGTCGCCCGATTTGAATCGGGCCCGGGTCTCGGTGCCCTCGACGTAGGGCGTGACGAACGTGGCCGTGCCGCCTTCGATGAGGACCTTGGTCTGCGTCTCGTGGTGGCTCTTGACTGGCACGAGGGCCTCTAAACGCGCACGAAAGATCCGGCGCGACGTTTGAAAAGTCCCTTCCCCGACGGTGTGAAACCTCGATCCACGAGGTACCGAGCGAGCTCGGATCGCGTCGCGTCGGCGCCGTCGATGCGCGCGATGACGAGCACCTTTCGCGAGCCTGCCTCGACGGTCCCCGCGAGCGCGGTCGCGAGGGCCTCGGCTTCGGTGGTGCGCGTCGGCTCTTCACGCGAGAGAAACGTGAGGAGCGCCTTGTCTCCGCGGCCGAGAAAGCCGAGGAGCTTTCCATCGTGGATCACGACGTGCGCGCCTGCCGCTCGTTGTGGACGGCCCTCCGCTCGCGTCTCTCGGTCTTCGCCGATCTCGGGCCAAGGCAAGGTCGCGCCGTAGGGATTCGCAGGATCCGTCGCGGCGAGGAGCGCCGACAGCTCGCCGTTCGGTTCGCCCCCACGAAGCGCTCGCAAGCGATCGTCGGCCCCGAGACGAGCGAACTGCATCGCCCCGAGCCCCGCGACGAAATAGCCACGACGCGCGCGCCCTGCCTCCTCCATCGCCTTCAGTACGGGATACACGGCCCCGTACCCTCCGACGACGCCCTCGGAGAGGACGGCTTCGCGGGTGAGGATCCCATACCGATCGAGCAAGACGGTCGCCAGCGCGGCGGCGCGCTCGGTCTCCGAGACCGCTGTCTCGCGCGGCAGGAGAGACCAACGCCCTTCGCTGCCCGGCGTCGACACACGCCGACGTTCGAAACGTCCGCGCGGTCGTCGTGAGGGCTCGACGACGGCGAGCCGAGACCTAAGCGGGGCCATCGTGTCGTTCGTCACGATCCCCGCCCACACGAGCTCCCAGAGCACTTCGAGCAGCTCACCACCGAAGCCTCCGACGTGCGCTCCGATGTCGGCGAAGAACACCGCTCCACGTCGCTCGAGGAGATCGACGATCGCGCGAGCAACGCCGCTCTCGGGAAAGACCACGGGAGGAGCGAGGAGCGATAGGCGTCCGCGCAGATGCAACGCGACGCGTCCATCGCTCGTCCCGATGGGCTCGAGACCGCGCCACGAGACTTCGCCCGTCGAGCAGAGATAGTCGAGATCCGAAACACGAAATCCCTTCACGCGCGACGGCAGAATGTCGTCGAAGAGAGCTGAAATGGGGAGCGGCGCGCCTTCGAGCTGCTCGACGACCGAGACGACCGCATCGAGCCCGGCGCGTGGACGATCGATCTCGTGCCACGCGAGGAGAAAACGGGCGAGGACCTCGGGACCTACCGGCTCGACCTCTTTGCGAAGCCGCGCGAGACTCTTCTGCTTGATCGACCGGAGCACCTCGGTATCGCACCACTCGGCGCCCTCCGCCCCCGGCACGAAGCCGCCGGAGATGGCGCGGCCCGCTTCGGAGAAGCGTTCGAGGACGGTGATGACGGGTGAGGCGCCGAGCCCGTAGCGTGAGGCCAGCGCCGCCACCGTAAAGGGCCCGTGGGTGCGCAAGTATCGTGAGACGAGATCGCCGAGCGCATCGCGGACGGGAGCGAGGAACGCCTCGGGTAGACCTTTCGGGGGGACGATGCCGAGCGCATCGCGAAGACGCCCGATGTCTTCGACCGCAACGAGGCGTCGTTCACCACCGATCACCACGAAGAGCGCGCGCCGAGCCTTCACGAGCTCTTGCGCAAGCGCATCGCCGTCGACGCGTTCGGCCACGCGAAGGGCGATCTGCGGCGGCGAGAGATCGCCCACCGACAGGAGGAGATCGTGCAGCGCATCGCCGTGCTGCACCTTGCGACCGATGGTGCGCTGCAAATGCGCCTCGACCTCCGCGATGGCTTGCTCGTCGAGGAGCTCGCGCAGCTCTACCTCGCCGAGCAGCTCGCGCAGCCGCTCGTGATCGAGGCTCAGAGCTTGGGCGCGACGCTCGGCGAGCGGCGCGTCGCCGTCGTAGATGAAGTTGGCGACGTACGAGAAGAGCAGCGCGCTCGCGAACGGCGACGGGACCTTCGCGTCGACCGTGACGACTTTCACGTGTCGTTCCCGAATTTGCGCGAGCAGATCGATGAGCGCCGGAAGATCGAGGGCGTCGCGAAGACACTCTCGATAGGTCTCGAGCACGATCGGGAACGAGCCATACTGCGATGCCACGGCGAGCAGATCCGAGGCACGCTTGCGTTGCGCCCACAGCGGCGTCCGACGGCCAGGAAAGCGGCGTGGGAGCAGCAAAGCGCGCGCGGCGTTCTCTCGGAATCGACCCGCGAACAACGACGTCTGATCGAGCCCGCGCGTCACCAGCGCTTCGACCTCGGTCGCGTCGGGGAGGAACAGGTCGTTCGGAGGTGTTTGGTCGACCTCCGGCAGACGATAGATGATGCCGTCGTCCGACCAGATGACGTCGAGCTCGAGCCCGAGCTTTGCGCGCGCCGTGGCGCAGACGGCCATGGCCCAAGGCGCGTGGACGCGGGCGCCGTACGGGCTCAGCACGCAGACACGAAGATCGCCCATCTCGTCGCGAAATCGCTCGATGACGATGACTTGGTCGCTCGGGACCTCACCGGTCGCTTGGCGTTGTTCCGTGATGTATCGGACGAGGTTCTGAGCGGCGCGAGCGTCGAGGTGGTGCTCGGTCTCGAGCAGCAGGGTCGCCTTCTTCTCGGTCGTTCGCGACAAGACCCGTGCGAGCTCGCCGATGCGCTTTCCGACCTCTGCTGGGCGCCCAGGTCGATCGCCTCGCCAGAAGGGCATCTTCCCGGGCTCGCCGGGGGCCGGCGTGACGATCACGCGATCGTGGGTGATCTCGTCGATACGCCACGACGTCGCACCGAGGAGGAACACCTCTCCTGGTCTCGACTCGAACACCATCTCTTCGTCGAGCTCGCCGACTCGCACCGATCGGCCCTCTTCGCCGCGCAAATAAACCCCATAAAGGCCTCGATCGACGATGGTCCCGCCGCTCAAGATCGCCACGCGTCGCGCTCCCGAACGCGCCGAGAGCTTCTTTTCGGTCCGGTCCCAAAGGATGCGAGGTCTGAGCTCGGCGAACGCATCCGAAGGATAGAATCCGGAGAGCATGTCGAGCACGCCCTCGAATGCCGCGCGAGGGAGCGTCGCGTAGGGAGCGGCGCTTCGGACCACTTGGAACAAACGCGCCTCGCTCCAGTCGTCCATCGACACCATGGCGACGATCTGCTGAGCGAGCACGTCGAGCGCGTTCTCGGGAATCTTGGTGAGCTCGACGAGCCCTTCGGTCATCGCGCGAGCGGCGGCTGCACACGCCAAGAGGTCGCCTCGGTATTTCGGGAAGACGATCCCTTTCGAGATCGCACCGGCGCGATGGCCCGCACGGCCGATCCGCTGGAGGCCCGACGAGACGCTCGGCGGAGCTTCGATCTGGATCACCAGGTCGACGGCTCCCATGTCGATGCCGAGCTCGAGCGAGCTGGTCGCGACGATCGCCGGAAGGTTCCCCGACTTGAGCCGATTCTCGATGATTTGCCTCGTTTCGTGGGCGATCGAGCCGTGATGCGATAGCGCGATTTCTTCACCAGCGAGGTCGTTGATGGCTCCAGCGAGGCGCTCGGAGAGGCGTCGATTGTTGACGAAGATCATCGTCGAGCGGTGGGCTCGAATGAGCTCGACGAGGCGTGGATGAATCGCCAGCCAAATGCTCCGATCCCCTCGTTCGCCCGGCTCGCTCGACGAGGCGGCGTCGTCGCTCGGTGACTCGCGCGGGAGCTTGGTCATGTCCTCCACCGGGACCTCGATGCGGATCGAGAGCGAGCGTCGCTGCCCCGCGTCGACGATCGCCACGGGCCGCGTCGCCCCGTCGATCCCGACCCCGGCGAGCGCTCGCGCGATGACGTCGAGCGGACGCTGCGTCGCCGAGAGACCGATTCGTTGGAGCGGGCCGGCCTCCGTCGCGCGAAGCGCTTCGAGCCGCTCGAGCGAGAGAAACAGGTGGCTTCCACGCTTGGTCGCCGCGACGGCGTGGATCTCGTCGACGATGACCGTCTCGACGCTCGCTAGGTGCTTTCGTACCTCCGACGTCAGAATCAAATACAGCGACTCCGGTGTCGTGATCAGAATGTCGGCGCCCCACTTCAACAGTTCGGTACGAGCTTTCGGAGACGTGTCACCCGACCGAATCGCCACGACGGGCTCGCGACACGCGAGACCGAGGCGGGCAGCCGTCGCCAACATCCCATCGATCGGCGCACGGAGATTGCGCTCGATGTCGGTCGCGAGCGCCTTGAGCGGAGAGACGTACAGCACACGCACCGGCTTCGGCTCGCGCGCCGATGCGGACCGTGCGCGCGGCGTTCTCTTCCCCTTCGCCGTGACCTTCGAGGGCGCCGCCAGGGCGGCAGCCGGCTTGATGCGCACGATCTCTGGTCCACACATGATGCGATCGAGCGCCGTCAGAAACGCGGCGAGAGTCTTGCCCGATCCGGTCGGAGCGAGCACGAGCGCGCTCTGATGTGAAGCGATGACGGGAAATGCTTTCGCTTGGACGTCGGTCGCGCCGTCGAACGCCTCTTGGAACCACACCCTCGTCGGCTCGCGGAAGGCAGCGAGCGGATCGCTCGAGGTCGAAGAAGAATTTCCCGATGCGTCGACCCTCGGCGCCTTCTTCTTTCTTTCAATGGTCATTCGGGTGCCCGATCATCGATAGCCGAGCCGCTCCCCATGCCACCGACGGGTCGTGATCGCTACCGAGGAGAGGAGCTCTTGAGGAGGCGTTCGAGGGGGTCTTTCTCGTCTTTTTGCTCGTCCTCGGTCTTGGCTGCTCCGTCGTCAGGGGGCTGGCCCGAGCCGGCTCCGCCGGGCGTCACGAGCTTCTGAGCCGCTCTCTCTCGCTCCTTGCGCTCGTCGTCACTGAGTCGTTCGATGACCGCCGCGCGCAATGCCTTCTCGTCGAAGAGCGGAGCACACGGTGGCATCGAATGCTTCGGCGGGTCGGTTCGCTTGTACGCCACGAGCTCGATCGTGATCTTGGCGAGGTTCGTCTCGATGAGGATGCGTAGCGGCGCGCGGCGTTCGTCGTCGGAGAACCACATCGTGAAAGGCCGCTTCGGAACCCCCTCCGCGACGACGAGCGAACGCCCGATGAGCTTCTCGGCGACCCCGTCGATGCGCACGACCTTCGCGTCGCCGTGCGCCGTGCGAAGAAGCTCGGGCCCAGCGAAGACGAGGTCGGCTTTCCACGGATGACGACCGTACACGGCGTACAGAAATCCGTGGGTCCCTGGAGCGGGCCGCCAATTGCGCAGATAGCCGAGCGCCGAGTGTCCGTCGTGGGGAGTCTGCTCGATCGGAAGTCTGATCTCGTCGACGTTGATCTTGTTTCCCTCGTCGCGGAAACGCGTGTGGCGAAAATCGAAGATCGATTTCGAGAACATGACCTCCGCGAGGCCGCGATCTTTGCCGATTGTCGAGTCGCTCCTGGCCTCGACGGGGAAGCTCGTCTCGAGATCGATGAGCCCGGCCGTGTCGGCCTTCGCGCTCTGAATCAGGCGCGCGAGCCCTGTCGACTCCGCGCTCGTCGCCACTGGAATCAACGTCTGCCCTCCGAGCTTGCAAGGGCTCCCCGCGTGGAGCTCACCTCGACCGGCGAGCACGTCGTCGAGAAAGACCTCGACCTTCATCGACTCGCCGGCGCGAAACGGCGCGCCGATCGATCGAACGATCTTCGCGGAGTCGTCGCGGTCGACGTGGCTCTCGATCGGGGTCGGAAAGAAGAACTGGCATCCGCACACCGAGAGCGCGAACAGAGCGACGCCGAGGCGCGCGAGCGGCCGAAGCGGCGCGTCGATCGAGTGCGTGGAATTTCGAAGCTTCATCGTGTTCGCATCTCGCGCGGAATGTGCTCCATGTCGTTGTGCGCACGGAGACTGAAGACGACGCCGCCGCCGAGCTTGATGGTCTTCATTCGCACGAAGCTCGCGTGGTTCAGGGCGATCCGCTCCCACTCCCACGGGACCGCCTCGACGCCCATCAAGAGGCTCATCGCGACCGAGTTCGTTCCGCCGTGCGCGACGATGACCACCCGCCCCGGATCGCGGTCTTGTCGGTAGAGATGCTTGACATCGTCCGAGGCGGGCTCGACGCCTCGCGCCCGAAGAATTTCGCCGAGCACGCGCTGGATCCGGACGTGAAATGCTCGGAAGCTCTCGCCTCCAGGCATCCCCTCCCACCACTCGTGGAGCTGTCGCGATCGCGCCGTACGAAAGAGACGTGCGATCTCGTCGGGCGCTATCTCCGACCAATCGGGCAGCTTCAGCTCGGTGAGATCGTCGATGATCGTCGGCTCGATTCCGGTGGCCTCTGCGATGGGCAGCGCCGTCTCGCGCGCGCGAACCGCAGACGAGACGAGTATTTCACTCGGCTTTCGGTGCGCGCCGGCGAGCCGTTTCGCGGCGTGCTCGGCCTGCGCGCGACCGCGTTCGGTGAGAGGCGGGTCCATCTGCGGCTTTCCGCCGAGCACCCACGCCGGTTCACCGTGCCTAACGAAGACGATCTCCACGGCGTCGACTGTAGCAGGCAGCTGACAAACGGTCCGGCTCACCCGAGCTGGGACTTCGCGTCGCTTGCCGGCCACTCCGGGCGAGCTTAGGGTTGCGCGATGACGTGGTTCGAGCGCTTGGTGAAGGTCGTCGATCGGGCAGATGTGATGCTCGACAAGGTTCGCAAGACGCCCAGAAAACGCCTCGATTTCGTGCCGCAACCGAACGCGCCGCCCGATCCGTTCCAGGTCGTGGCGCGCGAGGCACCGACCGCCGAGCCGCCCATCGGCGATCCCAAGCTCGCGGCCCAAATCTTCGGCAAGCGCACCGATCCCGTGAGCGGCCGCGTGGTGCAGCTCTTCCGCGAGAAGGGGATCGACGCGAAGTTCGTGAATCTCGAAGATCCGGCGAACGAGATCTTGGAGAAACAGCTCATCCGCGAGACCAAGCAATACGAGCTCCCTTACGTATACTTGCGCGGCGTCTTTCTCGGCGGTTTCGAGAAGGTGACCGACGTCGTGCGCGAAGGAAAGCTCGAGTCGCGCTGTGCCGAATGAGGCGTCGCGGTCAGTCGACCGTCGACGGGCTCGGGCGTCGGTAGCGTCAACGCTTCGCTGAGCGACGCTTCGCTAAGCGGTTCGCCAAGCGTTCCGCTGCTTTTTTTCCAACGGATGCGCATCGTGGCAAGGAGATCGCGTGAACGCGAAGCTCCCCACGACGGTCGGTCTCTTCCTTGGCGCCCTCTTGCTCGTCGCCGGCTGCAACAAGCCGCACGAAGAAGCGAAGCCCGACGAAGCGCAGAAGAACCCGCCAGCGCTTTCGAAACCGGCGCACGCGCAGGGAGATCCCGAAAAGGCCGTCGACCCGACGCATCCGGAAGCGAAGACGGCGCCCGATCCCGAAGAGCATGGTCCTGAGCCGGTTCGCAAAGACGACGAAGCAGACGACGACACGAGCGATCCGAAAGCGAAGGCCCACGAAGGCCGGCACCGCGCTTCGAGCGGCCCCGCTTCGACGCGCGACCGAACGACCGACGCGAAGTCGTCGCCGATCACCGTCAAGCGCATCCTCTTTTCGGAAGAAATCGACAAGCGCGAGCCCGTGACGCCGGAAGAGACCTTCTCCGCGGCGCAAACCGACAAGATCTACGCCTTCGTCGAGCTCGGCAACGCGACGAAAGAGAAAAGCCACGTCAGCGTGAGCTTCATTCCGCCCATGGGTAAGACCTCGAAGGTCGAGCTCGATGTCGGCAACAAGAAGCGCTGGCGTACCTGGGCCCGCCGCGCGAAGCCGACCGCCGTCGGGACCTGGACCGTGGTCGTCGGTGACGACGCCGGGACGGAGCTCGGGCGCCGCACGTTCGAGGTCACGGAGTAGCCGGTGCGAGCCCACCCTACGCTCACGAACGCGCTTCTTCTGCGAGGCACCGCTCTCGCTCTAGCGACGACGGCGCTCGCCACGACCGGCGGCTCGTCGCTCGCGGCCCACGCAATCGACGAGACTTGTGACGGCGCGGAGGTCGGTGCTCGCTCGGGCTTCGCGGTCGATCGTGGCGCCCGCAAAGGCAACGCCTACGAGGTGCTGCCCGAGGTGAACCTGCCGTCGCGTGTCGAAGACAAAATCAAATCTCTCGCCGACAAGTTCCACAAGAAGACAGGACGAAACCTCGTCGTCACGAGCGGCACTCGTGACGCGGCGAGCCAGGCCGAGGTGATCTTCGAAAAGCTCGAGCAGGGCGACGACATCGTGAAGCTCTACAAGAACAAGCCGGCGAGCATCGAGCTCGTGCACCTCTACCAGCTCTCGAAGGGGGGCCACAAAGACCGACCGACCACGATTTTCCTCCTGGCCGACGCGATCAGGGCGCAGATCAAGGGCGGCGTCTTCATCTCGGCTCACCTTCGCGCGGGTGCCGCCGACGTGCGCAGCTCGGACATGAGCAGCTCCGAGAAGCGGCAATTCGTCGACGCAGTGGGTGAGGTCGGTGGCCTCAGCGTCATGTTCGAAGCGACGCCGGCGCACTTTCACATGCAACTGCAGTGAGATTGCGCCTACATCGGCGTCACTTTGCGACCTCGGCAGCGCAGCGGAAGCCGATCGCGTGATTGTACGTGTCGGGCACGCTCTTCCAACGATACGAAGGCTTCGCCCAATCGATCATCGCGCCGTTGAAGGCACCACCACGCACGACGCGCTCGGTGCCCGAGTCGGGGCCCTTCGGATCGGTCGACGGATCGTTCGAGTAGGGCCCGTACCAATCGGCGGTCCACTCCCACACGTTGCCGGCCAGATCGAGGACGCCGAGCGACGAAGCCCCGTCTGGGAAATGCCCGACCGGAGCCGTGGCCGCGAAGCCGTCGTCACCGTCGTACATCATCTTCAGCTCGATCACCTTCTGCTTGCCCCATTCGGCGCACTCGATGCCGCATGCGTTCAGACGCTTCGCCGACGGCTTGTCGTCGCCCCAGGGAAAATCGCGCTGGCGCACTCCGCGCGCAGCGAACTCCCACTCGGCTTCGGTCGGCAACCGGCCCTTCTTGAAGGCGCAGTACGAGGTCGCCATCTTCCAATCGACGCAGTTGATCGGGTGGTTTTCGAGGTCCTTGTCCCGCGACGTGCAGAGCTCGCGATATTTCGCGCGCGCCTCTTCGGTGATCCCGGGATAGCTCACGTCGTGAGGAGGCTTCTCGCACTCGCTCGAGCCGACACACGTCTCGTAGGCCGCGGCCGTCACCTCGGTCTTGTCGAGACAGAACGGGCTCAGCATGACCTTGTGGGTCGGCTGTGCGTCGGTGCTTCCGTCTTTGGCACCCATGATGGTCGATCCGCCGGGGTGATAGATCATTCCAGAAGGGCAGGTCCCGGACGGAGCCGCGATCGCATCGCCCGAGGCTCGTGTCGAAGGCGACGCCGAGCTCGGAGTGGCGAGCGAATTCGATGGAGCCACCGGTGCTCCCTTCACAGGCGTGCGGAGCAAGAACACGGCGCCGGCCATTGCCGCTCCAGCCGTGATCGCCGCGATCGCGATCCATACTCGGTTCCCAGAGGGCGTCTGGGTGACACCGCCCATCTGCGGTACGAACGCCCCCGTCGGACGAGGCATCGGTCTGCTCACGACATTGCCCGTTTCGGCGGCGGCCGCAGTGGCCTCGAAGGCGTTGCGCGATACCGCGCCCGTCGTCGACGGACCCATCGCGGCTACCGAGGGGTTCGCTTGTGCGACAAGACGCCGCTCGGTGGAGCCGGCCGGGACCAACGATGCGAAAGCCTCGACCGCGACGCCCGCGTCGGCGAACCGAGCGTCGATCTCGCGGTTCACGCACCTCGCGAACCATCCGTCGAAGTGGGCCGGAAGCGCAGTGAGGCCGAGCTCGGCGGCACGCACCGACGGAGCCTCGATGGGGTCGACGCAGATCTCACGCAGCAAGGAAGCGAGCGAACCTTCTTCGGCTTCGCGCCAGTAGCTCTTGCCGGTGAGCAGGTAGAACGCGATAAGTCCGAGCGCCCACACGTCGGTCGCTGGGCAAATGCGCCCTTTGCGATCAGTCTGCTCCGGCGCCATGTAGAGAGGCGAGCCGAGGGGTTGCGTTCCGGTTTTCTGTCGTCCGTCTTCGACGAGCTTGGCGATGCCGAAGTCGAGGAGCTTCGCGGTGAATGCCGTGTTCTGCCGCTTCGACATGGCCAAGAACACGTTCTCGGGCTTGAGATCGCGGTGCACCAGGCCCTGCAAATGAGCCTGGGCGAGAGCGTGCCCGACCTGCGAAAGCACCTCGGCCACGTCGGCGATCGGAAGCGCGCCTGTTCGCGCGACCGCGTCTCCGAGATCTTCGCCCCGCAACAGCTCCATCACGAGGTAGAGCCGCTGTGACTCGTCGTCGACGCCCGCTGTCACGATCTCGACCACGTGATCGCTCTCGATCTTCGAGGCTGCGCGCGCTTCGAGCACGAACCGCTCGCGGATCTCCTGGTTCTGAGCGAGCTCGGGGATCATCACCTTGAGGGCTCGCTGCTTACCTGTGGAGATCTGGTCGACGATGTAGACGGCTCCCATACCGCCCACACGTAGAGGACAGACGACGCGAAAGTCGCGAGCGAAGACCGCTCCGGGTTGAAGGTCGGCAGAGCTCGACATGCGAGGAACTATACTGCGGAGACGTGGTTCGGTTTCTACGAATGCTCCCGGCGCTCGCCGCGCCTCGGCGTGATCCGTTCGGCGCGAAAGAAAAATTGGTAATTGGGCGCCTCGATGAAAGAGCCCGGCGCCAAAAGAGAGGCGGCCGCCGAGACGGTCGTCGCTCCAGACGGGCTCCTCGTTCCCTCGCGCGACCCGGAACCGCTCGTGGAGCGGCGCCAGAGCGGCGAGGCAATCGGCGCCGGCGGGATGGGTGGGTGCGCCTCTTCAAAGACCAATGGATCGGCCGCGACGTCGCCATGAAGGCGCTCGACCCGGAGCTCGCGGCTCGCAGCGACGCGAAGATCCGCTTCCTCCTAGAGATCCGCGTCCAAGGCCAGCTCGAGCACCCCTCGGTCGTACCCGTCTACGACATCGGAGAGGGTCCAGGCGGCGAGCGCTTCTTCACCATGCGTCGCGTGCGCGGATACGTGCTCCTTCCCGCCTTTTTCCTGACACGCGTGCGCGACACGCCGAGCGTCGCCGAAGATCGGATCTTCCTGCAGGCGTGGACGATGAGACACCTTTTTCCGAAGGTGAGAGACGAGTCGAAAGAATGCTGAGCGGAGTCGATCGGGGTCGATCGTTCACGCGGCGACGAACTGGCGCTCCACGAGCCGCTTGTAGATCCCGTCTTCGCGCATGAGAAGCTGGTGGGTCCCCTCCTGAGCGATGCGACCGCCCTCGAGGACGAGCACGCGGTCGGCGTCGGCGATGGTCGAGAGACGATGGGCGATGATCAACGTGGTGCGTCGGGCACTTCGCGCTCTGAGGTGCTCGAGCGCCTCGCGCACGAGATGCTCGCTCTCGGCGTCGAGAGCGCTCGTCGCTTCGTCGAGGATGAGAACGCGTGGATCTTTCAGAATCGCCCGAGCGATCGCGACGCGCTGCTTCTGCCCCCCCGAGAGCTGCACGCCACGTTCTCCGACCTTCGTCTCGTAGCCATCTCCGAACTTCGTGATGAAGTCGTGGGCATTCGCGGCGCGCGCCGCTGCCTCCACCTCCGCGTCGGTCGCGTCGGGCTTTGCGTAGCGAATGTTCGCGGCGATCGAAGACGAGAAGAGCACCGGCTCCTGAGAGACGACGCCGATCTGACGGCGAAGCCAGCTGGGATCGAGCGAACGCAAATCTTCGCCATCGAGCTTCACGGCGCCCGAAGTCGGGTCGTAAAAACGCGTCAAGAGATTGGATATCGTGCTCTTCCCAGCACCTGAATGACCGACGAGAGCGACCACCTCACCGGGCTCGATCACCAAATCGATGCCGCTCAGAACGATCTCGTCGGGGCGTGTCGGGTAGCTGAACTCGACGTGCTCGAGCGCGACGCGCCCTTCGACCCGCGCGAGACGGAGCCCCCCCTCGAGCGGGATCTGAGGTGCCCGGTCGAGGAGCTCGAAGACGCGCTCCGCCACGCCCGCAGCTCGCATGAAGTCCGACCAGAGGTCTGCGAGCGCTGCCAACGCGAAGGCGACCGTGAGCGTGTAGATCAAGAACGACGTGAGCGCGCCAACCGTCATCTCGCCGCGGAGCACGAGCCTGCCGCCGTACCAAAACACCAGCGCGACGGCGCCGAAGCCGGCAGTCATGGCGACGCCCATGAAGGTCCCGCTCGCCACGACGCGTGTTCGCGCGAGGACGAAGCTTCGCTCCACCGCCGCACCGTATCGCTCGACCTCGCTTTTTTCCGCCGCGAAGGCGCGGACGGTGCGCACGTTCGACAGGCTCTCCTCGGCGAGCGCCGCGCTCTCGGCGATCACGTCTTGGACTGCGCGCGACAACTTGCGAACGCGCTTGCCGTATGAGACGGCGCTGATCGCGATGGCCGGCACGACCGCGAGCATCACGAGCGTCAGCGGGACCGACGTCCAGAACAGCATGACCACACCGCCTACGACCATCGCCGCGTTGCGAAGGAGCATGGAGAGGTTCACGCTGACTGCGCTCTGGAGCACGGTCGTGTCCGACGCGAGGCTGCTCGCCAGATCGCCCGTCCGTCTCGTGTCGAAGAACGCGACTTCTTGCTCGAGGATCCGCTCGAAGATGGCTTTCCGCAGGCGTGTCACGACGCGCTCGCCCGAGATCGAGAACAGCATGAACCGTATGGCGTTCGCTAGAGCCTGCACGGTGAAGATCGCCAGCAAGAAGAGCGCGTAGCGATCGATCAGCGCTTGGTCGGTCGTCTTCGAGAGCGCGCCGTCGATGATCCCCTTGATGGCTTGCGGAAACGCGACGTTCCCTGCGCTCCCGAGGACCAGCATCAGCACCGCGAGAGCGAGCCGCGTCCACTCCGGCTTCGCGAGCGAGAAGAGACGCCGAAGGAGCGTCCGCGCCCGCCGCGCCGACACCTTCGGCGGATCGACCGCATTTGGAGTGTCTCCTCTGAGGGGCCGCGCCACATCTTCACGCTATCGTGCTCGGGGCGCTCGGAGTCACCGAAGAGCGTGAAGAAGTGTGCCCTTCGACGCGTAGACCTGAGCGCCTCAGGCCGCTTCCGGTCGTCAATCGTCGCGTGACGGCGATTCGAGAGCGGACGCCATCGCCACCGAGCTCGGATGGCATCGTTCGATCATCTCCGCGATGGCGCGCTCGCATTGCGCCATCGGAAACGGCTTGTCGAGAACCTCGTTCGGCACGCTCGCCACGAAGTCGCGGGCCGACGCGGTGAACGCGCCGCCGGTCATGAAGATGACCGTTCGCTCCTGGCCCCGTCCGTTGCGCACGAGCTCGGCATAGACATCCATTCCCGAAACGCCGGGCATCATGAGATCGCAGAGGATGCAGTCATAGGTCTCTCGCTCGAGAATCGCCAGGGCCTCGCTCCCGCTGATCACCACCGTCACGTCGAGGCGCGCGAGAGACGCAGCGAGGAGGGCCGCGACCCTTGGCTCGTCGTCGATGACCAGTAGCCGACCTCGCGAAGCGAGCAAGCGAGGCGTGGTCGAGAGCGCGCTCGAACCTTTCTGCTCTTCGGCGACGAGCGACACACGAAACGTCGTGCCCGTCGCCAGCGTGCTCTCGACGTCGATTCGTCCGTCGAAGCCCCTGACGATTCCGTGCGAGATCGCGAGGCCGAGCCCGGTCCCCTCGCCGACCGGCTTCGTCGTGAAGAACGGGTCGAAGATGCGACCGAGATTCTCGGGAGAGATCCCCACGCCGTTGTCGTGAACGAGCACCGTCACGCGATCGCCCTCGTCGAGAGTCTTCACCAAGATGGCGTTTGTTTCTCGAGAGCTCTCGGGGAGCGCATCGGCGGCGTTGAGCAACAAGTTGATGAAGACCTGGCTCAAGCGAAGCTCGCTCCCACGCACCGGCCGCGTCGCTCCGTACGCCTTCGAAATGCGGCCTCGGTGCCGGACCGCGTTTTCGGCGAGGCGCACCGATCCATCGAGAACCTGGTGGATGTCGACGGCGCTGATCGGTGCCTCTTCCTGCCGGCTGAGACCGGCGAGTGAACGAACGATGGCTCGGACGCGCTCGATGCCATCGCGGGCGTCGGAGGCAGCCTCACGAACCGTGTCGAGGTCTGGCGAGGCCTGCGAAGAACGTTCGACCACCCATTCGATTCGCTCGAGGCTCAGCGAGAGGTATGTGAGAGGGTTGTTGATCTCGTGCGCGACCCCCGCAGCGAGTCTACCGAGCGAAGCGAGTCGGTCTGTGACCACGAGCCGCTGCTGAACGACCTTGCGTTGGGTCGTGTCTCGCGCGTAGCTCTGGATCCGGCCGTCGGCGAGCACGACCGCGGAGACCTCGACGTCGAGCACGCTCCCGTCTTTTCGAAGGAGTCGTCGCTCCTCGGCCAGTCGCCGCTGCGTCGAAGCGTCGGGTAGAGGTGGCTCTACGCGTTCCAGCGGGCGCGTGAGCTCGTTCACGTTCCGCCCGACGAGCTCGTCGTGCGAGTAGCCCAAGAGATCGCAGGTGGCGGCGTTCACCTCGAGGAGTCGTCCGTCGGCGTCGGCGAGAAAAATCGCATCGGCCGCCTGCTCGACGAGCGCTCGGTAGCGTTCCTCGCTTCGCCGCATCGCATTCTCGGCGACGCATCGACGCGCCTCGGCCTCGAGGCTGTCGAGCTCGAAGCCGATGTCGTCGGCCAACCCCTGGAGCAGCTCGGTTTGATCGGGGTCGAACCGATTCTCCTCGGCCGCATAGATGACCATCGCTCCCACGAGGTTGCCTCCCCGCCGCAGCGGAAACGCTCCGCAGCCGCGGAGACCGCGGTGGAGCGCTTGCTCTCGCCACATCGAGAACGAATCGGCGCCAGCGATGTCGTTGACCACGACGGCGTGGCCTTCCCGAAGGCAGATCCCGACCGGACCTCTTCCGTACATCGTGAGATCTTCGTGCACCGTGACCTCGTCGAGGTAGCCGTCTTCGATTCCCGCGCGCGCGACCGGCTCGACCCGCTGCAACCCGTTCGTCACGATGCCAATCCAGGCGAATCGGAAGTGGCCGTGCTCGACGGCGATCCGACACGCGTGTTGAAACGCCTCGCCGTCGCTCTTCACGCGAAGCAGCTCCTTACGCACCGCACTGGCGACGGCCTCGACCCGGCGGAGATGCACGAGCTTCGCCTCGGCCCGCTTACGCGCCACAGCGGTCCAGACGATCCCCGACAAGAGCAGCGGACGCCCCTCGGCGTCGCGCGAGAGCTTTCCGCGCCCGTCGATCCAGTGGATCGATTTGTCGGCCCACACCACGCGATGCGACATGACGTACTCGTCTTCACCCGACAGCGTCCGAGCGATGACGGCCTGGAAATAGGCCCGATCGTCTAAATGGACGAGCGAGAAATACGCCTCGAAGGTCCCACCAAAGCCGCCTTCGGGGAGCCCGAACAACGCCTCGATTCCGGTCGACCAGCTCACCTCCCCCGAGGCGACGTTCCACGACCACGCGCCGGCCCCCGCCCCAGCGTCCGCAAGCGATCCCGTGGAGGCCATGCTCGGTTCGAACATCGAATCACAGCGTGGAGAGCGGGCTCACAAAAAGCAAGCGCGATGCATCTCGCTGGCGCCGCGATATTGCGCTGATGGTAGCTTCATCACTCGGGGCTCGACAAACGAACTCGCGCTCGATCGCACGGGCAAGCCAACGAGACGCTCAACCCGCCAAGAGATCGACGCCGAGCTTGGGGCGCATCGACTGAGCGACCCCCATCCGCTCGAGGTGCGCGAGGACACCGATGACGACCTCCTCACGCCATGCGTCGCCGACGATCTGAAGACCCACCGGAAGCCCATCGGGGTCGGTTCCGACGGGTGCCGTCGCGGCCGGTAGCCCCGTGAGGTTTCCGAGGAATGCGAAGCGGCACATCGCGTCGAGCGCAGTCGGATCCGAGAACGTGCCGAAACGATCGACGTCGGGGAGCGCGGACGCCGCGGTGGCCGTCGTAGGCATCGCGATGACGTCGACGTCGAGCAGCGCGCGAGCGATCTCACTTCGGAGCGCCGAGCGAAGGCGTTGAGCGTCGAGATACTCGCCTGCGCGAATGCCCTCGATCACGGCGTACGAGAGGCGGACATCGTCGCCGATGCGCACTCGCTGGTTTTGCCAGGCATCGGAGCACGCGACGAACGACTCGCACCCAATCGAGAGATAGCCGATCGGTGCCGCGTTCTTCGCCACCGGGAGCGCGATCGGAACGAGCACGGCCCCTTCACGTTCGAGGGCTCGCAATGCCTCGCGTCCGGCCCGTTCGACCGGCGCGCTCGCGTCTTCCCACTCAGCGCTCGGAACGCCGATGCGCATGCCACGAACGCCAGCGCCGATTCGCGCGCCGAATCCCCCCGGAGGCGGGCTTGGAGCCCACTCGGTGCATGGGTCGAGCGGATCGACGAGACTCGCGACGGCATCGAGGGCGTAAGCGAGATCGGTCGCCGAGCAGGCGATCGGCCCGGCGTGCGCGACCGACCCGACGAAGCCGTCGCCAGCACGGCTCACTCGCCCGAACGTCGGCTTGATCCCGAAAACACCATTCAAACAGGCAGGAATCCGGATCGAACCACCTCCGTCGCCTCCCAGCGAAAACGGCGAGAGCCCCAATGCGACACCGACGGCCGATCCCGTAGACGAGCCGCCCGGTAGTCTGTTTCGGTGATGCGCATTGTGCGGCATCACCGTGTGCGCATTCTGCCCGAGCGGTGACATCCCCCACTCGGTGAGCACGGTCTTGCCGAGGACGATCGCGCCGGCTGCACGAAGCCGCGCGACGGGGGTCGCGTCGGCGGTCTTCTTCTCTTTCGACTCGCATGGCGAGCCGAGTGTCGTGGGAAGACCCGCGACATCGAACTCGTCTTTCACGAGGAACGGGACTCCATCGAGAGGGCCGAGCGGCTTGCCTTCACGATGCCGCTTGGTCGAGGCTTCCGCGTCGCGCCGCGACACCTCCGGGAGCCAGGATTCGAGCACGTTGAGCTCGCGCCCCTCGCGCAGACGCGAGAGATGCGCAAGGGCGCGCTCGACGACTGCCGTGGGGTCGGTGCGCGCGTCACGATAAGCCTCCGCGAAGGAACGCGTCTCGTTCGGCCAGCTCCGCACGCCGACCATTCCGAGCCCCGCATGCTCCAGTGAGGGCGGAGGGCGCGCCGAAAGCGGACGGTTGGTCAGCTGAACAGGCTCGCGCAACGACATCGGAAGCGCCCAAAGTCGATCGATGCCGAGCGTATTTTTCAGGGCTTCGGCAAGAAACCCGACGCCAAGCTCGGCCGCGCCTCGAGCGAGCCGCAGCGCGCGTCCACGAAGACGCGGCGGCTTCACGAGCCACCGCCGATCCGACGGCGTCGTCCGAAGAGCGCCGCGGCAGCGATCGCCCCGAGCGCGATGGATCCACGTGGGGTTTCTTCGGTGCCCGCCGTGCGGCAGCCGCATCCGCCGCCGTCACCACCCGCACCCCCACCGCCTCCCGATCCTCCAGAGCCCGAGCCGGTCGTCGCGTTCGGCGTGTTGCTTCCCGCCGACGCGTTCGCGGGCCCCGTGGAGCTCGAGGTCGTTACCGTCGTACTGGTCGTCGTCGACGCCATGCAGCCGGGCGGGACGTTACCTTGCAGATCCTCGGCACAGACGTGGATGGCCGTCCCCGAAGGAACGGAGGCGGCTGGGATCACCGCTCGAAACTCGTCGCCGCCCATGAACGTCGCGGTGAGCTTCATGCCAGAAACCTCGAGCCAAGCCGACTTGAGTCGAGGCCCGTCGTCGGTGACGGCGTTGTCGCTCACACGAAAGTGAACACGCTGCTCGGTCGCGATGGTCGTCGCGGCCGATTGCGCGATCACTTTGGGCGCCGCTGTGTCGACCACCACGCCGGCGTTGCCGAAGTAGACGCGCTCGAGCTGAGGGCTTCCCTCGCCTTGAGCCGTCATCGCATCGAGACGTCCGTCGCCCGTGAGATCGCCGAAGTCGATCCAGAGCGTCGGATCCCCGAGCCCAGTGAAGGCCGATGCGACGGCAGTGAAGTGCCCCGTTCCGTCGTTCTTGAAGAGGCGTTCGCCATTGGTCGAGAGCGCAGCGACGACGATGTCCATGTCGCCATCGCCGTCGTAATCGATGCACGCGACGCCGTTGTCGTCTGCGCCGGCCACGTTGCCGGCAATCTGACCGCTCTTGTCCGAGAAGACCCCGGTGCCGTCGTTGATGAGCAGCTGCTCCATGTAATTGGGTCCGGTGTTGTCCACGATGACGTCGAGATCGCCGTCGCCGTCGACGTCGCAGACACCAGGATTGTAGTGGAGCCCGGCGCTCGTGCTCGGTAGCCCGCCCGAGGCATCGGTGAACTTCCCCGTGCCGTCGTTGATCCACAAGAAGTCGTCTTGCCCGTGAACGTTGATGAGGAGGTCGAGGTCGAAATCCCCGTCGACGTCGAGGACGTCGAAGTCGTCGACATCCGACCCCATGCCGGCGGGGGTGGCGCTTCCGGCCGCCTCCGCGAAGTGCCCAGCTCCATCGTTGATGTAAAGGTGAGCGTGCTTTCCGCTCGTCGCGTAGCCGTCGGCCACGAACAGATCGAGATCGCCATCGTCATCGACATCGGCGAAGCGCGTCGCGCCGGCGTGTGAGCTCGTGTTGATCCGTGCTGCGCCTTCGTTCGTGTAAACGCCGTTTCCCTGGTTCACGAAGAGGGCATCGGCCTGCCCTCCAGCATCGGGCGCGAAGACGTCGACGTCACCGTCACCATCGATGTCACCGATCGCGATTTGTCGGTTGCGTCCCGAAAAATCGCTCCAAGCGCTCGTCGAGGCGTTCGTGAAATTCCCTGCGCCGTCGTTCTCGTAGACGACGAGCGGTTGGGCGCCCGGGCTCGAGAAGAACCCCGAGCAGTTGACGAAGACGAGATCGAGCTTCCCGTCTCCGTTCATGTCGGCGATGCGTGCGTAGTTCGTCCAGCAGCCGCTACCGTTGCACGCCTGCGTCCCGAGCTTCGTGTCGCCTTGATCATCGAAGATCGCCGCACGCGCGCTCGCCGCCGAGAGACCGAGCGCGAGCGCCAGAGCGACGGATACACAGCCACGAGCACGTTTCATTTCGGACAGCTCCTATTAGAGATGCAAGACCAGCTCGGACGATGACCGACACGCCGTCACTCGGTCTTCTTCTTCTTCTTTTTCTTCGGTGCGTCTTCGGGCTTCTCCTCGACGCCGCCCGTCGAGGAGCTCGTCGTCGAGTTCATGCCACCGCCGGTCGTCACGCCGCTGCTCGTGGCGTCGTCGCCTCCGCTCGAGCTGCTCGCCGCGGAGCCGGTGCTACCGCTGCTCGTCGTGCCGGCGGGCGCGTCGTCGCCCATCATCTCGCGCATCAGGTCGTCCTGATCTTTCGTCGAAGGCATGCCCTGGGTGGGCTGCGGAGTCGCGGTGCCGCTCGACGGGTGGTCGGCCGTCTGGACGATGCCCGTCCCGTCGACGCCCCAGACCTTGATGTCTTCGTCGGAGCAGGGCCTCGGGTTGTTTCTGTCTTGCTGCACGCACTCGAGGAGCCATGCCTCGCGAGGCGCGAGGCCCTTCGCGGCCGCCTCCGCTCTTCGATCGGCCACCGCCCCCTCGACTGTGAAGGTCGAGAAGCGTGGAACCACGATGAGCAAGATGAGGCCGATGTGCAGAAGAATCACATATGGAATGACGACCCGATAGACGCTCGCTACCGGCCGGTTGAATCGGAAGCTCGAGATGTAGAGGTTCAGCCCGGCGGGCGGCATGATGTAGGCGAGCTCCATGTTGAGCAGGAACATCACGGCGAGATGGAACGGGTGGATGTGGAACGTGGCAGCCAGCGGGATGAGCAACGGCAAGGCCACGAGCACCGAGCTGAACGCGTCCATCAACATGCCGAGCACGAAGAGGAAGATGTTGAGCACGATGATGAACTGCCACGGATGGCTCATTCCCTTGTCGATGAACCACTGCAAGATCTGGTGCGGGATCTGCTCCTGGATGATGTAGTTGGTCATCGCGGTCGCCATCGCGAGAATGATGATCAACGCACCTGCGAGGCTGATCGCATCTTTGGCGACCTTGAGGACCTTGGTCCAAGTCAGGTCTTTGTAGATGTAGACCTCGACGATGAGCATGTAGAGCGCGGCCGCGGCGGCGCTTTCATCGAGCTCCATGAGACCGGTTCCGAGCCCGACGGCGACGAGAATCGGTGCCATGAGCTCCCACTTCACGCTCCACATCGCGCTCGCGACCTCCGAGGGAACGAACTTGGAGCGCGGGACCTTCGCCTTACGCCCGATGTAGACGGCGTAAAGCACGAGGGTGAGCATCAGCCCGCATGCTGGCGGGAACGTCGCGAGGTACGCGTAGTTGACGTCGACCCCGGCGATGAATCCGTAGACCATCACGAGGGGGCTCGGGAAGAAGAGAAGACCGATCGCGCCGGCAGTCGTCACGAGACCGAGTGAGAAGTCTTTCGGATATCCCTGCTTGATGAGCGCCGGGTAGAGAAAGCCACCGACGGCGACGATGGTGACGCCGCTACCGCCTGTCATCGTCGTGAAGAAGGCGCTCGCTGCGATGCAGACGATCGCGAGACCACCGGGCATCCACCCGAGCGCAGCCGACGATGCGCGCACCAAGCGGTCGGGGGTCTTCGATTCGGCCATCAGGTAGCCGACGAACGTGAAGAGCGGAATGGTGACGAGAATGGGAGACGACGAGAACCTGTCCTCGAGGACGTTCGCGGCGACGAAGCGCACGAAGCGATAGTCGGGGTTGTCGGCCGACAGCCAAGACAAGAGCGACACGCCGCCCATGACCGCGAAAAGCGGCATGCCGAGCACGGTGAGAAACCCGAGGATGACGGAGAGGGCTTTGTACATCACGCCACTTCCTTGTCGTCAGCGACGCCGGCTGCGGCTTCGGCCTCTGCTTCGACCACGTCAGGCGGCGGGATGACGCCGTCGAACTCTTCAGGCTCGGGGTCGGCGCTCGCGTGCCCGCTCACGACGAGCAACATGCGCATGAAGAACCGAAGCCCGATGTTCAAGAGCCCCCAGCACCAGAGCAGGTCCATCGCGTGAAGGAGAAGCCCGCGAGGCGAGCCGCCCGGGACGACCACGAGGGCGACGCGAGATTCGTCGAGCGCGTCTTTCGGGGCGAGAACGGGCTCGACCTCTTCTTTGGTGAAGTGCTCGCGGTAGCCCCCATAATCGACGATGTCGTTCCAGGAGCGACCGTTCATGCGACCTTCGTCGTCCCATTTTCCACCGCCGAGCACGTGGAACATGGCCGAGAAATCGAGCCCGATCTGCTTGCGGAAGAGGAAAAGATCTTGGGACGCCTCGTGGCCGACCTGCTCGATCTTCTCTCCTGCCGTCGCCTCTTTCTTGGCGCTGAAGCTCTCGATCGAGATGTAGTCGAAGAAGCCCCACGAAGCTGCGACGCAGACCGCGAGCGTCGCCACCGTGCTGAGCACGAAGACGAGCTTGCGGATCCGAGGGCTGAAGAAACGCAACACCACGTCGATGTTGATGTGTTTGCCGCTCGCTGCGGCGAGCGACGCGCCGGTGAGCGCGAGAAGGATCGTGAGACGCGTCGAGACGCCGCGAAGCCCGCCCAACATGGTCAGGCTCGAGCCTTCTTGGAGCCAGTTGAGGATGTGCTCGCAATATTCGACGCCGCGCGCGCGCCACAGTGGCGCGCCGCCGATGCCGACGAGAATGACGGCGAAGGTGATCTGCGTGCGTCGGGCTTCGGGCAGCTTTCGAGTCGCGAGCTGCGCGAGCCCACCGCCCACTGCGATTCCGAAGAGCATGCGGTAGGCCGTTCCGGCCCTGCTTCCTGATTGGAGCGGAAGAGACAGGCCCTTCAGCGAGATCCAGGTCACCATGAAGAAAATCAGCGACAGGAGGACGACGACGAGCATCCGGGCCTCGAACCAAGTCCACGCGCGCTCGATCTTCACCAGCGGCAAAGCCCACGCGGCACCATGAAGCTTCGGATGGCCCTCGCGAGGCGAGGCGGAGGGCCGTTCGTCGGAGCTTTTTTTCCGCGCCGAAGAGCCCTCGGTGTCGGCCTCGCGAGCGGCGGCCTTCGCGTCGCTGGGCGAAGCGACTTCGTCGCTAGACTCGTCGTTCTCCGCAGCCTCGTCCGATTCGCTCTCTTCGAGCGAGTCGGCCTTTGCCTCGGGCGAGTCAGCCTTTGCCTCGGGCGAGTCAGCCTTCGCTTCGAGCTCGGGGCCCGTCGCCTCAGCGGCCGTTTTTTTCGCGCCATTGGCTGCGTTCGTCGACGCACCCTTGGACTTGTTCGGCTCGTTCTTCTTCTTCGCCATCGCCGACGAACGTTATGCGGAACGCCGCCAGCGCGTCATCAGGGAACGGTTCCGAACAGCGGCTCGACGGCGCTCAGTCGCGTCGCCGCTTGCTGCCGACCTTGGAAACATCGCCCAGGAGGCCGAGGTCACCGAGGGAGCTCGGAACCACCCACGGATTCGTGTGCTCGAGCTCGTCGACCTCGCCTGCGTGGTTGGCCGCTGGCTCGGGATCGTCGGCAGCCGGCGGCGGATCGGTCTTCTCTTCGGACCGTTCGGTGTCGCGCCCGCCGCGACCCGACGGTTCTTTACCGGGTCCGCGGCCCGGCACCTCGACCTGCCGCGGTGGCGCGACCGAAGGGGTCTGAGGCGGCGCGACCGACGGGCGCAATGAAGGGGGCGTCGGCAGCTGCGTCTCGAAGCCGAGCGCGATCGAGGCCGCGTCGAAGACCCCCGCGAGCTCCTTCAGAGGAATTGAAGCTGCGATCAAGGCCGGCGTCGCGATCGACAAATCTTGGCTGGCCGTGAACGCCTCGGGCTTCTCGCGAAGCTGCGCGAAGCGCGCGTTGTCGATGGCCACCCGGACGTCGAGAGGGATGCGCGAATGCCACACTCGGCCATCGATGGCCGTGCGCACCGCGAGGGCCGAGAGGATCGGAGGGCGAGCCGCTCCATCGAGCGAGCTCTTGTCGGAGAGCAACGCGCCGAGGAGCCACCCGATCAGGTCCTGGTGCGCGGTCGAATCGTCGTCCCAGGGCATTCGACGGCGAAAGAGCTTCCAGAACTCGCCCGCCGGACCGTGGGTCGCCAAGTCGGTCGGCTCGAAAGCCGAATCGAAGGTCTGCGTCGAGATGTCGCCATCATCGATGACCGAATCGATCAAACCAGCCTGAAATTCAGGCGTTTTGTTCCTGGCCGCTTTGGGAGCAAGTCCGGTCAGCTCAGTCGTGATCTTCTGGCGAAGGTCGGTGCGCTCGGCATACCAGCCCATGCGGTCGGTCGCCGGATAGGCCTCTCGAAGCTGCTGGGGCGTCCACCAAGGGAACGACATGTCCCGGAGTCGCGACACGAGCTCGGCGACGAGCTGGAGTTGGGGAAGCTTGGCCAGGCGCTGTGCGGCTTCCAAGGCGAGCTTCTCATCGGACCGGGGCGTAGTCAGCATCGAGGTCATGATGGACCTTGGACGCTATCACGAAAGCCGCTCACCGGGCCGCCGCGGCGTCTCTCGAAACTCGCGCTGGGTTCGGTCGACGGTTACACTCTTGGGCATGTCGATACTGCTCCGCGACTTCTTCGCAGCCCACGTGGCTGCTGCGCTCTCCGCCCAAGGTGGCCGCGCCGACGACATCGCGCGGCAGGCTTACGAATGCGCCGAGGCGCTCCTTCGGGAGAAAGCTTTCCGCGAAGAGCGACCGTTGGTCGACGAGAGCGAAGGCCCGCTTTCGACCCTCTCCCGAGGATGGTTCGCTCACGACTTCGAGCAGGCTGGGCTCCTCGACGAGCCGACTCCGCTCAGCGAACGCGAGATTGATCCGAGCTGGGAGGATCGCGACGAGGCGCGCTGGGAAATCGAGCCTCGTTGGGAGGCGAGCACCTCGACCGGGACCGAAGAAGCGCCCTCCGAGCGACCCGGCATTCGAAGCACGCGTCCAGCGGCGCCATCCGACGAGAAGCGGCACCGATCGGCTTGACACGAGAGCCCGCGTGAGCACGCTCTTGCCCCATGAAGAACAACCCGGGCCTCGCCGCCGTCCTCTCACTCGTCGTTCCCGGCGTGGGGCAGATCTACAACGGCGCCTTCCTCCGCGGAATCTTCTGGCTGATCATCACGCCAGGCTTTTGGTTCGGCACAGGGGGCACGCTCGGCTGGGTTTGCCACCTCATCTCCGCTTACACGGCCTACGCGTTTGCCGAACGGCTCAACAAGAACGCTCGATTCGGAACCACCGAAGGCGACTTCACGAGGCGCAAGCTCGGCCTCTAAGAGGGGCGGTTGCCCGAGAGACGGTTGCCCGAGAGACGACGGTTGCCCGAGAGACGGTTGCCCGAGAGACGGTTGCCCGAGAAACGTTCGCTCGAAAAGAGTCGGCCCGAAGAGCGAGCCCCCGAAGTCGAGGCGCTCGACGACAGGAGCCACTGGGCCCCCCCGGATGAGTCACAGGGGTCGCTTCGGTGGACTTCTTCCGAGCCCTGGTGGGCTCGCTGTCGTCGGGCTCGCCGCGCTCTTGACGCTCGTGCTCGCGACCTGTGGCCAAGCTCATCCCGTTCGCGCGAAGCGTCTCATCAACCCCGCAGTTCGCGCCATCGAGCGCCAGCTCGAGTCCCCTCGTGAGCGCGAAGTGGTGATTCCTTCAGGGCTCGCCACGACGACCGTCTATCTCGACGCCGGCCACGGTGCGAAAGACAACGTCGGCAACAGCTCGTCATTCTGCCAAGACGAACAAGACTTCAGCCGACTGCTCGCGCTCGACGTCCGTGATTTCCTCGAACAAACAGGAAAATTTCGCGTCATTTTGAGCCGAACGGCGAGCGAAGTCGTCCCGTACGCCGAGCGAGTCGCCGAAGCCGAACGAGCTCGAGCCGCCGTGTTCATCAGCCTCCACTCCGACGTCCGCGGCAAAGGGACGCCGTGGGCACCGCAGGCCGACAAGAGCTGCCTCGAGAACGTCGACCTCCCCGGGTACGTCGTTCTCTGGTCCGACGAAGGCCCGCCGCCCCTCGTCGCCCAGCGACACTCGCTGGCGAGAGACGTCTCGGCCCGCATGGCCGAAGCGGGGTTCCTTCGTTACACCGGCAGCTACCAAGGTCTCTACGAGAACGATCCCGACGACCTGGCCGTGCTGGTCGACCGACACGAAGCGCAGAAGAGAATCTTCGTCCTTCGAAGGATCACCCTCCCGTCGATCATCATCGAGACACATCATGCGCTCGACCCTCGTGAGGCGATGCTGTGGGAGCAGGAAGAGACCCGTCGGGCGTTCTCGGCTGCGGTCGCACAAGCGCTGATCGATTTCGCCACGGCGGGTTGAGGTCGCGAGCTGCCGCCGGCTCAGTCGGGCGTCGACGAACGAAAAAAGGGCCGAGCACCCAGGCTCGACCCTTTCGCATCGTTCAATCGTCGCTCAATCGACCGCTTGCATCTGCTCGATCGCGTCCAAGCGGCGGTCACGCTTGTTGATTTCGAGGACTCGCTTACGGACACGGACCGTATCGGGCGTGACCTCGACGAGCTCATCGGCGTCGATCCATTCCATGGCCGTCTCGATGGTGAGGAGCCGGGGCGAAGCGAGCATGACGTTCTCGTCTTTGCCGTGGTTGCGAACGTTCGAGAGCTTCTTCTCGCGAACGACGTTGACGTCGGTGTCGTTGGGGCGGTTGTGCTCGCCGACGATCATCCCCTCGTAAACCATGGTTCCCGGGATCAGGAAGAACTGACCGCGTGGCTGCAGATGGTGCATCGCATAGGGTGTGGTGGCGCCCTGACGGTCGGCGACGATGGCGCCGTTGGGGCGCTTGATCATCGGACCGCCCCAAGGGGCCCAACCGTCGAACAAAGTGTTGAGGAGGCCCATGCCGCGCGTCGCGGTCAGAAACTCGCTTCGGAAGCCGATGAGGCCGCGCGACGGAACGACATACTCGAGACGAGCGCGCCCGAACCCGGGGTTCTGCATCTTCTCGAGGCGACCACGGCGCGTTCCGAGACGCTCGGTGACGATGCCGATGTACGCCTCGGGAGCGTCGACCACCACGCGCTCGACGGGCTCGAACACCGCGCCATCGATCTCTTTGGTGACGACCTCGGGGTTACCGAGCTGCACCTCGTATCCTTCGCGACGCATGGTCTCGACGAGGATGGCGAGCTGAAGCTCACCGCGGCCGAGCACGACGAAGGTGTCGGGCGAGTCGGTCGCCTCGATGCGGATGGCGAGGTTCTTGAGTGCCTCTTTCTCGAGGCGCTCCTTGATGTGTCGGCTCGTGAGGTACTTGCTCTCCTTGCACTTGCCTGCGAAGGGCGAGCTGTTCACGCCGAGACGCATCTTGATGGTGGGCTCTTCGACCACGATTCGTGGGAGGGCCTCGGGGGCGGTCTTGTCGGTGATCGTGTCGCCGATGACCACGTCTTCGATGCCTGCGAGTGCGACGATTTCGCCTGCCTCTGCCGTCTGTGCAGGGACGCGGCGAAGTCCTTCGAAGACGAACAGCTGCTTGATGCTGGCCTTGGTCTGCGTTCCGTCGCCGAGTACCAGGATGTCGTCGTTGACGCTGATGCGACCGCGCTTCAACCGGCCGACGGCGAGCTTGCCGACGTATTCGTCGTGGGTCGTGTTGCAGACGATGAGCTGGAGCGAGCCCTCGGGATCGCCGACGGGAGCGGGAATGCGCTCGAGGATGGTCTCGAAGAGCGGAACGAGGTCGGTCATCTCGTCTTCCATTTTCTTCTTGGCCTGGCCGAGCTTGCCGACCGAATAGACCACGGCGAAGTCGGTCTGCGCGTCGCTCGCTTGGAGGTCGCAAAAGAGGTCGAACACTTCGTTCAAGACCTCGTCGGGGCGGGCATCGGCGCGGTCGATCTTGTTGATGACCACGATGACCGGAAAGCCCAGCTCGAGACACTTCGAAAGGACGAAGCGGGTCTGGGGCAAGGGCCCTTCGGCGGCGTCGACGAGGAGCAGCGCTCCGTCGGCCATCATCAGCGTACGTTCGACCTCGCCACCGAAATCGGAGTGGCCTGGTGTGTCGACGACGTTGATCTTGGTGCCCTTCCAGACGACACTCGTGTTCTTCGCGAGAATGGTGATTCCGCGCTCACGCTCGAGATCGTTCGAATCCATCACGCGATCGACGACTGCCTCGTTGACGCGGAAAGTGCCCGCTTGGCGGAGCATGTGATCGACGAGGGTGGTCTTGCCATGGTCGACGTGGGCGACGATGGCGATGTTGCGGAGCTGCATGGACATGGCGGCGGCGCTCTAGCACGCACGCGACACGAGTACCACCGCGCGTATGGGTGACAGTTCGGCTGTGCCTCGCCAAACCCACGAGCAGCGCAGCAAATCGCGATGAATTCGGATTGGCGTGCACGAACGATTGTTGCTCGATCGTGCTCTCGCCGCGCGTGACGCGTTGCTCTCGTGAAAGCGCGGGGCTACGTCGAGCAGCGATGACGCCCCAGGTATTGAAACAGCTCGCCGAAGAGTGGATCCCCTTCAACAAGTTCATCGGCCTCACGGCACTCTCGATAGAAAAGGGCGACATTCTTTTCGAGATCCCCTACCGCGACGAGCTCATCGGCGACCCGATGAAGAAGGCGATTCACGGAGGTGTCATCAGCATGCTCGCCGACACCGCGGGAGGCTTCGCGGTCTGGAGTGCCCTCGAAGACGACCGGGCCAGTGTCTCGACCATCGATCTGCGCGTCGATTACCTCCGCCCGGGCAAACAAGAGGCTCTTAGAGCACACGCGACCCTCGTCCGCGCAGGCAAGGCCGTGGGGGTCGCCGACGTCCGCCTGTTCCACCCGTCCCACGAGAGCTCGACGATCGCGACCGGCAAGGGCGTCTACGCCATCCGCATGGGGAAGCCCCAGGCCTGAGCTCGCTCCCCGATCGTCATGCGCCACCGCCTGTGACAGACAAGAGGCTGCCCAACCCCGCATCGCCGACCGGTCCGAGAAGCGAGACTCACCGCCAAAATGGCGAGCCTCCACACGCTCCGCTCTGCTCTGCCGTCAAACCTTTCG